>JAEWBF010000113.1 GCA_023391285.1 Verrucomicrobiota bacterium
CCGGGGCCCCCTTGGTTGGGGGGGTTCCCCCCACCCCGCCGCCTCCCCTCCCGACCTCCCCCATCCCGCTCACGAGCACGAATCAAGATCACGAGCACGACAGCCTTTTGATATGAACCCCCTCCCGATCGCCCACGCCGTCCTCGCCGCCCTCTCCTTCGCGTTTCCCGCATTCGCGCACGCCACCTCGTCCTCACCCGACCTCTCCGCCCACGCCGACTCCTCCGCCTGGCGTATCCACAATCGCACGTCATCCGCCGTTCCCGACACACCCAACGCCCTTCGTCTCGACGCCCGCGATCGCGATGGCATCGCCTGGCTCGTCGGCTCCGACTTCGCCAACGGCACCATCGAACTCGATCTCCGCGGCGCCAACAAACCCGGCCGAAGCTTCGTCGGCCTGGCCTTCCGCGGCGTCGACGACACCACCTACGAAGCGATCTATTTCCGCGCGTTCAATTTCAAGAACCCCGATCCCGCCCGCACCGCGCGCGCCGTCCAATACATCTCGCACCCGCAACATCCCTGGCAGGTCCTCCGCGAAAAATTTCCCGGCAAATACGAAGCCGCCATCTCACCCGTCCCCGATCCCGACGATTGGTTTCACGCCCGCATCGTCCTCTCCGGCCGCACGATCTCTGTCTTCGTCAACAACGCGAAAGAGCCCTCCCTCACCGTCGAGTCCCTCACCGACCGCACCTCCGGCCAACTCGGCCTCTGGGTCGGCCACGCCTCCTCCGGCGACTTCGCCAACCTGAAGATCACGCCGTCCGAGTAGTGCGGTGCTTCAGCCCGCACTCAAACCGCACCCGCATCCCTCAAACCCTCGCCCCCGCGTGAAACTCGCCCTCCGCACCCTCCTCAAAACTCCCGGCTTCACGCTCATCGCCGTGCTCACGCTCGGCCTCGGCATCGGCGCCAACTCCGGCGTCTTCAGTTTCGTCAACACCCTCCTCGTTCGACCGCTGCCCCTGCCGCAGGTCCACGAACTCGTTTTCTTCGGCGAAAACTCCGAGCAGGTGCCGAACATGTCGGTCGCGTATCCAAACTTCTTGGACTGGACCGAGCGGCAGCAAAGCTTCACTCACTTCGGCACGTTCCGCGGCCAGAGTTTCAACTACATCGGTCCGTCGGAAACCGAGCGACTCGGCGGCGCCCAATTCAGCCATGATCTTTGGCCCGCCCTCGGCATTCAGCCGCTCGCCGGCCGCTGGTTCCGCGCCGACGAAGACAAGCCCGGCGCCCCACCCACTGCACTGATCAGCGAATCTTTCTGGCGCCGCTCCTTCGGCGCCCGCCCCGACGTCATCGGCTCCACGCTCACGGTGAGCGGCGAGATCTACACGATCATCGGCGTCATGCCCGCCACTTTTGCCGTGCCGAGCCCTCAAACCGACATCTGGGTCCCCCTCGGCCTCTCCGCCGACCAACTCACCGAGCGGGGCAACCACCCCGGCCTCTACTGCATCGGCCGCCTCCGTCCCGGCGTCAGCGTCGAAGCCGCGCGCAACGACCTGATCGCGATCGCCCGCCAGCTCGAGCAGGAACACCCCGGCACCAACACCGGCAACTCCGTCGCACTCCAGCCGCTCGTCGACACCGTCTTCGGCCAGGTCCGCACCAGCGTTTGGGTCTCCTTCGCCGCCGCGTGCGGCGTCCTGCTCATCGCCTGTGCCAACGTCGCCAATCTCCTCCTCGCCCGCGCTTCCGTGCGCTCGCGCGAATTCTCCATTCGCGCCGCGCTCGGAGCCACGCGCCTGCAACTCGTCCGCGTCGTCCTCGCCGAAACCTTCCTGCTCAGCCTCGCCGGCACCGCCCTCGGCCTCCTCATCGGTCACACCACGATGGAGGCCATCCAATCGCTCCTCCCCGCCAACTCTCCCTTAGGCTCGCAGGTCAGGATGGACTTCAACGTCTTCGCCTTCTCCGTCTTCGTCGGCGTCGGCGTGACCCTCCTCGCCGGCCTGGTTCCCGCGCTCACCGCCTCGAAGGTCAACCTCAACGAGGGTCTCTCCGCCGCCGGCAGTCGCGGCACCGTCGGCGGCGTCCACGCCCGCTGGCGCTCCGTTTTGGTCGCCAGCGAGTTCGCGCTCACCTGCCTGCTGCTCTTCGCCTCCGGCTTGATGTTCCGCACGCTCTACAATCTCTACCGCGCGGACACCGGCCTCAAAACCGATCACGTCGTCTCCTTCAGCTACGCCATGCCCGGACGCGACTGGGCCGACGCCACCAAGCGCACGCAACTCCTCGACCGCGCGCTCGCCCGTCTGCGCGAACTGCCCGGCGTCACCTCCGTCGCACTCACCAATCCGCTCCCGCTCACCGGCGGCGGCAACCAAACCTTCTTCGTTCCCGAAGGCACGCCCGACCCCGGTCCGGGCCGCCGCTTCTCCACCGAGAACAACGCCGCCAGCCGCGACTACTTCGCCACGATGCACATCCCGCTCCTCCGCGGACGCACGTTCACCGATCGCGAAAACCCGGACGAGGACAAGGTCTGCATCATCGACTCGACGTTCGCCGACACTCATTTCGCCGGCCAGGACCCGATCGGCAAACGCGTCAGCCTCGGCGGCTCCGCGGGCAACACCAGCTTCTCCACCATCGTGGGCGTGGTCGGCCACGTTCAGAACTTCGGACTCGGGCAGGACACGCGCGTCCAACTCTACTTCCCCTACCGCCAGTCCCCACCCACCAATCTCTCCTTCGTCCTCCGCACCTCCCTCGAACCCTCCGCGCTCGCGTCCTCCATCCGCGCCGCCATGCGCGAGGTCGAGCCCACGCTCCCGGTTTTCGCGATCCGCACGATGGATGAGTTGTTCAACAACACGGTCTCGAATCAGCGCATCATGCTCATCCTTCTCGGCATCTTCGCCGGCATCGCGCTTCTCCTCGCCGCGATCGGACTCTATGGCGTGCTCAGCTACATCGTCGGACAACGCACGCGCGAGGTCGGCATTCGCATGGCCCTCGGCGCGTCCGCCTCATCCGTGCGCCGGCTCATGCTGGGCCAGGGCCTTCGTCTCGCGTCCGCGGGACTCGCCGTCGGACTTTTCGTCTGCCTCGCCGCTTCGCGCCTGTTGAGCAGCGTCCTCTACGAAGTCTCGCCTTACGATCCACTGAGCCTCGCCGCCGTCGTCGCCCTTCTCATCCTCGTCGGCCTCCTCGCCTGCTGGCTCCCCGCTCGGCGAGCGACCCAAGTGAACCCGCTCGAGGCTTTGCGCGCCGAATAACGGAAATCCGATCCGCCGTAGCTTCAGCGAAGGCGGACCGCCGCGCCACGAAAGTCGACCCCGCCACCGCCGTCCGCTCCGACTAGCGAACTCCGCCCAACCTCCGCCCCTCTTTCTCTTTCCTCTCTCCCGCCTTCGCGCTCCGAGCATGAAACACGCCCTCCGCTCCCTCGCCCGCTCGCCCGGCTTCACCGCCGTCGCCGCGTTGACCCTCGCCCTCGGCATCGGCGCCAACACCGCCATCTTCTCCTCCTCACCACCGCCGCCCTCGCCTGCCTCCTCCCCGCGCGGCGAGCAACCAAGGTAGATCCGCTGAGCGCACTCCGCTCCGAGTAACCGAGCGTCCTAAGCAGCCGCGGACGTTCCAACTGCGGGCCAGGTAACGCCACCCTCCGGACCTCACGTCTTCTTCCGACTTTTCATCCTTTCCGACCAGCCGCCCGAACTCCGGGGAAAAACAAACACCTGACCCGTGTTTCGTCATAGGATAGGCGCGGCTGGTCGGATCCCGCCGCTGCACGCCGGCACACACACGCGCTCCTCCCGGTCCGCATTTCGCACTGGAGTTTCTCTGGAGCTTGGACCTTGGATCTTGGTGCTTCCTTTCCCCTCCCATGAACCGTCGCACCTTCGTTTCCTCCCTCGCCCTCGCCGGCGCCGCCACCGCCGCCGCCCCGTCCCGTCTCTTCGCCGCCTCCTCCGGCCCTCGCCCCAAAGTCGGCCTCATCGGCTGCGGCTGGTTCGGCGGCGTCAACCTCGAGAACTTCACCCGCAACGCCGAAATCGAAGTCATCTCGCTCGCCGACCCCAACAAGAAGGCCCTCGAGAAAACTCTCGCCACGGTCGCGAAATACCAAACCGGCATCCCCAAGACTTTCGCCAATTACCGCGACCTCCTCTCCTCCACCCACCACGACATCATCCTCATCGCCACCCCCGACCACTGGCACGCACTCCCCGCGATCGAAGCGATGCAAGCCGGCGCCGACCTCTACCTCGAGAAACCCATCGGCGTCGACGTCATCGAGGGCGAAGCCCTCGTCGCCGCCGCGCGCAAATACAACCGCGTCGTCCAGATCAACACCCAGCGCCGCAGCAATCCGGTGTATCACGAGTTGCGTGACAAATACATCCGCAGCGGCCGCCTCGGCGAAATCGGTCTTGTCGAAACCTACTCCTATCTCGGGGGCCGTCCCAACGGCGAAATCCCCGTCATCGATCCGCCCGCGCACCTCGACTACGATCTCTGGTGCGGCCCCGCTCCGAAGCTCCCCTATCGAAACATGTTCGAGGTCCGCGGCTGGCGCGCCTTCATGGAATACGGCAACGGCCAGATCGGCGACCTCGGCGTTCACTCCATCGACCTCGCCCGCTGGCTCCTCGACCTCGGCTGGCCCGAGTCCATCTTCTCCTCCGGCGGCATCTACGTCGATCCCACCGGCTCCTCCAACATCGCCGACAACCAGCGCGCCGTTTTCCGCTACCCCAACCTCGACATCAGCTGGGAACATCGCACCTGGGGTGTCTCCCCAATCCCGCTGCGCCACTGGTCCGATCAATGGGGCACGCGCATCATCGGCAAAAACGGCACCCTCAACATCACGATGCTCACCTACGAGTTTACGCCTGCCGACGGCGGCCCGAAGGAGGGCTTTCACATGCTGTCCTCGACGGGCAATCTCGAAAACATCGACTTCGGCCGCGAAGCCGGCGCTTACAACGAAACCGAACGGCGCCACGTCCTCGACTTCCTTGCCGCCCGCGAAAATCGCTCGCGCCCCATCGCCGACATCGAAGAAGGCCACATCTCCACCGCCTGCATCGAACTCGCCAACATCTCCCTCGGCCTCGGTCGCCCCGTCTCCTACGACCCCACCACGCGCACCGTCCGCAACGATCCCGAAGCAACAACGCGCCTCGCCCGCCCCTATCGCGCCCCCTGGCAACACCCCGACCCCGCCAACGTCTAAGCCGTCCATTGTAGGGCGGGGTCTCCCGACCCCGCCGCGTTGGACACTCGAACATGTGCTCCCGCGCCCGTTCGACTTAAGGCTCCATCCCCGCCTTGCCGTAGCACGATCAACCTGATCGTGCTCCCTTGCACCAATTCTTCTCCTCTTGTGTTCGGCGTCCAACCAGCCGGGTTGTTCGCGCCGGTGAAGCGCGGGTTCGCCGGTGAGGCGTCTCCGACACCTACCGCGCCGCAAAATTCTACCGCCTCACCCGCCTCGGTCGTGAGCACCTCGAAGACGGAAAAGGATACTGGCAGTCCTTCGTCTCCGCGATGTCTAGCGTGCTAGCAAGGGAGGAGCTCTCCTAGCTCCCATCCTTCTCTTTCCTCTTTATCTTTCTCTTTCGTCAGGGTGAACGCGGCGTCATGACGAACGAGGAGAAAGATTAAGCTAAAAAGGAAAGAGAAAGAACACTCCCGCCGCACCGCCTCGATCGCACCCCACCGCTCTGGCGATTTCACACTGAAGTTTCTCTGGAGCTTGGACCTTGGATCTTGGAGCTTTCCTCCACCTCCCATGAATCGTCGCACCTTCGTCTCCTCGCTCGCCGTCGCCGGCACCGCCACCGCCCTCAACCCCGCTCGCGTCTTCGGCGCCACCGAAAACACCCCGCGCCCCAAAGTCGGCGTCATCGGCTGCGGTTGGTATGGCGGCGTGAACCTCGAGGTCTTCGCTCGCTGCACCAACATCGAGGTCGTCGCGCTCTGCGACGTAAACCAGCAGCACCTCGATAAAACCCTCAAGCTGGTCGCCCAGCACCAGCAGGCCGTTCCGCGCACCTACACCGACTACCGCGAAATGCTCGCCGGCGGCCCGCTCGACATCGTCATCATCACGACCCCCGATCATTGGCACGCGCTCTCCGCCATCGCAGCCATGAAGGCCGGCGCCGATCTCTACCTGGAAAAACCGCTCGGCGTCGACGTGATCGAAGGCGCAGCGATGGTCGCCGCCGCGCGCAAATACAACCGCATCGTTCAGGTTAACACGCAGCGCCGCAGTTGCCCGCTCTACCTCGAAGCGCGCGACAACTACATCCGCAGCGGCCGCCTCGGCAAAATCGCCGCCGTCGAGTGCTACAGCTACCTCGGCATCGAGGGCTGGAGCGCCGGACCCATCCCCGATGCCTCCGTGCCCGCGCACCTGGATTACGAGATGTTCGCCGGCCCCGCCCCCAAGCTGCCCTACAAATCCATCATGGAAGATCGCGGCTGGCGTTCGTTCATGGAGTTCGGCAACGGCATCATCGGCAACGTCGGCGTCCACATGCTCGACATGGTTCGCATGCTCCTCGAGCTCGGCTGGCCCGAATCCATCAGCTCCTCCGGCGGCATTTACGTTCACAAAAAATCCTTCTCCAACGTCTCCGACACGCAGCACAGCGTCTTCCATTATCCCGACCTCGATGTGAGCTGGGAACATCGCATGTGGGGCCGCTCGCCCATCCCGCAGCGCCACTGGAGCGATCAGTGGGGCGCGCGTTTCCTCGGCGAACACGGCACGCTCAACATCACCATGTATGAATACGTCTTCGAACCCGCCAAGCCCGGTGCCCGCGAAGGCCGCAACCTGATGTCCACGAGCGGCGACTTGGAAAACATCGATTTCCGCCGCGGCAGCGAAGCTTTCCAAGAAACCGAAAACCGCCACGTGCTCGACTTCATGGCCGCGCGCGAAGCCCGCTCGCGCCCCATCGCCGACATCGAAGAGGGCCACATCTCCAGCGCCATGTGCCAACTGGCCAACCTCTCCCAGGAACTCGGCCGCACCCTCGTTTACGACCCGAAGTCCCGCATCGTCCGCAACGACCCCGAAGCGACCCAGCGCCTCGCCCGCCCCTACCGCGCCCCCTGGCAACACCCAGATCCCACCAGCGTCTAGGTTCGTGCTCGCACGCCAATGTAGGGCGGGGTCTCCGACCCCGCCGCCTCCGTCGCGGCAGACAAACCTGTAGCCGATTGCAAGAGCCCGCTCGCACGCGATGTTTGCGGTCCGACGTCGGAATCACCTGCAAGCAGCAGCCCCGCCCCCAAACCACAAGCGGCTAGGATCCCTCTAAACCGCTTTAGCGACGAACGAGAAAGATCCCTCTCGTTCTCATGCCCCGATGACGCGTGCCACCGCGCACGCACGATCCCGTTTCCGGGAATCGCGTTTCAACCGACAGTCTCCAACTTTCCGATACACCCGAACGCGCCCTGCCGTGCTTCGTCCTTCCGGGCACGTTCGAAGCTCTTGGCTTCCGCCTGCTCGAAGGACGCTTGCTTGACGACAGCGACATCGCCGGCCGCCCCGTCCGCGCCAAGTCCCGACAATCAACCGCGCGTCATCGACCCGTTTTGTCTCACCATAGCCCAAGGCATGCCGCCCGGCCTCGGCATGGGTTTCATCATCCGCCACGAAGGCGCCCCGCCCGGCGCGATCGCATTCCCAAAAGCGCTCGAACGCCTCGATCCCAACATGCAGATCTCCGCGCACCTCCCGCCGTCGGAAACCCGCCACCCGCAGCCTCACCAACATCCTTTACGCCGTCACCTCCGTCGCCCCGCTCATCTACCTCGCCGCCGCCGCGCTCATGGCCCTCGCCTGCCTCGCCGCCTCGTTTGTCGCGCCGCGCCACCCCAATCCGGTCCCAATCCCGGGACACCTTCGTTTCATTTCCGAATGCCCCGCGCCGCACGCCATGCGCGCGCAGAATTTTATCGAACTCACGCGCAGACACTTACGCTCGTCACTCCCCCACCGGCATATCCCGTGCAATCCCACCCACGACACACGCACTCTCCTCCGCTGGCCTCGCCACCGCCATGCTCAATGACCTCCGTTACGCCTTCCGCCAAATCGCGAAGTTCCCCGGCTACACCGCCACGTCGTCCTCACGCTCGCCTTCGGCATCGCCGTCAACACCCAGATCTTCGGCATCGTCTCCGCGATGCTCCTTCAGCCGTTGCAGGTCCGCGACCCCGGCCGGCTCGTCGCCCTCTTTCAGCGCAACGACGTCATCAATCTCCCGCTCCAACTCTCGTATCCGGATTTCAACGACATCCGCGAAGGCTCGACCGCGCTGACCGGTCACGTCGCATTTCACACTTCCGCCGCCCACGTCAGCATCCCCGGCCAGTCCCCCGAACGCGCCTGGATCGAAGCCGTCACGCCCGACGCCTTCGCCACGATGAGCGTCCCCGTCGCCCTCGGCCGCGCGCTTCAACCGTCCGACGGCGAACGTGCTCCCGGCATCCCCGTCGCCGTTCTCACTTATCCGTTCTGGCAATCCCGTTTCGGCGGCGACCCCGCCGTCATCGACCGCACCGTCCTCATCAACGCCCAACCGTTCACCGTCGTCGGCGTCACTCAGCCCGGCTTCGAAAGCTTCTCCGCCTCCCTCTCCGTCGCTCTCTTCGTCCCCAGCGGCACGCTCGCCCTGCTCCGCGGCGACGATGGTTTTTTCAAATACCGCGCCACCGTCGCCTGGCGGGTCCTCGCCTACCTCGCGCCCCACGCCACCGTCGCCGACGCCAACGCCGAACTCGCCCTCTTCGCGCAACGCTTCGCAAAAGAGTTTCCCGAGGAACACCGTCACACCCGCTTCCAGGCCGTCCTCGAACAATTCGCCCGACCCGATCCCGCCACCATCGATTTCCTTCCCATCTTCGTCTCGCTCTTCATCGGGCTCGTCATCCTCGTCCTCTTCATCGCCTGCGCCAACGTCGCCAATCTCATGAGCGCACGCGCGCTCGCCCGCGAACGCGAACTCGTCGTCCGCGCCGCCCTCGGCGCCTCCCGCGCCCGTCTCATCCGCCAGCTCCTCATCGAAAGCCTCCTCCTCGCCGCGATCGCCGGCCTCGTCGGCTACGGCCTCGCCAGCTGGAGCGGCGACCTCTTCCTCACGTTCATCCCGCAAGGCGACATCCCCATGCGCCAGCCCGTCGGCCGCGAATTCCTGGTGCTCGCCTTCACCGCCATGCTCTCGCTCGTCGCCGGCCTCGCGGCCGGACTCTTCCCCGCGCTCCGCTCCTCCCGCATCGACATCAACCAGAGCCTCAAACAGGGCACCTCCCAATCCGGCACGTCCCGCCACCGCTTCCGCAATATGCTCGTCGTCGGCCAGGTCGCCACGTCCTGCATCGTCCTCATCGCTTCCGCCCTCTTCCTCCGCGGTCTCACCGCCGCCCGCGACCTCAACCTCGGCTTCCGCCCCGAAAACCTCCTGATGCTCTCCTTCGACCTGAAGCTTCAGGGCTACGACCAAACCCGCGGCCGCAACCTCCAAAAACAACTTCTCGAGCGCGTCCGCACCCTCCCCGGCGTCGCCGACGCCACCTTCGCCCAACACGTCCCATTCGGACAACACATCGTCATCCGCAATCATTGGCCCGAAAACCCCACCGCGCCTCTCCCCGACGGACGCGCCGCCATCGCGTTCTCCGGCGTCGAACCAGGTTTCATCAAGATGCTCGGCATTCCGCTGCTCCGCGGACGCGACCTTCTTCCCTCCGACGACGAAAAAGCGCCCCAGGTCGCCGTCATCAACCAGGCCATGGCCGATGCTTTTTGGCCCGGCCAGAATCCGATCGGCCAACACTTCCGCCGCGACTGGAACGGCGCTCCGCCCATCGAGGTCGTCGGCGTCGTCGCCACCGGCAAATACGTCATGCTCACCGAGCCGCCGAAGCCGTATTACTACACGCCGTTCGCCCAGTTCTACAACATGCCCGCCACGCTCCTCGTGCGCACCCTCGGCGAACCCCACGCCCTCGCCCACACCCTCCGCGAAACCGTCCGTGCCCTCGATCCCGACCTCCCGATCTACAACCTCGTCACGCTCGACGAGCACATGAAATCCAGCGTCTTCGCCCTCATGCCGCTTCGCATGGGCGCAACAATGGCCGCCATCCAAGGCGTCATCGGCCTCGTGCTCGCCATCATGGGTCTCTACGCCGTTGTCTCCTACGGCGTCACCCGCCGCACCCGCGAGATCGGCATCCGCGTCGCCCTCGGCGCCACGCCCTCCAGCGTCGTTCGCTTCGTCGCTCGCGAAGCCCTGCGCCTCACGCTCACTGGCTTGATCGCCGGCCTGCTCATGTCGCTCGCCCTCGGCTTCGCCCTCTCGCACGTCCTCTTCGGCGTCCGCGCCATCGACCCCCTCGCCTTCCCCGCCGTCATCGCCCTCCTCGTCACCACCACCGCCCTCGCCTGCTACTACCCCGCGCGGCGAGCCACAAAAGTGAATCCTATTTGTGCACTGCTCTCCGAATAACCCTTCCACCAGCCGCGCCGTCGCCTCGGCAAACGCGGGCCGCAGCGAGCCATCCGAATCGACCCTGTGTCCGCTCTTCGCGCCGAATAGATCGAGTCTTGAAATCGGGAATCGGACATCGGCATCTGAAATTATCCGTCCAGTGCCCTCCCTAGTTTCAAGATCTCCGCTGCCCGATTCTCCATTTTCACGATTTCCTGCCCCATGAGATACGCCTTCCGCCAACTCGCCAAATCACCCGGCTTCTCCGTCATCGCGATCCTCACCCTCGCACTCGGCATCGGGCTCAGCGCGTCTTCGTTCAGCCTCGCCAACGCCTTCCTGCTCCGCGCCGTTCCCTACCCCGAAGCCGACCGTCTCGTCAGCGTCGTCGGCACCAGCCGGCAGTCCGATCGCGACAATCACGCTCCCGGCAACCTCATGGACATCCGCGAACGCGTCACGTCCTTCTCGGGTTTCGCCATCTACAACAGCGACTTCTTCTCCCTCGGCGAACCCGGTCAGCCGGCCGAGCGGGTCCTCGCACTCAATGTCGCCGCCAACTTCCTCGACGTCCTCCGCCTCCAGCCGTTGCACGGTCGCGGGTTTACCTCGGCCGATTTCGAAACCGATCTGTCTTCCACCGCCATCCTCACCCACCGCGCCTGGGTCCGGCGCTATGCGATGGATCCCTCCATCGTCGGCCGCACCATCCGTCTCGATGCCCGCCTGCACACCGTCGTCGGCATCCTCCCGCCCGAGTTTGACGCGCCCCTCGTCTGGGGCTCCGCCGAGGTCCTCGTTCCCCGCACCGAGCCTCCCTCCTTCCGAGAAAATCGACACGATCGCTGGATGGAGGCCGTCGCCCGCCTCAAGCCCGGCGTATCCATCTCTCAAGCACAAGCCGAGCTCTCGCTCATCGCGTCTCAGCTCGAGCGCGCTCACCCCATCGAAAACGCCGGCCGCGGCCTGCGCGCGCTCGAATTTTCCCACGCCAACATGGACAGCGTCAGCCGCAATCTCCTGTGGCTCATGACCGGCATCGCCGTCGCCATGCTCCTCATCGCTTGCGCCAACCTCGCCAGCCTTCAGGTCGCTCGCGCTTTCGTTCGCAGCCGCGAATTCGCCGTGCGTTGCGCTCTCGGCGGCAGCCGCGGCCAGCTCATGAAACCGCTTCTTTCCGAAAGCTTTCTCCTCGCTGTGCTCGGCGGCATCGGCGGCCTCTTCGTCGCCGTGTGGTCCAACTCCATCGTGGGCTCGCTTCTCATCATCAACAACGAGCCAGGATTCGAAATCCCCCTCGACGCTCGCGTCCTTACCTTCGCCGCCATCGCTTCCCTCGTCAGCGGCCTCGCGTTCGGTCTCGCTCCCGCGTGGCTCGCGTCCCGCGCTCCCGCCGCCGAAGCCCTCAAGGAGGGCGGCCGCTCCTCCGTCGGCAACCACTCGCATAATCGTCTCAAACAAATCCTCATCGTCATCGAACTCGCCCTCGCCCTCACACTCGTCGGTGTCGCCGCCGCTTTCGGGATCGGCGCCAAATCCTTCCTCCACCGCTCCGCCGGCTGGAACATCGACGGACTCTTCGTCGGCTCCCTCGCACTGCCCTGGGAGCCCTATGGCGACGACGCCCGCAGCCGTCGTTTCTATCGCGATCTTCAACCCAAGCTCGCCGCCATCCCCGGCGTGGAACACGCCGCCGTCGCCACCAACCTTCCGCTCTTTTCGCTCGGCCCCACCCAAACCATCCAGATCGAAGGCCAGCCCGTCGAGGAAACCAACCGCCGGCCCATCGCCCAAATCGGCACCGTCACCCCCGACTATTTCTCCGCCCTCGAAATCCCGCTCAAGCAGGGATCGTTCTTCCCCGCCGAATTTGCTCCGGACCACCCTGCCGTCGCCATGGTCAACGAATCCTTCGCTCGCCGCTATTGGCCCAACGAAGATCCCATCGGCCGCCGCTTCCGGGTCGGCGACCGCGATGAGTGGCTGCAGATCACCGGCGTCGTCGCAGACGTCGGCATGCTCGCGCGTCTCGGCGCTCTGGATACGCCGCTCCAGGTTTATCGTCCGCTCGCGCAGGCCACCACGCGCTACGTCGCCGTCATCTTGAAAACCCGACTCGCCCCCGACACGCTCACCCGCAGCGCCCGCGAAGCCGTCGCCTCCATCGATCCCGACCTCCCGCTCGCCCAACCCGGCTCTCTTCGCACGACCTACGAGCGCAGCTTGGCCAATCTCGATCTCGTCACCGTCAATCTCAGCCTCTCCGCCGGCATGGGCCTGCTCATCGCCGCCGTCGGGCTCTTCGGGGTGATCTCTCAACTCACCGCGCAACGCACGCGCGACATCGGGGTCCGCATGGCCCTCGGCGCCAGCAGCCAGGACATCCTTCGCATGGTTCTCGGCGAGGGCGTCCGCCTGATGATCGTGGGCTTCATCATCGGCATCCCTGCCTATTACGCGCTCACCACCGTCCTCCGCAACGCCATGCCCGCCGTCGCCCTCCCCGGTCTCTGGCTCCTCGCCGTCAACATCACCGTCCTCGCCGCGACCATGTTCGTCGCCTGCTGGCTGCCAGCACGCCGCGCCACCCGCATCAACCCCACCGAAGCCCTCCGCTCCGACTAAAAGTCCAATCATCGCAGATGTAGGGCGGGGTCTCCGACCCCGCCGCCCTCGTAACGCGGTCGACCCGTCCGCGCTTTCTCTCCCCACCTTCGTCTGCAGCGACTGCCAACAGGATTGACCCCATCCGTCCGGAGTCCAATCAGGCTCTCCGCACGAATATGGAGTCACTCTCCGGCCGCAACGCCTCCTTAGCCTACGTCGCCTACTTTCTGCTTCACGTCGGGTTCGACGCTAGCGCGCGCTTGTTCGAAGTAGCGCCGGGGGTTTCGCTCTGGTATCCGCCCGTCGGACTTGCCCTCGCACTCGCCACCCTCGTCGGATTTCGCGCCGCTCCCGCAGTTTTCGCCGCCCAACTCTTCTCCGCCTTCGTCACCAGCCTCGCGCCTCCCAGTCTCACCCAGCTGGTCCTGCCGGTGCTGATCACTGTGATCTACGTCGGCACCGGTTCGCTGGTCCGAGCGCGATTCGGCCCCATTCCCGCCCCGGAACGCCCCTTGGAAACTGCCGCGCTGATCGGAGTCTATTTCGCCGCGCCTTTCCTCGCCGCCACCCTCGGCACCGCCGCGGTCATCGCCGGCGCCCATCTCACGCCCGATCGGTTCCAGTCGATCGCCTTCGGCTGGTGGATCGGCGACCTCACCGGCGTCCTCACCGTGTTGCCGATCTGCCTCGTTCATGTCGCACCCCGCCTGCTCGGCCGCGAAATTCCGCAACGCGCCTGGACCACCCGCGAACGGCTCGAGGTCGTTGCCCAAGGCTTCGCCTTGATCGCATTCCTCGTGATCGTTCACGGCTTCGGTTACATCCATCCGCACCAAACCTACTACCTCTGCTTTCTGCCCCTGGTCTGGATCTGCCTCCGCCATGGTCTTCCCGGCGCCACCATCGCCGTGCTCGTGCTCACCATGGGCACGCTCTTCTCCCTCCAACTGCTCGAAGCTTCCAACGTCGTCGTCACCGATCTGCTCCTCTTCGAAATCGCCGTCGCCACCATCGGACTCGGACTCGGCGCCACCGTCTCCCGCCGCCATCGCGTCGAAAGCGATCGCACGCGCATGCTGGCGATCCTCGAAGCCACCCCCGATTTCATCGGCACCGCCGACATGCAGGGCCGCCTCCTCTACCAAAACGCCGCCTTGTATCGACTTCGTGGTGACGCTCCCGACACCAGCGTCCGCGGTCGCCCCATCGCCACCTACCACCCGCCTTGGGCCGCCGAAAAGATTCTGCGCGAAGCCATTCCCACGGCCATTGCCCAAGGTTCCTGGCAGGGCGAAACCGCCTTCATCGACGCCCAGGGCCGCGAGGTTCCCGTCTCCCAACTCGTCGTTGTTCACCGCGACCCGTCCGGAAACCCCGCCAACCTTTCCACCGTCGCCCGCGACATCACCGCTCTCAAAGAAGCCGAACGCGGCCGTCTCGAATCCGAACGCAACCTCCTCCAAGCCCAGAAACTCGAAAGCCTCGGCGTTCTCGCCGGCGGGATCGCGCACGATTTCAACAATCTCCTCACGGTCATGCTCGGCAACGCCACCCTCGCCCGGCTGGACACCGCGCCCGACAGCCCCGCCGAAAGCGCAATTCATCAGATCGAACTCGCCGCCCTCCGCGCCGCCGAACTCTGCCGCCAGATGCTCGCGTATTCCGGCAAGGGCCGCCTGTCCTCCCAACTCGTCGATCTCACGCGTATCGTCGAGGAAACCACCGATCTCCTCAAAGTCTCCGTCTCGAAAAAGTGCGCGCTCGAGTTCGACCTCGCCCGCGGCCTGCCTCCGGTCAAAGGCGACGCCACCCAGCTCAACCAGATCACGATGAATCTCGTGATCAACGCCTCCGACGCCTGCGGCGATCAAGGCGGACGCGTCCTCGTCCGCACCGGCTCGCTGCACGCCGATCGCGCGTATCTGTCCACCACCTACCTCGCCCCCGCCCTCAATCCCGGTCCCTACGTTTTTCTCGAGGTCAGCGACAACGGCTGCGGCATGAAACCCGAGGTGGTCGCGCGGATGTTCGAGCCGTTCTTCACGACGAAATTCAGCGGACATGGTCTCGGTCTCTCCGCCGTCCTCGGCATCGCCCGCAGTCATCAGGGCGCCGTCAAAGTCGACACCGCTCCCGGCCGCGGCACCACGTTCCGCCTCCTCCTGCCCGCCGCCGAAGGCGCGCCTGCGATCGCCGCGGAAACTCCTTCATCCCTCGACAAGCTTTCCGGCAGCGGACGCATCCTCGTCGTCGACGACGAAGATGCTGTTCGCCACATCGCCACCCGCATTCTCGAACGCTTCGGCTTCACCGTCGTATCCGCCGCCAACGGACGCGAGGGCGTCGATCTCTTCGCACGCACTCCAGCGGAATTCCGTCTCGTCCTCATGGACCTTACCATGCCCATCCTCGACGGCATCGAAGCGTTCAACGAGATCCACCGCCTCGCGGCCGACGTTCCCGTCATTCTCATGAGCGGTTACAATCGCAGCGAGTCCGCCGAGCGTTTCGCCGGCCGCGGCCTCGCCGGCTTCATCCAAAAACCTTTCGAAGCCACCCGCCTCGCCGAAGCCATCACCACCGCCCTCCACCGTCCGTAACGGCACCCCGCCCGTCCCGAATCGTCGGGTCCAGCGCTCCCCGTCCTCAATCTAGCACTTGGACTTCTCGCCTTCCTGCCTCACCGTTTCCGCCAACCTCTTTGTCTTCCTAGCATGAAATTCCCCCCGCTGCTCCTCGCCGCTGCGTTGGCCGTCGCCCCCGCGGCCTTCGCCGCTCCCGCCACCGTCGACGGCTTCACCCACGTCAAAACCGTCGGCGACATCTCCGAATACACCCTCGATTCCAACGGCCTCTCCGTCCTCCTCATGCCGGAGCACTCCAGCCCGACGCTCACCTTCATGGTCACCTACCGCGTCGGCTCGCGCAACGAGGTCACCGGCACCACCGGCGCCACTCACCTTCTCGAACATCTCATGTTCAAGGGTTCGCCCAACTTCAACCGCGAGAAGGGCAACAGCGTCGACCAATACCTCGAACGCGTCGGCGGCAACTACAACGCCACCACCTGGCTCGATCGCACCAACTACTACGCCAACATCGGCTCCGAGTTCCTCGACGGCTACATGGCCATCGAAGCCGATCGCATGCGCAATCTCTGGCTCCGCGAGGAAGACCGCCGCCCCGAAATGACCGTCGTCCGCAACGAATTCGAACGCGGCGAAAACTCTCCTTTCCAAGCCCTCATCAAGGAAATCTTCCAAGCCGCTTTCGTCGCCCACCCTTATCACCATTCCACGATCGGCCACCGCTCCGACATCGAAAACGTGCCGATCGAAAAACTGAAGGAGTTCTACGACACCTTCTACTGGCCCAATAACGCCACCGCCACGCTCATCGGCGACTTCGAACCCGCCGCCGCGCTCGCCATGATCAAAAAATACTTCGGCGTTTACCCGGCTTCGCCCCAACCGATTCCCGAACTCTACACCGAAGAACCCCCGCAACGCGGCGCCCGACGCGTCACCGTCAAACGCGCCGGCCAGCTCGGCGTCGTCGCGCTCGGCTACAAAACCACCTCCGCCCGCCACCCCGACTACCCCGCTCTCGCCATCGCCAGCCTCATCCTCACCGACGGGAAAAACAGCCGCCTCTACCGCGCCCTCACCGATAAAAACCTCTCCACGGGCGCCCAAAGTTTCGTCGGCTTCAACCACGATCCGTCCCTCATGATCGCCTTCATCCCGCTCGCCCCCGGCGCCACGCACGACGAGGTCGAAAAGATCGCGCTCGAGGAAATCGAGAAACTCAAAACCGACGGCGTCACCGACGCCGAAGTGAAAGCCGCCGCCGCCAAATGGCTCGCCGACTCCGCCTACCAGCGCGACGGCTCCTTCTCCATCGCCGGCAACCTCAACGAGTGCATCGCCGCCGGCGACTGGACGCTCTACTACACGCTCGACGAAGCCGTGCAAAAAGTGACTCCCGCCGACGTCCAACGCGTCGCCCGCGACTACTTCAACGTCGATACCAGCACCACCGGCTGGTTCATCCCGACCAATTCCACCCCCGCCGAATAACTCTCCCTCACCCGTCATTCTGAGCGAAGCGAAGTCTAGCCGAAGGCTGGTTCGACATCCACTTCGACCTCCGCTCTCTCCCACGCGCCCCCGATCAGAAACCATTCGCGCCCTCATGAAACCCTTCTTCTCCTTGCGCCCTGCCCCTTGCTCCCTACTCCTCGCCGCGCTTTCGGCGCTCCTCCTCATCCCCACCGCCACCCTCGCGGCGATCGCCCCCAACGTCATCCGCACCCGCGTCGCCGGCATCGACCTCATCGCCTACAAAACCGGCGTCAAAAACGTCGTCACCCTCCGCGGCTCGCTCCCTGCCGGCGACGCCTACAGCACCGACGGCAACATCGCCGTCGCCACCCTCGCCGGCATGCTCCTCGATCAGGGCACCACCAAGAACGACAAATTCGCCATCGCCGAAAAACTCGAAAGCGTCGGCGCCAACATCGATTTCTCCGTCGGCACCCACATGGCCGAGGTCAGCGCGAAATGCCTCTCGAAAGACCTCCCGCTCGTCATCGAACTCATCGCCGAACAACTCCGCACGCCCGCCCTCTCCGCCGAAGAATTCGAGAAAGCCAAAAAACAATTCATCGGCGGTCTGCAGCGTTCCCTCGAAAGCACCGACTTCCGCGCCGCCGACGCCTTCACGCGCGCCATCTATCCCGTCGGACACCCCAACCGCACCGAATCTCCCGAAGACTTCATCGCCGCCACCGAGCAGGCCACCCTCGAGGAAGTAAAAGCCTTCCACCAAAAGCACTACGGCCCCAAAAATTTCACGCTCGTCGTCGTCGGCGACATCGACGTCGCCCAGCTCCAATCCGAAGTCAGCCGCCACTTCGCCGGCTGGACCGGCGGCGTCGACCTCCTCCAACCCGCTATCGCCGCCGGCACCGACGCCCCGCGCGAGCAGAACATCTTCATGGCCGACAAAACCAGCGTATCCGTGGTCATGGGACAACCCAGCTCGCTCCGTTACAGCGATCCCGATTACCAAGCGCTTCGCCTCGCCACCGCCATCCTCGGCAGCGGCTTCACCGGCCGCCTTATGGCCAACGTCCGCGACAAGGAAGGCCTCACCTACGGCATCGGTTCCCGCCTCAACCACGACACGTTCACTGCCGGCGATTGGAGCATCAACGCCACCTTCGCCCCGCAACTTCTCGACCAAGGCCTCGCCTCCACGAAGCGCCAGCTGACCGAATGGTATGAGAAAGGCGCTACCCCTGACGAGGTCTCCCGCCGCAAGGAAAACTTCGTCGGCACCTTCAAAGTCGGTCTCGCCACCACCGGCGGACTTGCCGCCAATCTCCTCGCCGCCATCCACCGCGGCTACGACGTGACGTGGCTCGACGAATACCCCAAAAAAATCAACTCCCTCACCCCGCAACAGGTAAACGGCGCCATCAAGAAATACCTGAAGCCCGACCAGCTCTACATCATCAAGGCCGGCAGCATACCGACGGCGGCGAACTAACCCGCCGCCGCGGAAGCTCCAAGCACCAAAGAACCTCCAATTCCCAAACACCAATCTCCGCTGTTTGAGATTTGGTCCTTCTCTGGAGCTTGGATCTTGGTCCTTGAATCTTCCCGCCGCTCCGCGGCGGGCCGCGGCGGGCTACTTCCCCAATTTCTTCAACGCCTTGTTGATCTTCTCCAGATCGCAAACGTCCGCCCGATACTCCGGCCCGAGCCATTCGATCCACTCGCGCCCAAGCTCCGTATCCGGTTCCTTGATGCACGCGAGCATGTCGTGAAACGCCTCCAATCCGCCGCAATCCTCCGGCGGACCCGCCCGTTCGCCCGCGATGCAAACCGGATACTGCGCGCCCTTCTTCGCCGGCTCGTGCCCCTCCACGCGAATCTCCACCTGCCAGCCTTCGCCAAAGTGATACCCATACATCAGCCGCTCGTGATGCTCCAAATCCAAATCCGCTAACGTCACGTCGCGATCGTCCTCGATCGTCAGCTCCTCGCGTTTCAACGGATTCCCGAACCGCAAATCGTCCAGGTGAAACGCATGCGTCTGGTAATCGAACCAGTCGAAGAGCACCTGGATCGAATCATGCAGCCGCGAAAGCCACATCGCTTCGCGCACCACAATCCGCCGCCACACCTGCGGATTCGTTCCCACCACATGGAGGCGCAGCGTGAAAACCCGCTCGGGTGTCTTCTTCGTCGCCGCCCCCGACCCTTCCTGAAGTCCAATCATCCCGCGACAACAGCACTCGCTTCATCCATTCGCAAGTAGGTAGGGCGAGGCAGCCCGCCCCGACCTGTCGGGGTCCCCGCCGAGCCGCCCCACCCCCCGCCGCCTTCAAAATCGAAACTTCACATACCCCTCCACGCGCAGCGGCAGATCCTGAAACACCAGCACGTGATTCGAGAAGTTGTCGCCATTGTGAATCCAGTTCCGCTCATCCAACACGTTCAACACGTCGATGTTCACCTCCCACGTCGGCTGCCGGTAAAACAAAAACGCATTCAAAAACACCTGCGCCGGGATCTGATATTCGTTCGTCAGATTCCCCGGCTGCTCGCTCTGCCAGCTCGCGCCGATTCCTCCGCCAAAACCGTTCTCCATCCGATACGAGAAGCTGCTGTTCACGATCCAGCGCGACAGCCCCGGGATCCGATAATTTCCGCGCGGCAGCTTGTCCCATTGAAACCCGAGCCCGTTCCCGCGCCCGCCCGGCCCCGCGCCCAACGCATACAGGTTATACAACGACAACCCGCCCGCCTGCGTCGCCGTCGAGTTGTCGAACCGCCCATCCGTGTAAGCCACGTTGAACGTCGCATTGAACCGCAGATGCGGCTGATAAACGAACTCCAGCTCCGCTCCGCGCATTTTCAAATTCTTCACGTCGCCGCCGAGCTCGAGCTCCTGGCGCCGTTGATCGAACACCGACGCCCCCGCATACAGCTTGTTCTCCAGCAGCGAGAACTTCGCCCCTACCTCCGCCAGCCGGCTTAGGTTGGTGAAATCGTCCGGATCGATCACGCCGTTCCCGTCATCGTCTTCCTTCAACATGATCCCGCCGCCGGTCACGTTTCCGTGCACCGCCACCGCGCGTTGATACGTCGCATACAACGTCGCCTTCGGCGTCACCCGATAGATCGCGCTCGCGTTCCACGACACCGCTTCGTCGCTGTGCTTGTCCGCCCACGGCACCCCCGCCGCCTCCCCCAACGGATCGCGCGCCTTCGCGTAAAATCCATCCAAACGCACGCCCGCCAGCACCGAGAACTTTTCGCTCAACTTGATCTCGTCCTGCACAAACACCGCCGGATTCCACAACCGAGAATCCGTCGTCTCCGGACTCCCATACGACGCCGGGAAAAACAAATACCCTTCCGGCCCCTCGAACCCCGGCCAATACGACTCCGGATAATCCTTCACATGACTGAACACCGGATTCGCGCGCGTGAGATCATACTGGAAGAAATACTCGTTGAAATAATTCGTGTAGCTCAGCCGGTCCTCGAACCGCACCGTCGCGCCCGCGATCACGTCGTGCGTCACCCCGTCGCCGCCAAAGCTCGCATGCCACTCCGTCCGATTCTCGAACGTCGCCTGCTCCGCCCATTCCGCGTATTCGAAATGATGATATCTCCGGCGGTCCACCCACTCCGCCAGCGTGCGATTCACCAGCTTCCTCCCCGGCGCCAGCTGCGCCGTCACGATAAACTGCCCCCGCAAAACATCCGCGTCCGAGAAATCCCCCGGCGACAACAGCGTCGCATCCCGCGGCAGATCTACCCAGGCCATCCCCGGAATCGTCCCCGCCAGCGCCCCCGCGTCCGAATACCCGAGATCCGGCAGATCGCCCGTGTAATACCGCCCGTGATCGATCAATTCCTGATTCGGCCGATTCACCCCCAGCAGCTGCGGCGTCGCTTGCGAGATATACTGCGCATTCGCCTGCAGCGTCACCGCGTCGCTCGGCCGGCGTATCCAGGAAACAAACACATCCTGCCGGTCGTCGCGCCCGCCGTGTCGTTTGAAGAAGGTGTCGTCCTCCTTGCCTTCATAGCTCAACCGCCACGCCGACTTTCCATCCGCGAACGGCGCCGTGGTGTCGATCTGCCACGAGCCGTTCAACCATGACGCGCCGCCCGGCACCCACGTGCCGACGCGCGCCGTCACCGTCGTCTCCGGCGAAAACTTCGGCTGCTTCGTCACGTAGTTCACATAACCGCCCGTGAAAAATCCGCTGCCATACACCGCCGAGCCCGGCCCGCGCACCACGTCGACCGCCTCCACGTTGTTGAACGACGGCATGTATCCAAAATTATTATAACTCAGCCGCTGCCCGTTCAAAAACGTCTCCGCCAGATCCCCGCGCACGTTCGGAATCGTCGCCTTCCCATAACTCGCCGGCGCATAGCTCCCCGGCGCAAACGCCACAAACTCCCGCACGCCCTCGATCCCGCGCTCGCGCAGCAAGCCTTGCGTGATCGTCGACACGCCCCGCGGCGTCTCGAGCACTCCGCGCAAATCCCCGAACACACCCTCGACCGGCCGGATCAGCGGATTCACCGATTCCTCCACCGGCACGCCCGTCACCTCGAACAAATCGAGACGGACCGGCTCGTCGGCGTCATTTTGCGCCCGCGCAACCATCACGGTCACGCCGGCAGCCATTATCACGGAAGCGAGTTTTGTCGGGAGTTTCATTGAGTCGATCGCCCGACCCGCCACGAACTCCCGTCGAAAGGGGCGCCACGCGCCCCACGGCGCTCCTCGCGGCGCCTGCTGTTTCCTTCGTCGGCATGATCCGTGTCAGGTTCAAGGGTCGAGCGGCCGGTCGCACCGCAATCTCAGCCCTCCGCGGAGGACACCCCTACAGGCGGGCGCACAGAAATCGCGCGACCTCTCCCAACGCAAGAAAAACCTTCGTCACAAGAAAAACGGCACAGACGCTCGCGCACCCGTGCCGTTCCATGGCCAAATCAATCCGCGGGGAAAAGCGCCCTCATTGCCTTCAAGTCAAACGCCGCTTTCCATCCTCGCCGAAAATCCGGCTAACCCCACCACCCGGGTCGGAGTTTCCCCGAGAGCCGGGCGCGAACGACCTGCTCGCCGGAAATCACCCCACCTCCCGGACCGCAAATCGACTTGTAGCCAGCATTCTGCTCCGGGCCTAAGTTCCACCATGCATCCTCATCTCTACTTCATCCCGCTCATCATCTTGGCCGGCGCCATCTTCCTCTTCATCATGTTTCGACGCAGCCGACGCGAATTGCCCGCCGGTCGTCCCGACGCCACCCCGCCCCAACACCTCGATCGCGACAACGACCCCGCCCGCCGTCGCGCCATGACCGAAGGCCCGCAATAACCAACGCCCCTGGAGGCGCGGTGCCCCCACCGCGCAATCTCCACCGCGCTCCTTCTTCCTCACTGCACCTCGAAAATCTCTGCCAACACCGTCCCCACTTTTCCATCCGCACTCCGCACCACCGCCGTATATACACCGGGCGAGAGCGTGATCACCAGCGCCGCATCCTTCCCATCCGAACTCGTCAACGGCCCCGCCCCGACTCGCGTGAAGAGATTCTTCAACTGGGCCACGTTTCCATCCACCCAGTTGTCATTCTGCGCAATTATCGCGGATCCTTTGTGCACCGTGAACATCGGGTCCGGCAACGCGTCCGACACGCCGTGCATCGCCAGGCTCGGACCCACCGCGCGAATCAAAACCGTGCGCGGATGCACGCCGCCGATCACGAACCCCACAATGGTCACGCCATCGACGCTCGAAATCCGGTCGCGCGACGACAGTGCCGTCAGCGCGCGTTCCGCCGGATTCGTCGTCACCGTTCCATCCAGCCCTGAATAAACCACGGTCGACGTTCCCGTGAAACGCCCCGACAACCGCGCGCCTTCACCCACGCGTTTCCCGTAATACTGCGCCTGCACACTCGCACCGCCGTCATCCGTAATTTCCAACACCCCGTATTGCAGGCGTCCCGGGATCGCGCCGCCACTATACGGTCCGCCTTTCACCGAACCGTCGCGCGTCAACGCCGCGCCATGCATCACCGGCATCGCCGCGCCACCACCATCCGCGTAATCTGCGTTCCGCCCATCGTCGTAAGCGATCCCGTGCATGTCCCCCGACAGAATCGCCAAATTCGTGATGCCCGCGCTCTTGATGAAATTCGCGATCGCCTTCCGCTCCGTCGCATAAATTCCCCAGTCGTCCGCCCCGGTTCCCGCCACACTGATCCACGGCACCGGATTCACCCACAGGATCAACGGATAACCCGCATCCCGCGCCGCCAGCAATTCCCGCTTGAACCACGCCATCTGCGCCGCACCCAGCCGCACTTTCGCCGCATTGTCCGGCGCCCGAATGCTCGCACTCGCGCTCCGCAAATCCGTCATGATCACCCGCACGCGCCCAATCGTGAAGGCCTGCCCAATCGTCCCATCGCCGGCCGCTCGCGGATAATGCGGCACATAATCGCCATACGCCTGCCGCGCCGCATCGCGCCCGATCGACGTCCCGTCCGAATCGTTCCCGGCATAATCGTGATCGTCCCACACATACGCCACCGGAACGTTGCGATAGAGCTCCGCCTGCGCCGGCGCGCTGAGCACGCTGTCATAGTTTTTCCGATACTCCTCCACGTTCGTGCTGTTCGTGTTCGAATAATGCAGGTCCCCCGTGTTGATGAACACCACCGGCTTCTCCTCCCGAATCGCCTCATAAGCCCGCTGGTCCTTGTCGCGGTAATCTCCGCACGAGCCGAACACGATCTTGAACGACGCCGCTCCATTCGGAAACGTGCGAAACTGCCCCCGCCACTCCGCCTCGCCGCGCAGCACGCCATCCACCTCGAATCCGTAATAATAAAGCGTGTTCGCCTTCAGCATCGGCGCCTCGAGCTTCACCACCCGGCCGGTAGCCGACGACGCCTTCACCGACGCCGAATAAACCGGTTTCGTCAGCGCCGGGCTTTCACTCAACACCCACCGCACCGCTGCGCCTTCGCTCTTCACGCGGACCGCCGCCGTCGCGCCGGTCGTCGTTACATTCCCTACCCACGCCCCGCTTTCGAAAGGGGTGGTTTGAGCCTGTAACCAGGAAATTGAAACGCCCAGCAGCAGCAGAAGACGCAGAGTTCGCACGACAGGGAATCCCACCATGCGCCCAACCGGGGTTCACCTGATAAATAGTCAGCTCTCCCAAATTACACATTTTTGCAGCCCGCTTCCGCAAACCAGACGCCTTTGCCCCCGCCATGCCACCACGCTTCGGTCACCATCCCAGCTCCCGCCGCACGTGTTTCATCGCCGGACTTCCCCGCGACAACAATCGGTCGTGATAACGCTTTAGATCGAACTCCGCCCCTTCCTTCTTCTCCACCGCCGCGCGCGTGTCGTCGTGCTCCACCGCCCCAACGAAATAGGTCGAGAGCTGCGTCGAGCTCTGACACGCCCGCCGCCACTTCCCCACCGCTTCGCCTTCCTCCTGAAACCCGCGCCTCATCATCAAATCGAGCGCCTCCTGCTCCGTCATGCCCGCCGTGTGAACTTTGTTGTCGAGGATCGCATTGATGATCGCGCGCACGCGCATCTTCAACTGCTGCATCTTCACCTCCGGCCCGCCAAACCCCGCGTCCGCCATCACCCGCTCCGCATACACCGCCCACCCTTCGACAAACGTCCCGCTCATGAACACCGCGCGCACCAACGTCGGCGCGCGAAACCGGTTCGAATGCGCGATCTGCAAAAAGTGTCCCGGCATCGCCTCGTGCACCGACAGGTCGTGGAGCATGTAATCGTTGTATTCACGAAAGAACGACGCCTTGCGCGCTGGGCTCCAATCCTTCGGCGTCGGCGACACCGCATAATACGTCTCGCCTTCCGGCTCCAACGCGCCCGGCGAATCGCAATACGCGATCGCCACGCCCCGCTGAAACTCCGGCAGCACGATGATCTTCAGCGGAGTATCCGGCACCGTCACCAGATCCTTCTCGCGCACGAACGCCGTCGCCGCATCCGTGATCTCTTTCGCGCGCGCGACCACCGTGTCGTCGTTGGGCCGGTTCTCCGCCAGCCGATCGAGCACCGCCTTGATCACTTTCGCGCGCTCCTTGTCCGCACCGACCTCCGCATCCGGAAAATACTTCCTGAATAAGGGCAGCGCCGTCGCATACATCGCCTCCGTCGTTGTCTCCAACTCCCGCTCCGCGCGCCGCACGATTTCCTCGGGCGACATGTCCGAGTCCAAAGCGAACCGCAGCTTTTTCCGAAACTTCTCTGCGCCCAGCCGGAAATCTCCCTTCGCCGTCGGCAGCGCTTCCTTCTCCAGCCACGCTTTGTAATCCTCCAGCGCCGCCACCGCCTGCGCCTGCGCCGGCTTCAACTCCTCTCGTAGGTGCGGCGCCTGCTCGAACAGCGGCTCGAGTTCGTTCTGCACCAGCGCAATCGCACCCGCCGTCTGCCCAATCGCGGTCTCCGTGTGAATCCGCGGCGGATTCCGCAATGTCACCTTGATCTGCTCCACCACCTGCGGGATCGCCTTCATCCGCTTCGCCGCATTCCGCAACCGCTCCTCCGCCGGCGCGAATTCCCGCGCCGTCAGCAGATAAATGCTCGTCGCCAGCGAATCGTTATACGACAGCGGATTCCACTCGTGCGGTTTTTCCTCCGTCAGCATGTAAAGCATCGAGCCCAACTCGAGCCGCAGGATCTCGGCATCCACGCGATTCGCCCCCGTCAACTGCTCGACGTCGATCCGTCCCAGCGCCGCCAACTGCGCCCGCAACGAACGCTCCCGTTCCGCCAACGCCGGCGCGCTGAAATCCGTCAGTCGATCGTCGAACCGATGATCGCCCAACTGCGTCGCCATCTCCGGCCGCGACCGTAACAAATCTTCGATACACTCCGCCGCCAGCTTTTCGAACGCCGCATCCGCCGCCGTCGCCGCCCGCCCCGTCCGTGTTCCGACCATCGCCAGCAACACCAGCACGAGCACCGCCTTGAGGATCTTGGTTTGCATGACGCGACGCTACGCAGCCACTCCCCGCCCTCAACCCACAATCCATCTCGCATCACGCATCCTCCCCTCCGTGCCCGCGTCCTGCTTGGCCGCACGATCCGCACGGCTGAAATTCCTCGCGCCGCGCTTCCTCGTCATCCCTTCTTTTTCACCATGACCTCGCACCCCGTTGTTTCGCGATTCCTCCTGCTGCTCGCGTTCTGCGTCACCTCCGCCGCGCTCTCCGCCGCCACCACGTTCAGCGACCCGCGCGAAGCCCTCGTCGCCAGCGCGACACTCCCGCGCCTCTCCATCGACGGCAATCGCTTCGTCAACCCCGCCGGCGAAACCGTCATCCTCCGCGGCGTCGCCACCGCCGATCCCGCCGCCCTCGTGAAACGTGGACACTGGGAGCGCCGCTACTTCGAGGAAATCCGCAAATGGAACGCCAACGTCGTCCGCATCCCCGTGCATCCCGCCGACTGGCGCGAACTCGGCGAAACCGGATACCTGAAGCTCCTCGACCAAGCCGTCATCTGGGCCGGCGAACTCGGCATGTATGTCATCATCGATTGGCACTCCATCGGCAACGTCCTCACCGGCGTTTACCACCTGCCGATGTATATCACCTCGCGCGACGAAACCCACCGCTTCTGGTTCACCATCGCGCAACGCTACCGCGGCGTCTCCACCATCGCCATGTATGAGCTCTTCAACGAGCCCACCAACAACCGCGGCGTCATGGGCCGTCTCCCGTGGTCCGAGTTCAAAGCCTTTCTCGAAAGCCTCATCTACATGATCCGGCACAACGATCCCGAGTCCCTCGTCCTCGTCGCCGGCTTCAACTGGGGCTACGATCTCACCATGATCGCCGACGAACCCATCGGCTTCCCCGGCGTCGCCTACTGCACCCATCCTTATCCGCAAAAACGCCGCGACAACTGGGAAGAAAATTGGGAACGCGATTGGGGCTTCGTCGCCAAAAAATATCCCGTCGTCGCCACCGAGTTCGGCTTCATGAGCGCCGACGGTCCCGGCGCCCACATCCCCGTCATCGGCGACGAAACCTACGGCGAAGCCATCATCTCCTTCTTCGAAAAGCGCGGCATCTCCTGGACGCCCTGGGTCTTCGACGCCCAATGGTCCCCTCAACTCCTCGACGACTGGAATTACACGCCGTCCCGCCAGGGCCGCTTCTTCCGCGAAAAACTTCAGCAGCTAAACAAATAGCCGCAGTCTCTCCTCCCAGGGCGGGTTTCCAACCCGCCCTTTTTTTGCCCACACCGCCTTCCGTAGGTTGCGCGCTCGCGCGCAACACTCCGCCTCGCCCCGCGTCAGGCCCCACACCCCATGCACCCCGCCCCGCTCCTCACCCGGACCATCCTCTTCGTCCTCTTCATTTTCTTCTCGTCCACCATCCTCGCCCAAACCGTCTCCATTCACCACTCCTCCGACGAAGGTCCCATCCTCTTCGGCGCCGCCGAACTCCGTTCCGCCCTCGTTGCGAAACCGCCTTCCACTCCCGCTCTCTTCTTCCTCGAACTCACCTCCTCCCCCGCCGCTCAGCCCATCCTCGCCGGCAACGCCCTCCGCTCTCCTCCAGCCTGCAACACCCCCGAAAGCTTCTCGATCCGCCTCACCCGCGCTCCCTCCGCCGCCAACACCACCACCGCCCCGCGCCAGATCCACATCTTCGGCCACGACGCCGCCGGCCTCATGTATGGCGCCCTCGAAGCCGTCGAAATCATCCGCACTGCCGGTCTCGACGCACTCACCGACATCGACCAGTCCCCGCACTTCGCCATCCGCGGCGTGAAGTTCAACCTCCCCCTCGACGCCCGCACGCCCAGCTACACCGACGCCGGCGAATCCGCCCAACAAAACATCGCCACCGTCTGGGACATGTCTTTCTGGCGCGACTACATCGATCGTCTCGCCCGCGACCGCTACAATCTCGTCTCGCTCTGGAACCTCCACCCGTTCCCATCGCTCGTCCGCGTCCCCGAATACCCCGACATCGCTCTCGCCGACGTCCACCGCTCCACCGCCAAGTGGAACGAATACTATCACACCTGGGCCACCGGCCTCGACGCCCCTGAAATCGTCGACCACGTCGAAGTCCTCAAACACCTCACGATCGACGAAAAGATCGCCTTCTGGCGCGAGGTCATGAGCTACGGCCGCGCGCGCAACGTGAAGTTCTACCTCATCACGTGGAACGTCTTCACCAACGGCACCGCCGGCCGCTACGGCCTCACGCCCGACTGGGACAATCCCACCACCGCCGACTATTTCCGCCGCAGCGTCCGCGAACTCATCCTCACCTACCCGCTCCTCGCCGGCATCGGACTCACCACGGGCGAAAACATGCCCGACGCCACCGCCGCCGAAAAAGAAGACTGGGCCTTCCGCACCTACGGCCAAGGCGTGCTCGACGCCCTTGCCGTCCAACCCCATCGCAAACTCACCTTCATCCACCGCCAGCACGAAGCCGCCGCCGCTGAAATCGCCCAACGCTTCGCGCCCCTCATCCAACATCCGCACGTCGAATTCACTTACAGCTTCAAATACGCCGAAGCCCACGCGCTCAGCTCCACCACCCAAAACTTCCACACGAATTTCCTCCGCGACGTCGGCGACCAACCCGTCCTCTGGACCCTCCGCAACGACGACTCCTACTACTTCCGCTGGGCCGCCCCCGACTTCGTCCGCGACTTCATCCGCAACATGCCGACGCTCCCCACGCGCGGCTTCTACTACGGCTCCGACCAATGGATCTGGGGCCGCGACTTCCTCGACCTTCACCGCGCACCCGCCGCCCCGCGCCCGCTCGAGCACGACAAACACTGGCTCCACTGGCTCCTGTGGGGACGTTTTGGATACAACCCCAATCTCTCCAACGACCGCATCGTCTCCCTCGTCGCCACCCGCTTCGAACTTACCGCCCCCGACGCCGCCGCGCTCCTCGCCGCCTGGCAGGACGCGTCGATGATCTACCCGCTCGTCACCGGCTTCCACTGGGGCCGCTTCGATTTCCAATGGTATATCGAAGCCTCCAAAGGCCGCCCCGAACCCGCCCAAACGCCCACCGGCTTCCACGATCTCAACCGCTTCATCTCCCTCCCGCCTCACCCCACCAGCAACAACGTCTCCATCCCCGACTACGTCGCGTCGCTCCGCGAAAACCAAACTCCGTCCGGCGTCACGCCGCCCCAACTCGTCCAACAACTCCACGCCCACGCCGACCGCGCCCTCGCCTTCCTCTCCCAACATCACTCCTCCTCCGCCCGCTCCTCTCCGTCTTCACCCGAACTCCGCCAAACCCTCGCCGACATCCGCATCGTCGCCCACCTCGGCAAACACTACGCCCACAAAATCGCCGCCGCCACCGAACTCGCGCTCCTCCGCGACACCCTCGACGCCTCTCACCGCGATCGCCTCGCCGCCGAACTCAACGCCGCCGCCCTCCACTGGCGCACGTTCTCCTCGCTCGCGCTCACCGACTACAAAAACCCCGTTTGGATGAACCGCGTCGGCCACGTCGACTGGCGCCAACTCTACAGCTCCGTCCTCTACGATCTCACCACCACCGGCTCGGCCGTATTCATTCCTTCAATGCAGCCGACACCCGGCGGCACAATCCTCGAAGCCGAAGACGCCCGCGTCGACCGCGCCGCCGTTCGCACGGACATCGCCGGTTTCACCGGCTCCGGCTATCGCGATTTCGGCGGCTCTCAAGGTCGCCGCTGGATCGAATGGACTTACGACGCCCCCGCCGCCGGCCGCTACATTCTCGAATTCCGCTACGCCATGCGCCGCCACGACAGCGAAGACGCCGCCCTCCACGTCAACGGACAACTTCCCACCGCGCTCACGCTCTGGCCCACGGGTTCCCTCCAAAGCTGGGCCTGGGACCGCGTCGTCGTCGACCTCCGCGCTGGCGAGAACACCATCCGCCTCCATCCGCCCCTCGGCCCCAACATCGACCACCTCAACATCCTCCCCTTCGACTAACTCCCTTTGTAGGGCGGGGTGTCCCGCCCCCGCCCCCGCCCCCCGTCCGCGCGTTGCG
>JAEWBF010000011.1 GCA_023391285.1 Verrucomicrobiota bacterium
GGGGGGGCTCTGGGGGTGTGGGCGCCCTACCGGCGCTGTCGCGCCATTTTGAGGGGGCGAGAGGCGGGCGTAAGGAGGTGTGAGAGCGGGTGGTCGCGTTTCCCGCTTGCGGACGGTTTCGGCGCGCTCAACTCTCGTCGAAATCTACGCACATGCCTAAACGCCCCGATTTAAAATCCATCCTGATCATTGGCGCCGGCCCGATCGTGATCGGCCAGGCATGTGAGTTCGACTACTCGGGCACACAGGCGTGCAAAGCGCTGAAGGAAGAAGGTTACCGGGTCATCCTCGTGAACTCGAATCCGGCGACGATCATGACGGACCCGGAGTTCGCCGATGTGACCTACATCGAGCCGTTGAATGTCGAGATGCTCGAGAAGATCATCGCGGCGGAGAAACCTTCGGCCTTGCTGCCGACGTTGGGAGGTCAGACGGCGCTGAATCTTTCGATGGAGCTGCACAAGGCGGGCGTGCTCGAGAAGTATGGCGTGGAGATGATCGGGGCGAAGCCGGCGGCGATCGCGAAGGGCGAGGATCGCGAGTTGTTCAAGCAAGCGATGCTGAAGATTGGTCTCGATGTCGCGAAATCGCGCACGGTGAAATCGATGGAGGAAGCGCGGGCGGCGGCGGAGGAACTGGGCGCGTATCCGTTGATCATCCGGCCCTCGTTTACGTTGGGTGGGAGTGGCGGTGGCATTGCTTACAACAAGGAAGAGTTCGAGCGGATCGTGGCGAACGGGCTCGATCTTTCGCCGGTGCACGAAGTGCTCGTCGAGGAGTGTTTGCTCGGCTGGAAGGAATACGAGATGGAGGTGATGCGCGATCACAAGGATCAGTGCGTCGTGATCTGCTCGATCGAGAATTTCGATCCGATGGGCGTGCACACGGGCGACTCGATCACGGTGGCGCCGGCGATGACGCTGACGGACAAGGAGTATCAAGTGATGCGCGACGCGTCGTTTGCGGTGATCCGCGAAATCGGCGTGGAGACGGGCGGTTCGAACATCCAGTTTTCGGTCGATCCGGTCACGGGCCGCATGGTGGTGATCGAGATGAATCCGCGCGTGTCGCGTTCGTCGGCGCTCGCGTCGAAAGCGACGGGCTTCCCGATTGCGAAGATCGCGGCGAAGCTCGCGGTGGGCTACACGCTGGATGAATTGAAGAACGACATCACGCGTCTGACGCCGGCGAGTTTCGAGCCGACGATCGACTATGTCGTGACGAAGATTCCGCGGTTTACGTTCGAGAAGTTCCCGGATGCGGATCCGACGCTGACCTCGGCGATGAAGTCGGTCGGCGAGGCGATGGCGATTGGGCGGACCTTCAAGGAGTCCATGCAGAAGTGTCTGCGCTCGCTCGAGATTGGAGCGCGCGGTTTCGGCGGGGGCGGCAAGCATGGCGGCGACGAGCCGGTCGAGGAGAAGGTGATCAATGCGAAGCTCGGCACGCCGAACTCGGAGCGGATCTTCTACCTCCGGCACGCGTTCCGCGCGGGTTATTCGGTCGAGCGGATTTTCGATATCACGAAGATCGATCCGTGGTTTCTGCATCAACTGCGGGAGATCTTCGAGATGGAGCAGGACCTGGCGAAGCAGACGCTGGCGACGATCGACACGACGACGCTGCGGCGGGCGAAGCAGTTTGGTTTCTCCGATGTGCAGCTCGCGCACGTGCTGAAGAGCGATCTGGAGGCCGTGCGGGCGGAGCGGAAGAAGCGCGGCATCGAGACGACGTATCGATTGGTGGATACATGTGCGGCGGAGTTCGAGGCGTTTACGCCGTATTATTATTCCAGTTACGGCGACGAGAACGAGGTGATGCCGCCGAAAGGCACGAAGAAGATCATGATTCTCGGCGGCGGGCCGAATCGCATCGGGCAAGGCATCGAATTCGATTACTGCTGCGTGCATGCGAGCTTCGCGTTGCGCGAACTCGGCTACGAAAGCGTGATGGTGAATTCGAATCCGGAAACGGTTTCGACGGATTACGACACGAGCGACCGCTTGTATTTCGAGCCGCTGACGCTCGAGGACGTGCTGGAGATTTATCAGCAGGAGAAGTGTGATGGCGCGATCGTGCAGTTCGGCGGGCAGACGCCGTTGAACTTGGCGAGCGCGTTGAAGAAGCACGGCGTGAACATCATCGGCACGTCGCCGGAGAGCATCGACACGGCGGAGGATCGGAAGCTCTTCTCGGCCATTCTGGACAAGCTGAAGCTGAAGTCGCCGGCGAACCGCACGGCGATGAACGAGGCGGATGCGCTGGCGTTTGCGAAGGAGATTGGGTTCCCGGTGCTGCTGCGGCCGTCGTTCGTGTTGGGCGGTCGCGGGATGTTCATCGTCTATAGCGAAGAGGAGTTTCGCGCGGTGGTGCGGCAGGCGTTCGACGTCATGCCGGACAAGCCGGTGCTGATCGACAAGTTCCTCGAGGACGCGATCGAACTCGACGTGGATTGTATCAGCGATGGTGAGACATCGGTGATCGGCGGCATGCTCGAGCACATCGAGTTTGCCGGCGTGCATTCGGGCGATGCGGCGATGGTGATGCCGCCGCACACACTCGGGCGCGAAATGCTCGAGACGGTGCGCCGGGCGACCTATGCGCTCGCGAAGGAGCTAAACGTCATCGGGCTGATGAACGTGCAGTTCGCGATCAAGGACAACCAACTCTACGTGCTCGAAGTGAATCCGCGCGCGTCGCGCACTGTGCCGTTTGTCGCGAAGGCGATCGGCGTGCCGCTGGCGAAGCTCGCGGCAAAGGTGATGGCGGGGCAGAAACTGAAGGACCTTGGTTTCACGCGGGAGCAGACGCCGAAACATTGGTGCGTGAAGGAAGCGGTGTTTCCGTTTGTGCGTTTCCCCGGGGCCACGATTGCGCTGGGGCCGGAGATGCGTTCGACGGGCGAAGTGATGGGCCTGGATGCGGATCTCGGGATCGCATTTGCGAAGGCGCAAGCGGCGGCCAAGCCGGGACTGCCGACCAAGGGGAATGTGTTCCTGTCGGTGAAGGAATCCGACAAAACGCGGGCGGTGGACATCGCCCGCCGGCTCGAGGCGCTGGGCTTCTCGATTTATTCGACGAGTGGAACGGCGCAGGTGTTGAGCGAAAAAGGCGTCGCGGTGAAGCGGCTCGCGAAGATCAACGAAGGTCGTCCGACGGCCGTCGACATGATCAAGAACGGGCAAATCCAGATGGTGATCAACACGCCCAGCGGGATGATTCCGCGGCGGGACGAGAACGCCATTCGGGCGGCGGCGTATGCCCATAACGTCTGCATCATGACGACGATTTCCGGCGCGCAGGCGGCGGTGAAAGGCATCGAGGCGTTGAAGGAGAAGCCGGTGGCGGTGAAGCCGATTCAGCAATATCGCGGCAACGTCAACGTGCTCTGAGGACGAGGCCGGTCGGGGATCCTGGAAACGTTTTTCGCCGGCGTGCGCGTTTCCCGGACCCGCGGCGTTTGGGTTGTCCGGGACCGGCGCCGGTCGAAAGTCGTTAGGAGCGCGGCGTTTTTCATGGTGTATCCAGAAACGGGATTCACCTGATGGTCTTCGCCGGAGTGATCTGCTATGGTTTTGCATGCGCTTCCATGCGGCTGGGGTCCTTCGACTCGGATTGGCGATGACGTTGGCGCCGCTTGCGTTCGCTCAATTGATTCGGGTCGAAGGCGAAGGCTCGCTCGAGCATCTGGAGAACGCGGAGCTCGCGCCGGCGTTTCTGCCGGGTTGGGCGCAGGTGCGTTTCGATTTCAGGTTGGAGGATGTCGCGGGAGAGGCGCGCGCGTTGTATGTGCCATCGGCTGCGACGTTGCAGATCGGCGCGGAGGAGTTCGCGCTGCAGAATGCGGCGCTGGAGGTGTGGCGCGAACCGGTGGGCGCGGGAGTGCATACGAGCTATTTGCTGCGCGGCGAAACCGGAGATGGATGGTGGTTTTCGCTGCAGAACGATTTTGCCGCGGCGGGAAATGAGCAGGGGTTTCCGCGGTTGCTGGTGTCTCCGGGGGAGTTGGTGGTGCACGACGTGTTGTTGCGCGCGGGAGACTTCGCTTGGGCGGGATACGGCGACGGGGTGATCACGTCGATCGAGATGGTGCCGGCGCCGGAACCGTCCGCTTATGCGTGGGCGGCGGCGGGGGTGTTGGGCGTATCCGTTCTTTTGCGACGGTGCAGAAGGGGATGTCAGAGGGTTTGAATCTTTCGTGTCGCGGGATGCCCGCTACGAAGTGACGCCTCGGGTGGAGGGGAGCGGTATTGGGGCCGGAGGCGGGGCGTGACAACCGCGAGGCGATTCCTGTAGGTTTCGCGGGCATGTCTTCTTCGGCCGATACTTTCGTCGCTCTCCTTCATGGCCCGGACCAGCCCGGGCTCGTGGCGCGCGTGGCGGGTTGGATCTTCGAGCGAGGTGGAAATATTCTGCATGCGGATCAGCATCGCGACATGGAGGCGGGGGTGTTTTTCCAGCGCGTGGAGTGGGTGCCGCAGGGCGGGGGCGCATCGGCGGACGGAGAGGCGTTTCGGGCGTTTGCGGCCTCGTTGGGAATGGATGCGCGAGTGTCGTCGTCGGCGCAGTGCGCGCGGGTGGCGGTGTTCGTTTCGAAGGCGGATCATTGTTTTCACGATCTGGCTTTGCGCTGGCGGGCGGGGGAGTTTGCGGGGGAGTTGGTGGCGGTGATTTCCAATCACCCGGATTTGCGGGAGGCGGCGGAGGGTTATGGGTTGGCGTATCATCACGTGCCGTTGACGGCGGAGACGAAGGCGGCGGCGGAGGCGCGGCAGCTGGCGTTATTAAATGGACTGGCGGTCGACGTGGTGGTGCTGGCGCGCTACATGCAGGTGTTGTCCGCGGAGTTTTTGGAGAAGTGGGCACGCCCGGTGATCAATATTCATCACTCGTTCCTGCCGGCGTTTGCGGGAGGGCGGCCTTATCATCAGGCGCATGCGCGCGGCGTGAAGTTGATCGGAGCGACGGCGCATTATGCGACGCGTGATTTGGATGAAGGGCCGATCATCCATCAGGACGTGACGCGGGTCACGCACCGGCAAGACGTGGACGATCTGATCCGGGTGGGACGCGACTTGGAGAAGCGAGTGTTGGCGCAGGCCGTGCGCTGGCATCTCGACGCTCGCGTGCTGGCTTACGGGAACAAGACGGTGGTGTTTGACTGAGGAACGGCGCAACTCCCGCCTTTACGCGTGGGAGGCGATCTGTTTCGGTCGCCGATTCACGAACTTGAAAACTCCTGTCATGGCCACGCCTTCCTCGTCCTCAAGCCCCACACCCTCTGGCGATAAGCCTCACTCGCAACCGGCCGAAGGCGGGCCGGTGGTGCCGCCGTTCGAAGAGCGGTTGTGGGCGTTTTGGCAGAAGAATGCGAAGGCGTTGCTGGGGATCGCGGCGTTGGTGCTTCTGGTGATCGTGGGGCAGGGCGCGTGGGAGATGCTCCAGGAGAAGAAGCAGCGCGACATTCAGCAGGCGTATGCGGGAGCGACGACGACGGCGCAGTTGAAGGCTTTTGCGGCGGCGAACGAAGGGCACGAGCTGGCGGGTGTGGCGCATCTGCGGATTGCGGACGAGGCGTATGCCGATCGGCGTCACGCGGACGCAGCGACGGCGTATGAGCAGGCGGCGGCGATTTTGAAGACGGGGCCATTGGCGAGCCGGGCACGCCTGGGTGCCGCGATGGCGAAGCATCAGGCGGGGCGCACGAGCGAGGGGGAGGCGGCGTTGAAGGCGATCGCTAACAACGCCAACGAAATCAAAGCTTACCGGGCCGAGGCGATTGCGCATTTGGCGAGCCTCGCGTCGGCGGCCGGGAATGGGGCGGACGTGAAAGCGTATGCGGACCAGCTGATGCAGTTGGATCCGACGAGCCCGTGGACGCAGCGGACGTTGCAGTTGCTGGCGACACCGGGAGCGATCGAGGCGGCTGCGCCAGCGGATGCAGAGGCGTCGCCGGCGATCAGTCTGCCGGGAAAGAATTAAGCTCAGACCTGCTTGCGTCGGCGGCGATAGAGGATCGCGCCGACCAGCGAGAGCCCGCCGAAGAGGGCGGCGTAGGTGGAGGGTTCGGGGACGGCGGAGTAGGTGAGAGAGAAGTTGTCGATCCCCAAGGTGTCCAAGCTGGTCGTTCCTGAGGGGGTTGTTCCTCGGATGCGGAAATAGACCGCGTTACTTTGATCATCCAAGACTGAGAGCGTGAAAGGCGAAGCGGACAGCTCGACCGGATCGAAAGGAGCTGAAGTTGTATAGGTGCCAATCGCGACGAAGTCACCGATGTCGCCCAGCCGGTATTCGAAGCTGTAGCTCTGGTTCGTGTCGCCGACGTTGTTGCCCGTGAACAATGTCACTGAGACGCCGAAGTCCCGGAGTCCTACCGTATTCGCGATGTGAAACGTAACTGCTCCGTTGCGAGTAGAAGCATTATTCGGACGCCACCCCAACGCCCGGTCGAGATTAGCTGATTGAGCCGCCGTGTTGTCGGTAGGCGAGCTGCCATCGAAACTGGCGATATTACGAAATACCGTGCTTGTGTTGCTCCACGTAGTAGGCGACGACGTAAAAGTCGTTTCGATACCCAGCGAAGATACGCTGGCTCCGGAGTAGACGGCCCAGCCGAGTGGCAAACCGGAAGACAAGGCGTCGAAGCGTTGTTCGTAGCCGGGCAGGGAAAGCGTAATTTGTCCGCGAGATTGTGATACAATGAGAAGCAGGGTTGCGAAAAGCGCGGCGTAGCAGGTCGGTTTCATTGGGTTTAGTGCAAATCGATGTATATGAATTGAGCAGTTGCACGCTATTTATACATGTATTTGCGTCTTACGGCCGGACGTTGTCGGCGTTGACATGCTGCCGGCTGACCAGTCCGATGCCGCGAGTTCGGGGTGTAGCTTAGCCTGGTAGAGCGCCTGGTTTGGGACCAGGAGGTCGCGAGTTCGAATCTCGCCGCCCCGACCACTTTCGAGGGATTGCGCGGGGGATTTCCCATGCAAATCTCAGGCAGGTGGGGAGCTGCGCGGCGGAACCGGAGAAATGGGCGGGCTACGATGGCGGGATGAGCAAGTCGAAAGCAAAGGCCTCGTCACGGCGTGCTGGCGCCAAACCGGTGATCAAGTCTCAACCTGAGCCGCCCTTTCCCAAGCAGAAGCAGGAGGCGCCGGGGTTGGAGAGTAGGCTGGATCCGAAGCCGCGGTGGGAGGCGTCGCAGTATCATGCGGCGGGAAAGCTCAACCGGAAGGTGGCTCTGATCACGGGCGGAGATTCGGGTATCGGACGGGCGGTGGCGTATCTCTTCGCTCGGGAAGGGGCGGATGTGGCGATTGGCTATTTGCCGGTCGAGGAGGAGGACGCGCAGGAAACGAAGCGGGCGGTGGAGTCGGCGGGGCGGAAATGTGTTTTGCTGCCGGGCGATCTTTCGAGCGCGAAGGCGTGTCGGCAAGCGGTGGAGAAGACGGTGCGGGAGCTGGGCCAGCTCGACATTCTGGTTTCGAATGCGGCGCATCAGATGCGGAAGGCGAAGCCGGAGGAGGTCGAGGACGAGGAGTTCGACCGCACGTTCAAGACGAACGTGTATGCTTATTTCTGGCTCGTGAAGGCGGCATTGCCGCATCTGAAGCCTGGCTCGGCGATCATCGCGACGAGTTCGGAAACAGGACTGTTGGGCTCGGGAAGCCTGCCGGATTATTCGGCCACGAAAGGTGCGATCAATGCGCTGACGAAAACGTTGGCCGTGGACTTGGTGGAGCGCGGCATTCGCGTGAATGCGGTGGCGCCGGGGCCGGTGTGGACGCCGTTGAACGTGGCGGATGCGGGAGCGAGTGAGGAGAAGGTGGCGAAGTTTGGCAGCCAAACACCAATCGGGCGACCGGCACAGCCGGAGGAACTTGCGCCGGCGTATGTGTTTCTGGCGTCGGATGCGGATTCGTCTTACATCACGGGCATCGTGCTGCCGGTAATGGGTGGAGAAACGAGCGGCGGGTGAGTGATCCGCATAAGCGGTTTCTGCTCGGTGCCGTCGACGGTGCGGCGTTAATCTCTTCTTGCGTAGGCAGAGGGTTCGTTTAGTCCTGCGCGAACCTCCCCTTCGTCTCTATGGATACCATTTCGCGTGAAAATAACAGCATGCTGCCGGTGGCGGGCATCGTCGTTGGCGTGCTGTCTCTTCTGGTCGGCGGCTATGCCGCGATCAAGGCGTCGAGCCTTCAAAAGGCGGTCGCCGTGCAAGAGGAGAAAGTGGGGCGGATCGACAGCATCGAAGGACAGTTGACGACGGTCCAATCGAGCGTCGACAAGACGAGCCGCGATATCGGTTCGCTGTCGCGCACGACGCAGGAGGCGTTCAACACCGTGGCGACCGATCTCGGAAGTATCCACGCGGCGATTACGAAGCTGGAGGACGCGCAGAAGAAGGCGCCGGCGCCGGCGGCGGCAGCCTCGAAGGCGGGATCCAGCGGTCCGGTCGTGGCGGGTCCGGATGAATACGTGATCAAGGGCGGCGACACGGGGGCGAAGATTGCCCGCGCGCAGGGGATTGCGTTGGGAGATTTGATGGCGGTGAACCCGGGTGTGAACTGGTCGAGCTTGAAGGTGGGCCAGAAGATCAAGCTCCCGAAGAAATAATCTCACGCGAAGCCGATTCGAATTTCGAAAACCTCCCGGTGAAAATCGGGAGGTTTTTTTATGGTTGGGCGGGAGGCGGTGAAAAGAAGGGTGCGCGTTTCGTCGCTGGAGTTAAGTGGAGAGTCGTGGAAGCGTGAGCGTCGCATGAGACTACCGAATCCCGACCTGCCGCGCTGGGAAGCGCTCGCGCATACGACGATTGCGAAGACCCGGATCTTCGAGGTGAGGAGCACGCGATTCCGTCATCCGGTGCGCGGGACGGAGCGGGACTTCATCGTGATCGATCCGCCGGATTGGGTGAACGTGGTGGCGCTCACGCGCGATCGCCGGGTCGTGTTGGTGCAGCAGTTTCGTTATGGAATCGACGAGTTTTCGCTCGAGATTCCGGGCGGGGTGATCGAGGCCGGTGAAGAGCCGGCGATCGCGGGCGTGCGCGAGCTGCAGGAGGAAACCGGCTACACGGGAGCGCCGGCGAAGATGTTGGGCAGCGTGCATCCGAATCCGGCGATGCAGAGCAATCGGTGTCATCTCGTGTATGTGGACGAGGCGGAGCTGACGCATCCGCTGGCGTGGGATGTGGACGAGGAGATGAAAGTCGTGACGCTGCCGGTGGAGGACGTGTTCGCGCTCGCGCGCGCCGGAGGGATTACGCACAGCCTGACGTTGAATGCGTTGCTTCTCTTCGAACCGCTGTGGCGGGCGTTGATCAAGGCGTGATGTGCGTGGGGGCGGCCGCGGTCGTTTGACTTGAGATGCGGGGTCCGCTTACTGGATCACACACCCGTTTCAATGACGCTTCCCACGTTTGCCAACGCCTCCGAGACGCTCGGTCCAGCGCCGGAGGGCGATTTTCTGCCGACTCCGCTGGAACGCGAAATTCGCAAGATCTATGAACGCAGCCCGCTGTATGGGCAGCGTTTTCCGTTGCATGCGGAGCCGCTGCAGTGGTCGTGCTATCGCGAGATCCCGGCGCTGTCGAAAAAGGAAATCATCGAGCGGGGGCATCAGGCGTTTTTCGAGGATTACGCGGTGGTCGAGCGCGGGCTGCAGACGAAGCGTTATGAATACGAGAGCACGGGCGGCACGACGCAGTCGCCGATGACCGTGATCATGGAGGATGGCTGGTGGAATGCGCAGACGGAGCGCGCGTATCTCGCGTCCCCGATCCTGCGCGAGTTTGTTGGACGGCCGTATCGGAAATGCGTTTTGGCGCCGGTGGGATGTTCGAGCAATTTGTGTCCCTACGAGGATCATCCGTTTCCGCACCGGTATTTCGACGGGACGGTGTATTTGAATCTTTCGAGTGATCCCTTCGCGTTTCCGGAGTCGGAGTGGGATCGGATCGTGTTCGAGTTGCAGGCGACGAAGCCGGAGGTGCTGGAAGGCGAGCCGGTTTATTTGTCGCTGCTGGCGCGGGCGGCGAAGAAGCGCGGCGTGAAAGTGCCGAGTTTGCGCGCGGTGATTTTGACGTATGGCAAGGCCAGCGCGCAGCACGGAGCGCGGATTGCGGAGGTGTTTCCGGCGCCGCAAGTGGACCTCTACGGTTCGACGGAGGCGGGGTATTTGTTCGTGGGCGAGGCGTTCAAGGACAACTCGCGCGTGATCGATGCGAATGCGTTCATCGAGTTGGTGCCGTGGCGACCGGAGACGCTGCCGGATGTGTTTCAGATTTACGTGACGACGCGGGGGCGCGAGGCGATGCCGTTGTTGCGGTATCACACGGGTGACATCGTGCAGCGTTTTCCGACGGGATTTCGTCTGCTCGGAAGGGAGGGCAATTTGTATTTCCGGCCGGATGGGTCGCTGGTATCGCCGACCGATATCGATGCGGCGTTGCCGGCGGAGTTCGCGTGCTGGCACTACATGCTGGTGCAGACCAGCGATGCGCGGTGGGATTTCCATTACGTGGCGGATCATGTCGCGCCCGCGGGTGTGGAGCAGGCGATCGCGCGGGTGTTGGGCGAAGGTGTGCGCGTGAGTGCGTTTCGACGCCGGGTGATCGCGCCGGCGGCAAGCGGGAAGTTTGCGTTGTTGAAACCGCTCGCGAAATGACCGGAGTCCTGGTCGTGGCTTAGCGGGAACGTTCGCGCGTTCCGCGACAATGAGGTGTCGGGGTAGGAGCTTGGCCGCCGTCAACTACTCCAAAAAGTTAGGGCGACTAATAAGCTGTCCCTCGGCAGGCGGTTACTTTACAAGGACCGCCTGCGCGTCGAACTTACCACGCATCTAAGCGCCGCGGCGTAATCCCCTCCCGTAACTGCGATGAACCTCTTCCGCTCCACTATCGGCCGCAAGTTCCTCATGGCCGTGACGGGCTTGATCCTCATTGGATTTGTGATCGGACACTTGGTGGGCAACCTCCAGGTCTTTTCCGAGCCCGACAAACTGAACGGCTACGCCCACTTCCTGCAATCGCTCGGGCCTTTGCTGTGGGTTGCCCGCATTGGGTTGTTGGTTGCGGTGGGAATTCACGTGTGGGCGGCGACGGTGCTGACGTTGGAAAATCACGCCGCGAGGAATGTGGGCTATAGTGCCAAGCACACGATCCGCGCCACGCTCGCGTCGCGCACGATGCGGTGGACGGGCTATGTGGTGCTGGCCTTCATCGTGTATCACATCGCGCACTTCACGATCGGCTCGGCGGGCGCGGACACGTTCAAGACGGCGCTGCCGGAATATACCATGACGAGCGAGTATCACATCGCGGGCTTTCCCGTGGTGGCCGCGGGGACGGTGGTGCACGACGTTCACTCGATGGTGGTTTACGGGTTCCAGAATGTTGCGGTGTCGATTTTCTACATCATCGCGGTGGGGTTGCTGAGTTTTCACCTCGTGCACGGGACGGACAGCATGTTCCAGACGTTTGGCTGGCGTTCGTCGCGCTGGTCGCCCGCGCTGCGCAAAGTCTGCGTGGCGTTCGCGCTGCTCTATTTCCTCGGCAATCTCGCGATTCCCGCCGCCGTGCTGATCGGCAAACTCCAGCCGCACGCCGGCGCTCCTGTTCCTGTTGCGATTCACCGCTAAAATCTTCGCGCCATGGCCCAACTCGACTCCCGCATCCCGCCCGGCCCGCTCGCCGACAAGTGGCGCAACCACAAGGCGAACATCCGCCTCGTCAATCCGGCCAACAAACGGAAATACGAAGTGATCGTCGTCGGCGCCGGCCTCGCCGGCTCCTCGGCCGCCGCGACGCTCGCGGAGCTCGGCTACAAGGTGAAGTGCTTCGTGTATCACGACAGCCCGCGTCGCGCGCACTCGATCGCTGCGCAGGGTGGCATCAATGCCGCGAAGAACTACCAGAACGACGGCGATAGCGTGTATCGGCTTTTCTACGACACGCTCAAGGGCGGCGATTACCGCGCGCGCGAGGCGAATGTGCATCGGCTCGCGGAGGTGTCGGTCAACATCATCGATCAGTGCGTGGCGCAAGGCGTGCCGTTCGCGCGCGAATACGGTGGATTGCTGGCGAACCGGTCGTTCGGCGGGGCGCAGGTGTCGCGCACCTTTTACGCACGCGGCCAGACCGGGCAGCAGTTGTTGCTCGGCGCTTATTCGTCGCTGATGCGCCAGGTGGGCGCCAATACCGTGCAGCTCTTTCCGAACACCGAGATGCTCGATCTCGTGATTGTGGGTGGGCAGGCGAAAGGGATTGTCGTGCGCGATCTGATCACGGGCGCGATCTCGCGGCATGCGGCGGATGCGGTGATTCTGGCCACGGGCGGTTACGGCAACGTGTTCAATCTTTCGACGTATGCGCGGCAGTCGAATGCGACCGCGATCTGGCGGGCTTACAAGCGGGGCGCGTGTTTCGCGAATCCGTGCTACACGCAGATTCACCCGACGTGCATTCCGGTGAGCGGCGACTATCAGTCGAAGCTGACGCTGATGTCGGAGTCGTTGCGCAACGATGGCCGGATCTGGGTGCCGAAGAAGGCGGCGGATCGGCTCAAGGATCCGAATACGATCCCCGAAGAGGATCGCGATTACTACCTCGAGCGGATGTATCCGAGCTTCGGCAATCTGGCGCCGCGCGACATCGCGTCGCGGGCGGCGAAGCGCGTGTGCGACGAAGGTCGCGGCGTGGGCGAGAGCGGGTTGGGCGTGTATCTGGATTTCTCGGACGCGATCAATCGGCTCGGCGAGGCGGGCGTGGCGGAGCGCTACGGCAATCTCTTCGACATCTATCACGAGATCACGGACGAGAACGCCTACAAGGTGCCGATGCGCATCTATCCGGCGGTGCACTACACGATGGGCGGGTTGTGGGTGGATTATAACCTGATGTCGAATGTGCCGGGGTTGTTCGTTCTCGGTGAAGCGAACTTCTCGGACCACGGCGCGAACCGGCTCGGCGCGTCGGCGCTGATGCAGGGACTCGCGGATGGCTATTTCGTGATCCCTTACACGATCGGCGATTATCTCGCGACGCAGAAGCCGGGCTCGCGTCCGTCGGCCGATGCGGCGGAGTTCAAGGCGGTGGAGCAAAACGTCGTGAGCATGACGAAGCGATTGCTCGACACGAAAGGCACGGAGCCGGTGAGTCATTTCCACAAGCGCCTCGGCAAGATCATGTGGGAAGGTTGCGGCATGGCGCGCACGCAGGCGTCGTTGAAGAAGGCGCTGCAGGAGATCCCGAAGCTGCGGGAAGAGTTCTGGGCGAATGTGCGCGTGCCCGGTTCGGAGAACACGTTGAACCAATCGCTCGAACAGGCGGGGCGCGTGGCAGATTTCCTCGAACTCGGCGAATTGATGTGTCTCGACGCGTTGACGCGCGAAGAGAGCTGCGGCGGGCATTTCCGGGAGGAGCACCAGTATCCGGACGGCGAGTGCAAACGCGATGACGAGACCTTCTCGCACGTGGCGGCGTGGGAGTTTCAGGGCGAAGGCAAGGCGCCGCTGCGTAATGTCGAGCCGCTCAATTACGAATTCGTGAAGCCCAGCGTCCGAAGCTATAAGTAATCCAACGAAATCATGGTAGGTGGTGCGTGCACGCGCCCGTTGCGCGGCGAGCGCGCAACCTACCGACGAGAAAAATCATCCACCATGGTCGCAGCCACCTCTCAGAAATCCATCAATCTCACGCTTCGGGTTTGGCGGCAGGCCGGTCCGGAGGCACCGGGCAAGTTCGTCGATTATCCGGCGAAGAACCTGAACCCGAACATGTCGTTTCTCGAGATGCTCGACGTGGTGAACGACGAGCTGACGAAGAAGGGCGAGGAGCCGATCGCGTTTGCGCACGATTGTCGCGAGGGCATTTGCGGCACGTGCTCGTTGTCGATCAACGGCAAGCCGCACGGGCCGGGGCGGGGCATTGCCACGTGTCAGACGTATGTGCGCAGCTTCAGCGACGGCGACATCGTGGTGGTGGAGCCGTTTCGAGCGAAGGCGTTTCCGCTCGTGAAAGATCTGGTCATCGATCGCAGTGCGTTCGACAAGATCCAGGCGGCAGGCGGTTTTATCAGCGTGCGCACGGGCGCGGCGCCGGATGCGAATTCGATTCCGATTCCGAAGGCGGATGCGGATCTGGCGATGGATGCGGCGTCGTGCATTCAATGCGGCGCGTGCGTGGCGGCGTGCAAGAATGCGAGCGCGATGTTGTTTGTGGCGGCAAAGGTGTCGCAGCTTGGATTGCTGCCGCAGGGCCAGCCCGAGCGCGATCGCCGCGTGCTCGCGATGGTGAACACGATGGACGAGATGGGTTTTGGCAGTTGCACGAACCAATACGAGTGCAGTGCGGCGTGCCCGAAATTGATCTCGCACGATTTCATCGCGCGGATGAATCGCGATTATTTGAAGGCGAGCTTCAAATCGGTGTTCAAGCCGGCGCCGGCGGTGACGGGTGGCGGCGGGGCGTAAGGGCGATCGCGTAACCGGCGGCTCGAAGACGCTTGGGAAATCGGCGGCTCGCCGGGGACGGCGAGCCCTACCTTTATTTCGCCAGATAGAGCGGGGCGCCGGGGCCCATGGGGAGGCCGAAGCCGATCCAGACGGCGAGCAGAAGGCTCCAGGCGATCATGAAGACGATCGTGTAAGGCAGCATGGTGGCGATCATCGTGCCGATGCCGCCTTTGGGCTCGTAGCGTTGCACGAAGGTGAGGATGAGAGGGAAGTAGCTGAGGACCGGCGTGACGATGTTTGTAACACTGTCGCCGATACGGAACGCGCCCTGCACGAGCTCCGGCGTGTAGCCGAGGAGCATGAACATCGGCACGAACACGGGAGCGAGCAGCGCCCATTTGGCGGAGGCGCTGCTCATCAGGAGATTTACGGCGGCGCCGAAAAGGATGACGGCGACCATCAGGAGAATGGGCTGATTCTCGAGGCCGAGGTGTTGGATGAACTCGGCGCCCTTGACGGCGGTGACGACGCCGAGGTTGGTCCAGTTGAAATAGGCGATGAATTGGGCGGCGAAGAAGGCGAGGACGATGAACGAGGCCATCGACTTCATCGTGACGGTCATCCCGCTGACGACATCGTGATCGTTGCGGATGGTTTTTGCGCCGATGCCGTAAGCGATGCCGGGGAGGAGTCCGAAGAGGAAGATAAAGCTGATCAAGCCGCCCATGAACGCCGAGTTGGCGAAGGTCGGATTGTCGGGGTTCACGAGGAAACCGCGGGCGGGCAGCGTGCCGAGCAAGACGAGTGCGGTCATGATGACGACGGTGGCGGTGGCGAACCAGAGCCCGCGTTTCTCGAGGGCGTTGAGCGGCTTGAGCTCTTCGCGCGGGGCCGGGCCGGTGTAGTCGCCCAAGCGCGGAGCGACGAAGCGCTCGGTGACCCACGTGCCGGCGGCCGTTATCAGGAATGTGGATACGGCCATGAAATACCAGTTGGCGAAGGCGTCGACGCGGTAGGCGGGATCGATGAGTTGGGCGGCGGGCGGGGGGCGGGCGGGGGATATCCGCTCTCCGGGCGGATATCCTGGAGGGCAGCCCAGAAC
>JAEWBF010000042.1 GCA_023391285.1 Verrucomicrobiota bacterium
GGCTGCAGCCCCGCCCTTCTTTTTTGGTGACGGGGAAACGGGTTGAAAAGCGGCGGCTGTTGCCACTGGCTGGCGGCATGCCGAGTTCCAGCTCGTCGGGAAGGTGCGCGATGCGTCAGCGAGGCGCGGCCGGTTTCACTCTGATCGAGCTGCTCGCCGTATTGGCGGTGGTGGGAATTTTGGCGGCGATGGTGTTGGGCGGAGGGCGGCGCGCGAACGAAGCCGGGAAAGTGGCCAAGGCGAAGGCGGAGATCGGGGCCTTGTCGCTGGCGTTGGAAGCTTATCGACGTCAGCAGGGCGATTTTCCGCAGGTGGCGAAGCCGGCGGAGTGGTTGCACAGCTTGGTGAGTTCGCCGGGGGTGAAAACGACGCTGGATTTGGAGCGCTTCGCGATCGAATCCGGAGTGGATGCGGGGAGCGACGTGCGGGCGCGCGTGCTCGATCCGTGGGGCAATCCGTATTTCTATTTCTACAAGACGGGTGGAGCGGCGGCGTGGAAGGCGAGCGGGTTTGTGCTGTATTCCGCCGGCCCGAATGGCGTGCACGTGCCGCCGGCCGAGGAGACGGGGTTCTTCGATCCGCTGCATCTCGACAATGCGGACAACATCTACGCGGGCTTATGAAGGGTGGAACGCGGGCGTTTACCTTGGTCGAGCTGCTCACGGTCATCGCCATTGTAGCGATCCTGGCGGCGGTTTTGATTCCGACGGTGAACGCGGCGAAGGTGTCAGCGAACAAGGCGCGCACGCGCGTGCAGTTCAACCAGTGGGCGGCGGCGATCGAATCGTTTCGGAGCGAGTATGGATTTTATCCGAGCTTCCACGAGTCGCAGCGGGTGAACGGCGGCGCGGCGGGAGCGGAGCATCCGTTTCACGATGTATTGGCGGGACGGAGACGCGACGGCACGGCGTTGGCGAGCGGGAGTGCGGCGGCGGTCCAGAACCGGAAGCGGATTTCGTTTTACGCGTTTGGGGAGGCGGAGTTCACCACGGCGGATTCGCCGTTTCCGAATTGGTTGTGCGATGGGTTCGGCAACGTGGAGATCGCGGTGATCGTCGATCGGAATCTCGACGGAATGATTGGGGCGAGCGATTACGGCGGGAGTTTGCCGCTGGTGGGAGGAATGCGGCCGGGAGCGGAAGATTTTCCGGCCGCGGGCGTGCGGTCGGGCGTGGCGTTTTATGCTCCGGCGCCGGGTGCGACGGCGGAGGCGCCGCGGTTCATCTTTAGTTGGAAATGAGCACGAGGCGCGCGAGGGGTTTCACGTTGGTGGAGTTGATGGTGGTGGTGGCGTTGATCGCTACGGTGGCGATCGCAATGGTGGGTGTGGCGGGCGGGGGCAGGAAGACCGTTGCGCTGGGGACGGCGCAGGGAACGCTGGCGAATGCGGTTACGCTCGCGCGAACGCGCGCGATGGCGAGTGGCAGCACGGTTCGTTTGCTGGTGCACAACTCGCCGCAATCGCCGCTCGCGCAGGAACGATATCGGCGGTTGATCGTGCTGGCGAGTGAGGCGGGAGGCGGATGGCAAGCGCTGGAGGGATTCAGGCTGCCGGACGGGGTTTATCTGCTGCCGCATCGCACACGTGTGCCGGCGGGGATGTTCGCGATGGCGACGGACTGGAGGACGGCAAACAATCAACAAACATTGGGGTCGTCGGCGCTGGCCGGTGCGGCGATGGAGTTTAGTTACGACACGGAAATGGTTGAGAGCTGGGAGTGGCTGGCGTTCACGCCGCGCGGCACGGTGAATGGCGCGGGATCGCTGATCGTGGCGACGGGGAGGGAGCGAGGGCGGTCGGTGGAGGCGGGGAGCTCGCCGGTGGAGTTGAGCGAGCCAGGGAATGTGCGCGGCGTAATGCTGAGCAACTACGGAGTGCCGCGCTTGCTGAACGATCGGAGCGGTTTTTGACGAAGATGTCGGCGCGCTCGGGATTTTCGCTGGTGGAAGTGGTGATCGCGGTCGGCGTGTTCGCGTTGGGACTGGGAGCGATCCTGGGGCTGTTGCCGGGACTATTGCGGGAGCAGGAAACGGCCGAGGCAACGCTGACGGCTTTGCGCATGCCGGACGCGGTTCAGAGTGAGTTGCGAGCGATGGCGGGAGGGGACGTCGCCGCGCTGCGATCGCAGCTGGCGGGAGAAGGGGAGACGACGAGCGGTCTCAAGTTGGTGGCAGAACGGAATGGCAGCGGGTTGCGCGCGTGGTCGAGCGACGACGTGCGTGAGCAGTATTTTATGGTGGAGCTGTATCAGTTTCCCGGTGACAGCCTGCCGGCAAAGATGACGACGGCGGTGGCGGTTCGCGTGCGGGTGAGCTGGCCGTTTCGAGTGGGGTTGGGCGGATCGCGGGTGGAGACACCGGCGGCGCAGCGCGAGGGAGTGGAGTTCAACGTGGTGGTGAACCGATGAAGGACGGAGCGCGCGGTTTTACGCTGGTGGAATTGATCGTCGCTTTGGGGATAACTTTGTTGCTCGCGACGATGTCGGTCCTGGCGGTGCGCGGGCTGCTTGCGGTGTGGCAGCGGGCGCAGGGCGGCGGAGTCGGTGCAATCGAAGCGAAGCTGGCGCTCGACCAACTCGAACGAGATGTGCAGTCGGCGATTCTGCGGGACGATGGAGCGGTTTGGTGGGATGTGCGTGTGGTGGGGAATGCGGAGTTGGCGCCGCATGGCTGGGAGATGGCGGGAGCGCGAGTGAAGCCGGTAGAGGCGAGTGTGCGATTGTTGGCGGAAGGTGAAGGGAGCTCGATTGCCGAGGCGCGGTTTGGACGCGCGGGAGTCTGGCTGCGGCTGGTGAGCAGCGATTACGATAGCGAAGCGGGGGCGAGTCAGCCGGTCGCGGTTTCGTATCAGCTCGCGCGGCGGGCGGTGGGATCGGGAAGCGGCTCGCCGGTGGGGTATGCGTTGTTTCGGGAGAAGATGAGCGCGGAGGCGACGTTCGAGCAGGTCGTCGGCGTGGGATTTGGGGCGGCGGCGCCGGCGGCTTTGGTGGGCGTGGAGAATGACGACGTGCTGGCGAGCCATGTGGTGGATTTCGGCGTCTGGGTATTGGCGCGCGATGCGGCGGGGCGACGCGTGCGATTGTTTCCGGCGGCGAACGCCGTGACGGCGTCGGCCCAGTTTCCGGGTGCGGGCGAACCGGCGGTCGTGGAAATCATGATACGTGTGCTGACCGACGAAGGGGCGACGCGGCTGCAGGCCTTCGAAAGCGGATACGTCGAGATGGCGGCGAACACGCGTGCGGACGAGGGCTGGTGGGCGATTGTCGAGGCGCACTCGCGCGTTTATGTGCGAACCGTCGAGTTGAAAGCGAGGACGTGGTGAGGAGGCGCGGCGAAGGCGGATTTGCGCTGGTGTTGACGCTTGTGCTGCTGGCGCTGGCAGTGGTCGTGGCGGTGGCGGTCGCGATGACGGCGCGCGTGACCTCGCGAATGGCGGCAACGGCCGAATCGCAGACGCAGGCGCGGCAAAATGCGCTGTTGGGATTGGGCGTGGCGCTGGACCAGTTGCAGGTGGCGGCGGGTCCGGACGGGCGCATCACGGCGATGGCGGGAATGGTAGGGGAGCCGCCGCAGAGCTCGTTTCGGCATTGGTGTGGCGTGTGGCGCGTGGGGGCGACGATGCCGGAGGCGTGGCTGGCATCGGGAGCGACGGACGATGCGATGCCCCGTTTGAACGGGGAGCGTATCGTAATTGTGGGGACAAACACGGTCGGCAATCCGGCGGATCGCACGGATCAGGAACTCGTTGAAGTGGGGTTGGTGGATTTGGCGGACACGGACCGCGGCGGACGCGGACGTTTTGCATATTGGATCGCGGATGAAGGCTCGAAGGTGAGCGCGGTCGTTCGCGTGGGAGAAGCGCAGGTGGCGGGTGCGAGCGGGGCGGAGCTTCGGCCGAATCTGCGACGCCTCGTGGGAGGGAGTTTCTCCCCGACCTCTTCAACGGCTTCGAAGATGACCAGTTTTGAGCAGTTGCGGCAGGCTGGAAGCGGAGTGTCGCTGATGGGAGCGTTTCACGCGGCGACGCACCGGAGTGTTGCGTTGGCGTCAACGGCGGCGTGGGGAATGGCAACGCCGGAGGGTTGGGTGGTGGGGGCGTTCAACGTGAACACGACGAACGAAGCGGCGTGGCGGGCGTGGTTGGAGTTTCCGGATCACAGCAATGCGGTCTTCGGCTTGACGGCGAATCGGACGCTGAGTGGGGCGAGGCGGATTCGAGATCTTTTCGCGCAGCGGGGGCGACCCTTTGGATCGGTGGAGGAGTTGGAAGCGTCGGGGTTGATTCAGGCGGCGTTCGACGGCGCGTCGCCGAAGATCACCACGGTCACGGCGGAGGAGTTTTTCGAAGAGCTGCGTCCGGTGCTGACGGCGCGGTCGGACACGTTTCGGGTGCGGGCGTATGGCGAGGCAGGGGCCGCGAGCGGGAGTTCGAAGGCGGTGGCGTATTGCGAAGCCATCGTGCAGCGGACGGGCGAAATCCTCGATGGAGCGGCGGGGCGGAGGTTTGTCGTAACTTATTTTCGGTGGCTGCTGCCGGAGGACGTTTGAGGTTGGAAAAACTTTTAGGTGGATTTTCCCCGGAGAGTTTGCACGTTTCGACGCGTTTCGGGCCAGAGTAGCTCAGTGGTAGAGCAGAGGACTCATAAGCCTTTGGTCGCCGGTTCAATCCCGGCCTCTGGCACCAAATCGAAATCGCGGGGGGATTTCCGGTAGCGTCGAAACCCAGGAGACCGTGAAGAGACGAGCCGGGAGCGACGCGCGATAACCTATTTCAGGTAAACGATGCCGTGTCGGATCGCTTCGATCGCGGCGCCGGTGCGGTCGTGGACGCGCAGTTTGGCGAAGAGGGTTTTCAGGTGGGATTTCACCGTGTCCTCGGAAATGAAGAGGCTGGCGGCGATTTCCTTGTTGCTGCGGCCTTTGATCAGCGACTCGAGGACATCGCGCTCGCGCTCGGTCAGTTGCTCGCGTCGCGCGCGTTCGGTCAAACGGTCGGCGACCGAGCGGGGGAGTGGTGTATCGCCGGCGTAGACGCCGCGCACGGTGCTCGCGATTTCTTCGACCGACATGTCTTTGAGCAGGTAGGATTTTGCGCCGGACTGCAGCGCGCGGTGGATGTCCTCGTCGAGATCGTAGGTGGAAAGAACGATCACGCGGGCGTCGGGATGTTTTTTGCGAATGGCGAGGATTGCTTCGACGCCGCCCATGCCGGGCATGCGGAGATCCATCAGGACGACGTCGGGACGGACGTCATCATAGACCTCGATCGCTTCGGCGCCGTCCGAGGCTTCTCCGACGACCTCCATTCCCGGCTGACTGCCGATCAAGCCGACGAGGCCGACGCGCATGGGAGGATGATCGTCGACGACGAGGACGCGAATGGCGGGAGGGCGTGCTGGATCGCCGGGGGTCGGGGAGATGGAATCATTTTCGGGACACATGGCGCGACAGGATGTTTTCAGACCGAAACAACAACGACGACACGCGTGCCCTGGCCGGGCGCGCTTACGATGTCGACGTTGCCGCCGAGCAATTCGGCGCGTTCCTTGATGCCGACGAGGCCGAAGCTGCGTCGGCGTTCGTCATGGGGCGGCGTGGCGGGCGAGAAGCCGATGCCATCGTCTTCGACGGCGAGCCGGACAGTGCGGCCGTCGAAGGCGAGCTCGACGCTGATGTGCTGCGGCTGCGCGTGCTTGCTGGCGTTCATGATCGCTTCCTGGCCGATGCGCAGGAGGTTGTTTTCGACGACGGCGGGCAGACGACGCGACGCGCCTTCGACGCGCATCCGAGGGATCATCGAGGTGCCCTCCGTGGTTTGCCGAAGGATGCTTTCCAGCGCTTGACCGAGATCCCCGCGCTCGAGGATCTGCGAGCGCATGTTCCAAATCGTTTCGCGAGCCTGAGCGAGCGCTTCGCGGGCCAGTTGGTGGGCGGTGGCGAGATTTTGGCGGGCGGGCGCGCTGAGTTCGCTGGCGCGCGTGCGGAGGAGTTCCAGTTGAACGGAGATGGCGCCGAGACTCTGCGAAAGCGTGTCGTGGATCTCGCGCGCGACGCGGTTTCGCTCGCTGAGAATGGCGGTGAACTCGGTTTCGGCCATGGCGCGGCGATGCTCCTGTTCGCGCAGGCTGCGGCGGAGAGCGAACGTGATCGCGGCGACGGCGGCGAGGATGAGGACGAGCAGGCCGGAAAGAGTCCAGCCGACGCGTTCGGCGTTCCACCATGCGGGTGTTTGGATTATGGATACGTCGGCGGGAGAGCGGAGCAGGAGTTGGAAGGAGCGAGGTTCCCACAAGCCGCCCAAGGGGCCGTCTTCATCGGTGAGGACGGAGCAGATGCCGGCGACGCGGACGAGGCTTCCGGCCAGCCAGCTGGGCGGTGTCGGGGTGTTTTCCGGAAGGTGCAACTCTGCGCGGAGTGACGTTTGTTGCCAGTCGAGGGTCAGCGCCACGCTGTCGGGGAAACGGCGAAGCTCGACGAGGCGCGCTTCGAGTTGGACGAGATCGGCGTCTTTGCGAAGTGCGCTGGAGACATCTTTCAAGACCTCTGGCTGAGGGGGCGGCAGGGAGCGGCGTTTGCGATAAATCGCGTCTTCGAGGACGGCGCTGTAGCCACCCCGCGCGGGAAAGCCGATGACGTCGACCTCGTCGCCGAGCTGGAGCGGAAGATTCTGGGGAGTCTGCACGCGAAGACTTTGATCGCCGTCGCGGATCCAGAGAGCGACGCCCGGTTGGTAATGCGTGACGGCGCCGCGCACGTGCACGCGATGCCCGTGTTTGTCGCTGTGTTTCTCGAAACGGAGCAGGCTGGAAACGGGCCGCGGATCTCCGCCGAACTCGAGTTCAGGAGGAGGCTTTTCGATGATCCATTCGACGCCGCAGGGCACTTGAACGAACGGACGCAGGAACTGGCGGTTGCGATTGTGGAGATTGAAACAAAGACCGCGGATGCGAATCACGGCGTCGACGTAGTGCGCTGGATCGAGCTGACCGCAGACTTGGGCGCGCAAGCGGGTGTTGCCGGAGGCAAGCGTGAGAATGACCTTGGGGTGTTGCGGGTCGGCGATGCCTTGCGGTGTGGAATAACGGGTGCCGGGCGGCGGCGAGCCGTTGTCGCTGGGAGATTTGAGTTCGACGCTGCGGACGATGCCGGAGACCTCGATCCATTTCGCGTCCATGTGGCCGGCGCTCAATTCGTCGAGCGAGACATGAATGGGAGCGGGGATTGCGCCGTCGCCGATTTTCGTGATGTGGCGGGCGACGACGTAAGGGGCGAAGCCGCCGGGATCGGTCACGCCGTCGATTTCCACGAGGTCGCCGCGCGACATCAGGGCGACGCGATCGGCGGGGCCCTGGACGTAGATGCCTTCGGTTTCGTCGTGGATCACGAATGCGATTCCTTCGGGGTCCGCCTCGCCCATGAACACGCCGCGCAGGCGCACGGGGAGTTCGCGGCGCGCGTCGTCTTCGGAGAGCGCGCGGACTTGGGCGGCGGTGGTGAGGGGCGGGACGCCGTTAGCCTGTAGAAGCGGAGCGAAGGCGACGTAGACTGTCAGGTGAGAGGCGAGGAGGAATCGGAACGAACATCGCAGGCCAGCGTGCATGTGGATTCTTCGCTTCGCTCAGAATGACAAAGAGGGAGAGGAATGACCGAAGGGGGCGGGTTTTCGAGGAGGCAGGAGGAGCGAGTTTGGCGAGGTAGTTAGAAGCGGATCGAGTTGGTGAGCATCCAGGTCGTGCGGGCGGGGATGCGGACCTGGGCGATGGTGCCATCGGGGTTGGCGAGGATGGGGATCAACTCGTCGTCGGCGAAGAGATCGCGGACGTTGAGTTGGATGCTCCAGACGTATTTGCGGCCGAGGGGACGTTCGTAGCCAATCCAGGCGTCGTAGTTTGTTTCCGATGGACCGTAGACCGGGCGCTCGACGTCGGTGACCCAGATGTTGGCGTCGGTGTTGTATTTTGGGTAGTAGCCGATGGCGGTTTTATCCTGCCAGCGGACGGCGCCACCGATGTTGAGGTTGCGGAGAATGCCGCTGGCGAAGGTGTAGTTCGTGACGAAGTTGAGACGCCATTTGCGAAGCTCGCTCACCGAGACGCCCTCGCCGGCGATGGCATTCACGTAAGGGCCGTAGACGTCCTGCATCATGCGACCGCCGAAGGTGTCCTGCTCGGACGAATACGTCGTGCCGCCGCCCCAGTGGCGAAGATCGGCGAAGCCGTCGATCGTCCAGTAGGTCAACTGGCTCGGACCGCCGGGGTTGTTGTTGTAGCCTTCGAACCAGAGATCGCGGTTCTCGGCGACGAACGGCGCCCAGTCGGGAAGGATGTTGCTGCGGACGGCTTTGATTTTGGCGCCGTTGAGGGTGAGGCGCCAGTTGGGGAGGGGATTGGCGGTGAGCTCGATTTCGACGCCTTCTGAAACGAGGTCGTTAGTGAGTTTTTGTCCGGCGGGTGGGCTTTCGCCCCAGATGCGATAATCGTCGCCGGTGATTTTTTCGAATTGTTCGGCGGCGACCCATGTGGGGTTGAGCGGGCGGAACCATTCGGCGTCGGTGCGCGCGGCAAACCAGGCGCGGCGGTATTCGACCTCGTCGGCGGTGAGTGGCGGAGCGAGATAGGGGAGACTGGTGTCGGGGTTGATGGTGCCTTCCGCGACGTAGTTGGCGGAACCCTCGACCGCGCCGCTGCGAACGCGGAGAGGTTGGGCGACGAGCGTGGGAAGCTGGTCGCGCCAGTCGGCGGGAAGCGGTTGGCTGGCGATCGAAGCATCGTAGGAGTCGCCGAAGAACCAACGGTTCACGAGTCGCTCCGGGGCGGCCTGCGTGCCGTCGGCGCTCCACGAACCCCACGCTTCCTGAGCGAGCGTGTTCATGGTGCGGGCGATGCCGGCCTTGGCCCAGAAGGTCGAAGGTCCGCGGTTCAGCGTCGTGTTTTTCTGGACGGTTTCGAACCAGTTCACGCGCAGCGAAAGTTTGTTGTCCACGCGGTGATGAGGACGCCGTAGTCCTTGGTTTCGCCGGATGGGGCGGGAAACTGTTCGCCGTTGATGTCGCGGCCGACTTCGGAGGGACGGAAGCTGTTCGAGTCGTTGTAAGTGAAACTCACACCGAGACCGCGCGGGAGGCGGCGGAGACCGAACAGCTCGAGGAGTTCGTTGACGTGGAGAACGGCGCCCCAGCTCCGCCGCTGTTCGTCGGCTTTTAGCGGTGTGACGTTGGAGTAATTCCAGTCGGGACTGTAGGGCAGGACGGCGTTGAACGGATCGCGGATGAGCGCGGCGGGTTTGTCCCAGCGCTCGTATTTGTCCTGACGCCAGCCGAAGAGCGGGACGAGGGCGCCGTTGAGCAGTTTGCCCTGCCAGACGAAGGCGGTGGAGTCGGTGGTGTCGTAGCCCTGTGCGGCGCCGGTGTAGAGATCGTCGAGGTTGTCGCGCCAGTTGAGGAGCGTGAGGTTGGCGTTGTGCCAGGTGCTCGTGTTGTTGTCCCAGACGAGCACGTTCTGCGACGCGGGCGGCGAATGGTCGGTCGTGACGCCGTGGATGGAAGAGGAGGGAATGGCGTCGAAGTTTGCGACGTTTAGGAGGCTGTCGCCGATGTAGTGGAGACCCCACCACGCCTGGTGGTTGGCGGAACTCAGAAACGGAACGCCGTAGGTGTTGGCGTCCCAAGCGTAGAGGTTGAAGTCGCGGCTGAAATTTTCGTAGCGCTGGCGGGAGACGATGCCGGTGAAGGTTTGTTCGCCGAAGATTTTGCTGAGGAAGTGATCGCGGCCGAGGTGGTCGGCGGGGTCGAATTTGTAATAGGCGGTGACGCGCCAGGATTCGCGATCCTCCTCGGCGATACGGCCGCTGCTGGAGCTGACGATGTAGGGGCGGCCGACGTCGGGATTGGCGGAGTTGTCGCGGAGGGTGGCGTTGACGTCGACGGAGACGCGGTTCGAGTTGATGGTGTTGGCGAAACCGGACTCGTAATTTTCGCGGTAATACGCGGCGTTGAGGCCGAGGCGGCCGTTGAAGTAGGTTTGGGTGAAGGAGAGATCGATCGTATCGAATTTATTCCATTCGCCCTTGTTGGGACCGGCCATGGTGCGGTCGATAAATGCGAGCGGGCCGCTGAGGATCATCTGCGTGGGCCAGAGCGCGGCGCCGAAGCCGGAGAACGTGCGGCCGGCGGAGCTTTCGAAGTCAGCGATAAGGTCGGAGAGGATGGGATTGCTGGCGTAGAATGCGGCGGTGTTGCGGTTCCAGGTGCCGGTGCCGCCTTCGTCGAGATTGGGATTCGTGACGCCGCTGAGGCCGCCCCACGGCGAGCCGTCGCGCTGGCGGTAGGCGTCGAGGGCGCCGTTGCCGATCGCGCCGGTGGCGGGGTTTTGATAGATCGTAGCGGGGGAGCTGTTCCACCAATCGCGGGCGGGGGCGCCGGCGAAGTAGTGCGAGAGTTCGCGGTGCTGAGTGCCGTCGGGTTCCTGCGGGATGCCGTTACTCGTCAGCGGATCATACATCAGGTATTGGTTGAGTGGGCCGAACCAGTTGGTGATGAAGTCGGCTGACGTAACGGAGATCGGGCGATTGCCGCGGATCTCGCCTTGCTCGCCCTTGAGATCGAACTGCGTGAAAATGTGCGGCGCGAGTTTCGGTTGCCAGCGGAGTGCGCCGTAGACGCGTTTGTCGTGGTTGAAGGTGAAGTCCTGGCGGTATTTTGCTTCGTCGTTCAATGCGGCGACGCGGAGACCGAGTTGGCCTTTGATCAGCGGGACGTTGAGGTCGACGACCTCGCGATGGGATTCGTAGCTGCCGAAGCGGAGCTGGGCTTCGCCGTGGAGTTTGTCGAGATCGGGGTCCTTCAGCGTGTTGTTGATGATGCCGGCGGGGCTGCCGAGACCGAACAAGATGGAGTTCGGGCCGCGCTGAATGTCGATGCGCGACGTGTTGTAGGAATCCATCGGGATGCTCGTGACGAAGAAATTGCGCGTGAGGTCGGCGGTGTTGAGGCCGCGAACGCGCGTGCCGCTCTGCGGGTTGGCGAGCATCTGGTTGCGGTAGGCGTTATCGTCGGCGTTGCCGCCGTAGAAATTGCCGCCGATGCCGGAGACCTCGGTGCTGGTCGTGTAGACGAGGACGTCGCGGAGGTTAGTCGAGCCGGTGTCCTCGAGGAACTCCGTCGTGACGACGGTAATCGCGGATGCGACGTCGCGGAGTTGGGTGTTCAAGCGGGATCCGGCGAGCGAGGACGTGGCGGCGTAGCCGTTGTCCTCGGTGCTGACGACCTCGAACGGGGACAAGGTGACGATTTCGTCGGTGGAGCGCGTGGTGTCGTCGCTGACGGGAGCGGGTGCTTGCGCCAGCGCGAGAGGAGTGGTGCAGACGAGCAGGAGGGCGAAGGCGGTCCGGCGTGGGATAGGTGCGTTCATGGGTGTGTCGGTCGGGGGTGGGAACAAAGAGCAGCGCAAGTAGACCGTGGGCAGTGCGACGCGGTTCGGCGGCGTAGGGCGGACAGTCCAACAGTGTGGTGAGGGGCGGGGGTAACTGCAGCCGGAGGCGACACAGTAACGATCTGTGACACGCGTCGCCATCACCTGTTTGGGTGAATCTGGGACGGCGCGGGATTTTCGAATTTCGAGTTTGGATTTTCGATTGGGCGGGCCGCTCCTTGCCAAGCGGCGGTGCGGAGCTTCACCCTGCGATGTGATCGATCCCAACCAAGCTGCTCCGCTGGCACCCAGCGCTGACGTCCGCGATTCGGATGACGCGCTAACGCGCTTCGTCGAGACGATGGCGAAGCGGAAGCTGGAGCTTTATCCGGAGCAGGAGGAGGCGATTCTGGAGCTGTTTGCGGGGCGCAATGTGATTTTGAATACGCCGACGGGGTCGGGAAAATCGCTGGTGGCCGCGGCGTTTCACTACAAGGCGCTGTGTGCGGGGGAGCGGTCGGTTTACACGTGTCCGATCAAGGCGCTGGTGAACGAGAAATTTCTGGCGCTGTGCCGGGATTTCGGGCCGGACAACGTCGGGATGATGACGGGTGATGCGAGCGTGAATCCGCAGGCGCCGGTGCTGTGTTGCACGGCGGAGATCCTGGCGAACATCGCGCTGCATCGCGGGGATCGGAGCGATATTCGGGCGGTGATCATGGACGAGTTTCACTACTACTCGGATCCAGAACGTGGATACGCGTGGCAGGTGCCGCTGCTGACGATGCCGAACGCGAGGTTCCTGTTGATGTCGGCGACGCTGGGCGGGACGGAGTTTTTCGAGAAGGAGTTGGAAAAGTTGACAGGCGTGCCGGCGGTGACGGTGCGGAGCGATCGGCGGCCGGTGCCGTTGGAGTTCGAGTATTCGGAGGTGCCGCTGGCGGAGCGCGTGGCGGAGTTGCTGCAGATGAAGCGGGCGCCGGTGTATCTGGTGTATTTCACGCAGCGGGCGGCGGCGGAGGCGGCGCAGGATTTGATGAGTTTGAACGTGTGTTCGAAGGAGGAGAAGGCGGCGCTGGCGGAAGCGTTGGAAGGGGTGAAGTTCAACAGCCCGTATGGAAAAGACATGAAGCGCTGGCTGCGTCATGGGATTGGCGTGCATCACGCGGGACTGCTGCCGAAGTATCGCATCGTGGTGGAGCAGCTCGCGCAGAAAGGGCTGTTAAAACTGATTTGTGGAACGGATACGCTCGGCGTGGGCATCAACGTGCCGATTCGGACGGTGGTGTTCACGCAACTGTGGAAATACGACGGAGCGAAAGCGGCGGTGTTGAGCGTGCGGGATTTTAGGCAGATTGCGGGGCGTGCGGGGAGAAAGGGATTCGATGACAAAGGCTATGTGATCGCGCAGGCGCCGGAGTGGATGATCGCGAACAAACGCGCGGAGGAGAAAGCGGCGGGCGATCCGAAGAAGCAGAAGAAGCTGGTGAAGCAGCGGGCGCCGGAGGGGAGTGTCGGGTGGGATGCGAAGACCTTTGAGCGATTGCAGACGGCGCCGGCGGAAGGGCTGACGTCGAAGTTCGATGTGACGCACGGCATGCTGCTGTTGGTGTTGAGTCGCGAGACGGATGGGTGTCGCGCGATGCAGAAGATCATTGCGGCGTCGCATGAAACCGCGGCGAAGAAAAAGGCGTTACGACGGCGGGGGTGGCAGTTGTTTCGCGCGCTGGTGGAGCGAGGGATCGTGGGGATTCTGCCGAAAGGAGAACGCGGGCCGGAGGGGAGAAAGGTGCGCGTGAACGTCGAGTTGCAGGAGGACTTTTCGCTGCACCAGGCGTTGTCGCTTTACCTGATCGACACGCTGCCGCTGCTGGAACGGGAGTCGCCGGACTATGCCTTCGACGTGCTGACGTTGTGCGAGTCGATCGTGGAGGATCCGGAACAGATTTTGCGGCGGCAGGTGGACAAGTTGAAGACGGAGAAATTGGCGGAGATGAAGGCGGCGGATGTGCCGTATGAGGAGCGGATGGAAAAGCTCGAGCAGATCGAGCACCCAAAGCCGCGGCGGGAATTTATCTACGATACGTTCAACGCATGGGCGGCGAAGCATCCGTGGGTGGGGCAGGAGAATGTGCGGCCGAAGTCGATCGCGCGGGAGATGTTCGAGCGATATATGTCGTTTGCGGAGTATGTGCGCGAATATGGGCTCGAGCGGTCGGAAGGGTTGTTGCTGCGGCATCTTTCGCAGACGTGGAAAGTGCTGAGTCAGACGGTGCCGGAGAGTGCGAAGACGGAGCCAGTGGTCGAGATGGAGGAGTATTTTCGAGAGCTGATCCGGGGGATCGACGCGAGTTTGCTGGAGGAGTGGGAACGGTTGAAGGATCCGAATTTCGTGGCGGCGGAGCAGGAAGGGGCGGAGAAGCCGGCGCGGCCGGCGACGTTCGATGTGACGCGGGACCGCGACGGATTTCGGCGGTTGGTGCGCGCGGCGGTGCTGGGGTTTTTGCAGGATGTCGCGGCGCGCGACTGGGAGGCGGCGGCGGGGCGGTTGGCGGACGCGGACGAGAAAACGGCGCGGAGGATCGAGGACGCGTTTCGCGGTTATTTGGAGGAGCGCGGGCGGTTTCGTTTGGATCCGGAAGGGCGTGCGGCGAAGCACACGCATTGGGAGGAGGGGACCGAAAACGGAACGGGCGCGGTGTGGGAAATCGCGCAGGTGCTGGTGGATCTCGAGGAGCTGAACGACTGGGAGGCGCGGTTCAGCGTGTCATTGGCGGAGTCGCGGGCGGCGAACGGGGTGGTGTTGAGGTTTGAGAAGGTGGGGACGATTGGGGACGGCGGGGTGTAGGGCGCGGAAGCGGAAAGGGGAACCACGAGTGGACCAGGCGCCAGGTGGTGCGAGGGGGAATTGGTTTTCGGGAACAGGGGAGAGCGGGCGGTGGGGCGGCGGGGCCGGGAGACCCCGCCCTACAGCTCGCGGCGGGCGTGGAGGATTTGGAATTTTTGGCCGAGGTGGGCGGGGTGGAGAAGTTGAAGGAGCGAGAGCTTCTTCTGGCTGAAGCCGGCCGCGTGCGCGGTGGAGGTTTGGGCGATGTAGTCGACGGCGTGGTGAATGAAGAACGATTCCTGCGACTCGAGCCGAGGTGAGGAGAAACTGTTGTCGCGCAGCGCGGATTCGATCCAGTCCCAGCAGATGTGGCAGGTGAGGTCTTGTTCGCCGGGCTGGGCGAGAAGATCGTTCGATTGACGGTGGCGGTGGTAGGCGCGGGCGGTGCCGGCGGGGGTGTTTTCGATGAGTTCGGGCCAGGTTTTTCCGTAGTCGAAAGCGACGAAGAGGCCGCGCCACGGTTGGGCGGCGATGTCGCGGGCGAGCGCGGTGGCGGCGAAAGGGGCGTCGAGAACGTAGCCGTCGGGAGCGGAGGCGGGGAGTTCGGTGGGCGGATTGGCGAGAGGGAGTTCGATCTCGGCGAGTTGGTCGTCGTGGAGACGGACGCCGAGTTCGCGCCAGGCGTTGTCGCGGAAAACGAAGCGGCGGAACGGTTGCGCGTCGAAGAGTTCGTTGGAGAAGACGACGCAGGCGCCGGAGAGCGAGAGCGGTTCACCGACGCGGAGTGTGCGGACGGCGGAGAAAGGATGAGCGACGTCGGCGAGGATGCCGGCGGGCGTTTCGGCGCCGATCTCGACGAAGGTGTGGGTGGCGGCGGTATCGCGTCCGCCGAGAAGGGCGGTGCAGGCGGCGGCGACGAGTTCGCCGAAGACGGGACCGCTGGTGCTGGCGGTGAAGAAGTCGGTGCCAGAGGCGTAGCCGATGCGTGGCTGCGGGCGGCGGTAGTATCCAACTTCTGGATCGTAGAGCGCGAGGGCCATGAACCGGTCGAAAGGCATCGTGCGGGAGGCGTCGGCCCGAGATGCGAAAAGACGGAGAAAAGAGTCGGAGAGCGGCGAACGCGCGGACATGGCGGGAGACCGGAGGAAGAGCGGGCGCGATGCGGTTGTCGAGCGGCGCGGTGGCAATGAAGCCATTTACAAGGAGCGGGGGATTCGCACAGTCGGCTGGATGCTCAAACGGATTCCGCTGATGGTTGCCGGCGTGGCGACAGGCATTGCCCTGACGGTCGGGGCGGCGCGGATTTCGAATGCGTGGAGTTTTCTGCCGAACCGGGAGTTGAATCGGGCGGCGGATCAGGTGAAAGGCGTGCTGCGTTTGGTGAACGAGCACTATGTCGAGCCGGGGGAAGTGTCGTATGTGGAGCTGACGAAATCGGCGCTGCACGGGATGGTGGAGTCGCTCGATCCGCATTCGGAATTTTTGGAAGCCGACGAGATGGCGTATCTGGAGGAGCAGCTGAGCGGGAATTTCAGCGGGGTGGGGGTCCAGGTGGAGATCCGCGAAGGACGAGTGTGGGTGATTGCGCCGATCGCAAATTCTCCGGCGGAGCGGGCGGGGATCGAGCGCGGCGACGAGATCTTGGGGGTGGAGGGGAAAGGCTTCGATCAGGATGTGACGATCGACGAGATCGTGGATCGATTGCGCGGGCGGCCGCGTTCGGAAGTGACCATGGACTTGTTGCGTTCGCGGGAAGGGCGGCGGTTTCAAGTGACGCTGCAGCGGGAGACGATCGAATTGGAGTCGGTGCGCGCGGTGGAGGTGTTGTCGGAAAAAACCGGATACATTTTGCTCAGCGAGTTTTCGGATCACACGGCGCGGGATTTCGAACGCGCGCTCGAGCGGCTGGAGAAGGAAGGCGTCGACAGCCTGATCATCGACGTGAGAAACAATCCGGGCGGATTGCTGGAGGCGGCGGTGGCGGTGGCGGAGCCGTTCTTCGGGCGGGGAGAGGAGATCGTGTCGACGCGCGGGCGAAAAGCGGAGGACACGGCCGTGTATCGGGCGCAGCGGAATGCGCCGGCGCGCCGCTGGCGGATGGCGGTCTTGATCAATGGCAACACGGCGAGTGCGGCGGAGGTGTTGACGGGGGCGTTGAAGGACACGCAGCGCGCGGTGGTGGTGGGCGAGCGATCGTTTGGGAAAGGGTCGGTGCAAACGATTTTTCCGCTGGAGACGGGGGATGGTGTGAGATTGACGACGGCGCGGTATTTCACGCCGTCAGGCGTGAGCATCCATGGAACGGGTATATCGCCACAGGTGGAGGTGACGTTGAACGACGACGAGAAAAGCAAACTCACGGTGCAACTCGCGCGAGCCGATGTGTCGGATCCGCATGAATTCAAGGAGCGGTTCGGCTTCGAGCCGATCGAGGACCGGCAGTTGCAGGCGGCGCTGCAGGTGTTGCGGGGGGCGGAGATCATGGCGACCCGCAACCGCATTATTTCGCGCCGATGAGCATGAGCACGGGCAGAGTTTTAGCGCTGGAAAGTTCGTGCGACGAAACGGCGGTCGCGATTTTCGATCCGACGAAAGGATTTCTCGGCGAATGGGTGCACAGTCAGATCGCGCTGCACGAAAAGCATGGCGGCGTGGTGCCGGATCTGGCGACGCGCGAGCATCTGAGAAATTTCGGACCCTTGTTGGAGCGCGCGAAAGCGGAGGTGGGCTTCGACAGGATCGGAGAGATTGCGGTGACGCATGGTCCGGGGTTAGCGGCGTGTCTGGCGATGGGCGTCGGGGCGGCGAAGTCGTTGGCGTTGAGTTTGGGCGTTCAGGTGGTGGGCGTGAATCATTTGCGCGGGCACGCGTGGTCGCCGTTTGTGGCGGTGCATGAGACGGCGCCGGAGGAATTCGAGCAAGCGGTGGCGGAGTTGTTGCCGCATTTGGGGCTGATTGTGTCCGGCGGGAACACGCTGCTGTTCGTGATGGATGAGGCGCGAAAGATCACGGTGTTGTCGTCGACGCGTGACGATGCGGCGGGGGAGGCGCTGGATAAAGGTGCGAAGCTACTTGGGCTCGGTTATCCGGGGGGGCCGTTGATCGAGAGGCTGGCGAAGAGCGGGCGCGTGGATGCGTATGATTTCCCGCGCGGGATTGGGCGGCGGGATGAGTTGGATTTCAGTTTCTCGGGGCTGAAAACGAGCCTGCGTTATTCGATCGAGAAGATGACGCCGGAGGAGGTGGAGGCGCGGCGCGCGGATTTGTGCGCGAGCTATCAGCAGGCGGTGATCGATGCGCTGGTGAGGAAAACGAAGGCGGCGTTGCGGCAGGGCGAGGGGCGGTTCCGGAGCGTGGGGCTGTCGGGGGGGGTAGCAAACAACGCGACGCTGAGGGTGGCGTTGGAGGAGCTGGCGCGACGCGAGCGGGTGGAATTTCTCGCGGCGAAGGCGCGGCACACGGGCGACAACGCGGGGATGATTGCGTTTGCGGCGTGGGCGGATCGCGAAGGGGCGGAGCGGAACGCGGGAATGGGGCTGGGGGTGGAGCCGAGTCTGGGATTGTGAGGGGAGTTGCGCGACGAGCGCGCAACCTACTTGTAGTCGCGGCGGAGGTTGCTCGGGAGGATGCCGAGTTCCTCGCGGTATTTGGCGACGGTGCGGCGGGCGAGGGTGATGCCTTTTTCCTGGAGCTTGGCGACGAGTTCCTGGTCGCTGAGCGGCGCGGATTTGTCCTCGAGCGTGACGAGGTCGGCGAGCATCTCTTTGACGCTGGTGTTGGAGACAGCGGCACCGCTCTCGGCTTGATAGCCGGTGGTGAAGAAAAACTTGAAGTCGAAGACACCATGCGGGGTCTTCATATATTTGTTGGCGATGGCGCGGCTGACGGTGGTTTCGTGAACGCCGACGATGTCGGCGATCTGCGTCATGGTGAGCGGGCGGAGATGAGCGACGCCGTTTTCGAAGAAAGGCGTTTGCGCTTTGATGATTTCGCGGGTGATGCGCTCGATGGTGCGCTGGCGCTGCTCGATGGAATCGATGAGGAATTTGCCGGAGCGCATGCGCTCGCGCAGGTAGTCGCGTTCGTCCTTCGAGAGCGTGCCTTTGGCGATGAGTTCGCGGTAAGTGGAAGAGATGCGAAGGCGCGGGATGTAGTCGCTGTTGAGATGGATCTTCCACTCGTCGCCGTCTTTTTCGACGACGACGTCGGGGACGACGACGCGGTTGTTGTCCTCGGCGAAGCGGCGGCCGGGGGCGGGGTCGAGTTTGCCGATTTCTTCGATGGCGGCCTGGACGTCGTCGGGGGCGGCGCCGAGTTTGCGGGAAAGCTCGGGAATGCGGCGACGCGAAAGGAGATCGAAATGATCGCGCAGCATGCGGGCGGCGAGGGTATCGCTGCGGCCCTTGGCGTGAAGCTGGGCGAGGAGGCATTCGGGCAAGGTCTGGCTGCCGATGCCCGGAGGATCGAAGGACTGAAGGAGCTTCAGCGCCTCGACGACGGCATCGTAGGGAAGATTCGACTGCAGCGCGACGTCGGAGGGCGATTGAGAGAGGTAGCCGCGGTCGTCGAGATTGCCGACGAGTTGTTCGAGAGCTTCGAGGACTTCGGGTGAGACGTCAGCGAGGACGACCTGCTGCATCAGATGTTCCTGGAGCGAAGTTTCGCTGACGAGCGAGTCGAAGAAGTGCTGACGTTTTTCGGCGTCTTCGGCGGAGTAGGATTGCTGAGCGCCGCCGGCGTTGGCCATGTGGTCGCGCCAGTCGTCGTCGAGTTTGCCGAGGATTTCGAACTGCTTGGTGAAATCCATCTCCTCGCGCGAAGGCTCGTCGCCGTTGGAGTCGTTGGCGGAATGAGAGGAGTCGTCGCCGTCGTGGTCGGAACCGTCTACATCGGCAGTCTCGGCGGGCTTGTCGATGCTCTCGCCCTCCATGGGGAGCTCCTCGAGCGTGGGATTGGCCTGCAATTCCTCCTGGATTACGGAGCGCAGATCGAGCGCGGCCACCTGAAGGATTTTCAGGGACTGCCGGAGCTGGGGCGCGAGAACGAGGGATTGGGTCTGGCGCTGGCGAAGTTCGTGGCTAAAGGACGGCCCGCTCATGAAGAAGATAGTCGTGGAAGGGACGGGGAATCATCTCAGGGGCGGGGAGACGAGGACAGGTTGTGTGTTGCGGCTGGAAGATGTTGGCGGGGTGACGCCGAAGAGCTCTTTGAGGTAGACGCCGAGCTTCTCGTTGGTGGGGCCGTAGCGATCGCTGTAGAGGTAGACCTCGAGATCGTTGAGCATCTCGAAGGCGGTCTGGTAACGTTTATCGCGGTCGCGCTGGAGGGCGCGTTGAATGATGGCTTCGAGCTTCGGATCGATGTCGGTGCGAAGGTCGCCGAATCTCGGGATGGGCAGCGAAAGGATGTTGCGGCGCGACTGGGTGCGATCGATGGCGCGGAAGATGTTTCGGCCGAGAAGGAGTTCGGTGAGAACGATCCCGAGGGGGAAGAGGTCGGCGCGGGCGTCGGTGACGGCGTAGCTGGCTTGTTCGGGGGAGAGGTATTCGTCTTTGCCGGCGATGACCTTGCCTTCCTCGTTATACATGAGGTCGAGAGCCTTCGCGATGCCGAAGTCGGTGAGCTTCACGTCGCCCTCGTAGGCCATCATGATGTTCTTCGGACCGATGTCGCGATGAACGATATTGAGGTGGCGGCCCTCGCGGTCGCGTTTTTCGTGGGCGTAGCAGAGACCGCGCGCGATGCGGGAGACGATGAACGCGGCGAGGTCGACAGGGATTTGGCGGCCGAGGGCGCGGTGTTTGTCGATGAACTGCTCGAGGTTCACGCCGCGGACGAACTCCATCACCATGAAATACTGACCGCCAACCTGGCCGAGGTGGTAGGTTTGGACGATGTTGGTGTGGATGAGGTCGGCGACGAGGCGGGCCTCGCCGATGAAGTTGTTTTGGAATTCCTCGATGGCGGAGTATTCCTCGCGGATTAGTTTTACGGCGACGACCTTGCGGAAGCGGCCGGCGCCCAGCTGTTCGGCTTCGTAAACGACGCCCATGCCGCCGTCGGCGACCTTACGCACCATCTCGTAGTGAATTTCGTTGAAGACGTGTTTGATGGCGGGCACGACGCCGGCGAGAGAACAGCGGCGCGCGAAGGCTGGCAAGAGCGCATTCGGATTTCGGCCCGAAAGCTGCTGTAACGTGGCGGCGAGGCGTTTGACAGCGAGCCGTGCGATTCTAGTTTCGCGGCATGATTACGCTTTCTCCACGGGCGGCCCAGCAAGTGCGCACGATGCATGCGGAGTTGAATGACCCGGCGAAGAAGCTGCGGGTGTTCATCGAGACCGGCGGGTGCTCGGGATTTCAGTATGGGATGTCGTTCGATGCGCCGAAAGCGGACGACACGCAGCTCGAGAGTGAAGGCGTGGCGATGGTGATCGACCCGGCGAGCCTGGCTTATCTGAATGGATCGCTGATCGATTTCGACGACGGGCTGCACGGGAAGGGCTTCGAGATCAAGAATCCCAATGCGGCGAGCACGTGCGGGTGCGGGAAGTCGTTCAACTGATCCTTCGATTAACGTTGGGCCTCGTGGAGGGCGACGATGCCGAAGGTCATGGGGCGGGCGGTGACGCGTGAAAAGCCGGCGGTGCGGATTTCGGCGGAGAGGGCGTCGCGGCCGGGGAAGCTTTCGATGGTGGCGTTGAGGTAGGCGTAAGCGGCGCGATCGCCGGTCACCCAGCCGGCGAGGCCTGGAAGAATGTGACGGAGATAGAAAAAGTAGAGCGGCCGAAACCACGGTTGTGGTTGGGAGAATTCGAGGACGAAGAGGTGTCCGCCGGACCGAAGAATGCGGCGTAGTTCGGTGAGCGAACGGTGGCGGTCGGCCATGTTGCGAAGGCCGAACGAAATCGTGGCGACGTCGAAGCTCTCGTCGGGGAGCGGAAGCGCGAGACCGTCGCCCTCGCGAAACTGGATGTTGTGAGCGAACGGCGAGGCGGCGCGTTTCTTTTCGGCTTCGACGAGCATCGGGGCGCAGAAGTCCATGCCGACGATTTGCGTTTGCGGGCCGAGATGGCGGCTGAGCGCGAGAGCGACATCGCCGCTGCCGGTGGCGAGATCGAGGATGTCGCGAGGTTGGTGGCGAGCGACGGCGGCGACGAGTTGACGGCGCCAGTGGGTATCGGTGCCGAAACTGAGGAGCCGGTTGGCGAAATCGTAACGGCGCGCAATGCGACCGAACATGGAATTAACAGCGCTCGGATCGGGCATCAGAGGGGAAGAAAAGGTGGGATAAGGGATATCCCTAAACAAAAGGATTTTTTCGCCATCTGGGTTGACGCAATTACAGGTGTGAAAATAGTTTACCGCGATTCAGAGGCCCCGAAAACAAAAGGAATACCATCATGTCCTCCAATTTGACCAAACGCGAGATTGTCTTGGAAATCTATAAGAAGACGGGATTTCCGCAGAAACAGGTTGTGGAGTCGGTGCAGCTTACGCTCGACATCATTCAGAAAGCATTGGCGGAGGGGCGTAACGTCGAGTTGCGCAACTTCGGGGTGTTGGAAGTGCAAGTGCGCAAGGCACGTATTGGACGGAATCCGAACAAGCCGGAAGCGGAGGTGGTGATTCCGCAGCGGGCGGTGGTGAAGTTCAAGTCGGGCAAGATTCTCAAGCAGCAGCTGAAAAAGCTGGATTTGGCGAAGCTGTAAACGGGCAGGCGGCGGAGGCTCGCCGGGCGAGAGTGGGCGAGTGCTGGCGGCGGGAGGGCGCAGCGCGAATTTTGCATCGCGCTGCGTTGGGCGGAGTCCCCATTTTGGCGGAATGGCTACGTTTCAGTCTCTGCCTGGATTCCGCGAATTTTATCCCGACGCTTTGGCGCGTCGGACCCATATCTTTCGCTGCTGGAGGCAGACCGCGACGACGTATGGGTTTTCGGAATACGACGCGCCGGTGCTCGAGCCGCTGGAGCTCTACAAGCGGAAGTCGGGGGACGAGATCGAGGCGCAGCTTTTTAGTTTCACGGACAAAGGCGGGCGGGAGGTGGCGTTGCGGCCGGAGATGACGCCGACGGTGTGTCGGATGGTGGGAGCGAAAGCGAATGCGCTGAAGCGGCCGATCAAGTGGTTCAGCATTGCGGAGTATTACCGCTATGAGCGGGCGCAGAAAGGGCGGGAGCGGGCGTTTTTTCAGTTCAATGCGGATCTCTTCGGCGAGCCGGGGCCGGAAGCGGAGATCGAGTTGATCTGTTTGTTGATCCAATGCTTGCGCGGGTTTGGGTTGAGCGAAGCGGATTTCTTCGTGCGGCTGAGCGATCGGAATCTTTGGTTTTTCTATCTGGAAGCGCTCGGGTTGGACGAGGGGCGGATCCGCGCGATGCTGTCGGCGATCGACAAGTTCGAGAAGGCCGGCGAGGACGCGTTTAAAGGCTACGAGGAACAGTTTGGGGCGATTGATCCCGAGCTGAAGGCGCGCGTGCTCGCGTTTTTGCAGATCAAAACATTACCGGCGCTGGAGCAGACGCTCGGCGGTGTGGGCGGGGAGAAACTCGCCGCGCGGTTGGCGGACTGGCGAAAACTGCTGGGCGGATTGGAAGCGATGGGCGTGGCTAATTTTGTGCAGGTGGATCTCGGGGTGGTGCGCGGGCTCGCGTATTACACGGGATTTGTGTTCGAGGCCTTCGATCGCAAAGGCGAATTGCGCGCGATTGCGGGTGGGGGCCGTTACAACGATCTGGTCGCGAAACTGGGCGGGCCGGATTTGCCGGCGGTGGGATTTGCGATTGGCGATGTGACGCTCGGGTTGTTGCTCGAGGCGCGCGGGCTGATGCCGGCGATGGTGCAGGCGTGCGATGTTTATTGCGTCGTCGGAGGCGAGGCGGAGCGGCTGGCGGCGTTTGCGGATGTGAACGCGTTGCGCGGGGCGGGCTTTCGCACGGAGTATCCGTTGAAGGACGTGGCGTTTGGGAAGCAGTTCAAGCTCGCGGCGGATTCGGGCGCAAAACTGGCGCTGATTTATGGTCCCGACGAACTCGCAAAAGGCGTCGTGAAAGTGCGCGACCTGACGAATCGCTCGGAGATGGAAGTGGCACGCGATCGCGTGGTGGAAACGGTGCGCGATTTCTTCTCGGGCGAGTAAGCTTAGGCGAGATTGCGCGGGCCGAATGCGTTGGGCAGCAGTGCGGAAAGCGGGACTTCGAGGCGATCGTCGGTGTCGCAAACGCTGATCACGAGAGCCTTGGGGCCGAATTCATTGAGGACCTGGCGGCAGGCGCCGCAAGGGGACGATGCGGTGGAGGTGGGCGTGTAAACGGCGACGGCGATGAACTCTTGTTCGCCGGCGGCGACGGCGGTGAAGAGGGCGGTGCGTTCGGCGCAATTGCAGAGACCGTAGGACGCGTTTTCGACGTTGCAGCCGGTGAAGGTTTTTCCGGATCGCGTGAGCAGCGCGGCGCCGACGGGAAAGCGGGAATAGGGGGCGTAGGCGGCGAGGGAGGCTTTGCGCGCAGCGGATTCGAGGCGGGCGATCGTGCGACGAGGAAGCGGCTTGGGCATGACGGCGTGATGGGAGGGAAGCGCGGGCGCGGCAATCTCACAGGCCGAGTTCCGTGTGAACAGTGGCGAACGCATCGATGGCGAAGTCGAGGTCATCGCGCGAGTGCGCGGCGCTCACTTGGGTTCGAATGCGCGCGGCGCCGTGGGGGACGACGGGGTGGAAGAATCCCACGACATACACGCCGCGGTCGAGCATGCGTGCGGCGAATTCCTGAGCGACGTGGGCGTCGCCCACCATGATGGGAACGATTGGATGAATGCCCTCTTTCACCGGCAGTCCGGCGGTGCGAAGGCGGTCGCGGAAGTAGCGTGTGTTGGCTTCGAGCTGGTCGCGGAGTTCGGTCGAGTGGGTGATGAGGTCGAGGGCGGCGATCGAGGTGGCGGCGATGACCGGAGCGAGGCTGTTGGAGAATAGGTAGGGACGGGAGCGCTGACGCAGGAGTTCGACGATTTCGCGACGGCCGCTGATGTAGCCGCCGCTGGCGCCGCCGAGCGCTTTGCCGAGAGTGCCGGAAAGGATGTCGACGCGATCGATGACATCGCAGAGTTCGTGTGTGCCGCGGCCGGTGCGTCCGAGCACGCCGACGGCATGGCTGTCGTCGACCATGACGAGAGCGTCGTGTTGTTCGGCCAGATCGCAGATCTCGCGGAGGTGGGCGACGGAGCCGTCCATCGAAAATACGCCGTCGGTGGCGATAAGTTTGAAACGGGCGCGGTCGGTTGCGGCGCGTGTGAGCTGGGCCTCGAGGTCGGCGAGGTCGTTGTTGCGGTAGCGGTAGCGCCGGGCCTTGGAAAGGCGGATGCCGTCGATGATCGACGCGTGGTTGAGTTCGTCGCTGATCACGGCGTCTTCCGGGCCGAGCAGTGTTTCGAAGAGGCCGCCGTTGGCGTCGAAGCAGGAGGAGTAGAGCAGGGTGTCGTCGGTGCCGAGAAACTGGCTGAGCCGAGACTCTAGTTCGCGATGGATTTCCTGCGTGCCGCAGATGAAGCGGACGGAAGAAAGGCCGTAGCCCCAGCGGTCGAGGGCGGCGTGCGCGGCGGCGATCAAGTCGGGGTGATTGGCAAGACCGAGGTAGTTGTTGGCGCAGAGATTGAGCAGATTGTCGCGCGTGGCGGTGCGGACCCGAGCTTGTTGCGGGGTGGTGAGAGCGCGCTCGGATTTGCGGAGCCCGGTGGCTTCGATGTCGGTCAAGGTGTGCCGCAAATGAGCGCGAAACGAGGGAGGCATGGCGTCAACGTGGGAGGAGGACGAGGCGAGGCAAAATGAAGAAGAGTGTTAACCGAAATGGTTTAAATGGGGGATTGTTTACTGAAACGGTTTAAAAGTTGAAAAGTAGCCCGAAACGGTTAGCGAGAGAGGGATGCAAGTGATTGCCGTCATTGGAGACCTGGTAGGGTCGAAAGCGCTGGCCGATCGGGCGGCGCTGCAGCGAAAGTTGAAGAAGCAGCTCGAGCGCGTCAGCAAGGAGGCGAAAGGATTGGCGTCGCCTTATACGCTGACGCTGGGAGACGAGTTTCAAGCGGTCTATCGTGGGGCGGAGAGTGTGCTGGGGGATGTGGTGACCTTGCTGGCGGAGATTCACCCGGTGCGAGCGCGGTTGGCGTTGGGGGTGGGCGCGTTGACGACGAGAATCAATGCGCAGCAAGCGCTGGGAATGGACGGACCGGCGTTTCATCAGGCGCGGGCGGCGCTGGTGGCGTTGAAAGAGGATGGCCGGCTATTGCGGGTGGCGGGCAGCGAGCAGAAGAATTGGGTGCTCGTGAATCATGTGTTGAATCTCTTGTCGCATCACGTGGAAGGATGGTCGCAGAACCGGTTGCGCGTGTTGGCGGGGTTGTTGCGCGGGAAGTCGGTGAAGCAGATCGAAGAGGGGCTCGAGATTTCACGGGTGGCGATCTACAAGAACATCCGGGCCGCGGCGCTGGACGAAGTGGCGGGGATTTGCCATGAGCTATCCGCCGCGCTGGGGCGGGCGCTTCGAGAAAAATGACGACCGAGTTCATCTTCGTTGCCAATTTGCTGTTGTTGTTGCGGCTGCGCCTATTGCTGGCGGACACGGTGGTTGGCTGGCGCGGATGGCTGGCGAAAGGAGTGATCGAGCTGGCGGCGCTGGCGTTGTTCGAGCCGCATCCGTTTCTGATTGGAGCGGGATTGACGACGATGGCGTTCAACATCGGAGCAGCGTATTGGGAGCGGCGGGCGAGCAGCCGACATGGAGGGCGGTTGTTGTTTGGCGCGCTGCAGCTGGCGGCGTTGAGTTTTTGGTTTTCGGCGGCGGGTGGGGTTCAGTTTCGCGCGGTGCTAGCAGAGTGGGCGCAGTCGTTGGAGGCGTGGAGTTCACTCGGAGGAGAGTTGACGCGATTGATGGGAAGGGACGGATTGCGCGTGGTGCTGGGGGGGCTGCTGGCAGCGAATGAAGCGAATCTGCTGGTGCGCTGGTTGCTGTTGCGGCTGCACATCAAACCGGGGACGGGAGGAGCGGGGGCGGCGATCGATGCGAACGAGTTCAATCGCGGGCGGGTGATCGGGCTGCTGGAGCGGGCGCTGATCTATGCGTTTGTGCTGAGCGGGCAGTATGGAGCGATTGGGTTCACGCTGGCGGCGAAAGGATTCACGCGGTTCAAGGAATTGGAGAACCGGGCGTTCGCGGAGTATGTGCTGATTGGAACGCTGTTGTCGTCGAGCCTCGCGCTGGCGGCGGGATGGTGGGTGAAGTTCGCGAACTGAGCGGAAGCGGAAGTTGCGGTTCGCGAGTGGGCGAAGAGGTTGCGAGTGTGCAAGCTGAGCGTGGTCGGGCGTGGACGGGTTTAGCGATCGTGTTGCTGGTCGTGCTGCTGCCGTTGGCGGGGGCGGCGTTGGCGGGGCGTGATGTCGCGCGGGTGTTCGAATTTCCACCGCGACTCGAGATTGCGTTGTCGTATGCGACCTTCTCCTGGGCGGCGGCGGTGGCGGTGGGTGCGGCGG
>JAEWBF010000085.1 GCA_023391285.1 Verrucomicrobiota bacterium
TCGTCTTCTCGTTCTATTCACCGTCCATGGACGGAGCGGTGGTGGAAATCCACGGCGCGGAAATCGTCCGAATCAAGCGGTGAGCTGATCCTTGTGGAGCGCTCGTGGTGGTCGGATTTGTGGCAACTACGAGGCGGCTGGTGTGGGCAGCGCCGTCCAGCTAGATGTCGTCCAACTTGCCGAACGTTGTCAGCCCCGCTTTGTGGCGCCTGATGGCCCGCATGGCCTTCGGATTGCTTGCGATCTCGGCGGTCTCATCCGTTGCGCCAAAGAGGCACCGTGCGATTTGGTGTTGGAGGTTTTGAAACTGTCGTAGCTCCTGTGCGACCGCTTTTCGCATGAGAGCGCTCGTGATGCCTTTCTTCCACTGCGATTGCCCTCCGAGTTGATGCTCGTTCAGGAGTGTCCTCGTATCCATCGTTTTGGCGGCGTATTCCAGCCAGGACGAGTATCCGAACGGTGGAGCAATCGGAGCAGGTCTTGCCCTGCCCACGGTGACGAGTAATCCCGTCGCTTTATCTCGTTTCAGCGGCATGAAAACATCCTGATTACACTCTACTTCGGCGCAATTTTAACCGCGCCCCGATTCGCGAATCGGAGTTGAAAGGCGAGTCTTTGGCCCGGGCGGCTCTGTCGTAATAATACAAACGACAGAGTCGGCGAACCGGTGGGCGAGAGGAGTTGGTATAGATAGAGCTGGCGTTGGGTCGCGTAAAGATCCGCGTTGGCGAGTTTCGGCTTAGCGGCTCGCTGTGGTTTAAGCATCGCCTGACTCGTCATGTGTTCGGCTGGGAGCTGGCGACAGACATCCCGCAGCGTGTCGGTCGCGAGCGGCTCTCGCCCTCGCCCCGCGGGGAGGTTGCATTCTTCGATTTGTCGCGAAGGGCACTGTCCGCTTGCGTTCGGATAAACCGTTACGTAACGTTTTATTGTGCCATATGAGAGCCTTAATCGAGCGAGGATTACCCAAGCGCTGCGTCGACTGGGCGAGTTGGCGCATAAGCAAGGGGTCACGCTTGAGATCTCGCTTTATGGCGGAGCAGTTTTCACTCTGGTTTACGGCTCGCGAGATGCGACTAAAGATGTCGATGCCGTTGTGCGTCAGAGCGCAGTCGGCAGCGCTCTCGCGCTCAAAGTGGCAAAGGAACTCGGATTGCCGGATGACTGGCTCAACGATCACGTGAAGCAGTTCCTGGCCGAGAAAGAAGCCAAACGACAGCTCCACGACGCAGATTTTGGCGAAGGGCTCCGCGTATCTGTTCCTACGGCTTCGTATCTACTAGCGATGAAGCTGCGCGCCTGTCGGCCGCCACTTCCTGGATACGCCGGCGACTATGAAGACATTCGTTTCCTAGTGCAGAAGATCGGGATTTCGTCGGTGGGGACGGCTGAGTCGATCCACGACAAATTCTTTCCTCACGACGCGCTTTCGGAAGCTGCGAAGGAGGTTGTGCGCAGTGCCATTCATCCAAAGCAATCATGAACCGTCGCCCCACGACGTTGAAAGAAGTCGCAGAACGTTCCGAATCGCTAACGGATTTCGGGCGGCACCTTCGCGATTGGCTGCATGAGCTGCGTCGCGTCTCGTCGCGGAGACAAGCCGCCGCAGCGATCGCTGAAGAGCCGCAGCGGCTTGGCGGTAAATTTCGCCAGGGCCAGGTTGCGGATGCATGGTTGGCCGCGTATGCCGAACATCTGGCGGGGAAGATCGGCAGCACTGCTCCGGCGTGGGCATTTACTCACTGGCGCACTTCTGAGAATCCGATTTTCGATGATCACACCACGCCGACATTGCGAACGCTCGCACTCGTCCGCACCCCGCTGGCTTTCAAACGACGAAATATTTTTACGCCTTCGGTCGACCTTCCGTTAATACTTCGGGGGGGCCGGCCCGCGAAATCGGACGAGGAAAAACGAAAGACCAATGCGGAGCGGCAACGCCGGTTTCGGAAGGCACGACGAGACGAATTGATGCATTTAAGAACTCTAACGTGTAAACGCCGTTAAGTGGAGGCACTCGCGTGCCGGGTGGAGTGCCCCTCCTTGACGAGAATCACCACAGCTTCAGCTTCGGTGTGCATGAAAGCACGTGAAAAGATAATCGCGGCGCTTGAACGCGATCAACGCGAACGCGAAAGGCGCATTGCGAAGCTGCGGAAGTGCGACTCGGCGATTTTCGAGCAGGCGCTTGCGACCTTCGAGTCGCCCATCAGTGCCGGGGAATGGCTCGTGGAGTGTGCGAACACACTCGGCACGGTGAAGGGACGCGAGAAAGCCCGGCAAGCTCTGGGTCGTATTGAACACGGCGTATTTTCATAGGGCCTACCGTTGCGAAACTGCTCGTTCTTCACGAGCAGTTCCCCGGTCGTCATCCGCGCGTATCGCCAACCAGCACCCTGTCCACCAATTCCACGACCGTCTGCCCGTTCCCTGCGAGCCAAGTGTCATACGGTGAGCGATCCCCAAGGCTTGGGATTTTTCTATGCCACCATGCCCGAAACGCTTGTGGTTCGCTAAGCTGTTTGACCGCTCTGACGCGCGCTATTTTTTCCAACGTTTCGAGTGCGAGCATGAGCTCTGGAGCTGATGGCATCCTGATGCCCGCCACGCGGGCGAGCTCATCTACACTTGGAAAGCCGAACACTTCTCGAACTCGGTCCGCATTGAGCTCCCCATCTACATCGCGCAGGTCGGCCGTTGTTTCCGCAATGCCTGGGAAGGCATCTAGAATCGAAATTGCAGGACGGACCGACTGTGTTGGAGGGCCGCTCATTCGATTCAGCAAATCAAAGCGGGGATATCGCGATGCGACCAGCCCTAAGACCGATCCCGGTCGAGAAGTGCCGGTCAACGCCGCAGGCTCCTGCACAGACACGCGTCCGTTGGCGTGAGTAGGTCGTCAGCATTGCCGCTTTCTCCGAACTGGCCCCGGCGAGCCTGCCGAAAGAGGACAAACGACAGACTCAGCTTTGTAGACGAGAGGGGGTGGTGTGCGGGCCTGGCGGGAACTGACCGCACGCTGGTCTGAAAACTCCATGCGCGGGCGCGTAGCTCTTCGTGCGATACCATGCTGACCTCATCACAACGTCACGTCTTCGAAACCCTCGTGCTCTATGGAGAGGCATTCTTCGCTCGGGAATTTAGTGCGCTGAAAATCAAGCCACGGCTCTTTCCGCTCGTTGTTGGTCCGACCGGTGCCGGAAAGTCGTTCCTCGTTAGAAACGTCGCCGAGCAACTCGATGCTCATTACTTTCGACTCACATTTGGGGACTGGCTTCCGCGCGGGGTGCGGGCGGACTCGGGCGGTCAGACGGCGTTCACGATCATCAGCACGGTGCTGGAAGAGAGCAGAGTAGTCCTGCACATCGATGAACTCGACAAAATGCGGGAGGACTACGAGCACCAGTGGACGCGTTCCGTCGCGAACGACGTCTGGAATGTTTTGGACGGCATCTTGCCGGTTCGCGATTACTACAAGGCTCGCAATCAAGCTGCTAGTCCCGAGCAGATCCGAGATACAGAGGCTCTCATGAGGGAGCAGCTGTGGATCGTTGGAAGCGGAACGTGGCAATCGGTGTTCGAAGAAAATGCCCGTCGTCCGCTCGGGTTTGCCAACGTCGACGGAGGGTTTCGTGACACGTCGCACGTTCTCGAAAAGATCCGTGCAATCAAAGCCATCCCGGAGGAGTTGATGGCGCGATTCTCGTCTAGCCTGCTGCTCCTCCAATACCCGAATTCGGACGCTGAAAAGCATGCATTGCTTGAGCAGTCGGGCATTCTCGCCTTGGCGGCGCGAGCCGGGCGGCGGGTTCAAGTGAGCGACCTGGATTTTAACCAAGGCGGTATGCGACGGCTGGAGTCGCTTGCGACCGACCTTCTTCTCGAACTGCGGCGCCAGCGGAAGAGCCGCACTTCGATGCAGCGCAAGAAGATCCCCGCCTCACGTCCGGTGCTGGCGCGGAGTGACCGAGATCCGGGAGATCTCTTCGAAGCTTAAATAAAAACAGGCAGACTGATCGCTGAGGGAAAGCGCGCTTTTCATGGCAATTGACTGACTTTTGACCTCGATGAACTCTGTAAAGGCAAGCAGTGTCCGGAGCGACAAAGGCGTCGTTGTTATGGAAGTCTGCGATGCCGACTAATCCGATCACGCCTTCGCAATCGAACAGGTCTCCATGGATCCATATATGCGATGTGCGATGACAGGGATCCCGGTAACGGGGGCTGGCGACGCTATATGGGATGATGGTGAATGGATCAGCTGGAATTGGATCGACCAGCAGATCGCATTACAGGAAGAGAAGGCGGTTCCAATCGAGGACAGGGATGTCGAAGAGATCCTGCCAGTAGGAGAGGAACTCTGTCGTCTGATTTACGACGCAATTGAGGCGGAGCGTTCGACGGGGAAGACGTCCTCGCTATGGGGGAGAATCGGGGAACTCTACGCGGCGCAGCGATTCGGGTTTCAGTTAACGAAAAGCCACTCTCAAGGTCACGATGGGCGATGGGGCGATGAACTCGTCGAGATCAAGACGATCACACCGCTCAAGAAGAAGCCGTTCGTGCGGGTAAAGCGTGCTGGGAACTTCAGCATGCTCGCGGTGGTTCGTGTGCGGCCGGACTATAGCTTCCAGGCGCGTCTCGTGAAACGTGACCAACTCCCGAAAGGCAACGGTGGCGTATACGCAGTCGTCACTTGGACGACGATCTGTAAGCTGGCGCTGCCGGTGTAGCAGCGACTCGGAGCCTGTCGTTAGGCACATTGTGGCAGACTCGCCCCGGGTGAACCTCGGTTAGGGTGCGGCCACCGCGGTTTCCGCTACCGGTTAACCTCCAAGCCGCTGAGATGCAGCATCGTTTGAGGACGAAGAGAGTGTCGCGTTGTCGTAAGCGGGATGTCGTTCGGCGCGGCTATCTTGACTTGAAGTAGTCACGATGTATCTATGCGTAGATATGCCGTCGACACATTCCCGCGCCAAGCTGTTTCGGCATGGTGGCTCTCAGGCTGCTAGGCTGCCCCGCGAGTTTCGCCTCCCGGGTAATGAGGTCGCGATCTCACACACGCCGACCGGCGGCGTCCTGCTTGAACCGCTGGATGCCGACTTTGAGACGCGACGTCGGAAGTTCTGCTCCCTCGCCGGCTCGTGCCCTGGCCTTGAGGACGTGCCGCCGCACACCTCGGCCGACATTCCCCGTGACGAATGATCTACCTCCCTGACACGAACGCGATTTCCGCCTACATGCGCGGCGACAACGCTCAACTGGTGGCAAGGATGCAGGAGCACTTTGGCGAGCTATGCCTTTCCGTGATCGTTCTTGCCGAGCGGGAATTTGGCGTCACTAAAGGGACGAATGCGTATGCGCGGCTAAAGCTCGCAGAGCTGGCGCAAACCTTGCCGGTGGAGTCGTTCTCTCGCGACGACTGCACGCACTACGCCGCCATCCGCCACGACTTGGAATCACGCGGGCTCGGCATCGGCCCGATGGATACCTTGATCGCGGCGCAAGCCCTTCGCCTTGGTGCGACGCTCGTGACTCGCAACGTCGGCGAGTTTAGCCGGGTGAATGGACTAAAGGTTGAGAACTGGCAGACGTGAAACGGATGCGGACGTCGGGCAGATTATCGGGCTACGATTTCCACTCTGCTCATCTTTCCTAACGGACCCAATGCACCCGAACGCGATCCGGTAACATCGAAGATGCCAGCTAAGCTGGCACCGAGAATTCCGCCAGGCTTCGCGTTAGCCAGATTTGGTCAGTCTCGCTTGGGCGAAGACACAACGCGTGTCAGCTCCGCGATCGGCAATACTTCTATGCGTCACAGCACTTCCCGTTGAGACCGCGGACATGTAGGCTTTAGCGAATATGGAACGCGATCGAACGTCCCGCATTCCTCGCTCCGGCGAGAGAAAACATCCAGCACGGGCATGGACCGCCACCCTGGTGAGCCGGAAAGGGCTCCTATGGCTCACTATCCCCATCGCCATCCGACGACTCTTCGGGCTGCGTGCTGGAGACACCGTGCGCCTGCGTAAGGAGCGCGGCGGCAGAGGCATCATTTTGACGTTTTTCCGAAAGGGAAGGCGGCTCCGGCCGCAATGACCCCGAAGCCTTGTCATGTTCCGCATGGGGTCGTTCTGGTCCCTGTGCCATCGCCCTGCTTTCACGCGCCGACGTGCCACTCTGTTGTTTGACGGATTTCGGCAGACTCGCCCGGGCCAAATGGAGAGATGTTGAGGGCTTGGTGACCCGGACGAAAGAGAGTCGGGGACCTGGCGCGTAGCTCTGACGCATGGCCGGACGTAGACCCGTAACCCGCGACGAAGAACGTAAACTCCTCCGCATCATGCGCGATCTCGCCCATGGCGGTGGAACCCTCATCACCACAAGTGGATGACGTGGATATTGTATTCCCGCCCCCTCAATTCGTCGAAGCGCCTACCGGCGCCGAGTTCCACCTTTGGGAATTTGGCCTTGGCTTCCTTTCCTAAAACGGGAACATCTCGCCCTCGACCTTGGTCATGATTCTTCTCGGTCGCGATCTTCTCGACGCCTACATGCTCCGGCACGCCGACACCCGGCAGCCGCTGGCGAGCTGGGTTCAAGAAGTCGCCGCCGCCCGTTGGGTCACGCCGCAGGACATCAAAAGCCGCTATCGATCCGCCGACTTCCTCTCCGGAAATCGCGTGATCTTCAACCTGAAGGGAAATCACCACCGCATCGTCGTCGCCGTCAGCTACCAAGCCGGCATCGTCCGTGTGTCCTGGATCGGAACGCATGCGGAATACAGCAAACTCCGTTTTTAATCGAAAGGACCTTACCATGCCCAAGCTCATCAAGACCCCCGAAGAATACGCCGCCGCCCTGCGTCGCGTGGACGAGCTCATGGCCTTGGACCCCGCTGCCGGCACAACGGAGGCGGACGAACTCGAACTGCTCGCTCACCTCGCCGAGACCTATGAGAAGGCGCGCTTCCCGATCGACCTGCCCGATCCGGTGGAGGCGATTAAGTTTCGCATGGAGCAGCAGGGGCTCAGCCAGCGCGATCTCGTGCCTTACTTCGGCAGCGCCAGCCGAGTATCCGAAGTTTTATCGCACAAGCGTCCCCTCAACCTGACCGCAGCACGGAAACTGCATGAGGGCTTGGGCATACCCGCCGCTGTCCTGCTTGGCGGTCGGGCCGAAACCCTGCCGCCGCTGGTGGAGGTGGAGCGCTTTCCTTTCGCGGAAATGTTCAAACGTGGTTGGTTCGGCTCTATTCCGGGCGGCCTGAGGGAGGCGCGCAAGCGGGCGGAGGATCTGCTCCAGTCGTTCTTCGGCCGGGCCTTCGATCTCAACGCGGTGCCCGCCTGCTATCGTCAGAAGATCCGCGCCGGTTGCGCCGTAGACCCCTATGCGCTCTGCGCCTGGAAAACCCGCGTGCTTCAAGTCGCGGAATCCGAGTCCGTCGGAAGCACCTTCCGGCGAGAGAATCTCACGCCGGCGTTCCTGCAAACCTTGGTCGGGCTGAGCGCTTTGAATGAAGGTCCTCGAGCCGCGGGCGAATTGCTGCGCCGCCAAGGCATCCGTCTCGTCATCGAGTCCCACCTGCCCGGCACACATCTGGACGGCGCGGCGCTGCAAACCCGTAAAGGAGAACCGGTGGTCGCGCTGACCCTGCGCCATGACCGCATCGACAACTTCTGGTTTACCCTTCTCCACGAATTGGCCCATGTGAAACTGCATCTGGGCGAAGACGATCAGGACGCGTTTTTCGACGATATCGACGCAACGGGAGCCGACTGCGAAGCCGAGGCCGACGCCTTGGCCTCGGCCATTTTGATCCCGGAAGAAGCCTGGCGGGAGTTCGCACGTCGCGCCGACTGGTCCGCGCCATCCGTCAAACGCGCCGCCCTCGCATGGAATATCCATCCGGCCATCGTGGCCGGCCGCGTGCGTCGCGAAACCAAGAACCACCGGCTCCTCACGACCTTGGTCGGCTACAACACGCTTCGCCCATGCCTCCTTCCTGAGCGATGACGATCCTCGTCGCCCAGGATTTCGGCGCACACCTCTCCGATGGCTCCACGAGGTCGGCACGCGAAATGTATGCGGGTGCGTTGTCTCGACGGTATGTCGGTGGGAATGCTGTGCTGGCTCAACGACGACTCCGGTGGGGAACTGCGCCGCTGCGTTGATCGCGTGTTCACGCACGAAGGATTGATTCGGGGGAAAAGGAGGATCCGGTTCTGAGAGGGTTTATTCGATCTGAGCAGCTCGGTGCCGAATAGATGGAGTGAGCTGCTCGAATCCATTAGATCGAATACTCGATCTCTGCCCATGCATCCGACGCCCCCTTCGTGTCGCACGCGTCCGCGGCGAGCCTTGTTTGGACGCGGAGTTTCGAAAGGGCAGACGCTGCGCCCCTCGCGTTCGCCGCATCGATCTTTTTGTCAACGAGCTGTTTGTAGATGCTTCGTTCCAACCGGTATTCGAGAGCCGCGTCAGACAGGGTTAGGACGCGGGCGCGGGAACGTGCACCGAACAGAGAGGACACGGACTTCCGCTCGACAGAGGTCAATTCCCATCCAGTCGTGCGTCGTGTGAGCAGGATGACCGTGGATGCAGCGGCGTGTCCGTAGGCGCACGGCATATATTCGGGGCCCACGTAGTATGTGGCTCCCGGTTTGAGGCGCGCCGGGAGGGAGTGTTCTTCGAGGAGTTCTTCCGCGAGATTTGAGGCGCGGAAGAGGTCACTAATGTCGAGCGTGCGAGCCGTCGCCTTGCCCTGAGCGAGTTGCAGTTGTTGTTCGAGTTTCGCGATAACGCGAGGACTGTCCTTAATGATGGTTGCCATATTGGATCGGCCGTGGGCTGTGCGGAATGCACAGCAATACTAGGCCGACCGAATCCTAGCATGGCCCCTGTTCGCGCCGGATTTTTCGACGATACCGTGGCACCAGCTGGTAGCAGAGGAGGGCAGCGAAGCGATCTCGCGCTTTCGCTTGGTCTACGACGATCTGTTTCGACCGCAGCGACATCTGATTTCAACGTGTCGCTGAGGTCGCGGCAACGCGGCGCCTCGGGGATGGAGGCGTGGAAGAAGGGGAAGGGGGAAGGCACCTCTGCTTTGAGAGGTGCCGGACATGCGCTCTCTCCAGCCCGCAAAGGTCGCATGGGAGAAAGCACTTTTTGCGGCCGCCGCATTATCCGTAGCTCTCCTGAGTTCTTTGATTTGGCAGGTTTGCTGGATCTGTCTCGGACGCGTCCGCGGCGGCAGTCTCGCGGCGAGAGCTCATCGGATAGCGCCCGCCTTTAAGATCACCTGTTCTCTGAATCGGGCAATCGGACGCATCCGATGCGTTCTGTGGCTGCCCACCCAGATACTTGTTGGACGCGTCCGCTTGTGATCTCGTGCTGCATACAATCCCTTACAACCGGAACATCGGTCTAATCAGCAGCAATGATCTCCGCCTCATCCGCGACAAAAGGGATGCGTCCAAGGACCCGACGGGTGGGTTTCGCGGAAACCCGTCACTAAAGGGAACGCAACCCACAGTGGATGGTAAGTTATTGGCGCTATGCTGGGCGGGGCAAATAATTTGGAGACGAATTAATCGTCAGATAATCAGCGATTAAAGCAAAAAACGAGCCTGCCGCCAACTTAGCAAGCGGCGAGGGTTTGGGCGGAAAAAGCACCTCCCACGAATGCCGTGCTAGGATTGGTCCATGGACTCCTCCAGCACCGCCATTCACCCCCGTCTAGAGCGTGATCGCCTCCGGAAGCAGCGAGAGCGCGCTGCACTCGCCGAGGTCGGCTTGCGAGCTGTCCGGGTGTATCTCACCGCCGCCGAATATGCGGCAATTCAAGCGAAAGCGCAAGTCGAAGGCTGGGACGTTGTCTTTAGCCCAGCGGCACGGCGCGACCAGATCCTACGGGGTGTTGCCGTAGATCTTACCGCGATGTTGGCGGCGCGACGGCTCGATGTCCCAAACCAACCTACGCCGAAGCCTACATCGGGCGCCCCTACATCTCCCGCCCGCAAGAACGCTCGTAGGAGGGAAGCAGCGGATCACGACACGTCAGTCGACGAAGCGCGTCACAGTGCTCCGCTGCTCGACGGCAATCAGACGGAGTTCGCGTGGGTAGCAGAAAAATGAAAACCGGCAAGAATACGATTGTCCGACGAAAGCCCGCGAAAGTCATTCGAATGTCGTTTCGCGTTTCGGCAGCGGAAGCCGAGCAACTCGGTCACTTGGCGCGTGCGTCCGGCTTCGAAATAAGTGATTACATCAGAGCCCGGCTGTTTCGGGGGAGTCGCTGCCGGAAAGCAGCGACCGCTCCGACGTCGGAAAATAATCAAAGCCAACGGCTGGTAATGTGGGTCGCGCAGCGGCTCCAAGGTAAAGGCTTCGATTTGTCGTCCGCATTGAATGAGGGGGAAGCACGGGAATGTTGGAGCGAAATTAGCCAGATCTGCAGGACCTTGGAGGAGTTCGTGCACGGACGCGTCCGTTTTTCTCCGGAGGACTCCGGCGAATGAAGCTAACGATCTACAGTTCACAGCGCTTTTTCGGGCGGTATGCTCTTGGTTCGCTCGACCATAAAGGAAGGACGCGTCCCTATCCGCCAGAACTATTGCGCGGAGATCCCAGCGGATTCGACCGGGTTTGTGCCGGACTTGGTGGCAAAGGTAGCCGGCCAATCCACGACTGCGTCGTCGCTGCTTTTGCCGAGCCTTGGGAGACGGTGTGCGACCACTGGCTCCCAATCAGCGAAGAAATCCATTCCGCGATGTTTGCGGGGCTGGATGCGTCCGAGTTCGTATCGGCGGCGGTCCTTCACCGCACCAACGAGCGGTGTCATGTGCATATCGCCGTCGCGCGTGTGCATCTTAAGACCGGACGCCCCGTCGGGCTCTTTAACTGCTCGACGAGCGATGTAGCGCTCTTTGCGACTCTATCGAGCCTCCTCAGCTTGGAACACGGATTCCGTGATCCACACGATCCGGCACAGCTAAGCCTAACGGACCATCCTCCGAAAGCCATCCCGGGGAAACACGAGATCTGGCGCACGCTCGATGACCTGGTTACCAGTTGGTTCGCGTTCGGCCGGGTGTCTGACCGGACGACGTTACTCGCCGCGTTTGCGGCGGACGGGATTCCGGTCACTCGCGCTGACGGAACTTCGATCACAATTTGCTATGACGGAACCGAAATATCCCTCCGCGGGAAAAAATACGCACACCAATTCCGCTACGTCGCAGACGATGTCTGCCTATGCGCGAGTCCAGTTGGTCGAGACTCAAGTCCGGACTCTGATGGCCGACTTCGACGCCTTCACGCGGAGTTGCCAGGCCTCATTGGCGACCGCGCACAACGAAACGCAAAAAACTACGGCAACCGTCCGGTCGTGGCTCGTCCGCTTACGCGACGCGAATGGAATCGATATCACTCGGGTCTCCGGCCAGCTCCGCTCGCTGCAGTCTCAGTGCGCGAATCTCACAGCGAGGGTCAACGACTTGGAGGCCGGCTCGCGCCAGGTCGAGCAGGACTTACGCCTCCTGCGAAGCCAGTGGATGGCGCAGGCGGACTTCCCGCGGTCGGCATTTGTGCAGGTGCTCGAGTTGTTTTTCGTGGGCGACCCGCACCGGAACCAACGGAAGCTCCACCTGTTGCTGGCGTCGATCGCAGTGATGCTGCTCGCAATAGGGGTGATAGTGGGACGTCTACTGCCGGCGCTTTAAGTGGCGAACCGAAGACCTCCGCGAGCTGGATATCCGAAACTGCGGAAGACTGGTGGGATTCGTTCAAGAAAAAATCTTTATATGAATACGATCACATTATTACAGGAGCAGGTCGCGATCTTACGACATCAGGTGGAGTCATTGAGGAAGCAGTTGGCAACATCCGAGAAAGAAGTGGTCGCATTGCAGAAGGACGTGCAGCAATTGCTGGTGCAGTTAGGCGAATGGGAGTTGCGATGGACCGAATTTTCGGCGCCGACGCAAAACATCGGCCGCAGCGATTTGGAGCAGTTGCACAAAGCAATCCAAGCGCAGGAACGTCGCTTTCGTCAAGGGATGCAGCTGTTGGCACAGACGCATGTGGAATATTGTCAGATGCGCGAACACCTGGAACAGGGCTTGCGAGCGCTCGCGAATTTGAGGCGTTAAGCTGGGCCATTGCGTTTCCCGACACGGGTGAACCTTCCGCTGAGGTCCACATAGATATTAGATAACCATGGACGGCGTTTTATTAAAGAGTGGTCGAGTGATAAGCATCACCAGTCGTGCGGACGTTCTCACGAACGAGACGCTGCAAGCTGTGCTAGACAATGACGACGCACGACAAGGGGTGCGGTGCGCGTGTCGACTCGGCTCGTATCCGGAATTAGAGCTTCCGCTGGAACGGTTTCCGCAGCGTATCGGCCACCGGAAAGTTTGGCGACTTGATCGTCGGTCCGTCGGTGACGATCACCACGAAGATTGCCCATTCAATCTAGGATCGAGCCACTGGCGCTCTGAACCAAGCCCCGCCCTCGTGTTCGGCGAGATAGATGTTAGCTTACGTGACAGCAATTTAGCGTTTCGCCATGTGTGTCGATGGTTGCTGTCACGTGCGATCACAATGGCGGCCCTGGACGCCCTTGAGAGACCGGACGCGAAATTTTGGCCACGTTTTTGGACGAATATCGCGACAATTCAGGGAAGGGGATGCGTCGTCAGATATGACATTGCGGAGGAGTCTAAAAAACGAGGACTAGAGTTTCGCTATGGTTTCATGGACGCCGTGCCTCGCGGAGAGGCAATAATCACGTTATTCGATCTCGGAACCGAGGAGGCCATGGCGGAGACGAGCGTGTATTCGATACCAGCGACGTTATCAGAGGCCATATTGCCTAGTCTATCACTTGGACCGCATATTATCGGACCGCCTTATTTTGTGTTTGTGGCGATCGATAGGGAAAATCGCATAGCGAGAATGGCAGTGTTCCCGGTTCACCTTGACGCGCGAGGTCTGTATTCCGTCGAATCGTGGTATGAGCGGTGGCGGGCCCAAGAATTCACTAAGCTTGGATTGATGTTCTACAAGCCGATGCGCGGGGATGATCTCAACACCTTCTGGGAAGGGCTTGGACGGCACCGCGCAATTGTGTTCAGGAGGATATGGTTTCGGCCCGACTTCCTGATCTATACACCGGAGCGTCCGGTTGTGATTGAAGAGTTACGCGGGATTCCTCTCGGCAAAGCTTTGCAGTATGACGTGGTGATGGAGCGCAAGCGTGAAGAGACAACTCGTTTAGCGCCGCCTGGCCACGTGGAGTTCCGAGAGTATTCGGGGTATCGTGAGAAGGCCCCGGAGTGGCATCCCACCGACTATTCTCTCCTTGGGGTTTCAATGCGAGTCGCCGCGAGTGCATTCACCGAGATACTCGCGTTTGAATCGCCGGAAAGTGCTGCGGCACTCAAGAGGCGTGTTCGCTGATCAGAGTTCGGCCTCCACCGGCGTGTGTTCTGAAGCGTAGCTTTGTTGGTCGTGAAACTGAAACCGTCTCTGCACCAACAACTGGTCGCGTTGATCGACGCTGAGATCCGGAGGCTCAAGCGAGCACGTAGTGCCCTTGTGGTCTGCGACTCGGAAGTCTGCCGTGCGGCAGTGTCGACTTTTGGCGGCATACCCGATGCCGCCTCTTGGTTGTGTTCCCCTAACCGGAGTTTGGCGGGGCAGCCCCCTGTCGCCCGATCATGGGCGGAGCGTGGGCGCATTGCTGTCAAAAGTATCCTACATCGGCTCGATCACGGGGTATTCGCATGATCTCGATATCTTGGGAGTTAATCGTCGCATTCATCGCGATTCGTCCAGAGCTTGCCGCCGGAATGGCAGAGTTCGGCCTCCGGATGATCATCGCCGAACCATCAAGGATCCTTTTTCGGGCGGGCATCCATTGGGCTGTGAGCGTTTTATCCAATTTTCCGAGCAAAATTCTTTTTCGCCGGGTCTCTGGTCGGCGTGCGAAGCGGCCGAGGGGGGCGAAAGCGCGAAAAAGCGACCTCGCCCCGAAATTGCGGCGCAAAAAAGCACGGAGGAAACCGCGTGCTATTTATCATGGTGATGAATCTTCTATCCACAGGTTACCAAGCTAATGTTGATACGCCAACGATCAGCGACGAAGGCCACCTTGCCGTCGAGCAGCGTCAAGTCGAGGTGGGGGGAAACTCCACGGCCCTTTGGATCCGGTGGCCCACGGCTGCATCGTGGCCGGGGACGCTTACGATTATCGAGGCCGCAGCATTTCTCCGTATCTCGACGGACATGATCCGCGACATGATCGCACCGGGCCGTGATGGCCGTGCGATATTGCGGCACCAGCGATTGCGAGGAAAAAGCAACAGGTTCACAGTCCGAATCTCTAAGGACGACTTAGCCGCCTTGGGGCGAATTGATGACCGATCTACTACGTAGCTGTTCGACGAATGCGCGACAAAAAAACTGCCACCAGAACTGCCACCAGAAGGACCCAAATTGGCCTTCTCCTAGGAGAGCAGGCCCCGATCACAGCGGGTTCGAGTCCCGTCCATCCCGCCAATTTCAAAGGCCCGCTTCCTCACGGAGACGGGCCTTTCGATTGGGGAAGAGACTTTTACGCGGGATCGTCCGTGTTTCGCGAAGATTCCCCGGGGACCGAATCGTGTTAAGCGTTCGCACACCTTTCGATCGTATCCCAAGTGCGCGTCGTGATGTTGGTGCCAAACGTCTTCTCGAGTAGGTGCATGAAGACCGGTCCGCAAGGCCCCGGCGCATAAACGGAAAATACTTCGCGATCTTGTATCGTCAGGACGCGTGCGCCTTCGACTGCGAGGGGCAAGGTTGGTGGCGCCTTCGGAGCCAACCGGAGAAAGGTGACAACGCGCTTGGCCGCCGTCGGAAACTGGAACGCTCTATAGGGATCGTTCGCGATCAACTCCAGGAGAGCATCGACTGGACGGACGATGGTAAGGAATGTCCGGCCAAGCGCGTCAGCCATGGCGGCTTCTGCTTTGCGTTCGACGGCGGCGGCCGAGGACATGCGCGTGTCAAACACCACATTGCCGCTCGATCTGACGGTCTTCACGTTCGTGAACCCCGCCGATTCAAAGCAGTGCTTCAACTGGGGCATTTTCGCATTCATGGGGCTGACGCCTCGAAGGAAAGCCACGTGTCGACTCATGATGTTCGCTTACTCGGTAGACTGCCAGACGTCAAAGCTCGGCCCTACCGGCTGGGTGGCGGCGCTGCGTGAATCGCAGTCGGGTCACAACGCTTTTTCGAAGAGAAGCAGAAATCGGATTTCTCCGTCCATGCGCGCTGGTTCTTCGCCGTGCTGAGTTGCGCCCTTCCGAGAGTAGAACTGTGCCGCGTGAGGATTGCTGGTTATACACAGCGGCATCTTGGACTTTGCTGCCGCCAAAAACGGCAGAAACATAGCCGTTCGCAATGTCTGCATTGGAGATGGTGAACTTTGCGGTCGCCGACGCGGCCTTGTCGATGGTGCACGCAGATCCATTCGAATGTTCTCGTCGCACGTTCGAAGCGCTTACGGTGAGCGGCAGAACTCTCAAAAGATAGAAACGGAATGTTCCGAATGCCGGCCATCGGGTCGTCGGGCGGAGGGAGAAATCTAACCTTCCGTCGTGTTGAACCGCGGCAGCGCCAAATGTATCAAGCAACTCTTCGACACTTGAACTCACCTCAACATGCGCGCGCGGGGCGGCGAGGACCGCAACGGATATGAACGATACAAGTATCAAACTGGCGATGAAGCGCATTTTTTGCCGAACGTCAGAGATCAGCCACACGTGTGATGGCGCGGGCTGTGCGTAAGCACAGAACGTGACAAGCATACGTGTTGGCTGTAGCGCCTGGTTAGCCCGATTTACGTTCAAGCAGGACTCGCCGAATGAGCTGCGGATCGTCTCGCATATCGCGAACTGCCACGACGGTGGTGACCTCAGGCTCAATGACAAAGAAAACGCCAAAATAACTGCGGCGAATGACAGCCCTTCGAAAGAACCGATGCTTCTTCGGAAACATCTCCGGATTCCATTCAATCCACGAAACCGTCTCTCGAAGCCGCTCGCGAAACCAAACTCGTCCATCATGCCGCCACGAGTCGTAGTAATCGTAGGCGTAACGAAGATCCTCTTCGACGAACGCCAGAAACTCGACCGGCTGACTCTTCACCGGCGGGCTACGCGGCGCTCCAACTCCTCCAGCGAAATCCGCTCAACCTTCCCTGACCGATACGCCTTCCAACGCGAATCCAAGAGCGCGCGATCTTCCGCACTTACAGGGCGACGGTCATCGACAGCCGCACGCCAAAGCTCGTCCGCCAACTTGAGCTTCTGCCGCTTCGGCAGCTTTCGAAGTTCTGGAAACTGTGCGAGTGCCATGAGGCGCAAGGTGAGAGTTAAGGCCGGCCGGTCAACCCCTGCTTTCTTTGGCTAACGTCAAAGATCAGAGGACATGAGGTGGCCGAGCGGCGCAGCGAGTGGCATACGCTGCCCGGCCACCATTATGATCACGAACACCTGCAAGAATGTTCGCGAAAGCGTCCAAGTCGCGGGGCCGGAAGCCGGCGCCGCTTGTGAGCAGAAGGAAGTGTATCTCGGCATCGATGCGGCGGCAGCG
>JAEWBF010000112.1 GCA_023391285.1 Verrucomicrobiota bacterium
CCCCCGCACCTGTCCGCCCGAACCAACCTCCCGCCTCGCCTGTCCCTCGTTACCCGGTCGCATTCGCGCCGGGTCTTTTTATTCCTCTTCCCCTGCCGCTTCCACTTTCCCAGTCTCACCGATTCGCATGACGCCCGTCGCCACGCCTTCCGCCGCTCCCACTTACGTGATCGGACACAAAAACCCCGACGCCGACTCCATCTGCTCGGCCATCGCTTACGCCGCCTTCAAGGAGGCCCGCGGGGAACGTGGCTACATCGCGGCTCGCTGCGGCAACTCCAACGTCCGGATCGACACCATCCTCTCCCGTTTCCGCCAACCGCTGCCACTCTACCTCAGCGATGTCAGCCCTCGCGTGCGTGATCTCATGATCAAGGACGTCATCGCGCTCGACGAAAACGCCACCTGCGCCGAAGCGCTCGCCGTCTTCGATCGCCACGACATCCGCGTCGTCCCCGTCACGTCCGCCAATCGCGAAATCGTCGGCACTATTTCCCTCTCCACACTCGGCGGCGTCTTCATCCCCCGTCTCAGCGAACCCCGCCTCCTGCGCCTCGTCCGCACTTCCCTCGCCAATATCGCCCGCACCCTCGAAGGTCGCGCGCTCCATCTTGTCGACGAATCATCCATCCAGGAACTCTACGTCCGCCTCGGCACCATGGACATCAGCTCCTTCTGGAGCATCTCCATCCGCGAAAACATCCCCGCCGCCCAATCCATCATCATCGTCGGCGACCGCGCCGACATCCAGCAGCGCGCCATCGAAATCGGCGTCCGCGCCCTCGTCATCACCAGCAACATCGACATCGACGCCAACATCCTCGCCCTCGCCCGCGAAAAAGGCACCAGCATCATCATCAGCCCTTACGATTCCGCCACGACGTCGTGGATCGTTCGCACCGCGTCCACCCTCGAGCGCGTCGTCGATCAGGAATTCGCTACCGTCGACGCCGATACCCGTATCGCCGACGTCCGCAAAAAATTTTCCGCCAACCACCCCCACGCGCTCCTCGTCACCACCGACGACGGCAAACTCGAGGGCATTCTCACCAAGACCGACCTCCTCCGCCCCACGCAAACCCGCCTCGTCCTCGTCGACCACAACGAGATGTCCCAAGCCGTCACCGGCGCCGAAGAAGTCACCATCGCCGAAATCCTCGACCACCACCGCCTCGGCGCCATCAACACCCAGCAGCCGATCCTCTTCATCAACGAGCCCGTCGGCTCCACCTGCACCATCATCGCCGATCTCTTTCGCCGCGAAAACCTCCTCCCCACGCCCGAAATCGCCGGCATCATGATGTCCGGCCTCATCTCCGACACCCTTCACCTCAACGGCCCCACCACCACGCGCAAAGACGCCATCCTCCTCGCGTGGCTCGCCGAAATCGCCGGCGTAAACTCCAAGAAACTCGCCGACGAAATCTTCAACTCCGGCTCCGTCATCCTCGCCAACCCGCCCGAGTCCGTCGTCCGCTCCGACTACAAAATCTACGAGGAGGAAGGCGTCCGCTTCTCCGTCTCCCAAGTCGAAGAACTCGGCTTCGGCAACTTCTGGCAAAACGCCAAACCCATCGCCAGCGCCCTTCAAGGTCTCCGCGACGAAGAGCGCCTCGCTTTCGCCGCGCTCCTCGTCACCGACATCAACACGCAAAACTCCCTTCTCCTCGTCAAAGGCGACGCCGGTTTCATCGAGCGCATCTCCTACGCCCACGTCGAACAGGACGAAATTTTTGACCTTCCGGGCGTCGTCAGCCGCAAGAAACAGCTCATCCCCTATCTCACCAGCGTCCTGAAGGAAATGGCCGCCGACGGCACCCTCCCGTCCGCCCCCGCCTCCCAGCCCCCCTTCCGCAAAAAACGCAAATAGCCGCCTGCCTCTCGTAGCGGAAAGCGTGAGCTTTTCGCCCTTCCGCAACGAAAACCAATCGTTGCGCCGCCGCGCCGCGCACCCCAGTTTCACCGTTCACTCTTTTCGATCATGTCCGCCGACGCCGCGTCCAACGCTCCTTCCTCTCCCGCCCCCAGCGATTTCATCCGTGACATCGTGGCCGCCCACGTCGCCGAACAACGCTACCCGAAAATCGTCACGCGCTTCCCCCCTGAGCCCAACGGCTACCTCCACATCGGCCACGCCAAATCCATCTGCCTCAACTTCGGCATCGCCCGCGAAAACAACGGCCAGTGCAACCTTCGCATGGACGACACCAACCCGACGAAGGAGGACGTCGAGTATGTCGAATCCATCACCAACGACGTCCACTGGCTGATCGACGGCTGGGCCGACCACACCCTCGGCTTCAAACCCAAAGGCGCCACCCCCACCAAACAGCTCATCAACGGCCGCGAAGACTACCACCTCGCCCCCGTCCCCCTCTCAGATCTCAAATCTGAAATCTCAAATCACGGCTCCGCGTCAGCGGAGCCCTTCCACGCCAGCGACTACTTCGAACAACTCTACCTCTACGCCGTCGAACTCATCCGCCGCGGCAAAGCCTACGTCGACGACCTCAGCCCCGAGGAAACCGACGCCTACCGTGGCGCCCCCGACAAACCCGGCAAGGACTCACCTTTCCGCACGCGTTCCATCGAGGAAAACCTCGATCTCTTCCAGCGCATGCGCGCCGGCGAATTCCCCAACGGCGCCCGCTCCCTCCGCGCCAAGATCGACATGGCTTCGCCCAACATCTGGCTGCGCGACCCGCTCCTCTACCGCATCCGCCACACGCCGCACCACCACGCCGGCGACAAATGGTGCATCTACCCGCTCTACGATTTCGCCCACTGCCTCTCCGACTACCTCGAAGGCATCACCCACTCCATCTGCACGCTCGAGTTCGAAGTTCACCGCCCGCTCTACGACTGGATCCTCGAATCTCTCGACCTCCCCCGCCCGCTCCCCCGCCAATACGAATTCGCGAAACTGATCCCCACTTACATGATCGTCTCGAAGCGCCGGCTCATCCAGCTGGTCAACGAGAAGATCGTCGCCGGCTGGGACGACCCCCGCCTCCCCACGCTCTCCGGCCTGCGCCGCCGCGGCATCCCCGCCAGCGCCCTCCGCAAATTCGTCATGGGCGTCGGTGTCACGAAATACGAAAGCTCCACCGACATCGCCCTCTTCGAACACGCGATTCGCGACGAGCTCAACGCCGCCGCCGCCCGCCGCTTCGCCGTCCTCAAACCGATCAAAGTCGTCCTCACCAACATCCCCGCCGGCGAGACGATCGAGTGCGACGCCACCAACAACCCGCAGGACGAAAACCCCACGACCCGCCAAATCCCCCTCACCCGCGAGGTCTTCATCGAGTCCGACGACTTCGCCGAAGTCCCTCCGCCGAAATACTTCCGCCTCAAACCCGGCGGCGAGGTCCGCCTCAAATACGCCTGCATCATCAAACTCGACGAAATCGTCAAAGACGCCTCCGGCGCCCTCGTCGAACTCCGCTGCACCGCCGACCTCACCACCCGCGCCGGCGAGCCCAACTCCACCCGCAAGGTCAAGGGCACCATCCACTGGGTCAGCGCCACCCACTGCATCGACGCCGAAGTCCGCCTCTACGATCGCCTCTTCACCGTCCCCGAACCCGGCGCGACCGAGAACTTCCTGCAGCACGTCAACCCGAACTCCCTCGAGGTCGTCACCGCCAAACTCGAGGCCTCCCTCGCCGCCGCGACCCCCACCGACCGCTTCCAATTCGAACGCCTCGGCTACTTCGCCCTGGATTCCGACTCTCAACTCTCATCTCTCAACTCCAAACTCATCTTCAACCGCACCATCACCCTCAAAGACACCTGGTCTAAATAACATTGGCGCGGCAGCGCCGGTAGGGCGCGCTCTCCGAGCGCGCCGCTTGGACCCACGCTCTCTCCATGGACTTCTCCCTCACCCCCGAAGAACTCCGCGTCCTCGGCTCTCTCGTCGAGAAATCCGTCACCACGCCCGATAACTACCCGCTCTCGCTCAACGCGCTCGTCAACGCCTGCAACCAACTCACCGCGCGCGACCCCGTCGTCTCCTACGACGAAACCACCGTCACGCGCGCGCTCGACGGCCTGCGCGAGAAACGCCTCGCCACGCTCTATCACGGCGCCGACTCCCGCGTCGCCCGCTACAAGCACACGCTCCCCGACCGCTTCGTCCTCACGCCCGCCGAACTCGCCGTCCTTTGCGTGTTGATGCTCCGCGGTCCCCAGACCGCCGGCGAACTCCGCACCCGCACCGAACGTCTCTACGTTTTCGATACACTCGCCGAAACCGAGCAAACCCTCGAATCGCTCGTCACCTACACCCCCGAGCCACTCGTCACGAAGCTCCCGCGCCAACCCGGCACCAAAGAATCCCGCTTCGCCCAACTCTTCTCCCCACCTCCGTCCCCCGTTGCGGAAAGCAGCCTGCCCCGACCTGTCGGGCTAAGCGTTTCGTCCCCTCCTCCTCCACCCTCCCCGTCCACGCCCCCCGACGCCGAC
>JAEWBF010000019.1 GCA_023391285.1 Verrucomicrobiota bacterium
GCGGCGAGACGCCTCGCCCTACCCATCATGATCCGCTCCTTCCAATGGGACCTCGCCCGTCAAGTCGAACGCCTCGACTGGCTCCTCGCTCAACTTCCGCGCTACGCCGATTGGGGCTATCAGGAACTGCACCTGCACCTCGAGGACGCGATCGAATACCCGACCCTTCCCGCCGTCGCGCGCCGCGACGCGTATTCATATCGTGAATTCGCCCGGCTCGTCGACGCCGCCACGCGCGCCGGGATCCGCGTTGTGCCGATCGTCAACCTCCTCGGTCACACGCAATACCTGATTAAAGTCCCCGAACTCCGCGATCTCAACGAACTCCGCGCCCCCGACGGCTCTCCGCTCGAACGCGGCCAAATCTGCCCGCTCCATCCGCGCACGCTCGAAATCGCGGAAAAACTCCTGCGCGACGTCGCGCCGTTCTGCACCACCGGAAAAGTGCACGTCGGTCTCGATGAATCCTTCCACCTCGGCCAACACCCGCTGAGCCGCCGCGAAATCGCGCGCATCGGACTCGCGTCACATTTTTCCCGATACGTCCGCCGCCTCCACGCGCTCACCCGCTCGCTGGGCCTCGAAATGGGCCTGTGGGCCGACATGCTGTATTTTCTCCCCGACGCGATTCCCGAGCTCCCCCGCCACCTCATCGCATACGAATGGTATTACCACGCGTTCCGCCGAAATCCGCGCGTCGAACTCTTTAACTTCGCCGCATTCGATCTCGCGACTCCGCTGAAAGCCCGCGGCATCGATCTCTACGGCTGCCCGATGAACGGCGCGTTCCGCTACGAACCGCTGCCGCATTTTACCGACCGGATGAACAACATCGTCGCGTGGTGGCAACACGCGCAGCGGCTCGGCGCGAAAGGCTTCCTCGTCAGCTCCTGGGAGCCCTATCGCCTGGCGATCGAACTCACCACCGCGGTCGACGCCGCCGCCGCGACGCTCTGGCTCGAACCGCACATCGACGACCCGCGCGAGATGCTCGCCCGCGGCTTCGAGCGCGTCTTCGGAAAATCCCAGGGCCGCTCCGCCGCCCGCATCGCCCTCGCCTGCGACGCGTATCCATTTTCCGGCTATCCGCGCTGGGAGATCAACGACCGCTGGGACACCGTTTCCCGCCGCGAACCGCTCGCTTCCTATCGCGCCGAAGAACGCCACTTCGCTCGGCTCGCCCGCCGCGCTCAGCGCGAAAAACTCCCCCTCCCGGTCCGCGCTAGTGTAACCTTCCGCCACTATCTCGCCGCGCGCGACGTGCTGGTCCGACAAGCCGCCCAGTCCGGTCGCGCCGATCGGCCGCCCTTCCAAACCGCATCAAAACAAGGCGCTCACGCCGCCCGCATCATGTGGAAGCGCACCCGCGATCCGCGCGTCGTCGGCCCCAACGAACGAATCGTCCGCGCCGACGCCGCCCGCCTCCGACGCTTCCTCAGCGGCGAGCCGGTCTTCGGCGGCGCCTGGCAGCTCTGCTACAAAGTCTGGAATTTCGCGCCTGCCACGCAGCTGGTCGGCGTCGAACAACAGCAAGTCGACGGCTGGTGGAAAACGCTTCAATCCTGCCACACGATCGAATTCCAAACATCCGCCGCCCGGCCGCGCGGCGATTTCATCCGCGAGCACGCCGCTCCCGTTTCATGGGATGGCGACCACGCCAACCCGCCTCGGCTCCGCATATTCGTCCGCGGCATCGGCGAGGTGAAAATCGGCGACATCGCCCTGCTCGGTGGAGCCCGGCGTCCCCGTCGGGCTGATACGCAAACGCCAACCTCCACCCCCGACGAGGACGCCGGGCTCCACCTCGCATCGGCCCGCAAGTGGCTCCGCCTCGGCCGCCGCGCCCCAAAATCCGGCTGGCCCGAATTCGCCGACGCCCTCACGCAATCCACCCTCGAGCTCACCTTCGTTTCCGCCATTTCCCCCGCGAAAAAAAACTCCCGGCGGAAATCCGCCGGGAGTCGTTGAATCGATCGCTTCGTTTCGTTCTCGCTTGGGATCAGAAGTCGAGACTCGCCGAAAGGCGGATGTAGCGCGGCGTCTGCCAGGAGGTCGGCAGCATGAAGCGCGGGTTCACCTCGCCGGTTTCGTAAGTCGCCAGCTCATACACCTCGGTCGTCGAGCGACGATTGAGGATGTTGAAAATGTCGAGCCCGAGCGTCAGACGATCGCCCGCCCACTTCGGACGGTAAGCAACGCTGAAATCGACGTTGAACACCCACGGCGTCGTGCCGAGTGAGCCGCGCGGAACCAGGTTGCCGTTGGCGTCGTAGAACGATTCCGCGCCGTAGCCTTGCGCCACTTCTTCCGACGGGTGCAACGCAAAGGAATTCATCGGACGACCCGACTGCAGCAGCACGTTCGCGCCAACTTGAATCTCGTCGGTGATCGAATACGCGCCGAACACCTTGAACTGATGGCGGCGATCGTTCGGCAGATTTCCGTAGGCGCCTTCCATCAACCCGAGCGAGTCGAAGGCCGACGTGATACCCGCGTCATCCTGCCCGTTGTCCGAGCGGACATAGCCTTCGGTGTTACCGAAGTTGTGCGACCAGGTGTAGGACGCCTGCAGGCTCCACTTGCCGTCGAACACTTTCTCCACGAACAGCTCCGCCGCGTAGTATTTGCGGCTGGCTTCGGGGAACTGAAGATCTTCGGCCGTGAGCGTAATCGGATCGAGGGTGCCGTCGCCATCCATGTCCCAGAACATCGAAATGTCGGAGCCAGGATTCGTCAGCACGTAAGCGTGCGCGCTCGGCGCCTCGAAATCGGCGATGTTGTTCCGTTCCGCGTAGGCCACGAGCGCGTGGTCGATGATCACGTCGTCGATGGCCGACTTTAGCTCGCGGAAGATACCGCGCACGCCAACCGTCCAGTTCTTCGTCAACTCATGCTGCGCGCCGACGACGATCTCGTCCTGGAACATCGGCTTGATCTCCCGATCGACGATCGTCCTCGGATCGGGAATTTCGCCATTCGCGTAAACCGTCTGATTGCCAATTTGAGGGCCTAGCACCGGCGTCGAGTCGTCGTTGATCGCTTCGAGCACATAGTAGTCCTGCGTGAAGTATTCGTTGCCCGCCATGCGGATGTTGGTGTTGGCGGCGATGGGCAGATGATAGCGTCCCCAATTCGCGAATACCTTCGTCTTCTGATCGCCACGGACATCGAACGAAACACCGAGGCGGGGCGCCCATTGATCCTTCACTTCGATGAAGGTCTCGCCGTTCGAATTCAGGTTCTCGAATGCCTCGTTGCGGAGGCCGAGGCGGAAGTTGAGCCGGTTGCTCATCAGGCTCCAGTTATCTTCGACGTAGTAGGCGTTGCTCTTCGTCGCGAAATGGCCGCTCTGCTCGTAAACGCGGAGGCGCGCCACTTCGGTCACGCCATCCGGAATGACGCCGCCGCTGAGCGAATCGCCCGGGGTCACCGTGTAATAACGATAGTAGGCGTTGCCTGAATACGCGGTGAAGTTCGCGCTCGAGTTGTCCTCCCGGTCCAAACCCGCGCGGAGACGGTGCGAACCGGCAAAGTCGAACGCGTATTCGACGTCGAAACGGAACGCCTCGCGCACGTCCTCGTTGTTCGCACCCGGCTTCGAGACGAGCAGGTCCGGGTTGCCCAGGAGCCAGTCGTCGTGACCGGTGCGCGTATCGTAAACCGCCGGCTGGCTGTCCACGGTGCCGCCGGTGGTGCGGTTGGCGGTGCCTTTGCCGTAGAGAACCGAAACCGTCAGATCTTCGAAGAACGTGCCCGTGTAGCGGCCGATTTGAGTGAGGCCGCCGAGTTTCTCGAAGGTCTGCGAAGAATAGGCAATCGGCCGGCGGGTCGCCAGATCGTAGTCGTAGTGATCCGTGACCACGTCGGTCTTGTCGCGAAAGGCCGTGTATTCGAGCCGGTGATTCGGCAGCGGAATCGCATCGATCTTCACACCCCAGAACGGATCGTCCGAGCGGGCCTCCTCCCAGCGGGACCCGCCGGTCGTGACGTCAAAATCCTTCACTTTGCGCACATTGTAGAGGACGTGGTAGAACAGCTTGTCCTCGATGATCGGACCACTGAACGAGACGTTCGTGTTGAGCACTTCCGTGTAGTCCGCGCCGTTATACACCAGCGGCGTGCGCTTGCCGTCCTCGGTGTAATAGGAGCTCGGAGCCAGCCAGCGGCCGCCGTTCGGCTCGTAGTAGGTGTTGATCGAAGCCCGACGCTCGTTCGTGCCGCTCTTTGTCACAGCATTCACGACGCCGCCGGTCGAGCGACCGAACTCAGCCGAATACGCTCCCGTCTTCACCTCGAACTGCGAATAGAACTCGAACGGCACAACATTCGGCGCCGTGCCGGTTCGGAAATCCGAGATGTTGAAGCCGTTCACGAAAAATGCGTTTTCTGCGACCGACGCACCGCCAAACGAGATGAGCGGCCCAGTGACGAGGTTGCCGAACGCAGTATCGCCCAAGGTCGTGCCGGGAGCGAGGAGCGCGACGGAGTTCACGTTCCGCGCAATGGGCAACGCATCGAGCATGCGCTCGTTGAGCACCGTCACCGATTCGGTCTTCTGAAAATCGATCGGGTTGATCGAAGATCCGCTGACCCGGAAAACTTCGAGCCGCACGAGATCGTCGAATTCGACGGTCGTCGTCGTGTTGATGTTCACGACCGCGTCTTGGGTCTCAGGCGCCGCGCCATCGGTCGCCGTGTAGGTCACGGTGTAATTCCCCGGCGGAAGCGTGCCGATGCGATACGCGCCGTCGCTGCCTACGGTCGCGGTCTTGCGGACGCCGGTGGCGGGATTTTCCACCACGACCGTGCCCGCGCCTCCCGTGCGACCTGAGATCGCGCCATCGACATTGCTTTGCGCGAACGCCGTCCCGGCGCTCAACAGCCCTGCTGAAATAAGGAGCGCTTTCACCGACACCAGTCGGCTGCGCCACCTTGGTTCTTTCGCGAACGCGCACGCGCGTTCGCCGTTACCCTCGGGTTTGTTCATGAGTTTGCGAGTTATGCTACGCGAAGAGCAGTCGGCTTCGCTCGATTTTGCCCCGACGGCGTGCCGCATACCCTGTGGCACGCCTGCAGAGCTCTGAACCGTCATCGTTTTACCCAACAAAGCGCCCACTGAAGGACGGCTGTATTTTGCAAGTGCACTTGGCACCCCGCTCCAAACAGGCCAAACGTTCATAGCTTCGTTGTTGTGTGTTGTGTTGTAGGAGTGGGATTTCCGCCAAGTTGGCCGGCCATCCTCACTGTGTTCGGAGCGAAACGAAGTGACTGTGTGTCATAATCTCAACTCCGATTTGCGACGAACGGCCCCCAGACTGCGACAGACGGCCGACTTCTCGCGACGAACGTTGGACCTAATACCGTAGCGGAAACCGCTCAACCCCCGCGATTTGGAACCCCCGACCCCGGCTCCACCTCATGCAAACGGCTTTTCGTTTGCGACCGACCGGAGCAGCCCCCTTCCTGCCGAGCCATGCTGCCCGTCGTCGCTCGCCTTCGCGAGATCCTGCTATCCAGAGACGGGCAGGTTGTCTGGCGCGTGCAGCTGCCGCTCGCCGTCGCTATCGGGATCTTGCTGCACGTCGGGTTCACCGTTCAACGGATGGCTTGGAACCGCATGCAAGCGCGCGGGCAGGAACTGTTCCTGACGGCCTGGGACGCGACGGCTTGGATCGTATGGCCCCTCGCCTTGCCGGTCATGTGGGTCATGATTCAGCGCTTCCCGCTGTCCAAAGGAACGCTTCGCCGGAACGGCCTGCGGCTGGCGCTCGGCAGCGTGGCCCTGCTGCTCGTGGTGGGAAATCTTCGCTTCGGCGTGCGCATGCTGCAGGTTTGGGCGGACTCTCACGAGTCTTGGGAAACGATTGCATGGAGCGGCTATGTCACCACCGCCCTCGTGCTGCTGCCGTTCGATTTCCTCATCTACTGCGGCTTCTTCTCGGCCACGCTGGCGATCGACAAACATTTCCGCAATCGGCAGCACGTGGAGGAATCCATCCGGCTCGAACTGCGCGCCGCCCAACTCGAATCCAAACTCGCGCAAGCAGAACTGCAGACGCTGCGCGGACAGCTCCACCCCCACTTCCTTTTCAACAGCTTCAACGCCGTCGCCACCCTCGTGCGGCAGCAGCGCAACGACGCCGCGACCGATGTCATCGCCGAACTCAGCATGCTCCTGCGCCAAGCCATCGATCGCACCGGCCGGCACGAGGTGCCCTTCGCCGACGAGGTGGAATTCATCCGGCGATATCTTCACATCGAGCAAATCCGCTTCGGCGAAAAACTCCTGCTCGAATGCGCCATCGATCCCGCCACGCTGCAGGCCTGCGTCCCCAATCTGCTGCTCCAGCCACTGGTGGAAAACGCCATCAAACACGGCATCTCCAAGCGTCGCGCGCCGGGAACGGTCCGAATCGCCGCCCGACGCGAAGCCGACCGGCTCTGCATCGAAATCGAAAACGATGGCCCGGACCAACCCGACCACGACACCGCGCTCGCCACCTGCGGTTCTGACCGCCGCCAAGGGATCGGTCTGGCCAACACTCGCGCAAGACTTGCCCACATCTACGGCAGCAACCATCGCATCGAGCTGAAAGCCCGGCCCGAGGGCGGCATGCTCGCTTGCCTAAGCTTGCCATGGCGTGAGATCGAACGACCTGTTCAGGCATGAAACGCATCCGGGTATTGGTCGTGGACGATGAGCCCCTCGCTCGCGAGGGACTGCAGTTCCTGCTGAACACCGATCCCGAGGTTGAAACGGTCGGCTTTTGCTCCGACGGCCAGATGGCGATCGAGGCGATCCGCGCGCAACGACCCGATGTCGTGTTTCTCGATATTCAAATGCCGCGGCTCGACGGATTTGAAACGATCGCGGCCATCCCTCCCGCGGAGCGACCCGTGGTCGTTTTCGTCACCGCCTACCAGCAGCACGCCGTGCGGGCCTTCGAAGTCTCCGCACTCGACTATCTGCTGAAGCCATTCAGCAACGCCCGCTTCTCCGCCGCTCTCCAACGCGCCAAGGAAACCGTCCGCCGCGGCGATCAGGCCTATCTCGCCAAACAGGTCGAAACGCTGCTCGAGCACGTGAAACAGTTGCACCCGCCACCCGCCGCAGCCCCCGCCGCCCCGCCCGTCGAGACGGATCTGGCCGACCGCGTCGTCATCAAGGTTGACGGAGCGATGCACTTCATCAACCGCCGCGATATCCTCTGGGTGGAAGCGGAGGGCGACTTCATCAAAGTGCGCACGCCGGATAAGACGCAGCTCGTGCGCGAGACGCTCCAGAGTTTCAAAGCCCGCCTCGATCCCGACCGATTTCTCCGCATTCATCGTTCGTTTGTCGTCAACGTCGCGCATGTCCGCCGGGTCGAGTCGGCACAGTATGGCGACTACGCGGTGTTCATGAGCGATGACACCAAGCTGCGCCTGAGCCGCAGCTACCGCGCGCAGTTGGATGCATTGCTCCAACGCACCCCTCGCTCGTAACCCCCACCGTCCTCGCGGAGGCCCCCGCGACACCCATCCCGCCGACGCAGGGGATTCGTCTCCCCGTTCGCAACGCCCGCTCTCGCCGTTGCGTCTCGCACACACCCGCCCATCCTCTGACCGCCTTCATGAACGAGCTCGCCGCGATCGTCCGCCACCTCCACCACTCCGATCAACCCTCCGCGCTCGCGACGCTCGTCACCGTTTCCGGCTCTTCCTATCGTCGCCCGGGCGCGCGCCTCCTCGTCACCCACGATCGCCAGCGCATCGGATCCATCAGCGGCGGTTGCCTCGAAGAAGACGTCCTTCTCCGCGCCACCCGCGTGCTCGACACCGGCCTCCCCGACTTCGTGACCTACGACACCACGTCGGAAAACGATCTGGTCTGGGGCGTCGGCCTCGGCTGCCACGGCGTCGTTCAAGTCCTCATCGAAAAACTCCCGCCGCGCCCCTCCTGGGCCTCGACCGTCGCCGCCAATCTCGCTGCTCAGCGTCCGACGGAACTCGCCGTCGTTTACGCATCCGAAAACCCACTACATCGTCGCACCCATCTCGCCGACGAGGTCGCGGTCAATGCGATTGCTTCATCCACGAGCGCTTTCTTCAACACCATCCCCGCCCCCACCGCGCTGGTCGTCTTCGGGGCCGGCGACGACGCCCGCCCGCTCGTTCGCCTGGCCAAGGAACTCGGCTGGCATGTCACCGTCGGCGATCCGCGGCGCGATTTCGCCACACCCGAGCGCTTCCCTTCCGCCGACCGCATCGTTGTCGCCCCCGCCACCGAACTCGCCTCTCGGCTTCCTCCGGTTCCTCAGTCCGTCGCCGTTGTGATGACGCACCACTACGTCCACGACGTCCCCATTCTCCGCGACGTCCTCGCGTCTCCAAATTTCAGCTACATCGGACTGCTCGGCCCGCGCAAACGCGCCGAACGCATCCTCGCCGACCTCGATCAAAACAACCCATCGATCGCCCCCGACGCCCGCTCACACCTTCATGCTCCGGTCGGCTTGGACCTCGGCGCGGAAACCCCCGAAGAGGTCGCCCTCAGCATTATCGCCGAAATCCAAGCCTCGCTCTCCGGCCGCGACGCCCGACCCCTTCGCCAAAGAAAGCAGCCGATTCACGGCTAAATCCGCGCTTCATCCTCTCCGTTTCCTCCATTGCCTCCCGCTGAACCAAAGCCCTTCCGCTTCGGCGCCATCATCCTCGCCGCCGGCGCGTCGACGCGCATGGGCGAGCCCAAGCAACTCCTTCCGCTCGACGGACGCCCGCTCTTGCTCCGCGCCGTCGACGCCGCGCTCGCCTCCTCCGCCTGGCCCGTCGTCGTTGTCCTCGGCGCTCACGCCGAAAAAATCCGCCCCCTCCTCGCCCGCCTTCCCGTCCTCGTCGTTGAAAACCCCGCTTGGCCCGAAGGCATGGCCTCTTCCCTCCGCACCGGCATCGCGATCCTGCAACAATTCTCGCGTTCGCTCGATGCCGCCCTCGTCGCTCTCTGCGACCAACCCGCTTTCAACACGCGCGTCATCGATCAGCTCGTCTCCACGCAGCGCGCCACATCGCGCAGCATCGTCGCCTCCCGCTACCTCGGCCGCAACGCCGCCCCGGCGCTCTTCCTTCGCGAACATTTTCCGACCCTCGCCGCACTCACCGGCGAAGAAGGCGCCCGCGCGCTCCTCAACGCCGACCCCGAGCGCATCGCCACGATCGACGCGCCCGATCTCGCCCGCGACCTCGACACCCCCGCCGACTACGCGTCAGCCCGCGCCTCCACCGTGTAGCGGAACGCAGCCCGCCCGGACTCGGTCGGGGTAAGCCTTTCGCCCTTCGCCGCGCCCGTCCGCCGCGACGCCACCTTCCTACAACTTCCCCTTCAACTCCCGCGCCTTCTCGATCACCGCCTCGATCTCGCGTCCGCGCACGTTGAAATGCCCCATCTTCCGCCCGACCCGCGGCTCCGACTTCCCATAAAGATGCAGCTTCGCCGCCGGCTCGCCTAAAATCGCCGACCAGTTCGGCGGACCTTCCAGCGCGCCGTCGCGCCACTTCCACGCATCGCCGAGGATGTTCACCATCACTGTCGACTCGCGCACGCCCACCGGCCCGAGCGGCAATCCGCACACTGCGCGCACGTGCTGCTCGAACTGGCTCGTCTCGCATCCATCCATCGACCAGTGCCCCGAATTATGCGGCCGCGGCGCGAGTTCGTTCACCAGCACTTCGCCGTTATTCGCCAAAAACATCTCCACCGCAATCAGCCCCACCACGCCCAGCTTTTCCGCAACCGACACCGCCAGCATCTCCGCTTCGCGCGCGATCACCGCGCCGATCCGCGCCGGCACGATCGAAAAATCCAGGATGTGCCGCGAGTGAATGTTCTCCGCCACCGGAAACGCCCGCGTCTCGCCCGTCGACGAACGCGCCACAATCACCGACACCTCGCGCTGAAAATCCACCCAGCGCTCCACCACGCACCGCCGCCCCCGAAAAATCGCCACCGCGTGCGCCAGCTCCTCGTCGGTGTTGATCTTCATCTGCCCTTTCCCGTCGTAACCGAAATCCGCCGTCTTCACCACGCACGGCCGCCCCACCTGCGCCACCGCCGCCGCGATGTCGCCGTCCAGCGCTTCCGCAAACTTCACGTGCGGAATCCCATTCGCCCGCAGCCACGCTTTCTCGCGCTGACGATTCTGACAAATGTGCAACACCTCCGCGCGCGGATGCAGCGGCACCAGCGGCGCGATCGCAGCGAGCGGTTCCGAAGGGATATTCTCGAACTCGTAAGTGATCACATCCACCTCGCGCGCGAACTCCTTCAACGCCCGCAAATCCTCGTAGCTCGCGTTCACCTCCTTGTTCGCCACCGCGCCCGCCGGGCAGTTCGCCTGCGGCTCATACACATGCACGCGATATCCCATCGCCTGCGCCGCCTGCGCCAACATCCGCCCCAACTGCCCGCCACCCAAGACTCCGATTGTTTTGCCCGGAAGAATCATTCGCAAAGGTTCAGAGTTGAAAGCTGGGAGTGGAGAGCCGCAAGCGCGGTTCTTGTCCCGCTCTCAACTCCCAACCCTCAACTCTCCACTGCGCCGCGCGCCCGCCGCGCTCACGGCAGCTTCGCTTTCAGCACTTTCGCCGTCTGATCCGCACGAAACGTCTTCCACGCCCGCGCAATCTCCGGCTCCGACGCCGCCAGCACCGACGCCGCAAACAACGCCGCATTGATCGCTCCCGCCTTGCCAATCGCAAACGTCGCCGTCGGCACGCCGCCGGGCATTTGCACGATCGAAAGCAGCGAATCCATCCCTTTCAACGCGTGCGACTCGATCGGCACACCCAACACCGGCAAAGCCGTCATCGACGCCGTCATCCCCGGCAAATGCGCCGCGCCGCCCGCCGCCGCGATGATCACCCGCAACCCGCGCCGCTCCGCGCTCTCCGCATAACTCACCATCAACTTCGGCGTGCGATGCGCGCTCACCACGCGCTTCTCGAACGGAACGCCCAGCGCATCCAGCTGCGCCGCCGCATGCTGCATCGTTTCCCAATCCGACGTGCTGCCCATGATGAGTCCGACCAGTGGCTTTGGCATAGGTCGGGAAGTCTTCAACATTCAGCGACCGGCTGTCAGCCAGAAATGCCGACGCGCTGGTCGCGGATGCCGATCTCGCCCTCCTCACACCAGCGACACGCCTTTCGGCACATGCACGATCGTCGTGCCCGCAATCTTGTCGTGCCACGATTGCTTCTGGTCGTCGAACGCCACCCAGATGAACCCGACCCCCGCCGCCGCCAGCGAAAGGAATCCACCCAACGCCCGCACGATCGCCGTCGCCCAATCCACTTTCCGATCGTCCAACCGCACGAGCTTCAATCCGCAGATGATCCCGCCGATCGTCGTGCCTTTAAGCGCCCACATCACGCAGCAATACGTCGCAAAGATCAGCATCAAGTTCGGCTGCCAGAAATCCGGCATCAGGCTTACCGCGATTCCCACGATCAGCAGATCGAGCACCGACGCCCCGATACGGATCCAAAAACCCGCTCGCGGCATCGTCGCGGCAGAAATGACCACCGGCACGCTCGTCACCGGCGCCACCGGAGGCGGCACCGGCGCCCCCAGCGGACCCGTCGTCATCGGAGGCGGCACCCCTGCGCCCGTCGACTCCACCACCGGCACGACCGGCGCAACCGCCACCCCTCCCGGCGCCGCCGTCACGCTCGCCGCGCCCGGTGCCACGACCGCCGCCGTCGCCAAGGTCGGCCGCCGATTCATGCGAATGATCGTATAAGCCACCACGCCGACGCCGATCCACGACAACAGCTTCATCACGAAGAATCCGACGAACGGGATCGTATACAACAGGAGCACGATCACACCACCCACCAGCACCGCCATCGCGGGCGCCGCCAGCGGACCCGGAAAATGATTCGTAATCCGCCGGCCAATCCACGCCAGCATCACCGCTTTTCCGAACAATCCCGCCACCAGCAACGCAATCACCAGCGCCGGTGTTCCGAGCACCGTCACCACCAACACCACCGCCGCGAGCGGGGTCAGCAGCGTCACCAAGATCGCAGTGAGAAGCGAATACCCCGGACTCTCCTCAAAGGTCTGCGCACACTTCTCCACACCCCGCGGGAAGAACAACCCAAGCACAATATAGAACGCCAGGAAACCGAGCGCGAGCCACCACGCCCACATCAGATTCTCGCCAAACGCCAGCGGCCGGCCCAGCGCCAAACACTTCCTCGCCCAAGCCTGCAGCCACTCGAAGCCGCCGAGCGTGAAACCGAACGCCACATTGTTCACCCGCCCGTGCAACACCGCCGCCGGATCGCGAATCACGCGCCCACCCACGCAGACGACTTCGCCGTGCACCACGGCCTCGGGTCCAAACTCCACGTTCCCCAACACCGCCACCACTTCTCCACCCACCTCGCCATTCACGTAGGTGTTTCCCAACACAGAAACCACCGCACCGCCCGCCCGCCCACCAAGCAGCCGCGAATTGCCGAGGACCGAAACCACTTCGCCTCGCACATCACCACTCGCCGTGCTCGAACCCAGGATCGAAACCACCGAGTCCCGCACGCGTCCTTCGGACGTCGACGACCCAAAGATCGACACCACCGCTTCCGCCTGCTCATCGGCCTCCAGCTTCGAGTTCTCACCAAAGCCAACACGCTCACCGCGTTCCTTGTAAGTTCGATCCGGCTCCTCCGCAGAGGGTGAGGGTTGAGACGACGGGGCCTCGTTGGCCGCAGGCGCCTGAACCGGTTCGCTCGAGTCTTCGACATCAAGCCGGCGCAGCCCCGCGGGCGCATCGCTCTCGCGTTCTTCCTCATCCGGAGTCGGCGCAGCGGGCGCCTCAGGCGCGGGGGCCGCTGTTTCAGTCGCCGGTGCCGGTGGTGGTTGTTCTTGCTGCCCATTCAGCAACCGCCCCGAGGCCAGCCCAAGGGCCAGCACGAGCAGAAAGGAAACGCGTCGAAGTGGAGTTTTCATTTAAAGCAAAGTCTTAGCGGCGTGCGATCAGCGTGCGGTAAGCCGCCGCTCCGATCCCAAACATGGTCGCATACGCCGCGGCAAACACCGCCAGTCCGCCATATAGCCACAGCGGCGGAATCTGCCGCACGATCACCGCGCCCACGCCGGCGAGGCTCGTCATCGCATTGCGCGCAATCTCGATCCACAAGAGCGGCGTCGCAAAAAACCGCGACACGTCGCTGCTGCGCAAATCCGTCATCGCCCACACCGTCCCGAGCATCAACCCGGCCGCGAGCGCCACCGACACGACGACAAACGCCATCCGCGCCGCCAACGGCCACGCGCGATACGACTGACGCCACCACGGCAGCGCCTCGCGCGCCGCGATCGCCGCCATCACGCGCGCCTCCAACGACCGCGGCGCTCGTCGCTCCGGCAGCGACCGCAGCGTTTGATGGATCATCTTTTCCAATTCTTCCGGTGAACGTTTCATGGCGTTTATGCGCTGAATTTTTCGTGCGACGTGCCGCTGCGTGCGAGGATTTGCGCCAGCGCGGCCCGCGCCCGCAAAATATCCGTCTTCACCTTCGCGAGCGAGACCCCCAGGCGTTTTGCGATTTCATCATAAGGCATGTCCTCGAAATGGAACAACACCAGCGGCACGCGCTGATGTTCCGGCAGTTGCTCCAACGCCTTCTCCACCCACGCCCGCCGCTCGCCCGCATCGACGCCGGAGAAAAACGAATCCGGCGCCGCAAACTCGACGTCCGGCTCGTCCGCCTCGCCTCCGCTGTCGTCGCGGCGAAACTCCGAGAAGAACCGCCAGCGATTCCGATAACGCGAAAGATGGTTCAACGACAAATTCGTCGCCACGGTCTTGAGCCACCCGCCAGCCGTCGGGCTGGCCTGCAGCGTATCGAATCGCTCATACGCCTTCAGGAAAACTTCCTGGGATATGTCCTCCGCCTGCGCCTCGTTGCCAACCAGCCGCACCGCCGTGGAATACACCATGTCCTGATAGTTTCGCATGAACGTCGTGAAGTCGGGCGGGGTGATTAGTCCCGTGGTTTGGGTTTGCACTGGAGTGTCATCGTTCATGCCCAAAACACGGCCGGAGCCGAAAAGTCGCACGAAATCCCTACGCGCTTCGCCCCCACCCCGGCGAGCGCGAACCCGATCCCCGACCAGATACTCCCCAACGCCAGGCCGCCGATTTCCTACTCCGCTCGCTTGCGACGCCCGTGCTCCATCCGACCTTACTCAATCGCTGCAACCCCATGCGCTTTCCGGATTTCCTTTCCCCCGACCCGACGCTCGAAGCCCAAATCCACCGCATCGGCGAACGTCTCTTCGCCGCCATGGAAGCCCACCCTTCGCCCGGGCTCTTCTCGAAAAAAGGCGTCCACGCCCGGCTCATGGGGTGGTCGATGCGCGATCCCGTCTTCAAAGCCCAGCTCTTCCGGTTCGTCGACGTCCTCCCTTCCCTTACGTCGTCCGCCGAAGTCGTCCGACACTTGCAGGAATACCTCGGTGACCGCGCCGTCGAACTGAACCCCGCCCTCAAAGTCGGCCTCGCCGCGTCCTCCTTCGCTCCCGCCCTCCTCGCCGGTCCCGTCAAAGCCAACATCATCTCGATGGCCGAACAATTCGTCGCGGGCGAAACCGCCGACGACCTCACCCACCATCTGCGCCGCAACGCCGCCGCCGGTATCGCCACCACCATCGATCTTCTCGGCGAAACCGTCGTCAGCGACGCCGAAGCCGATGCCTTTCTTCAACGTAACCTCGAGGTCCTCGACACCGTATCCGCTTTTCTCGCACGCGAGCCCACCCCGTGTTTCAGCGACCTCGCCCCGTCCGGTCCGCTCCCGCGGCTCAACCTGTCACTCAAAATCTCCGCGCTCACACCCGACATCCATCCCGCCGACCCCGAACGCTCCATTGCCGCGCTGAAACAGCGACTTCGCCCCATCCTCCGCCGCGCTGCCGAAGTCGGCGCTCTCATCAATTTCGACATGGAGAGCTACAAGCTGAAGGACCTCACGCTCGCCCTCTTCAAATCCATCCTCGAAGAACCGGAATTTCGCACTGCACCGCCCATCGGCATCGCCTTGCAAGCTTACCTCCGCGATTGCGAAACCGACCTCCGCGCTCTGCTCACCTGGGCCCGCACGCACCGCCGTCCGATCAACGTCCGCCTGGTCAAAGGCGCCTACTGGGACCAAGAGACCATCCTCGCGCAACAACGCGGCTGGCCCATTCCCGTTTGGCAGCAAAAGCCCGAAACCGACGCCAACTTCGAAAAACTCTCTCTGCTCCTCCTCCAAAACATCGACATCGCCACTCCGAATTTCGCCACCCACAACGTCCGCTCCATCGCTCACGCCATCGCCCAAGCCGATCGCCTCGGCATCGATCCGCGCGCCTACGAATTTCAGACGCTCTACGGCATGGCCGACGACCTGAAAGCCGCGCTCGTAAAAAGCGGACACCGCGTCCGCGAATACTGCGCCATCGGCGAACTCCTGCCCGGCATGGCCTACCTCGTCCGCCGCCTCCTCGAAAACACCAGCAACGAAGGCTTCCTCCGTCAGAAACACACCGGCGAAGCCTCTCGCGCTCAACTCCTCGCCAACCCCACCACCCTCCTCCAACTCAAAACCCAAAACTCAAAACCCAAAACAGAACCGGCATTCCGCAACGCCCCCAACACCGACTTCTCCCTCGCTCCTTCTCGCAAAAACCTTCGCGCCGCCCTCGCCACCGCCTCATCCCGCGTCGGCCAACGCCACCCGCTCGTCATCGCCAACAAGAAAATCTCCACGCCCGACTTCATCCCCTCCGTCAACCCGGCCCACCCGTCACAAATTATCGGATACGCCGCTCGCGCCACGATCGCCGACGCCGAATCAGCCCTCGCCTCCGCCCGCTCCGCCCAACCCGCCTGGGCGGCTCGCCCCGTCCACGAACGTTCCGCGCTCGCCGAACGCGTCGCGGATCTTCTCGCATCCCGCCGCCACGAACTCTCCGCCCTCGAAATTCTCGAAGCCGGCAAGCCCTGGATCGAAGCCGACGCCGACATCAGCGAAGCCATCGACTTCTGCCGCTTCTACGCCGCCGAAATGCGCCGCCTCGACGCGCCCAACCTGACGCAATCCGTCCCCGGCGAACGCTGCACGCTTCGCTGGATCCCACGCGGCACCGGCATCGTCATTGCCCCTTGGAATTTCCCGCTCGCGATCCTCTGCGGCATGACGATCGCGCCCGTCGTCGCCGGCAACACCGTCATCATGAAACCCGCCGAGCAGACGTCCGTCATCGCCGCCGCGTTCATGGACCTCCTCCTCGAAGCCGGCCTCCCCGCGGGTGTCGTGAATCTACTTTCCGGATACGGCGAAGAGGTCGGCGCACATCTCGTCGCCCATCCCAAAGTCGACTTCATCGCCTTCACCGGCTCGCGTGCCGTCGGCCTGAAAATCTGGGAAACCGCCGGCCGCACGCTTCCCGGCCAAACCAACCTTAAAAAGGTCGTCTGCGAGATGGGCGGCAAAAACGCCCTGATCATCGACAACGACGCCGACCTCGACGAAGCCATCCCCGCCGCGCTCTACAGCGCCTTCGGTTTCTCCGGACAAAAATGTTCCGCTCTCTCCCGCCTCATCGTGCTCGCGGACATTCACGACCATCTCGTTGCTCGTCTCATCGCGGCCGCCACCGCCCTTCCCGTCGGCGATCCCGCGCAGCCCGGCACGATCATCGGTCCCGTCATCGATGCCGAAGCCCGGTCCAAAATCCTCGGCTTGATTGACCAGGGAAAGAAAGAGGCTCACCTCGCATGGGAGGCGACACTCCCATCCGAACTCATTGCGTCGGGCGGCTATTACATTCCCCCAACTCTTTTCACCGACGTCGAAACCGCGCATGTCATCGCTCGCGAAGAGATCTTCGGCCCCGTGCTCGCGATCATGAAAGCCCGCGATCTCGACGAAGCGTTCGCGATCGCCAACGACACCGACTATGCCCTCACCGCCGGTCTTTTCTCCCGCAGCCCCCGCGCACTCGAACGCGCGCAGCGTGAACTCGCTTGCGGCAATCTCTACCTCAACCGCGGCATCACCGGCGCGATCGTCGAACGGCATCCATTCGGCGGATACAAGATGAGCGGTTCCGGCACGAAAGCGGGCGGTCGCGGCTATCTCGAAAATTTCCTCTTCCCGCGCGCCATCGCCGAAAACGTTCTCCGTCGCGGCTTCACCCCGCCCGAAGCAGGCGAATAAACATCACTTCCCCACGCCCGCGCACAGCGCCGAGTAGTGCTCCCGTGCACGCGTCGCGCACTCTTCGAGCACCGGCTCCGTCACATTCGCCAGCGTGAGCTTCGCCGGCGTGCAGGTCCAATGTCCCGTCTCCCCAGGCAAATCCAATCCGAACCGGGCCGCCACTCCGCTCGCGAGATTCAACACGCACGCTCCCACGTTCGACTCCGGCATCGCAAACGGATCCAAATGCCCGCGCACCGCGCTGACGATTTCCGCCGGAAACCGCCAGTGCTCCAGCAGCAGCGCGGTCACCTCCGCCGCCGTGACCCCAAAAACCGATCGCTCCCACTCGTGCAGCACCGGCCACTCCGCTTCGCCCGGATACACGCGTCCCGCCGAATGACCGTCGATGATCACTCGCCCAACCGTCCGCAAAAGTCCCGCCGTATAAGCCAGCCCCGGCTCGATCCCGGCCGGTCCCGCCAACACTTCCGCCGCCGCTGCCGTCGCGATCGAATTCTCCCACAACCGTGACGCCTTCAGCCGGTAGTTGCGCAGATCTCCCTGACAAATCTGGTGCGTGGCCGCCAAACCCACGAGCCGGTAAATCTCGCGAAAACCCACCCGCCCCACCGCTCCTTCGAGCGAATCGTTTTGCTCACGCAATCCGAAGATCACGCTGTTGCTCATTCGGATCACGTGAAACGTCAGCGCCGGATCGAGACGGATCAACGCCACAATTTCCTCCGATCCGGTATCCGGATCGTTCAACAACTCCCGCAGCCGTCCGAAGATCGCGGCCGCCGGCGCCAGTTTGCTGCCCAAGGTTACAATAGTCGCGCGATCAAGAGACATGGGGAACTCCGGCCTTACTCGGCACAAGTGCCCCCGATACTAAGTAAATTCTTCGCTAACTAACGTCCCCGCCGGTTCCTAGTCGCGAGCCTCGAGCGATTCCGCGCGGACGTAGCTCACGTTCCTTCGGCGCGATTGCGCTCGTCCTCGAATGACGCCGGCGCCGCCACCCGGCGGAAATCGCTCCAGAAATATTCCACTCGATCGCCGAACTTCGTCACCACCGCCTGCGCGGTGCCCGTCGGCCGCGCCTCCGCCGGATCCTGCGGCGGCGGCGGTTTCATCTGCACATCCAGGTCGATGTCGAGTATCCGAGCCAAACCCAACGCGACTCGCAGCGGCTCCGCAATTCGCGCCTGCACCTGCTCGAGCGCAGGTCCCGCTTTGTTGATGGTCACCAGCAACTCCACTTTGCTGATCGGAAACAGCCACTCGACCGTGCTCCTCAACGGCAGCTCATAGCGCACGATCTCCGTCGTCTCCTCCACGACTTTCGCGTTCGCGAAATCGAAATTCTTCGCCAGCTCCGCCCGCGGTTTCCGCTTCTTCTTGTTCTTGCGCTCGGCCCACTCCGTCGCGCGCTTCGCGCTGGGCGGCGCGCCGTCCACCGACATCAACTTCCATCGCGCCGCGTATCCGCGCGACGGATCGTAGCTCTCCACGCGCTCCTCTTTTAACCGGTCGCCATCGAACTCGCGCACCACCTGCGTGAACGCCCAGCGATCCCGCTCATCCAGCCACGCATCCGCCACCTCCCGCAACAAGGCCGCATGCTCCGGGCGCGCCTGGAGCCCGGTGAGAACCAACCCGAAAATCAAGAGCCAGCGCATCGTCACCCGCACCGACTGATTTCCGTTCGCTCGGTTCCGATGGAGCTCGGACTCCGCGCATCAAAAAAACTCGGCCCCCAAGGCACGCTGCTCCCGCCCGCAGCCTCGACCTACATCCGGCAAATCACCAGCTCGCGTTCGAAGATCAGCTCCTTTGGCAAATGATCGTGCAAATCGATGAACAACTCCTCGTGCCCGATTACCTCCGCCCGCCAAGCGCCATAATCGAACGCCTGCAGCTCCTCGAACTTCTCCTTCGGGTAATCGAGCCCCGTCCACTCGATGTCTTCATAACGCGGCATCCAGCCAATCGGCGTCTCCCGCCCCAACGCCCGCCCGCGCGCCCGATCCACGATCCATTTCAGCACGCGCATGTTGTCGCCAAAACCCGGCCACATGAACTTCCCGTCCTTGTCTTTTCGGAACCAGTTCACGTGAAACACGCGCGGCGTCTCGCTCAATGTCCGCTGCATCTTGATCCAGTGGCGGAAGTAGTCGCCCATGTGATACCCGCAGAACGGCAGCATCGCCATCGGGTCGCGACGCACCTTGCCGATCGTGCCTGCCGCCGCCGCCGTCATCTCCGAACCCATCGTCGCGCCCATGTAAACGCCCGACGTCCAGTTGAACGCCTGATAAACCAGCGGCATCGTCGTCGCACGGCGTCCGCCGAAAATAATCGCGCTGATCGGCACACCTTCCGGCTTCTCCCAGTCAGGATCGATCGTCGGACACTGCGACGCCGGCGCCGTGAACCGCGCATTCGGATGCGCCGCCTTCACGCCTTTCTCCTTCGCGATCGCCGGCGTCCACCGATTGCCCTGCCAGTCGAAACATTCCGCCGGCGGCTCGTCCGTCATGCCTTCCCACCACACCCCGCCCTCCGGCGTCAGCGCCACGTTCGTGAAGATCGTGTTCTTCGCGAGCGCCGCCATCGCATTCGGGTTCGTCTTCTTCGACGTCCCCGGCGCCACGCCGAAGAAGCCAGACTCCGGATTGATAGCATGCAACCGCCCTTGGGCGTTCGGCCTCAGCCACGCGATGTCGTCGCCCACCGTCCACACCTTCCAGCCTTTTTTCTGGAAATGCGCCGGCGGTATCAGCATCGCAAAATTCGTCTTCCCACACGCGCTCGGAAACGCCGCCGCGACATACGTCTTCTCCCCTTTCGGATCCTCGACGCCGAGGATCAACATGTGCTCGGCCATCCAGCCTTCGTCGCGCGCCATGTTCGAGGCGATGCGCAACGCGAAACACTTCTTCCCCAACAACGCATTCCCGCCGTATCCAGATCCGTAGGACCAGATCTCGCGCGTCTCCGGGAAGTGCACGATATACTTCTCCGGGCTGCACGGCCACGGCACGTCCTTCTGCCCTTTCGCCAGCGGCGCGCCCACCGAATGCACGCACGGCACCACGCGTTTCTCCGCCTTGTCGATCTCCTTGAACACCTCCAGCCCGATGCGCGCCATGATCCGCATGTTCACCACCACGTAAGGCGAATCCGTGATCTCCACGCCGATCTGCGACATCGGAGAACCGACCGGCCCCATGCTGAACGGCAGCACATACATCGTGCGTCCTTTCATGCACCCGCGGAAAAGGCCTTTCAGTTTCTTCCGCATCTCGAAGGGATTTTCCCAATTGTTCGTCGGGCCCGCATTGTCCTTCGAAAGCGAACAGATAAACGTCCGATCCTCCACCCGCGCCACGTCGCCCGGATCCGAGCGCACATAGTAACAGCCGGGCCACAACTTCTCGTTCAACTTGATCGCCGTTCCGGCCGCGACCATCTGCGCGCAGAGGACATCGTATTCTTCCTTGGAGCCGTCGACCCAGTGGATCGAGGCCGGCTTCGTGAGGTCCGCAATCTTCTCCACCCACTTCAGCAGATTCTTGTTCGACGCGAGGGGTTTGGACGAATTGCGCTTCGACATGGTAGATTCTGGGTGATACATGGTGACCGGCAGCTAACGCCCGAAGACGAACGCTGGCTGCGTGTTTTCTGCGAAAGATGCCGCACCCATTGCGAAATCTTCCGCAGTCGTTGTGCCAAGCTGAGCGCTTTTTGCTGAGACCACCAGCCGCGTTTGGACCTGCAAAATCATCTCTGGTGCTTAACCGGCTCCACATGCACCGACACGTCGCTCACGCGCAAGGTCGACGCCAGCAGCGCGTCTTTCACCGCGTGCGCAATGTCATGCCCCTCGCGCACCGTGATCTCTCCATCCACGCAAACTTGAATATCCACGAGGTAACTCAGCCCGCTCTTCCGCACGCGACACTTGTCCAACGCGCGCACGCCCGAAACCTCCAACGCCAGCGCCCGCACTTCGTTCTCCAACGTCTCCGGCACCGCCGTATCCATCACATCGCTGAGCGCGCGATTCATCATGTTTACCCCGTTGAAAGCGATCACCACGCACGCCAGCAGCGCCGCCCAATCGTCCGCCGCTTCATAGCCTTCCCCACCGATCACGCCAATCGCGATGCCCACAAACGCCGCGCCTGACGTCACCGCGTCCGCATGATGATGCAGCGCCTCCGCCCCCAGCGCCGTGCTGCCTTCGTCTTCTCCCGCCACCCGCAATCTCCGCGAAAACCAAACCTTCGCCCCCACGATTCCCGCGAGCAGCGGCAGCGTGAGCCAATGCGGTCCTTGATGCGGCGTGATGATTTCGCGCACCGCGTGATAACCAATCCACCCCGCCGCCGCGAAAATAAACACCGCCACCGACAACGCCGCCAACGGCTCCGCCTTTCCGTGCCCATAAGGGTGGTCCGCATCCGGCGGCCGCGACGCCACGCGAAATCCCGCCCACACCAGCACCGACGATAAAATGTCGAGCAGCGACTCCACCCCATCCGCGATCAGCGCATACGTGTTGCCCAAAATACCTCCCGCAAACTTCAACGCCGCCGCCACCACATTCAGCACAATCCCACGCAACACCAGCGACGCACTCGCCCGCGCTCGCCGCTGCATCGCCGCATGATGTTCCGGAAGTTCCGATCCCACCCGCCAACCCTAAGTCTCCGCTTCCGTCTCCGCCAGCCCGCGATTGACCGCCACGCGCACCCAGCCCACGTTCTCGGCCCATGCCCACGCCGCATCTTTCGATCGCCCAGGATCCGGTGAAGCAATTCTCCGTCTTCGCGGAAAACCGCGTCGGACGGCTCAACGATCTCGTCGCTCTCTTCAAGGACAACAACGTCCACATCATGGCGATCACCGTTCTCGACACCACCGACAGCGCCATCATCCGCGTGATTGTCGACGATCCGGACAAAGCCCGCGAGCTGATGGTGAATAACGATTTTCCCTACACCGAATGCGAGGTCCTCGCCGTCGAAATCGGGGACGAATCCAAACTACGCGGCGTTCTCGCCGCCCTCTTCGTCGCCGAGATCAACGTCCATTACGTTTACAGCTTCATCAAACGCCCCTCCGACGAAGCCGCCCTCGTTCTCCACGCCGAAGACATCGACGTCGCCGCCCAAGCCCTCAACCGCTGCGGTTTCAAAATCCTCACGCAACGCGACATCTCCCGCTAACGCGGGAAAACGCAAATCCCAGACGCCAAACCCCAAATCACCCGCCCTCTGAGCGATTGAGATTTCTTTGGCGTTTGGAGTTTTGGCGTTTGGGATTTCTCCCTCAGCCGCGGACCTCTCCCATCTTCTCCCCTTCGAGAAGATAGATCCCGGTCATGTAGCCGTTCTCAAACATCGCTCCGACCTTGAACTCGCCGTGAAACGCGATCGGCACGTCCATTAACGGCCGCACCCCTTTCGCCATCTTCACCACCACCCACTCGTTCATGTTCGGCACCGTGCCGTAGCAACACATCGCCGGATCCTTCACCAACAGAAATTCCGTCACCAATCCCTCGGCCATCCGCGTCGGCAGCATGTAACCCGTCACAATCGCCTTCTTCCCGCTCCACGCCTTGACCCCCGCCGGAATCTGTTCCTCGCCCGTCGGCGGCGGCGTGTTCGCATCCGCATTCGGATCGAAGGGCGGCGCCACAAAACTGAATGCCGCCAATCGGTCGAAACCCAGCACCAGATATCCATTTTCCACCGCCGGTTCGCCCGTCGGCGTCGCTTCCTGCGCGAACACCGCGCTCACGCCCAGCACCGCCGCCGCCATCATCGCTCCGAAAACTTTCATCATCGTCAAAAACGCTGCACACCGCGCGCGAACCGTCAAAAGCTTTGCCCCCTGACTCATGTAAATGACCCGAGCATTCACGCTTTTCTCACGACACCGGAGCTAGGGTCTCCGCCACCGGCGTGCGATACGCCTTCACCGCCGGCACGATCCCGCCGAGCGCACACAACACAATCATCGCCGCCGGCGCGACCGCCAGCACCGCTTCCCATTTCCACACTTCGAGCACCACACCGGTTTGCGCCCGCACCACGCTCGCCACCCCGCTGAACAACACGACGTAGATTCCCAACCCAACCACCGCGCCAATCACGCCGATCACCGCCGCCTCGCATACCACCGCGCCAAAAATCGTCCGTCGCTTCGCCCCCAGCGCCCGCAAAATCGCCAGATCACGCCGCCGCGCGCTCATCGAATTATAGATGCTCGCCAGCACGCTTCCCGCCGCCACCAGCGCCACGAGATACGCAACGAGTTCCAACACGCGATCGAACCACGAGATCTTCTGAAACAACTCCGCCACGATCGTCCCCACCGGATACGCGAACGTCAGCCGGTTGCCTTGCCGGTTATACATCATGTCGAGCATGAACCCCGCCGTGCTCGCCCGAAGCTGAATCAATACCGCGCTGATATCCGTCGCCGCCCGCGGATCATGCCCGCTCATCTTCTGGATCCCACCCAGCGGAATCCAAATCACGCGATCCGCCGGCGTGTTCGTCGGCTCCAATACGCCCGTCACCGTGTAGGTCTCTGCATGCTGCGTCTTCTCGTCGAACGTCAGCCCATGAAAGGGATGAAACGTATCGCCCGCCTTCAATCCGAGCTTCTCCGCCGCGAAACTCCCCACCACCGCCTCGTGCGCATCCACGGAAAAACTACGTCCGCCCTCCCGCACCACGAACTTCTTCCCCGGCGCGAACTCCACTTCGCTTATCATCTCCGGCAAGGTCCCCACCAACCGATACCCGCGCAGATTATCGCCCACCGCGATCGGCACCGCCGTCTTCACCGCCGGATGTCGCTTGATCGCTTCATAGTCTGCCCACGCGATGTTTCCCGGTGACGCCTCGAGGTGAAAAATCGCGTTCAACACGAGCTGCAGCTTGGAGCCGCGCGCCCCCAGCACCGCGTCGAATCCCGTCGTCGTCGAGGTGAACGCCGCCTGCGACTGCGTCTTCACCGCCCACACGCACATCAACAAACCGCACGCCAGCGCGATGCTCCCCGCGGTCACCACCGTCGAAAGCGCATGCTGCCGCAGCGAACGATAGATAATCAGCGGGAGAGTCATGGCGCTTCGCGAAGCTCCCAGATCCAAGCACCAAGCTCCAGAGAACCTCCAAGCTCCCCATCTCCATCACGCGCGCCCCGCGCGCGGCTGTCTTTTGGCATTTGGACCTTTGGCGTTTGGGATTTCATCACATTCGATTGATTTCCGCGAAATCTCTTCGCGCCTCAAACTCCCCCAACACCGCCTCATCGTGGCTCACCAACAAAAGTGACGCCCCATTTTCGCGACACACCTCTCGAATGAGCCGCAACGCCTCGCCCGCGTGCTTCCGATCCAGGTTTCCGGTGGGCTCATCCGCCAGCACGAGCTTCGGCCGATTCGCCAAAGCCCGCGCCACCGCCACCCGCTGCTGCTGCCCGGTGGAAAGCTGACGCGGGAAATGATCCATCCGATGCCTGAGTCCCACCCGCTCCAACAACTCCTTCGCATGCCCCCGCCCCACGCCATGCGGCCCAAACGACATTCCGAGCACCACGTTCTCGAGCACCGTATACCCCTGCAGCAAATTGAACGTTTGAAAGATATAACCGATCTTCTCCGCCCGCAGCCGATCGCGCTTCGCCTCGCTCAACGACGTCATCTCCACGCCATCGACAGTCACCTTTCCCGCATCCGCCGCGAGAATACCCGCCACCAGATGCAAAAACGTGGTCTTCCCCGAACCGCTCTCGCCGCGCAACGCCACCTGTTCCCCCGCCGCCAGCGAAAACGCCGCCACATCCACAATGTTCACGCGCGCACCTTCCGGTCCGACAAATGATTTTTTCAGCTGCGCGACATCCAACATGAGATCGAGACAAGCCAAGACGCGCGACCTCTCAAATCGTTTCGTCCCCTCTCCCTTTGTGCAAACTCAGCCCGAACAATTCAGTTCAACCACGAAGGAACACGAATACACACGAATGAATACCTGGTTCGGAGATCCGGTTTTCGAGAACACTAAAAAATCGCCGAAGCAACTGACCACACCGGGGCAACCAACACCTCCGAATTCGTGTTCATTCGTTCCATTTGTGGTTCCTCCTTGCCCGCTCAAAAAAACTGAAAATACGCCAGCGCCGTCTCCGTTCGCGTCAGCTGCACTTCCTCGCCCGATTGCGGATCGACGAAAATCCTTCCGCGCTCCGTCAACACCTGCACCACCGCATGCGTGCCCTGCCCGTTGTCACGGACATACCAATACGGCCCCATCGCCAGCGCTCGTGCCGGCGTGTCCGAGTGAAACGTCTCGCGATAAAACCGCGCCTGCGCGAGCGCGATGAACAGGTCCACGAAACGATTGCAATCGAAGCGATCGTTCCAGCGCGTGATGCCCAGACGATGCAGCTCGCGCCGAAACTCTTCCTGATATTTCGGCAGCCACGCGCTGTTCACTTCCGCATACGCCTGATCGCCGAAATAGTTCGTCGCCGTCTGCCGCTGCATCTCCGCCCGCGTAAACACCCGCCCCGTCGTCAAACTCACACTCGCCCCCGCGATCTTGGAGGCGCGGTGCCCCCACCGCGCTTCGCTCCGTGGAGCCACATCCATCGCGCGCTCCGTCTGCGCCGTAGTCGCGCACCCGCTCCCCCACGCCAACACCCCGCCCCCGCTGGCGAGAGCCGCCAGCGCCCGCATCAAGCGCGCTGAAAAGAAGCCGGAGTTCACGTGCGTGTCGCGAGCCGGCCCCACGCCGTCCCGCTGCGCACAACTTACTTCGCCGTGTTCGCTCCGCTATCGGGCCGCTCCTTCAACTCGCCGTTCTCCTAAACCGCCGCGCCGCCATCAGGCCCTCCCAGTCCTCCGCATCAGGCTCCCCCGCCTTCTCCACAAAATAAAACAAACGCGGCGCGAATCTCTTCGCGCCGCGCACAACCAGATCAGCAGAACGACGGCTCTTCGCCGCGTATCCTTAATCCCAATATCCTTCGTAATACCGATACGCGCCACCCTCCGGCTCCCAACGCGGCGGCACCCACGTCACACCCGAACGCGGCGGGACGGACCAATGGCCCGCGACCCACTCGTAGCGATTATTCCGCCAGGTCCAGTAGCCGGGCACCCAGACATGATTCGACGTCGGACGCGCCGGCACGACTTCCGGCTGCGACTGCGGCGGAGCTTGCGTGACCACCACCGTATTCTGCCCGGCGGGCGTGGCCGTCGGCGTAGCAACAACAACCGGCTGCGACGCCACCGCCGTCGGAGGACCGGGCGGCGGAGAGGAAACAACATGTGACTCCGGCTCCGACGCGCAGCCGCCGAGCAAGGCAGCGGCGCCGCAAAGTAGAAGGAGCGGGGCAAAGTTTGAGGTTTTCATGACGTGCGCGCAGACCGGCCCCATGCCTCTCGGTTCTTGGGGGAAAATCCCGAATCCTGCGGGTTTTACGTGCTCTCATCCTTTCCACTTCCACCCGTAGGTTGCGCGCTCGCGCGCAACAAACCCACGCGCCCGCCCCAAAAACGAAAAAGCCCGCCGAGATCGGCGGGCTGCAAAACCGGGTCCGTTCGAACCCCCTCAATGCGTGTGCGCGCCCTTCGCGAGCTTCCCGCGCACGGCAAACAAAATGGCGAACGCCACGATCAACACGAGCGGGAAGGTCAGCATGTTCGTCAACGTCGCCTGCCCCGCCGCCAGCTCGATCGCCGACGGATCGGTCAACGTCTGCGCCGCCTTCGCGCGATTCTGGTCGATCCAACCACCGATCACCGGATTCCAGATCGATACCGCAAACATGCCCGCGCCGCCCATCAGCGACATGCCGAGCGCGCCCGTCTTCGGAATATACTCGCTCGTGAAACCGATCATGCAGGGCCAGAAATAACAGACGCCGAGCGCAAACACGATCACCGCCACATACACCATTCCTCCTGTCGCCTTGCTCAGCAGGAACAACCCGATCGCCGCCACGATCGCCGACACCAACAGCACGCCGACCGTATGCAGCTTGTGCACCATCGGCCCCGCGAACTGCCGGCCCACCGCCATCAAGCCCGTGCCCAACGCGAGCACGATCATCGGATGCGCCCCGGTCTCGCTCAGGATGCGGCCCACCCACTGCTGCGTGCCGAGCTCCGTCGTCGCCGTCAGCGTCATGCAGAAGATCATGAACAGATACAGCGGGGTGAAGAGGCTTTTGATGTTCGTGCCCGTCGAGGTCTCGATGTTCGCCGATTTCGGGAAGTCCGTCGTGAACACCAGCCAGCCGTAGATCGCCGTCGGCGCCAGCATCGTCGCAATCTGCCACTGCCAGCTCATTCCCCCGGCAGTCATGAACTGCGACACCAGCGCACCGATCACAATGCCGCCCGGAAACCACACGTGAAACCGGCTCAGCATCGTTGTCTGGTTTTTTGGATACATGTCCGCGATCAGCGGATTGCACGCCGCTTCCACCGAACCGTTCGCAAACCCGATGCAGAAGGTCGAAATGATCAGGCCCCAAAATCCGCCTGCGGTGATCGTCAGCACCAATCCCGCCACGTGCCCGGCAAACGCGATGAACATCAGCGTCCGCGCGCCAAGATAGTTATACAGCAGCCCGCCCACCATCATCGCCACGGGAAACCCGAGGAACGCCATCGAGTTCACCCAGCCGAGCTGTGTGTCGGTCAGGCCGAAGTTTTGGCTGAGTTCGGTGAGGATGCCCGCGCGAATCGCGAAGGTCATCGCGGTCACGATCAAAGCGAGGCAACTCGCCAGGAACAGTTTGGAAGCGTTGTCTTTGCTCATGTAGAGAAGCGCTGGAACACAGTGGGGTTGGGGAGACGTCTATTCGACGAGGGGAAGCAAAACGCGTTCAGCAAAAGTGAAAACCGCCGCGGGGAAAGCGCAAAGTCGCTCGTTTTCCCCGGATCAACGCCGCGCTCATGGAGGCGCGGTGCCCCCACCGCGCAATCACGCCGCGCCGCACCCACCCTTCTTCACACCTTCACCTCGACGCGTCTCCCACCCTGCGCCGCCGACGCATAGATCGCTTCCATCACCGCGATGTGGTCGCGCCCCATCTCGCCCGGCACCGGCGACTCGCGATTCTCGAGCACGCACCGCGCAAAGTCATCCATCTGCAACGCCTGCTGCGGCACGTTCTCCACCTTCATCGGACCTTCGTTCGTGCGGGCTTTTAACCCGCCATAGCTATACGCCGGCTCGATCTCCACCCACTTGCTGCCGTCGGCATTCTCCGCCCGAAACCGATTCTGGTTTTCGTTGTAGCTGCACCAGCCTTTGGCCATCGCGCCACCCGGAAACTCCATCGTCCACTCGATCGTCTCCTCGACTTCCGCGAACAGCTCCGGCCGCGTCTTCGGCAACTCCCGCGCCGTCACCGCCACCGGCAGCTTGTTGCCCGCCCCGCGACACGCCGCCTGAATCACGTAAACGCCCACATCCGGCAACGGCCCGCCCGCCGCCAGCTCCTTGTCGAGCCGCCAGCCCCGATTCGACCCCACGCGAAAACCAAATCCGCCTTCCATCTTCATGAACGGCCCAAACGACGGATCGAGCGCCAGCCGCTCCATTTCGTTGTGATGCGGCTCGAACTCCAACCGATACCCGATCGACAACTTCCTCCCCGCCGCTTTGCACGCGGCAATCATCTCCTCGCACTCCTTCACCGTCGGCGCCATCGGCTTCTCGCAGATCACATGCTTCCCCGCCTTCGCCGCGCGAATCGTGAAGTCCTTGTGCGTGCCCGGCGGCGTCACCACATACACGATGTCGATCGCCGGATCGTCCGCGATCCTCTCCATGTCCTCGTAACGATAACAGCTCTTCTCGGCCACGCCGTATTTCTCGCGCCAGCTCTCCAACTTCGACGGCGTCCCCGAAATCAACCCCGTCAACTGACAAAACTCCGTCCGCTGCAACGCCGGCGCCAGCTGCCCGCTCGAATAACCGCCCAGCCCCAACAGCGCCACCCCGAGCTTCTTCCGCCCGCCACTCGCCGCCCGCAAACCGCGCGGCAACGCCAGCGCCGCCGCCGCAGCAAGCGAAAGTTGACCGACAAATTCACGACGAGACGGACGATAGGACGAGTTCATGGGGAGTGGGGGTTGGGAAATGCTGCCGACTGAAACCTGACGCATCGCCAAGGCAAATGGCTGCAAAACTCTTCCTCGCGCACCCGCCCTCACTCCGCCGCCGGCAACATCACCACGAACAACCCGCCGCGGCCGCCCGTGCTCTCGCACCACACGCGGCCATTCATCGCCGTCGCGATCTGCCGCACGATCGCCAATCCCAGCCCCGTCGACTTCTCGCCCGCCGTCGGCTTCGCCCGGCCTCGCGCATATTTCGTGAAAACCCGCTCCGTTTCATCCTCCGCCACCCCCGGCCCTTCATCCCGCACCTCCAGCCTCACATGCCGGTTTTTCATCTCCATCACCGCCGTCACCACGCTCTCCTTCGGCGTAAACTTGATCGCATTCGACAGCAGGTTGTCGAACACCTGCCGCAACGCCGTCGCATCCCCGTCCACCATCGGTAATCCCGCCGCAATCCGCACATCGAGTCGCACGCCTTTCCGTGCCGCCGCCTGCTCCTGCCCCGTCGCCGCCGCCTGCAACAACACCGCCGGCGACAACCGCTCGACCCGAAACTCCCGCCGCCCCGTCTCCAACGCTTCCGCATCGAGCAGATCGTTCAAGAGCCCCGTCATCTGCCGCACCTGCTGCTCCACCATCTCGAGTCCGCGATCTTTCGGCACCGCCCCCAATCTCAAGCTCGAGTCCACCACCAGCTGCATGCTCGTCAGCGGCCCGCGCAAATCATGCGCCGCCATCTGCAGCATTTCCGTCTTCTCCTCGTTCAACCGCACCAGTTCGTCGTGCGCTTCCTTGATTTCATTCTGCAGCCGGATCCGCTCCGCCAGTTCTCGCGACAACCGGCGATTGTGATAACAAATCGCCACCATCACCGCGCCGAGCACGCTCAACACGATCGCCGACGTCTTCCACACGAGATCCCACCGGATCACTTTTTCGTAATCGACCCGTATCCACGGATGCACGACTTCCTGCCGTTCTGCTTCCGTCGTCGCCGCAATCGCGCGATTCAACAGCCCGGCCAACTCCGGCCAGTCCGGCCGCACCGCATACCGTAAATCGAAGGTCACCGGTATCACGCCTGCGATCTTCAGATTCGTCAGCCCATGCGTTTTCGCCACGAAGCTCACGTTCGGCAGATTGCTCACGAACGCGTCCGCGTCCCGTTTCGCCACAACCCGCAACGCTTCATCCGTCGTATCGACCAACGTGAACTCCAACGACGGATCCATCCGCTGCATCTCCGAGGTCGGCGCATACCCGCGCACCCCGACCACTCGCTTGCCGCGCAAGTCGAACATCGACCACAATAACGGCTCGTCATTGCGCATCACGATCACCACCGGAAACGAAAAATACGCCTCCGTGAAAACGAAGTCCTTCGCCCGTTCCGCCGTCCGCGCCGTCCCCGCCAGCATATCCATCTCCCCGCGCTTCGCCGCCTCGTAAACGCCTTCCCACGTCCCGCGGGTCACCATCTCGAATCGCACGCCAATTCTCCGGCCCATCCGCATCAACAGATCCGGGTCCACGCCGCGGACCACTCCCTCACGCGTCACGGTGAACGGCGGCCAATCGGGATCGACGCCTACTCGCACCACCGGATGCGCCTCCACCCACGCCCGCTCCACCTCACTCAGCTCGAGCCGCGCCTCTGCTGCTGCAAGCACCGTCGCCAGCGCAACGAAGCTCCACACAGTTAACCACCGGCACAGGGGCGCAACCGGATTCACCGGAGCGCAGCCTAAGACACGCGCTCGCGCCGGAGCAAGCACGCGGTTTTCCACCAACAGGTTGCACGGACAATACGACCGTGCTCCCAAACTTCTGACTAGCCGTTCGCGCCGTCCCCCTCCGCCTGCGGCGCCTCGCCCGCACTCGCGGACTCCGCCCCGTCAGCGGCCTCGCGCTTGGCCGGGCGACTGCGTCCACGCGCGCGTGGCCGACGCTTCTTCTCGGCGGACTCCGCGTCCGCCGCCGCTTCGCCTTCCACCGACGCGTCTCCTTTTTCCGCGAACTTCGACGCCTTCGCATTCACCCACAGCTCGCCTTTGGCGTTGCGGTTGAACCAATAGATCTCGCCCGCGTGTTCGACAAACACCGGCTTCTCCCGCGGCTTCTCCGGCACCTTCAATCCCGCGGCCAGCAACGCCGCGGTCAGATCCTCGACCGGACGATTCAAATCCTCCGCCACGCGTTCCACCTTGCCGGCAAACCCGCCCGTGCGCGTCTCCTTCAAAAGCAGCCGCACCGCCGCCAACACATTCGTCGGCTCCGTCGTCACCTCCGGCGATGCACTCGCCGGAGCCTGCTCGGCCGGCACCGGCGCCACCGGCTCCACCGGCAACGCCGTCGGCTCGCTCGGCAATGCGTCCGTCGCAGCCACTTCCGTCGGCGCGACCGATTCTGTCGCCGCGCCCGCCTCAGCTCCCGCTTCTGCAGTGGCAGTCGTTTGCGGCGCCGAATCGCGTTCGCGTTTTTCCCGACCGTTGATCCAAAGATTCCCGCGACCGTCCTTGTTCAGCCACCACACTTCGTCGCCGATCACGACTTGCGTCGACGGATCCGAATGCGTCGCCGGCACCGCCATCCCCATCGCCGTGAATCGCTTCACCAGCTCCGCTTCCGTCGTGCGCACCGCGCGCGCGAGGAAACTCAAGCTGCCCGAACCGCCCGGTCCGCGACGATTCCGTCGCATGTGCTGACGAATCCGCTGCAACAACGCCGGCCCTTCCGGCAATCCGCCTCCGCCATTCGACGGCTTCGCCGCCGCCGGCACTTCCACCGGCTCGCCCGCCGGCACTTCCGGCTGAACCGCTGCTGTATCCGTGCGCTCATGACGCACCGTTTCGGTCTTCTGCTCTTCCGGTGCCTCCGGCGCCACTTTCTGCGCCTGCACCACTCGGAACACCGGCCGCGGCTTCTCGCGCGTGTTGATCCACATCTCGCCACGGCGATTGATGTTCACCCAGTAAAGATCCCCGTCGTATTCGACGTGAACCGGCTTCGCATTCTCGTCCGCCGGGATCTGCAATCCACACTCGACCAACGCGCCCTTGATGTCGCTCTCGTCGAGGCCCCACTTCTTCGCGAGATAATCCGTGCCCACCGACATCCCCGGCCCGCGTTGATTACGCCGCATGTGCGGCTTCAACGCTTCGAAAAACGTCGGCAGCTCGTCCTCCTCCGCGAGCTTGTCCCACTCGTCCTTTTCGTCGTCATCCTCCGCATCCGGATCGTCGTCACGCGAGGTGTCGATCGGCTTCCGATATCCGTCGTCCGGCGCCACTTTTTCATCCAGGAAGCTCGCCGCCTGCGGCGCCTCAGCCCCGGGTCCATTGTTGGTCGCCGCCTGAAATTTTGCTGCGAACTCCGCCCGCAACTTCTCCGCCTCCGCCTTCGCCGCTGCCGCCGCCGCGTCCTCCAGGGTCCAGTCGCGCTGCGTCGATCTCCGCGCCAGGCCGGTGAAGGCAAGGGCGTTGTCGGGTGAGCTGCGAAATTCGACGATTTCCCATTCCTCGCGTCCGAGGTCGTTGAGAAACTTTTCCAGCAGCGCCGGCGTGGCAAACCCACCCTTGCCGCTGGTGATGACCTTATATTCCCACAATGACATATACGTTGGAAGCCCCAGCCATCCCAAAACGCACCCCAGTTGCCGAGCCTTAATTTCTACCCACCTTCTTCCGTCCCTCAGCTCTCAACCCTCAACTCTCAACTTCCTCCCCCCGAATCCCCGCCCGTCCTCATCCGTCATACCGCCCGCACAATGAACCCCCTCCACCTCCCCCGACTTACGCTGCTCCTCGCGCTCGCCGCCGGCCCCCTCCTCGCCGCCGCGAGCCTCGTCCCCGATCCCGATAACGGCGGCATCAAACTCCCCGACGGTTTCCGCGCCGTCGTCGTCGCCGATCAACTCAAACCTCTTCGCAACCTCACCGTCGTTCCCAATGGCGACCTCTACGCGAAAACCCGCCAGGCCGGCATCATCGCCCTCCGCGACACCAACGGCGACGGCAAAGCCGACGACATCCAGGAATTCGGCGAAGGCGGCGGCACCGGCATCGCTCACCACAACGGCTACCTCTACCACTCCACCGACGACCATGTCTTTCGTTACAAGCTAACGCCCGGCCAGCTCGTCCCCACCGGCGAACCCGAGCGCATCGTCCGCGACCTCCCCAACCGCCGCCAACACTCCGCCAAATCCTTCGCTTTCGGCGCCGACGGCCAGCTCTACGTCGAGGTCGGCTCACCCTCCAACGCCCTCGGCGTCCCCGATCGCCAGCTCGGCGCCAAAGGTCAGGATCCGACCGAGTTCCTCAAAACCCATGGCGGCTACTGGCGTTTCGATCCCAACAAGCGCGACCAAACCCAGGCCGACGGCTTTCACTTCTCCACCGGCCATCGCCATTCAACGTCCATCGCCCTTAACCCCGTATCCAAAAAACTGTTCATCGCCGTCCACGGCCGCGACGGCCTCAACACCGTCGCCCCTCAGTTCTTCAGCGCCGAAGACAACGCCGAAAATCCCGCCGAGGTCTTCCACGAACTCACCGAAGGCACCGACCTCGGCTGGCCCACCACCTACTGGGACCCCACCGCCAAACAGCGGAAGTTGAATCCTGAATACGGCGGCGACGGGAAAAAACTCGCCGAACCCGGCAAATACCCCGACCCGCTCATCGCCTTCCCCGCCCATTGGTCGCCGATGCAGCTCGCGTTCTACACCGGTTCCCAGTTCCCCGAGAAATACCGCGGCGGCGCCTTTCTCGCCTTCCAAGGTTCCTGGAACCGCGCACCGCTCCCGCAGCGCGGCTATAACGTCGTCTACATTCCATTCAACAAAGACGGCATGCCCACCGGCAGCTACGAAGTCTTCGCCGACGGCTTCTCCGGCACCGACAACCTCAGCTCACCGAGCGACGCCAAACACCGCCCCAACGGCGTCGCCATCGGCCCCGACGGCTCCCTCTACATCAGCGACTCCCAAGCCGGCCGCATCTGGCGCATCTTCTACCAAAAGTAAGGTAGGGCGCGTTAGCCTGCCCCCGACTTGTCGGGGTCCCCAACGCGCCGTTACGCCTCATTCGAAGCATCAGCACCATCCGGCGGGTTGAACAGACCCGCCTTTTTCTTTCCTTCCTCCCGTGCGTCCCGCCCTCGCCCTCCTCCTCCTCGCGATCCTCCCCGCCTGCAAACGCCCCGAGTCGCCTCCACCGTCCGAGCCGTCCGATTCCACTCCCACCGCGCCCACGCCAGAGGCCGCCCCTGCACCCGCTCCCGTCGCCGCCGCAACGTCCCTCGACGGCGAAGCGCTCTTCCTCCAACACTGCGCCACCTGCCACATGGCCAACGGCAGCGGCGTCCCTTTCCTCCAGCCGGACATCCGCAAAAGCGCCTGGATCTCCGCCGAAGATCCGCAGCCGCTCCTGAAGCTTATCCTCCGCGGTTCCGCCGTCATGGGAGAATTCGCCAACGCCTACGACAACGACATGCCGCCGTTCGAACATCTCTCCGACGCCGAACTCGCCGCCCTCACCACCCGCGTCCGCGAACGCTTCACCACACCTCCCCCGTCGAAACCCGTCACCCCCGCCGACGTCGCCACCGCCCGCGCCAACTAAATCTTTCTCTCCCCCGTCCCCGCCTTGTCCCCGTTCTTCGTTCTCAACTTACTCCCTCCCCCTCACCGCGTCACCCCCGCCAAAAACCTCCCCAGCGCATACGTCGTCACCTGCCCGCCCGGCCCACTGAGCTCATACTCGAACGCATGCGTCGCCCACGGGAACCACACCACCGCATGCGGCACGCCCGCCGCCTTCAATTTCTCCGCCAACCGCTCCGTGTGACGTTCCCACACCAGCGTATCCAATTTTCCGTGCAGCAGCAGTGTGGGCGGTGAATCGCCGCGCACGTGCGTCGTCGCACTCGCCTCCGCATAAACCTCCGGCACCTCCTCCGGCGTCCCACCCAAATACTGCCGCAACAATCGCCGCGACTGCAGCGCGTCATCCTCGCGCCCCGACTCGTATCCAAGAATCAAATCCGCCGGCGCATACAGCCCCACCACCCCGCGCACCGCCGGATCGTTCGCCACATACGCCACGTTCAACGCAATCTGCCCGCCCGCCGATCGCCCGAGCAGCACCAGCCGCGTCGCATCGACGCCCAACTCCGCCGCATTCGCTTTCACCCAAGTGATCGCCGCCAGCACATCTTCGCGCTGCGCCGGCCAGCGATGCACCGGCGCCAGCCGATACGAGACCGCCGCCACCGCATACCCCTTCCGCGCCATCCACCCATTCAACTCCGGCAATTGCTTCCGATCCCCGCCATCCCACCCGCCGCCATGCACCACCAACACGCACGGCGCCACCTCCCGTCCCGCCGCCCGATAAAAATCCACCTCCAACCCACTCTCCATTCTCCAAGCCTCCACCTCCACTTTCGCCCCCTTTC
>JAEWBF010000102.1 GCA_023391285.1 Verrucomicrobiota bacterium
TTGCCGTTGGACATCAGCTTCTCGACGCTGTGCCGGCCCCCGGGCACGAAAACCGCATCATATACGACAGACGTGGTCGTCAGGAAACTCTGGTCGACCTTCAGCTCCCGGCCCTCGGAGCTCTTGATCATCCCGAGATCGGTCGATACGATCTCGGCCATGGCCTTTTCGGAGGCCAGCGAAGCCTTCATTTTCTCGATCTCGCCGGCGTTCGCCCCGCTGCAGGCCAGAATGGCGATCTTCCGGGACTGGATGCTGTCCATTTTTGTATTGGCCATGCTGACCGCCGGCGATTTTTTGATACCCCGCGGCCGCTCCGGCCTGATCTTCGGGGCGGGCAGGCCGAGGCCTTCAGCCATCCGCCGGGCCAGCTCCGTATCCACGTGCGCGAACAGGTCGACGACCTTCCGCCGGACCTCAACGTCGCGGACCTTCCCCAGCTCGAAGCGGAACGCCTGGACGATGTGGTCCTTCTCGTAATCCGCCATGCTGTTCCAGAAGAGCTGCGCCTGGCTGTAGTAGTCCCGGAAGCTCTCGCTGCGCTCCCGGACCTTCCGGCCTTCCATCTTTTCTGCGTAGCTCGTGAAGCCTTCTGCGGGGTCCTCCTCCGGGAATCCCCCGGCCAGCCCGTTGGGCGTGTAGGCGACCTTGCCACGGTTGACCGTCTGCCTCATGTGGCCGTCCCGCTGGTTGTTGTGGACGGGGGCGACCGGCCGGTTGATCGGGATCTCGTGGAAGTTCGGCCCGCCCAGCCGAATCAGCTGGGTATCGATGTACGAGAACAGGCGTCCCTGGAGCAGCGGGTCGTTGCTGAAGTCGATGCCGGGCACGACGTGGCCCGGGTGAAACGCGATCTGCTCCGTTTCGGCGAAGAAGTTCTCGGGGTTTCGCGTGAGCGTCATCTTTCCGATCATGCGCAGCGGCACTTCCTCCTCGGGGATGATCTTCGTCGCATCGAGCAGATCGAAATCGAACTTGTGCTCGTCCTCCTCCGACACGAGCTGCACGCCGAGCTCGAACTCCGGAAAATTTCCCGCCTCTATCGCGTCCCAGAGATCGCGCCGGTTGAAGTCGGGATTCTTGCCCGCGATCTTCTGCGTTTCGTCCCACGTAAGCCCGTGGGTGCCGAGCGCAGGGCGCCAGTGGAATTTAACGAAAGTGGATTTTCCGGTGGCGTTGATGAATCGGAAGGTGTGAACGCCAAAGCCTTCCATCATGCGATAGCTGCGCGGCAGGGCCCGATCGGAAAGCACCCACATGATCATGTGCATCGATTCGGGCGTGAGGGAGATGAAGTCCCAGAAGTTGTCATGCGCTGCCGAGGCCTGCGGCATCTCGTGGTGCGGCTCCGGCTTGATCGCGTGCACGAGGTCGGGGAACTTGATCGCGTCCTGGATAAAGAAGACGGGGATGTTGTTGCCGACCAAATCGAAGTTACCCTCGTCGGTGTAGAACTTCGTCGCGAACCCGCGCACGTCGCGGACGGTGTCAGCCGAGCCGCGAAAACCCACGACCGTGGAGAAGCGCACAAACACGGGCGTCTTTCGCGAAGGGTCGGTGAGAAACGCCGCGCGGGTAAACTCCTTCATCGAGTCGTTGTAAGGCTGAAAAAATCCGTGAGCGCCGGAGCCGCGGGCGTGGACGACACGCTCGGGAATGCGCTCGTGATCGAAGTGGGTCATCTTCTCTCGGAAAATGAAATCCTCCATTAGCGTCGGTCCGCGTTCGCCGGCGCGCAGCGAGTTTTGGTTGTCCGCGATGCGCACGCCTTGATTGGTCGTGAGGTGCTGGGTGGCCTTGTCTTCGAGCGGCGTCGCCTCCGGCGTGCCATGCAGACGGTTCGTTTTCGCGGTGTGGGGTTGCGGATTCGCCTCGTTCATATGTTGCGACTATGGCATGGCGCCGACGCGATTTCATCTGCACGCGGTCGATTGCGAGCTGCTGCTGCTCGATGATTTGCGAGGGAGCGGGCGGTGAGCGGAAAATCCCCCGCCGCAAGTCCGGCGATATCACTCCCGGTGATTTCCGGGTTCCATCTTGCGACTCACGTCCTGCAGGGTCGTCGCCGGAGCACCTGCCCGGGGCAGCACGGAGAGACTGCCGTTGGCCTCCAGCACCACGGCTTCGACTAAATCTTCACGCGGGAATCCTTCGGCGCGCATGGCGGCGCGAACCGCATCCTCACTAACGTTCTCCGCATGCAGCGCTCGCCGCAGGAAACGGCCTTGGAAAAACAGCAAGGTAGGCTCGGACTGCACGACATTCAGCACGCGTTGCGAACGCGCACCGAGCCACGCGATGAGGTATTGCAGCAAGATCAGCATCGCCAGCGCGGCGAGCCCCTCGACGAGCACCACGTCCTTGCTGAGCACGATGGTCGCCAGGGTCGAGCCGATCGCGACGGTCACGACGAAGTCGAACTCGCTCATCTGAGACAGCATTCGCTTCCCGGAAATGCGCAGAATCACGATCAGCGCTGCGTAAGCGAGCGGCGTCAGAATCAGCACTCGGAGTAGATCGCTGCTATTGCTCCAGAACATCGTCAAAAAATGTTTCGTGGGATCGCGCGGTTCCGCGCCTTTCTGCGGGCACCTGTCGTTGGCAACTTCAGTTCAGTCCTGCTTCATGGGTTCGATTTGGAGCAGGCTGATGGTGCAACGATCGGGCTGCGTGAGAATGTAGTGAACCGCGACCGCGATATCCTCGGGCTTCAGCATGGCGCCGCGCGCCTGCTCGCGGCGTTGTGTATCCGGATCTCCTTCGGGCGTGCGCTCAAGGATTTCGGTGCCGACGAGTCCCGGCTCGATCAGCGACACCTTGATGTTCTGTTCACTTAGTTCTTTCCGCAACGAGCGTGAGAATCCGCGAATCGCAGACTTCGCGGCGACGTAGAGCGATTCGCCTTCCGTGAAATGTTCGGCGGCGATGGAGCCGATGTTGACGATGTGTCCGCGGCGGCGTTCGCGCATGCGATGAACGGCGCGGCGGGTGCAGTCGATGTAGCCGAACAGATCCACCTCGAGACCGTAGCGCCAGGCGGCGTCGTCCCATTCCATGATATCGCCGGCGTCCACCGCGGCGTTGTTCACGAGGATGTCGATCGGGCCGAGTTGCTCGTCGAAACGCGCAAAGACGCGTTCGATATCCTCGACGCGCGCTTGATCGGCGGTGATCCCGAATGCCTTGCCCGAGCCGCGTTGCAATTCGGCCAGCGCACGGTGCAGCGCATCTTCATCGCGACCGAAGACAAAGACGTTGGCGCCGTAGCCGGCGAGCAGCGCGGCGATGGCCCGGCCGTTGCCGGTGGTTCCGCCCGTGATGAGGATGTTTTTCCCTTCAACGCACGGCTGTTGGGTGTGAATGGAAGGAGAATCGGAGGTGAGCGTGGCCATACCGAAGATTAGCTTCCCGGCGAAAGTTCGCCATGGGAAGGATTCCCACACGTGCCTTCCGCTCCGATGCACCGGTGTCATCGGGCGACCGGGAAAGCTTTCGGACGTGGGACTTCTCTGGGTGACCGCATTGGAGCGAATCGGAAGTTAGCTCTGTCTTATGGAGGGGTGGGCTCGCGCTACTGACCCAACGTAATGCGCCTTCCGAGTTGCGCGGCGCCGGAGTTCGGCGAATGTAAGCCCATCTCCTCCGCTTAGCGGAGGATTGGGGTAACTAAGAAAGCAAAGCCCGCCGTGTTAGGGGTAACGCGGCGGGCACTTTTTTTTAGCGGCAGGCCGCTTATGTTCAGCTTCGTGACGATTCGAACGTGACGATCTCACGATGGCCGCGGGCAACGTTGAAGTATAACACAGCCCACGCAGCGAGGAACTCGGCCGGACGAGGCGAGGAAACGAAATCCGTCCGCGACGCGCGGGCGGATTATTCGGTGTCGTAATCGGCGGACTCTTCCGCCGCCTTCAGCTCTTCCGGCGGGTGCGCGCGTGCGGCGAGACGCGTGGTGATGCTGCGCACATTCTCGAGGACCGAAAGCAGTTCGGGATTTTGCGCCGCGAAGATGAGATGACCGATTTGCTCCGCGTCGAGGTTGGCGGCGAGGATCTCTCTCTCGAGGCGTTGCACGGCTTGTTTCGTGGTCGAGCGGTAGGAGGAGATCAGCTTCTTGGCGGCCGATTGCGGTTCGCTGCGCGAGAAAGGAATGCCGCTGACGGCTTCGAGCCAGAGCAAGGCCATGCTCTTGAGTTCGGCGGAGGAGGCGCCGTAGCCCATTTTCTCCATCAGTGCCGCGATGGTTTTGAACTTCACGGGACGACCCGCCTCGATGTTGACGACGGTGTTGCGGTGCAACGCTGCGAGCTCGGCCAGCTGTTCGAGCGTAAGACCCTTCTCCTCGCGGAGCTTTCGGAAGAGCTGGGTGTAGTCCATCGCCCGACGAGTAGCGGGGGCGGCCGTGGGATGTCAACCGGCCGGCGTCCGCTGGAAGAAGTGAAAGAGGCTTGCTGTTGTTGACAGACCGTAAGCGACTACAAAAAATGGGCGGCATGAAGAATGTGGGCGCGAGACAAGTGGCGCGGAGGCGAGCGGTGGCGGCTGAGATGCCGCCTGCGATTCAGGGGGAGAACTGAATGATGAAGGCGTGTGTGCTCGTGATCGACGGCTACGCGGGATTTCGGCAGGCCATGGAATATTGTTTCTCGCGGGTGGGGATCACAGCGTTGACGGCAGATTCGGTCGCCGCGGCGCTTCCGTTGATGCGGGAGTATCGCGTCGATTTGATGTTGTTGGATGCGACGCAGTCCTTCGGCGGACGGCTCGCCGAATGTCGGGCGATGAAGGCTCGTCCCGAGTTTGCCGCGGTGTCGATCGTGCTGCTGGTGGCGCGCGTGACGCCGCAACATCTGGAGCAGGCGCACGCGTCTGGAGCGGCGACGGTGCTGGCGAAGGTATTCGATTGGGCGGAGCTGATGGAGTGGGTGGACCGAGCAGTGAAGGAGCGGCGATCGGGCCGCGGCGCGGAGACATGACAGCGTAGGCTTTTTTCCCGATTGCGTGGGGACGGGCTGCGCCTCAAGCCTCAGCCCCGCGTGAAAATTCTCGCCGTCGAAGACGATCCGGTTTCCCGCGCGGTTCTACACCAGGCGCTGCGTCGACTAGGGCACGAGGTGCTCGAAGCAGGCGATGGTGAATCGGGGTGGGCGATGCTGCAGAAAGAGCCGGTGCGTGTGGTGGTGAGCGATTGGATGATGCCGACCTTGGACGGGTTGGGGTTGTGTCGGAAAGTGCGCGGGCGGTTGGGAGGGGAGTATGTGTATTTCATTCTGCTCACGAGCAGCGGTGCGACGGAGGAGAATCAGCGTGCCGCCGCGGATGCGGGCGTGGACGACTTTCTGACGAAGCCGCTGAACGTGACCGAGCTTTGGACCCGCTTGCGGGTGGCGGAGCGGATTCTGCGTTACACGACCCAGGTGCGGCAGCTCGAGGAGCTGATGCCGATCTGCACGTATTGTAAGAAGATTCGAGACGACCAGAACTACTGGCAGCAAATCGAAGGCTACATCAACGAACGGACGGGCAGTGAATTCAGCCATTCGATTTGCCCGGACTGTTATACCCGGGTGGTGGTGCCGGAGCTGGAAAAGTTGCGTCAGTCGCCTGCGGCGCGGAGCGTGCGTCCGTGAATGAAGAGATTCAGCGGCTCGAGGAGAAGATTGCCTATCTCGAGCACCATGTGACGCAGCAGGACAAGGCGATGCTGGAGCTGTCCGAAAACCTCGAACGGTTGAAACGCGAACTGGCGCTGATGGCGTTGCGGATGACGCAGGGGGTGGAACATCGCGGCGGGGATGCGTCGCACGCGAACGAGGAGCGACCACCGCATTATTGATCGCGTCGGGAAATAAAAAGCGCCGCACGGGATGTGCGGCGCGAGTTTAGGAAAGCTCGTTTTAGGGGACGTTATTCGGCGATGCTTTGAGCAGCGGCCTCGGCTTTAGTCCAGGCGCGGCCGACGCGTTCCTTGGTGGCTTCCCACGTTTCGGCGGTGGCGTTGCTCACCTCGCTGGCGGCTTCGCGGAGTTCGTCGCGGGCTTCGGCGAGACGGGTCGACGCGTCGCCTTGGGCATTGTCGATGCGATCATCGAGACGCTCGGCGAAGTTGTTGGCCTTTTCAGCGAACTCGCTGCGGCGGTCATACGAATACGTCTGGAGATCCTGCCAGCGGTCGTTGAGTGCTGCGCTGGCGGTCGCCGACGGAGACGTGGAAGCGGCCGGCATGGCGGGATCGGTTGCTGCCGTGGTGGCCGCGGTGTCGTTGTCTCTCGAGCAAGCGGTGAAAAGAAGGGAAACGCCAAGGGCGGCGACAGCCGCCGCGGTCTTCAGGGGAGTATGGTTGGTTTTCATAAGCAATGGGTTTGGGTGAAAGAAGGTTGGATGCAGAGCACCGCGGCAGGGTTGGTGCCGCGGCGGGCAAGCGGGCGCGCGCGCGCCCGCTGATCAAGGTGCGGGAGGCGAACCGCGGAAAAGGCCCGCGACGATCGCGATCAGGAGCAGCACCAGGAAGATGTAGAACAGGATACGGGCGACATCGGTCGCCGCGCCCGCCACGCCGGTAAATCCGAACAAGCCGGCGATGAGGGCAACGATGAGGAACGTGATGATCCAGCGAAGCATGACGAATGATCGGGTTTGGTTTCGAACATCCGCGACGCTGGAAGGCGCGGTTGCCCCGCATCGTTGCTTGGCGGGTGCCATAGTTCCGCGGTCGAAGCGCAACTTTCGGCCGGACGGCCATTTAAAATTTGAGGCGGTCGTGGCCTCGAAAGGCGTGGGCGGAGATTACGTGCATTTTGCCGCCAACCTTCCCGCGTGGATCGTGCGGGCTGCAACCCTGCGGAGCGGGAGGGAGAGCAAGTAATTAGCTGACCGTGAGCGGCGTTGCCGCGGCGGCGGAAAAAGCGCGAGCGCGGCGGGATAGGTTGGTCCAATCGCGTTCGCGGAGTGCGGCTTCGTCGAGGAGTGAGGCTCCGGCGAAAACGGCGGCCGCTCCCGCGCGCAGGAATTCCGGAAGCGTTTCGGGCGTCACACCGCCGATGGGGATCAGCGTGGCCGCAGGGGCCTTCGCTCGTAGCGCCGTGAGGTAAGCGGGGCCGAAGAGTTCGCCGGGGTAAACTTTGCTCGCGTCGGTGCCGGCGAGATGAGCGGCCGCAATGTCGTCAGGCGAGTAGGCGCCGCTGATGACGGCGACATTGTAGCGGCGGCAGAGCGTGATGACGTCGGGACGCAATGCTGGCGTCACAATGAAACGGGCTCCGGCGAGGATGCCGGCGCGGGCGGTTTCGACATCGAGCACGGTGCCCAGGCCGAAGATGAAATCGGGGAGTGCGGCATGAGCTTTTTCGAGGATGCGCACGGCCGCGGGAGTCGTCATCGCGACTTCGAGCGCGTGCACGCCGCCGTCGGCCAGGGCTTTCGCGCAGTGGGAGAGATCGTCGCCGACATCGGCCCGCACGAGACCGACGATCTTTTCGGCACGGATTTGGGCGAGGACGGCTTCCTTGTTCACGAGCGAGCAGTGTGGGCGGGGAACGCGGCGGAAATCAATTTTCTTGCTCCGGCGGGCGGCGACGTATGTTTTGCCCGTCCCTCTGCTGCCCAGGTGGTGGAATTGGTAGACACGCAGGTCTCAGAAGCCTGTGTCGCAAGACATCCGGGTTCGAGTCCCGGCTTGGGCACCAACGCTGATTTGCCGCGCGGGGGGCGCCCGTTTGGGGAGCGGCTGGAAGGAGGGGAGGAGCTACCGAACCGTCATATGATTTCCGGGACGACGGACCGCGGTGGAAGGGCTACACGGGGGACGTTCGCGATGGCGCGGGGCGTCGCACCTCTCCTTACCCCAAATTCATCATGCAGGTTTTTAGCTTTGTTTCCTCCGTTTCGATTTCGGTGTTCTTCGCGTTTGCGCCCGGGGCGCGGGCGCACGAGGCCAGGCTGTTTCCGCTGAGTGACGTGCGTTTACTCGAAGGGCCGTTGCGGCATGCGCAGGAGCTTAATCGCGACTATTTGCTCGCGCATGACGTGCACCGGCTGCTTGCGCCCTTTCGGGTCGAGGCGGGGTTGGAGCCGAAGGCGCCGAAGTATCCGAATTGGGAGAGCAGCGGACTCGATGGTCACACGGCGGGGCACTATCTCACGGCGCTGGCGCAGATGTGGGCGGCGACGGGCGATCAGGAGATGAAGCGTCGTTTGGACCTGATGGTGCAGGAACTCGCGGCGTGTCAGGAAGCGGGGAAGGATGGATATGTCGGGGGAATTCCTCGCGGGCGGGTGTTGTGGGAGGCGGTGGCGAAGGGGGAGTTGAACTTTCAGAACTTCTCGCTGAACGGCGCGTGGGTGCCGTGGTATAACGAGCACAAGCTTTTCGCGGGTTTGCGCGATGCGTGGTTGCTGGGAGGCAATGCGCAGGCGCGTGACGTGCTTGTGCGGCTGGCGGATTGGTGCGACGCGCTGGTGCGGAATCTGACGACCGAACAGATGCAAGGCATGCTGCGGACCGAACACGGCGGCATGAACGAAGTGCTGGCGGATGTGTATTCGATAACCGGTGACAACAAGTATCTGGAACTGGCGCAGCGGTTCTCGCACCGCGCGATTCTCGAGCCGTTGTTGCGGCACAAGGACGAGCTCACGGGACTGCACGCGAATACGCAGATTCCGAAGGTGATTGGATTCGCGCGGATCACGGAGCTGGGCGGCGATGCCTCGTGGCGGGATGCAGCGCGGTTTTTCTGGAACACGGTCGTGGAGCGGCGGAGCCTGGCGTTCGGCGGGAACAGCGAGCGCGAGCATTTCAACTCGGTCGAAGATTTTGGACCGGTGGTGGCGTCGCGCGAAGGCCCGGAAACGTGCAACACCTACAACATGCTGCGGTTGTCGGAAACCCTGTTCCGGAGCGAACCGGCGGCGCGGTATGCAGATTATTATGAGCGCGCGCTGTTCAATCACATCCTCGCGTCGCAGCATCCAGAGCACGGCGGATATGTTTATTTCACGCCGATTCGGCCGCGGCATTACCGCGTTTATTCGCAGCCGGAGGTGTGTTTCTGGTGCTGCGTGGGATCGGGGATGGAGAGCCACGGAAAGTATGGCGCGTTTATTTATGCCCAGGCCGAGGACGCGTTGTTCGTGAACCTGTTTGTCGCGTCGGAACTCGACTGGCGGGAACGCGGGGTGCGCGTGCGGCAGGAAACGCGTTTCCCGGATGAGTCGGTGACGCGGCTCACGATCGCGACGAAGAAGCCGCAGCGGTGGGCGTTGCGGGTGCGGCATCCGGTGTGGGTGGAGCAAGGCGCGTTGGTGGTGCGGGTGAATGGCGAGGCGCAGGCGCTGCCGTCGAGTCCCGCGAGCTACGTGAACATCCAACGCGAGTGGCGCGACGGCGACGTAGTGGAAATCGAATTACCGATGCGGACGACGGTGGAGCGGCTGCCGGATGGCAGCGATTATGTGGCGGTGGTGCATGGGCCGATCGTGCTGGCGGCGAAAACGGGTGCGGAGGATGTGCCGGGGCTGATCGCCGATGCGGCGCGCATGGGGCATGTTTCGACGGGAGCGTATTTGCCGCTGGATGAGGCGCCGATGTTGGTGAGCGAATTCGAGAAGATCGCAGAAGGCATTGAGCCGATCGAAGGGAAGCCGCTGACGTTTTCAGCGAAGGGGTTGATCCGGCCGGAGGCGTTTCGCGATTTGAAATTGGTGCCCTTCTTCCGGGTGCACGATGCACGCTACATGCTTTATTGGCGGACCGTTTCGCCCGCACGTTACGACGAAGTGCGCACCGCGCTCACGGCGGCGGAGCAGGAACGCATGGCGCTGGAGAGCCGAACGATCGATCGCGTCACTCCGGGTGAACAACAACCGGAGGTGGAACATGGATTCGCAGATGAAGGATCGCGCAGCGGCGTGTTGCACGGGCGGCGTTGGCGGGATGCGAGCGGTTGGTTTGGTTATACGATGAAGACGGGCGGCGCGGACCAGTTGGAGCTGCGCGTGACGTATTACGGTGGTGAGCGCGGGCGGACGTTTGACGTCGTCGTGGATGAACGCGTGATCGCAAAGGTGGCGCTCGAAGGCGGGAAGCGGGACGAATTTGTGGACGTCGGTTATGCGGTGCCGGAGGACGTCGTTCGCGCGGCGGCCGATGGCGACGTGGTGGTGAAGTTCGTCGCACGCGAGGGCGCGCGGACGGGATCAGTATTCGATGTGCGTTTGGTGCGGATGGAGTGATAGCGACGAGGAACGTTAAAAATTCTGCGAAAGTTGGGCGCGGGTAGGCCGATATGGGGAAATCCCCTTATGATCGCCGACCCCGTTGCAACGGCTGCAGCCCTCTCGCCCGAGGACATCGTGCGCGATCTGAAGCATTTGCCGTCGGCGCCGAAGGTGTTGCCGCGATTGAAGCAATTGCTCGGCGATCCGAATTCGTCGATGAGCGAAATCGTGATGTTGATCCGGCTGGATCCGGGGATCGCGGCACGCGTGCTGCAGGTGGGAAACAGCGCCTACTACAGCAAAGGCGCGCGCTGCTTTACGGTCGACGAGGCGGTGAATCGGGTGGGTTACGAACAGGTTTACCAGCTCGTGTCGTATGCGGTCGCGTCGCAGGTTTTGGTGCGGCCGTTGAAAGTGTATGGCATCGAAGCGGACGATGTGTGGACGCTTTCGGTGTCGTGTGCGCTGGCGGCAGAGACGCTGGCGGCGCGGAGCGGGCAGGATCGCGACGTGGCTTATACGGTGGGTTTGTTGCACTCGCTGGGCATGGTAGCGATCGACGATTGGGCGCTGCGTCACCGGCCCGAGTTGCAGCTGTGCAGTGAAGGATTTCCGCGCGAGGCCATCGAGCGGGAGCGAGCGGAGCTGGGATTCACCCAGGCGGAAACGGGTGCGGCGCTGCTGCGGGCGTGGGAGTTTCCGCATTCGATGTGCGAGCCGATGCGTTGGCAGTATGCGCCGCGTTCGTGTGCGGCGCACACGCGGATGGCGTGTTTGCTGCATTGCGCGAAGTGGATTCGCAGCGTGGTGTGCGCGCCGGGAGCGGAGCGGCCGCCGTTGCCGGCGGAAGCGGCGCTGCAGATGGTGCCGCTGCGGGCGAGCGATCTTTTAGCGATCGTGAAGGACGTGGAGGTGCGTCTGCGCGAAGTGAGTTCGCTGCTCGACGTGGCGGCGCCAGCCGTGCGGACGGGATCGAGGTTTCCGGTGGAGATTTCGGCCCGCGGGTGAGTTGGGCGCGAGCTGCGTTGCGCGGTGGGGAGGGGCGGCGTTAACGCGCGGTGGGGGCACCGCGCCTCCAAGGGTGTGGGACGGTTGGGCGGTGTGGCGTGTATCCAAAACAACCCGACGGGACGTCGGGGTTCCACCTGCGAGAGGCCGCTACGAAATGCGGGCGTAGATCTTTTGGAGCAGCGCGCTCGACGGCGCTGCGGCGGACACGGCGGGTTTGGGGCCAGCGAGGCTGAAGCGGAGGAGAAGTTGTTCGTTCTCCTTGTCGAGCTGCAGAATTTGCAGGATGCGCGCGCGGGTGTGTTCGAGGAGATCGCGTTCGGCGGGGGTTTTCGTCTGGCCGGCGGGGATGGTGCGCAGCGAGGCGAGCGATTGATCGAGGCGCGCGAGGAGATCGCGTTTACGATCTACGAACTCTTGGGCGAGCGGGCGCTGGTGTTGGCGGAGGAAACGGTTTTCCTCGAGCGCGCACTGGTGCAGTTCGTCACAGAGCAGCTGGTGTTGTTGCAGGGCCTCGGATGGCGTCATGGTTGGCGGCGGTCGGAGCAGCAGGAAGGGGCGGTTGCCCGGTGGTCGAATCAAAAAGCAGCGTGACCTGACGATCGGTGGCGCGGCGCCAGTCGACGTGCGAGAGACGCGAGGCGGCCATGCGGGCGATGTCGGCAATCTCGGGCGCGGCGTCTTTGCCGGCTTCGACGATCGATCGATAGGTTTCGCAGGCGCGATCGACATCGCCGAGACGTTCGTAGCAGAGCGCGACCTGGTAGGTGACCGGGATGCGCCAGGCGGGATCATCGGAGAGCTCGGCGAGACTGCTGTAGATCGCGAGCGCGTTGGTGATGTCGCCGCCTTGGAAGAAATCGTTGGCGAGCTGATTGCCGGTGCGGCGTTGCCAGTAGCTCCAGCGTTTGGGGTCGGCGGACGTGCGGGAGCGTTCGGCGCGAAGGAGATCCAGCGTGGCGGCGAGAGCTTCCTGGGTGCGGTTGAGTTTGCGGAGCGTGGTAGCGAGAAGGAATCGCGCTTCGGGCACGTTTTCGTCGTCGGACCATTGCTCGAGGTAGGCTCGGAGTGTCGTGACGGCGCCCTCGAAATCTTCGGAAAGCTGGAGGGCGTAGCCGGCCTTGAAGTGAGCGCGCGCGCGGTCGGCGGGGGCGAGATCGAGCATGCGGAGGCGCGAGAAGAACTTATTGGCCTCGGTGAAATCGCCGGATTGGAAATGGGTTTCGGCGACTTCGAACTGCGCGGTCTTAGCGAGAAGCTGGTAGTGTTCGAAACCGGAGTCGGACGGCAGTTTCAGCGTGGAGTTGATGACATTATAGAAACGCCCGATCGCGAGACGCGGAGCGCCCATGTCGCGCAGCGTGCGACCGAGGTCGAGCAAGGCATCGGGAACGCGAACGTCGGACGGGTAGTCCTTCAGGTAGCGCTCGTAGATGGCGGCGGCTTTGGTGAGTTGGCCCTGCTTGCGATGCATGCGGGCGAGGCCGAGGAGGGCGGACTTGGTTTGCTCGAGGGGAGCGTCGCCGTGCAGGACCTGGCGGTAAGCGATTTCGGCGGCGGCGAAATCGTCGCGCTCGGTGAGGTTGCCGCCGAGATTGACGAGACCCTGGGCTTCGCGCGCGGAGATGCCGGATTGAATCGCCGCGGATTGCGCGGGCGCAGGTGCGGCGGGTGGGGCCTCGATCGTGGCCGGCGCGTCCTCAGCCCGCGCGTGGGGCGCGGTGCAGGAAAGCAGCGCAACGAAAACGACCGCGGGCGGGAGTGCGCGGGGTCGAGTTCGTTGTCGCCCGTCGGACGGCGGCAAGCGGAAGGTCATCGTGGTGTTTGTGTGTAAGTGGCCGAACTGGGCGGAAGTGGCGTGCCGTTGGGCGTTCGCGGGGTGGGAACGATCACGGTGGCGTCAGTGCCCGGTGCAGGGATTTGAAAGTAGGGAAGAAAATCCTCGGGACGGGTCTGCGGGCGGAAATCGTCGCGCAGAATCGGTGGCGGCGTCCGAACCGGTTCGGGAGCGGCGTCGATCGCGTCCGATGGATCTTCGTCGGGTTCGACGACCACGCTGTCGATCGGCGAAGACGCAACGATCGCGGCCGCGGCGGGCGCAACCGGCGCGCTGGGCGTCGCGGCGAGCGCATTCGTTTCCGGCACGAGGGGTGCGGAATCGGAAGCGTTGGCGCCGGAAGGCGGCTGCGGAGGAGCTGCGGCAGGTGGCCGGGTGACGAGGTCGGGTGGTGGTGCGGGTTCTTCGAAGCGCAGCGGCGGAGAGCCGAGGGCGACGAGATAGGATTTCGCCGAGTAGGCGGGTGGTGCAGACAATGCAGGCCGAGCCCATCCTTGGGCGGCGGTTAGCAGCGGAAGGAGCAACAGTGCCAGGCAAGGCAATGCCTGGCCCGCGCCGACCGGCGCGGACGTTGGTTCGCGTTGATTCATTATTAATACGACAGTCCATGGTGTGGATTGTCCTGTATTCGCCCGGAGGATATATCGGCCGGAGGGCGTCGAATCTGAAATGGATTCGCGGGAGGGAGATACCCTAGGTGGGGCGGACGACGCCGGGTGACGTTTTGTGCGGTGGGGCACCGCGCCTCCAACCCCGACATTACTTGCGCGCGCTGTCGAAGAGACTGCGGAGACGGCGGCCGACCTCGTCGAGCCGGTAAGGCTTTTGCACGAAGTCGCGCTGGTTGAGCTGCTGGAATTCCGCGCGGACGTCGGGGGTGATGTGACCGCTGACAACGAGCACAGGCAGGTCGGGACGACACGCGCGGATCACTTTGAGGACCTGCACGCCGTTGGTGCCAGGCATGTTCAAGTCGAGCAGGACGGCATCGAGTGCGCGCGTGGTGTCGCTGATCACCTCGATTGCTTCGAGGCCGGTCGCGGCGGTGGTGACGCGATAGCCTTTGCGCGTGAATGCGGCGGAAAGAAGCGTGCGGAGCGAAGTTTCGTCGTCGACGACGAGGAGCGACTCGGATCCGGAGGGGAAATCGGCGCTGCCGGCGGCGGGAGCGGCGACGGCTTGGTCGGCGGCGAGCGGGAGATAGACGTGAAACGTGCTGCCCGCGCCCATGGTGCTATCGACGTCGAGGAAGCCGTGATGGCTGGTCGCGATGCCGTAAACGACGGCGAGGCCGAGGCCGGTGCCTTGATTGGCGGGCTTGGTCGTGAAGAACGGTTCGAAAATGCGCCCGCGGACTTCGGGCGTCATGCCGGTGCCCGTATCCGTCACGTCGAGACACGCGTAGCGGCGGGTCGGATCGGCTTCGCGATGGCGGATTTGGAGATCGGCGCCCGAGCAGACGGTGGTGGCGACGGTGATGGAGCCGCCCTGCGGCATGGCGTCGCGGGCGTTGACGCAGAGATTGAGGACAATCTGCTGAATCTGGGTCTGATCGGCGAGGAGCGGAGGGAGCTTGTCGGCGAGATTGAGCTGGAAACTGACGGTCCGCGGAAACGTTTCGGCCATCAGTGCGACCAAGTCGCGGGCGAGCTGGTTGAGATCGACGGCCGCGTAGCGGATTTCGGCTTTGCGGCTGAAAGTGAGGATTTGTCGGACGAGCCCGCTGGCGCGCTGCGCGGCGCGGTGGATTTCCTGCAGACTTTTTTGGAGCACCGCGGCATCCGCTCCGCCTTGGAGGCAGAACTCGGAGTAGCCGTGGATGATCGCGAGCAGGTTGTTGAAATCGTGCGCGATGCCGCCGGCGAGCGTGCCGAGGCTTTCCATCTTGTGCGCCTGGCGGAGATCGCTCTCGAGGGACTTGCGGCTGGTGATGTCCTCGCGCAGGCAAAGGAGATTGGTGATTTCTCCGGAAGGATTGCGCATGCAGGAGACCTTCACGGATTCCCAGATGATCGTGCCATCGGGGCGCTTGGTGGAGAACTCGCCGCGCCATTCGCCGCCGGCGCGGACGGTGTCCCAGAATTGCCGATACGATTCCTCGTTGGAATGGCCGTCGCGGAGAACTTCGAGATTGTGATCGAGGATGTCTTCGAGCGTGCGACCGCTGACTTCGGTGAACTTGGGGTTCACGTATTGCGGGCGGCCGTCGAGATCGGTGATGACGATGGAGACGGGGGACTGTTCAACGGCGCGGGAGAGGCGGTAGAATTGCTCTTCGGCGAGACGCTGGCGCGTGATGTCGCGGCCGACGCAGCGGATGGAAACGATCGCGCCGGCGGAATCTCGTTGGGCGACGTTTTCCCACGAGAACCAGCGGACGCCCTGGGGGGTCATCCAACGTTGTTCGCAGACGGAACGGTGGGGCGGGCGCTGGAGATCGGCGATCGCACTCGACAAGGAGCTTGCGTCGTCGGCGTGGAGAAACTCGGTGATGGGCGTGCCGGGGAGCGAGGCGGCGGGGCGGCCAAACTTGCGCGCGAACGAGAGGTTAGCGGCAATGAGGCGGCCGTCCAAGTCGTGACAATACGCGGGGTCGGCACTGGTTTCCCAGGGCCCGAGCCCGTTATCCGGCGCAGAAGGAGTGGCGACGCCGGAGAGGGTGTCGCTCAACACGGCTGACATGCTGATGTGTATCGGTGCACGCTGGGGGAACTTGAGGACGCGAATGAGGGGTTTCCTCGGGAGCGTTCCTTTTCCGCTACGCTGTCTTTGTTACGATTACGAGGGGGAGCGCGGTCAGGTTGACCGCGCTACGGACGGGGGGCGGGGAGCGGGGGGGGGGGGGGGGGCCCCCCCCAAAATGTTGAT
>JAEWBF010000020.1 GCA_023391285.1 Verrucomicrobiota bacterium
GTCCTCCCCCTCACCGCCGCGTCACATACAACACCTCCACCACATTCCGCACCAGCTGCTCATCCGACACCCCTTCAACCGCCTCCTCCGGCAGCCGCGTCAGCCCGCGGAAATGCTCCGCCAGTTCCCCAAATAACCGCACCCGCGCCTCCGGCTCCAACTCTTCGCGCCGCGCCAGCGCCGCCGCCGCCGTCCGTGCCTCCCGCGTGCTCACCGCCTGACGCAATCTCGCCACCACGTGCGGATGCTCGCGCAGAGAGTTGTATTTCCCGCCACTCGACCAAACCACCTCCGGCGCCGCTTCCTCCGTTTCCCACACGACCAGCGTTCTCGCCGCGAGATCGCCCAGCCGCTGCGCCTTTCGGCTCATCAACGCCGCGCATCCACCGACCAAATACGCCACGGGTAGCGCATCGACGAAGCGCAGCAGATTCCGCAGCGCCACCTGCGCAAACGTGAGCCGCAGCCCTCGCTCATCCACCACCCGCAACCGCAGCACGCGTTTCCCCAGCGTCTGCCCGCGCCACGCCCACTCCGTCACCATCCGATATCCCTGCGACAACCCGAAGTAACTCACCGCCGCCACCATCCCCGCAATATCCACGCTCAACAGCTCCAGCAACGCGATCGCCACCGCCAGCACCGACCACGCGGCCGAAACCGCCGCCCAGTCGATCGCCGTCGCCGCCATCCGCAGCAGCGGGCTCGCCAACCGATACGAAAACGCCACGCCTTCCGGCGTCCGCACTTTCCATACGTGCATGCGTTCGCCTCCTTCCATCACGCGCCTCCTTTCGAGATCTCTCTGGCGCCCGATCTTTGGCGTTGGGATTTCCCCGCGCCTGCGCGCCCCACCCTCCCGAGAAACCACCCCAACCCCGCCAGCTCCACCACGCCAAACGCAATCTTCACCGCATAAGGCAGCACGGGTTCGTGATACTGCGACATGAACGCCTCCACCAACCCCGCCCACACCAACATCAACGCCGCCCCAAAACACAACGTCACCACATCCGGTCCCGCCGCGCGCAAACGCATCGCCAGCGTCTCCCGCTTCCCTCGCCCCAACAACGCGCCCGCCAGCACAAACCCCGCCTGCCCGCCCACCAGCATCGCCGGCAACTCGATCGCTCCGTGCGGCAACAACCATCCCAACAAAAACACCGTCTGCCCTCCCACGACGTAATCCACCGCCACCGCGCCCAAAATCACGCCGTTGTAGAACATCAACACGAGCGTGCCCACCCCCCACGTCATCCCGAGCGCCATCGCCGTCAGCGTCACCCGCGTGTTGTGCGTCATCAGCATCCCCGAAAATCGGGCCTGCTGCCCCGCCATCTCGTCCGCGTCCATGCTCTCCTCTTTCGCCACGCGCTCCGCCGGCGACATCATCAAATGCGGGAAGGGCATTAACACGCGCTTCGCTCCCGCATCGAACGCCACCGCCGCTCCGCCAAACACCGACCCCACCATCATCAACGCAAACGCCAGCCAGAACGCACCCGCCCGCCTCCGCCACGTCTGCGGCAGCGTCCGCGAAATCCAAACCCACGGCCGAAAACGCGCTCCCTCCGCCTTCGCGCCGTGGATCTCCGCATGCCCGCGCGCCACCAAACTTTCCAAATACCGCCGCACGCCCGCTTCCGCCTCGAACGTCGCCAGCCGTGCCAAATCCGCCGCCGCCCGTTGATACAACCGCTCCAATTCGCGCACCTCCTCCGCCGACATCTTCCCCCACGGATCCTCCGCCAGCCGCGTCAACACCGCCTCCAACCGCGCCCACCGCGGCCGCTCCTCCGCAATAAATTTCTCCAAATTAACGATCATTGTGATCGGACCATAGGCCTCAACTCCAACGCCCCACCAGTAGCGGAACGCGTGAGCGTTTCGCCTCTAACGCCGAACCCTCCATTCGATTTAGAAATCATAAGCTCTGCCTTTCCTAGTCCCTCCGTCCTCCTACAACACCTGCCTCCGCTTCACCTCCAAATACTGCGTCACCAACTCCGCCGCCATCGTCTCGTTCTCCAACATCGCCGCGGTCACCCCCAACGGCTTCAACTTTTGCGCCAGCACCTTCGCCTCGCTCCACCGTTCGTGCCCCGCGAGCCGCGCATAAACCTCGCCGTCATCCTTCACCTCTTCGCCTTCAAACACCCGCGCCACCCCGGGCGCGCGCAGCTGACTCACCAGCACCAGATGCTGCCGCGACAACACTCGCACGTGCTTCGCGAAATCCTCCGCCAGCACCGGATCCGTCAAATCCGTCAGGAAAAATAACAACGCCCGCTGCCGCAGATTCGTCCGCAGATGCCGCACGATCTCCGCAACGTCCGGCGTCGCCTCGCTCGACCTCAACCCGAGCACCGCCTCGCGACACGCCGCGTAGTGCCCTTCGCCCCGACCCGCGCGCAAAAACAGCCTCACGCGATCGTCGTGCGCCACCAGCCCAAATCGATCACCCATCCGCTCCGCCGCCAGCAACAACACCAGCGCCGCCGTCAAACACCGCTCGAGCGCCGTCTGCTCCACTCCGTCGATCATCACCGGTCGCGCACTCAGCCGCGACACATCCAGCACCACGTAAATTTCCTGCGTCCGCTCCACCCGAAATACTTTCGTCACCGGTCGCCCGCGCTTCCCCGTCGCTTTCCAATGAATCTCGTCGAACCCGTCGCCCGGCAGATAATCGCGCAACTTCTCGAACTCCCGCCCTCGCCCCACCACGCGCCGCGCCAGCGCCCCTTGCTGCGCCCGCGCCAAAAACAACGCCGCCAGCTGCCGCCGCTCCGAAAACAGATTCGGATACACCCGCAGCTCTCCCGCGAGCACCGTCCGCGCGCGCAGCATCCAAAATCCCAATACCGACCGCTTCTCCACCGCCGCCACCACGCCGTGAAATCGTCCCCGGCGCCGCGGCGTGCAGGTCAATTCCACTCGCGCCTTCTTCGCCCCCGCGGGCAACTCCACCGTCACATCCTCGTTCTCAACCTCAAATCCCGCCGGCCAGCCCACCGCCAGCCGCACCCGCATCGCCTGCTCGCTCGGATTCGCAAGCGTCACCACCACCTTCGCCAGCCGATCTTTCGTCAATCGCACCACGTCCGGAATCGCCGGCTCCGGCACATCCGTTCTCCACAACGCCCACCCCAAGTCTCCCGCCGCCATCGCCGCAAGCGCCATCGCTGCCAACACGCCAATCGGACGCAGCTCCGCCAAGGGTCCCGCGACGGCCGCGACCCCCGCCACACCCACGACCCACCCCACCAACCGCATCGAAGGCACCACCTTCACGCGCCCCCTCCCCGTAGGTTGCGCGCTCGTCGCGCAACTCGTCGCGCCCCACCTGCCGGAATTTGTGCTCTTTGTCCCAAGTTCATCATCCGCCCTCCCGTCACCGCGGCACCGCCACTTGCTCCAGTATCCGCGCCAGCACTTCATCGATCGTCAGCCCTTCGATTTCATACTCCGGTCGCAACACCAACCGGTGACCGAGCACCGGCCCAGCGAGTCCGCGCGCATCGTCCGGCGTCACGAAATCCCGCCCGTCCAGCGCCGCCTTCGCCCGACTCGCCAGCAACAGCGCCTGCGTCGCGCGCGGTCCCGCACCAATCAACACGCTTTCATGCGTCCGCGTCGCGCGCACCAGGTCCACGATATACGCCGTCAACTCGTCGCGCACCAGCACCGCGTCTAATGACGCCCGCCACTGCGCCAATTCTCCCGCGCCCAACACCGGTTTCACCACCCCGTCCGCCAACGCCGCCTCGGGCGCCTGCCCGCCCAGCATCCGCTTCGCGAGCGCCAGCTCCTCCTCGCGCGCCGGCGGCTCCATTTTGATCTTCACCAAAAACCGGTCCTTCTGCGCCTCCGGCAACGGATACGTTCCTTCCGAATCCGCCGGATTCTGCGTCGCGAACACCGTGAAGCTCGCATCGAGCGCATGCGTGTCGCGGTCGATCGTCACCGCGCGTTCCTGCATCGCCTGCAACAATGCCGCCTGCGTCTTCGCCGGCGCGCGATTGATTTCATCCGCCAACAAAAACGCCGTGAACACCGGTCCGCGAATCAACGTGAACTGATTCGTCTGCAGGTTGAACACGTTCGTCCCCGTGATATCCGCCGGCATCAAATCCGGCGTGAATTGCACGCGCCCGCTCTCCACGCCGAGCACCCGCCCGAGCGTGCGCACGAGCAGCGTCTTCGCCACGCCCGGCACGCCTTCAATCAAGGCATGCTGCCGCGTCAGCAGCGTCACCAACGCCAGTTCGATCGCCGCGTCTTGTCCAATGATCACCTTCGCGATTTCCGCCCGGGCCGCCGCCAGCGTGGCAGCGAAGTGTTCGAGGTTTGTTGTCATGAAATCTCCTTGGTCTCGCGACGCCGCAGCGCGCGCGCGATCGCATTATACGTTTCTCCCGGCGACGCATCGCCCGCCTCCGCTTTCTTCAACGCCGCCTCCGCGCGCTCCACGTCCGCCGGACGCAACCACCGCCGCGCTTCCGCCAGACACGCCGCCGCCAATTCCCTCGGCGCCACCGCCCGCCGCAGCAATGCCTCCAACCCCGCCGTGGGCCGATACGTCATCGCCACTTCCCGCGCCTCCGGCGCCGGCGGCACAAACAGCGCCATCCGATGCCACACGAACAACGCCGCTGCCACCGCCAGCACGAAACACGCGCCGCTCAACCCATAGCTTTTCGCCAGCGCGACCACGCCGCGCTGCTCCACCACCCCAAGGTGTCCTTCGTGAAATTCCACGCGGCGATGCGGCCCCACCACCCACGCCAATAACTCCGGCACCCGCTCCCGCTGCAGCGCCTCGTTCGTCAGGAAAAAACCACTGCCTGCCAGCACGACCGAACCGCGGCCGACCGCCCGCTCGATCAACACCGGCTCGCCCCCGCGCCGATACAGCACCTTCCACGACACCTCCGACGGAAAACTGAAATACACGTCGCTCGTCCATCGCGGCATCTCCCTGAAACCTTCCAACGCCTGCTCCGCCGGCAACGCGTCACGCACCAGCCAGCGCACGTTCGTCCGCACTTTCCACCGTCCCGCCAGATCCGTCGTTGTCTTCTCTTCCTCTTTCTCCTTCGCCACGTTCTTCGGCTTCTCGCGCTCGTCGTCCTCCGCGTCCATCCACACTTCATCCACGTCCGACAAATCGTGCACGTCGTGCGTCGCAATCACCACGCGACATCCCTCCCGCAGCGCCGCCTCGATCGCCCGCGCTTCTTCTCCCGGCATCGCGTGCAAATTGCTGTGCCACACGCCCGCCAGCACGATCGTGCGCGCCGGCATCGAAGCGAGATCCTCCAGCCGCTCGAAGCTCCGCGTCACCGTCAGCTCCGGCAATCGCTCCAAACTGTCGTGCAGCGCGCGCAACCCAAACGGATCCGACCGCAGCGACGAATACATCGGAAAACTGTCGCCGCGATCCAACCGTAACCTCAACAACACCGCGAACCCCGCCAGCGTCAGCCCGAGCAGCCCCACCAACACGACCGCGCCCACCCGTCCGTTCACGTCGTCCTCCTTTCCAACTCTCCCAGCCACTCGCTCACGAGTCCTTCGTCCGCCGTCGCGCGTCCATACCACACGCCCTCAAACACGCGGCGTCGCCCCGCAAACCATCCGATCACGTCCTGCCGCGCCAGCGCCCGCCGCCGGAGTTCACGTTCGTAATCCTGATTCGTCTTCGACTTCGCCAGCGAAACCAAACCTTCCGCCGCGAGCCGCGCCAGCGTGGCCAGATACAACGCCCGCAGCGCCAGCCGCCACTCACCGCGCGCGCGCTGCTCCCGTGCGAGCGCCAGCCATCCTTCGAACGGCAGCTGCGCCGCCTGCGTCGCCTCGTCCCGCAAATCCGGCATCGCCGACTCGACGGGTTTCGCCGCCACCGCGTCCACCCGACGCCTCCGCCCGCGTTTCAATGCCAGCGCCAGCGCGCTCGAAACCAATCCGATCACCGCGATGATCGCTACCCAGAGCAGCACCTGCATCGCCGCCCATCCCACCGCGCCACCGCCCGCTGCCGCCTGTCCTCCCGCGTCCGGCCACAACGACTTCATCCAACGCCTAAGATCCCGCCAGGTTTTCCATACCCAGCGCACGCCGTCCCGCACGGAGTCCCCCGCTGCGCGCAGAAAGCGCCTGGCCCAGCTCGCCTCTTCCTGTCCACCCGCCGCTTTCGTTTCCGGCAGCGGACGCAAACGCCACTCGAACGCACTTCCCGCCAACACGTCGTCGATCGCTGTATCCAATTCTTCCGCACGCACCGCCGCCGGCGCATCCGCTTCTTCCGCCGCCCGCAATTCCGGCCCCGCCCCAACAAACATCCCGCCGAACACGATCGCCACCGCCATCGTCCGCGCTCCGCTCCGCCGCACTCCACGCAGCTCCACCCGCAAGTCCTCCCCTGTTCTCCGCGAACGCCCATACATCACCCGCAGCGTATAAAATGCTTTCACCAGCGGATCGACGGCCAGCCAGGTCACCATCGTAACCGACACGAAAAACGTCGTGTTCCACCACCGCCAACCCGCCATCCCCCACATGTTCTCGATCCCCAGCAGCCGGTTCGCCAGCCACGGCACCAACCAAAACGCCACCGCCACGTTCACCCACACCGCCAGCCCCAGCGTCGACAGCAGCAGCAAGCCGATGTGGTTCTGCCCGGGCCACAGCTGCGCCTGCTCCGCCGCCTCCGCCCGGAGCCGCGGCGATTCGCCGATCACGCTCGCACTCTGATAAAACGCATACGCCCAGCCAAACGGCACCGACAACACCAGCGCCAGCGGCAACACGATCACGCCCCACGCTTGCCATCGCATCTGCGCCGCCGCCACCCGCACGAGCCGCCGCCACGAAAATCCTTCCGGCGCATCGCCCAATCTCTGCCGCAACAACCGTCCGCAAAACTCCGCGTGCGCCAGCTTCATCCACGCAAACAGACCCACCAATCCGAGCGCACCCAGCGCCACCCTTTCGTCCGACGGACGAAACCACGCCGTCCGCGCCCAGAAAAACACCACGCCCAACACAAACGGCGCCGTTCCCGCATAGTAAATGGCCAGCGTCCCCGCCGGCGCGCGACGAAGCAAATGCACCGATTCCTCCACCAATTCGAGCGCCGCCGGTCCCACAGCTTTTCTACGCATGCTCGTCATCGCTCCTCGTCCGGCGCCCTCCGGTTCCACTCCCGCTCCGCATGCGTTTCCTCCGGCAGCCGCAACAACAGCAGTCCGCCGGCATAAAACATCATCCACAACACCCACACCGCCGCCGCCAATCCCAACCCGCGCATCGCCGCTTGCCGCATCTTCTTCCGCTCCGGCGCCTTCGTCGTTTCTCGCGCCAAACAGTTCGCGCACAACACGCGACCGCCGTGATCCACCACGCACTCACGGCAAAAAAATCCTCCGCACGCCGGACACCGCGCCGCCGCTTCGCGCTGCGCATGCCGCACGCAGCGACGCGTGTGCACCGCCATCGCCCCACCCGCCACCGGAGGAATCGGCGGAGGCCCGCTCACGTCACAGGTGGCGGCTCCGCCGCCAGTTCACCGGTTTCCGCTGACTTCAATGGCGCCTCCGCCGCCACCAGATTCGCCTGCGCCGCCGCAATCAGCGGCATCAACCGCGCCAGGACTTTCCGCGCCTTCTTCACGCGCACCAGCGACGGCACCGGCTGCGTTTGCACCCGCGTCACCACATAAACGATACATCCCGGACCCAGCAGATAATTCCACAACAACGCCAACACGCCGATCCCGAAGAACACGCCGGACACCACCGGCCGGCTTTCCATGATGAAGCCGCTCGTCATCACGAGTCCGCTGATTCCCGTCCAAATCGCCCAGAGGAGCGCCCACGATCCCCGCCGCTCCGAAGCAGTCGTGAAGAACCCCTGGATATCACGAAACTGAATACGGCGATACTCCTCGTAATACCCCGTCGAGTTCAGCACCAGCAGGTGGTCCGCCGCCAGCCACAGGCTCTTGTAGCTCGCGATCCCCGGAGTCGAACGCGTGAGTCGCGTATAAAGCTTGGGAATCTTCGCCATGTTCCCTTACGCGGCCCACCACGATCCGAGCACAAAGATCCACGCCACCACCTGCCCCAGCCCCAACACTCCCGCGAGCACCAGCTTCGTGCGACGCGGCGCCACCAGGCTGCGCGGCTTCCGCCACCCCAGAATCGCCAGCACCAATGCTGCCGGCCCGGTCACCAGCGTCAGCGGCCAGAGCAAGATCGGCAGCACCGCCAGCGCGAGCGCGATCCCATCGAATAACGTCCGCTGCGTCACCGCCTGCGCATCCGTCTCGCGCGCCGACGCGATGCATGGCGGACAGATCCTCCGCCCGCCAAAATCCACCGCACACACCGCACACACGAAGCGTCCGCAACCTTCGCACACGCTCTCCGCCTGATTCTCCGCGTGAAAAAAACAGGTCGCGTGCTCCGCCACGAGCACCGCCTGCGGCACCGCTCTCGGCCGGTCCACCGTCAGCGCCGGAAACGACGCAAACTCGAAATCCGTTTTGCAGCTCCAACAACTCCCGCGCTCCGCCGAGTGCCACGAGATCGCCTCCAGCGTCTTGCGGCACTTCGGACAGGGCAGCGCAGGTCCGGCAACCATGTCACCTCGCCTTGATCACCCGCGTGTCGCAGATCCGGTCATGCAGCGCCCGCTTCTGCTCGTCGAACCCAGCCATGATATAGCCGATGAACAAAATGATCCAGCTGAGCATCTCCGCGAAGAACCGCCCGATGATCCGCCCCACCGTCAACGACGCCCCATTCGCCCGCACCAACTTCAAACCCAGCGCCATCTTCCCCGGCGTCGCGTCGAACTTGCGCACAAAGAAAATCAGATAGCACAACCCGATCCCAATGTTCACCAGCATCGTCGCCGCCTGAAACACCAGAAAGGGCCCGATGTTCTCCGGATCCACCTGAGCCGTGAAGTAGTTCATCGACCCCAGCAGCACCAGCGCCAGGACCATGTTCACGACCATGCACATCACGTTCACGATGATCCCATCCAGAAACTTCGCCAAAAACCGCAGCCAAAACCCGGCATAAACGAACTGCCCCGGTTGCACGACTCCTTCCCTCATCCGCTGGAAAAACGCATCGCGATGCTCCGCGCTGATCCACTTCCCTTCATACTGGATCATCTCCCGCCGCGGATACCGCTTCCCGCTCACCGCGCACAGTTCCGTGCCATCATCGACCACCGGCCCCACCGTATTCACGTCGACGGCCGCGCCGGCTCCGCCCGCGAGCGTTCCATACGCCTGCCAGTTAGCCATCCCTTGCCGCCACACGAGCGTGTCGGATTTCACCACTCCGTTGCGCACCAGCGTTTCGAATTCTGCCGGAGCCACCGGGCCCACGCGCTGTCCACCGACCGCGTAATACCATTCCATAAGGATTGAAGCTGGGCGTCGGTGAAATCCGCGTTTGCTCCGTAACGCAATGAAATATCCCGCCACGCGCTAAACTTGCAGCGCTCCGACGCGATGCATCCATTCTTCCCCATGCCTCCGCTGCCACCAGCCGCCCGCTGGATCGTTTCCCTCTTTACCGTCGCGCTGCTCGCGTCGTGCTCCCCTCGCGAAACGCCCGTCGAAAAAGCCACGCGCGACAACACGCTCCTCCTCGGCAACGCCGCCGAGCCCGCCGATCTCGATCCGCAGCTCATGACGGCTTACACCGACGGCAATATCCACATGGCCCTCTTCGAAGGCCTCACCGCCCTCGACGAAGAGTCCCTCCAAGCCGTCCCTTCGTCCGCCGAACGTTGGGAAACCTCCGCCGACGGCCTCACGTGGACATTCCATCTTCGCCCCGATCTCCGCTGGTCCAACGGCGAACCCGTCCTCGCCTCCGACTTCGTCGCGTCCTGGCGCCGCCTCGTCTCGCCCGCTCTCGCCTCCGACAACGCCTACTTGCTGTATCCAGTAAAGCACGCCGCCGCGATCTCCTCCGGCCAGACCACCGATTTCTCCCAACTCGGCATCGCCGCGCCCGACGATCGCACCGTCGTCGTCACCCTCGAACGCCCCACCCCGTGGTTCGCCCAACTCACCGCCGCCGTCCCCACGTTCGTTCTCAATCCGCGCACGCTCGCCGCGTTCGACGCCACCACTCGCCGCGGCACCGACTGGACCCGCCCCGGCAATCTCGTCGGCAGCGGCCCGTTCACCCTCGCCGACTGGCGCCCGCAAGCGCACGTCACCGTCCGCAAAAACCCACACCACTGGCAAGCCGCCTCCGTCACGCTCGAATCGATCGTCTTCCTTCCCACCGACAACCCCGACGTCGATGAGCGCAACTTCCGCGCCGGCCAGGTCCACGCCACGCAAAACCTGCCCATCGCCAAGATCGCCGATTGGCGCCAACGCGCTCCCGCTCAACTCCGCATCGACCCACTCACCCAATCCAACTTCCTCCGCTTCAACACCGCCCGCCCCCCACTCAACGACGCCCGCATCCGCCGCGCGCTTTCGCTCGCGATCGACCGCGACACCTTTGCGCGCACCCTCCTTCAATCCACCCGCGCCCCCGCCTTCGCGCTCACCCCGCCGAAACTCGCCGGCTACACCCCCGCCGCTCGCGTCGCCACCGACTTCGACGCCGCGCGGAAACTCCTCGCCGATGCCGGTCATCCCGACGGTCGCGATCTTCCCGTCTTCGAACTTCAATGCCGCAACGACGAGATCCACCCGCGTTACGCCGAAGCCATTCAAGCCACCTGGCAGCGCGAACTCGGCATCCGCGTCACCCTCGCTCCCAGCGAACAGAAGACGTGGCTCGAGAACCAACAATCCGGCAATTACACGATCACCTTCGGCGCCTGGCTTGCCGACTTCCCCGACGCCTCCAACTTCCTCGGCCTCTTCACCTCCACCAGCGGCTACAACTGGACCGGCTGGCACGACGCCGACTACGACCGCCTCCTCGCCGAAGCCACGCCGCTCGCCGACACCGCTCGTCGCCACGCCCTCTATCAACAAGCCGAATCCCGTCTCCTCGATTCCGCCCCCATCGCCCCTCTCTACTACGGCGCGTCCACCTATCTCCTCCACCCCGCCGTCCAAGGCTGGCCCCCCGCCTCCCTCGGCTGGCGCCGCTACCAACTCGTCCACCTCGACAACTAACCCCAATCGAAAATCGAAAATCAAAAATCGAAAATCTCCAATCGCCCCTCCAACGTCCCCTCATGCGCCGCCCGCTGACCGCTTTCGTGTGTTTCGTGTCTTTCGTGGTTTCCCACGCCATCGCCGACGTCTCCTTCGTCCGCGTCTGGCCCAACTGGGTCGAGGCCGACGCCTTTGAAACCATCTCCGAATACTTCACCGGCCGCGAACACACCGGCGGCCGCATTATCCAACGCTCCCAACCCGACACGCGCGCCGGCTTCTACTTCCTCACTCGCGTCGCCAACACCGGCTCAGAAATCCCGAACGCCAAGTTCGCGCTGCACGTCATTCTGCCCGGCAACCCCGAGCCGAAAACATTCACCTTCCCTCTCTCGCTCCCGTCCCGGTCGACCATTGTCCAACTCGGTCTCACCGGCTCCGACTGGCCCGATCGCGAAGTTCATCCCGTCGCCTGGAAGCTCGATCTGCTCTCGGCAACCGACGAGCTCCTCGCCACCGAGCAAAGTTTCCTCTGGTCCAAACCCGCCAAGTGATCCCACCCCTCGAGTGGTCTCCGTGGCAACCGCTGCCTGAAGCCGGCCCGCTCACCGCTCCCGTCCTCGCCGAAATCCTCGATGGCGGCCAATCCTTCCGCTGGCACCGCCTCGACCCCGCTTCCGCTGTAGGGCGGGGTCTCCCGACCCCGCCGTCTTCCGCCGGCACCCCACGTCCCCAAATTTCCAATACCTGGCTCGGCCTCTTCGCCGACCACATCGTCCGCCTCACCCTCGACCCCACCAATACGCTCCTCTGGTCCGCCCCCGCGCCCTTTGCGTCCCGCACCGCACCCGCGCTCGCCCGCTACTTCGACGTCTCGCGCAATCCGCGCGCCCTCGCCGACATCCTCCCGCATCGCAGCGACCCTCACCTCGCCGCATGCATCGCCGCCTTCCCCGATCTTCGCATCCTCCGCCAACCCTTCGGCGAAACCCTCCTCGGCTTCCTCTGCAGCGCCACGAAACAAATCCCGCAGATCAAGCAGATGCTCGCCCTCCTCGCCCAACATCACGGCACCCCACTCCTCCCCTCTCTCGACTCTCAACCCTCAACTCTCAACTTCACCCACCGCCTGCCGACCTGGCCCCAACTCGCGCACATCCCCGAACGCGATCTCCGCGCCTGCCTCCTCGGTTTCCGCGCCCGCTACATTTCCGAAACCGCCCAATTCCTCGCCGCGCACCCCGGCTGGCTCGACGAAACCGAATCGCTCCCCTACGCCGCCGCGAAAGAACGCCTCTGCTCCCTCCCCGGCGTCGGCGAAAAAGTCGCCGACTGCGTCCTCCTCTTCGGCGCCGGCAAACTCGAAGCCTTCCCCGTCGACACGTGGATCATCAAATCCATGGCCCGCCGTTACGGCCTCGACCGCTGGAAACCCGCCCAAATCGCGCATTTCGGCCGCGTCCACTTCGGCCCGCTCGCCGGCCTCGCCCAGCAATACCTCTTCGCCTTCGAACGCCACGCCGCCCGCCAGCGCCGCATCGATCACGTATCCGATTTATAACGACGCCGCTCCGCTCCCCACACCGACGCCGCCCACGCTACCGCCGCCCACGCCGTGAGGCACACCGCGACCCACAGGGTGGGATTGTTCAGCCACCAGCGCGTGAGCGGATGCAATTCCGACCCGCTGAACGCCGCCCGCTCCAACGTGAACAACAACATCACGCGATAAGCATCGAGCGGACTCGCCATCAACGCCGCCACCCACACCGCGGGATTCTCGTGCACCCAGCTCGCGCCCCCCGTCATCATCAGCACCAGATCGACGCCAAACAGCAGCCCGCACCAGCACGCCAGCGCCGCCAGCAAGCCCCGCACCGGATTTCCGATCCATAAACCGATCGCCAATCCCAGCCACGCGAACAACACGCACACGCCCGCCGCCGCCGCCGCGCCCAACGCCAGCACCCCCGACCCGCCCGCCAACACCATCGTCGGCAATACGAGCAACAAACCCGTCGGCGCGATCGCACCCAACAAGCCCAAACACTTTCCCGCCACCCACCACCGCGCCTCCACCGGCTGCGCCAAGATAAACGTCAACTCTTCGCTCTCCGCCTGCGCCGAACTCAATCCAAACAACAGCGCCGACAGCGACCCGACATACACCACCCCGTTCAACACCCACCACGAGGTCCCCGCCTCCGCCGCCACCGGCGGCGCCAGCAGCGCCAGCAATCCCGTCACCAGCATCAATGCCGCATGCGCATACAGAAACAGATTCAACCGATAGCTGAGAAACTCGCGCACCAGCGTCGCCCGCACGGTCGCACTCCGCGCCCTCATCCCATCTCCACTCCTTCCGACAACACAAACCCATCCCGCAACCGATCCGGCGGCAACTCGCCCGCCACCCGCCCGTTCTCCAACAACAAGCAAACATCCGCCTTCCCGTTCCACTCCCCGAGCAAATGCGTCGCCGTCAGCACCGTCGCCCCTGCCGCCGCCCGCTCGCTCAGATACGTCTGCAGCCGCGCCCGCCACTCCGGATCCAGGCTCAACCCCGGCTCGTCCAACACCAGCACCGGCGCCCGCGGCAGCGCGAAAATCGCGATCGCCAGCCGCTGCCGCAACCCGCCCGACAACTCCGCCGTCACCGTATCGCGATGCCCGTCCAGCCCCCATCGGCCCAACTCGTTCAGCGTCTCCGCATCCTGGATACCGCGAATCCGTCCATAAAAACACGCCACCTGCCGCGTCGTCAGCCGCGGATGAAATCGCGGCGCCTGCGGCAAAAACGACAACACCGCCGCCGCCGCGCGCCGTGCCCGCACCACGTCGTGCCCCGCCACAATCACCGCTCCGCCGTCCAGCCTGCTCAATCCCGCCACGATCCGCAGCAGCGTCGATTTCCCCGCCCCGTTCGCTCCCACCAACAGGGTCACCGCGCCCGGCCGCGCCTCCGCCTCGAGCCCGCGCAAAACCGGCCGCTCGCGATACGATTTCGTCACCCCGCGCGCCGTGATCATCGCCCGCTCCTCGCCGCCAGCGGAGCCGCATCCGACACCGACGGGATCCCCGGCACCTTCAGCCGCGCATGCACCACCCGCAGCGCCCGCTCGCCCGGACTCCCCGACAACAACCCGATCTCCGGAAAATCCCGCCGCCACCCGCCAAACAAATCCGCCTCCTTGTGCGGCACGTCCGCGATCCCGTCGCGATCCAGATCCAGCTTCACCGCATCCGGCCAGTAATTGCCCTCGCCCTCCACGCTCCACGCATTCGCCTCCGCCGCCCCGCCCGTCTCCACCGAATGGATATTCCCGACCAGTTCGTTCGCCGAAAATCGATTCCCGTCCGAACTGCCCGACACCCGCAGCCCGATGTAATTTCCCGTCACGGTGTTCGCGCGAAACTCGTTGCCGATCGAGTTTTCCACAAACGCTCCCACCGTATTCCCCGCGAATTCGTTCTCCACGATCGTCGTCCGCTCCACCGTGTGCATCAGCAGGCCGTAAGCCCGATGACTCCGGTTCGCCCGAAACCGGTTCTCCCGCAACGTTATCGAATTCGAATACATCAGCGCCGCCCCCGCCGCGCTTTCCGTGAACGTATTTCCTTCGAACACATTCTCGTTCGAATACATGTAATGCAGCCCGTAGCGGACGTTCCGGATCGCGTTCCGCCGCACGACCGTCCGGTGACAGAACGAGAAATAAATCCCGTCCCGCGTCCCGCGGATATCGTTGTCCTCGATCGTGTGCCCCGCGCAGTTCCAGATGTGAATGCCGTTGCCGCGCTGGTTCTGCTCGAGTTCCACCGAACAGAGTTCCGCATTCGTCATCCGCAGATCGCTCGTCATCGGATCCTCGATCGTCTCCACCGCCGCCCGCCCGCGTATCACGTTTCCCATCACCCGGCATTCCGGCGCCTGCTTCAGATAGATGCCGTGCAACGTATCCACGATCGTGTTACCCCGCAGCCGCGCTCGCGGCGCCGTGACATGAATGCCGGCGTCGTCCGTCGACAGATTCCGCCCCGATTTTCGGATCACGAATCCCGCCACCTCCACGTCCGGCGCCGTGATCGCCACCACGTGCCCCGCTCCCGTGCCTTCGATAATCGCGCCGGACTCCCCGATCAGCCGCAACGGCTTCGCGATCACCACCGGTCCGCGATACACCCCCGCCGGCACGCGCAGCGCCGCCCCCGGATCCGCTTTTTCAATCGCTTGCTTCAACCAATCGCCGTCGGCCGCGGCCGCCGATCCCACCAGCGCCGATACGAAAATCACCGCCGCCGCGATGCGCCACCTCTTCACGTTCGCGCCCTTCGCGAAAACCACATCGCCGCGATCAACAACAGCGGAAACAATCCCAGAAAGATCGCCCCGATGTCCGGATAACTCGTCTGCACGAAGTTCGCGATTTGCTGCTCCCCGATCATCACCGGCGTGAACGGCTGGATCGTCATCGGCGCTCTCGGATCGAGCTCATGACCATACGTGTAGAGTCGGTAATAGAAACTCCCGAGCGAGAACGCCGTGAAATAAAGAAAGAGAACCAGCAGATCCACCACCCCGCGCATGATCCCGATCGCCGCCGCGCGCAGCGCCAGCAGAATGAACACCCCGAGCGCAAACGGCACCCAACGCATCTCGATGAAGTCCGCCTGCTCGATCGCCTTCATCCCAATGTAGTGATTCAGGTTGTTGATCTCGTGCAGGTCCTGCCCGTTGTTTCCCGCGATCAACTTGTAGGTGTAGATGTGCAGCGACAGCCCTTCCTGATACTGCGGCGCCACGAGCGCGATGCGCCACAGCGGCAGGAAAAGCGACGCCACCAGCGAAAACGCCGCGAGCACCAGCAACACCCGCCCGACCATGCTCGGCGGGAGCCGCAGGAATCCGTAGATCGTGCGGGTGTAGCTTCCCATCGCGGACCGCGCTCCCTAGTTCCGCGCGGTCTGCGCCGCCGGTTTCACCGCGAGATAACCCTGCATCTCCTGATGCAACGCCGAGCAGAAATTCGTGCAGTAAAACGCGAACACACCAGGCTTGTCCGCCTTGAACCGCACCGTCTTCGTCTCACCGGGATCCACAATCACGTTGATGTCGTGCTCGATCAATCCCCAGCCGTGAATCATGTCGGTCGTCTGCTCCACGTTGGTGATGTGCAACACCACTTCGTCCCCTTGATTCACTTCGACTTTGTCCGGAACGAACCGGCTGCGGATCGCAATCGCCTTCACTTCCACGGTCGTCCCATTGCGCGTCACGCCCGCCTCCTCCGCGCTCCACACCGCGTTGGGATTCGTGTTTTCCGCGCGCGGATACACCTCGATCGGCTGAATCGCATCGGCTTTCAGGATCTGCATGAAATGCGGCTCGGGATCGGTGAACGCCTCATACAACATCACCATCTTCTCGCCGGTGATGTCGATCAACTGGCTGCTCTCCGGCTGCGACGGCCCCGTGCTGAGGTGCCGGCCTTTCGATAGTTTGTTGCCCGCGACCATGTAGCGGCCATACGGCTCGCGCGTGTCGCTGCCCGCCACCACGAGATGCCCGATGTTGAAATGCACCGGAATCTTATCGAGCACCGTCTTGTTGAGGTCCTGCTTCTCTTCGTCACTCCACGGCGGCAGCTTCCACTTCGTGATGACCGACTCGATGAACATCGACGTGTAAGCATTGCCCTTGCCGTCATACTGCGTGTGCAACGGCCCCAACCCCGCCGGCACTTCGCCTTCCAACGCCGACTCGAACCGAATCACCGGCACCCCACGAAACTCCGACTCGAAATCCTTCGCGTCGATCGCCGCCTTCAATTTCTCGAAGTTATACACCGAGACCGTCGGCTGCAGCTTCCCGCCCGCCGCGACCCACTTGCCACTCGGATCGACATCGATGCCGTGCGGCGACTTCGGAATCGGCAGGAAATACAGCACGCCCGGCACCTTCGCCGGATCGATCACCGGCACGCCGCCCATGTCCGTCGCCTTCCCTTCCCGCACCGCCGCCTCCGCCGCGCGCCAATTCACCACCGCGCCCAAGTCGCGGTCCATCTGCGAGGCGCCCGCCTCGAGCGTCTCATAGGCCATCTCCGTGTTATAGGAGGTCCAGAACGCCCAGCCCGAGCTCGGCCCTTTGCCCGTCGACCCGAGATCCCAATTGAAGGGCGGCGTCAGAATCTGCCAGCCGACTTTCATCTCGCCCGTGTCCTTGTCGACCGTGAGTCCGCTCACCATGCCGTGAAACTCGTCCGCATAACTCTCGATCGGCGCATGCCGGCCCTTCGGCAACGGCACCGAAAAACGCGTCGCCACGAGAATGTATTCGGTGTTCTCCGTCACGAACGACGATCCATGATTGCCCGACGAGTTCGGGATCGGACCCAGAATCTGCTTCGTCTTCATGTCGCGCAGATCGATCCGCGCCACGCGATTGTTCGCGTTGTCGTTCACGAAGAGCCAGCGGCCGTCGTATTTGCTGTCCGTTTGGGAAAGTGCCGGATGATGCACGTCGCCCCACGTGAACCCGCCCAGCATGTGCTTCGATTCCTCGTCGAAGCCGTATCCGGTTCCCGGATGCGGCGCGAACACCGGGATCGTGAAGAGATGCCGCATCGACGGAATGCCCGCGATGAACACCTGCCCCGAATGCCCGCCGGAGTAGAAGAGGTAAAACTCGTCCTTGTCTCCAGGTTTCACATACGTCTTCGCCGCCGCGTCGCTCGCCGCGCCGCCTTTCGCGCCGCCATCCCCATTGCCGCCCGGCCGGCCGCAACCGACGAAAGCCATCACCGCGATCGACGCGATACCGCCGCCGATCGCCCGCACGATTTTATTCCTCATGACGTCCTCCGGGGTTATTCGACGATCAGCTCACCCCGCATTCCCACCTGATAGTGGCCCGGGAACGAACAAATGAACGGATACCGCCCTGGCTCCTTCGGCGCCTGGAACGTCACCGTGTCCTTTTCCTTCGGCCCCAGCAGCTTCGTGTGGGCGAGCATGTCGCCTTTCCGATCCTGCGGGATGTAGTCCGTCGTCGCCGCCTGCATCGCGTCGTTCACAAACTGATCCACCACCTGCGTCGACTTCAACAGCACCCAATTGTGCCCCATCGAAAACTTCGGCATCGTGCCGATGTTCACCAGCGTCACCGACAACGATTCGCCCGGCTTCGCGCGGATCTCCGTCAGCGAAAACTTCATCGCGTCGTTGCCCGTGATTTCGATTTCACGCCCGCTCGCCGCGGTCGGTGCACCCGCCGATTTGTCGCCGGCCGCCGACGCATTCGACGTCTGCGCCGCATCGCCCTCCTTCTTTCCGCAACCCGACAGGAACAATGAAATGCCGGCAATCAGGCCGACGATGAATAACACGCGTGATGATTTCATGAGGTAGTAACGGTTAGGGGAGTTGACGCGGCGCGCAACACGCGCGACCGCACGCATAGTAGCGCGCGGCACGCGTCTGTTTCCGGCTTCTTGCACCGCTTGACAACCCCGAAATCCCCCCGCGAACCTCGCGCGCACCCTCCGGTCGATGCCGCTCCTCATGATTCATCCTCTCGCCGCCCGCCACTTCCTTCGCATCACACTCCTGCTCCTGCTCCTCCCGCTCGGCGTCGACCGGATGTTTTCTCAAACCGAGCCGAAGGTTTTTACCGTGACCGGAATCGTCCGCTCGCCCCACGCGGACGGCGCGATCACGATCGAACACGACGAGATCCCCGGCTTCATGCCCGCGATGACGATGCCGTTCTACGCCAGCGCCTCCGATACCGTCGGGCTCCAGCGCGGCGACCGCGTCCAGTTCGAGTTTCACGTCGGCGCCGAATCCCGCGCCACCAATTTCAAGAAACTCGCCGCGCCTCCGCGCCCCGACGCGCCCGCTCCGTCCGCACCGCGCCCGCCGTCCGCCCGCCTCCGCCCCGGCGACCGCGTGCCCGACTTCGCTCTCACCACCGAGAACGACGAGCCGCTCACCGCCGCCGTCCTCGATGACCAAAATACCGTCGTCACCTTCATCTTCACGCGCTGCCCCGTTCCTGAATTCTGCCCACTGATGAGCCGCCAGTTCCAGGAACTCCAGAAAACGTCTCGCGAACAGCAGCTCGGCCTTCGCTTGCTCAGCATCACGATCGATCCCGAATTCGATCAGCCCGACATCCTCCGCGCGTATTCAAAATCTCTCGACGCGGATCCGGCGATCTGGCGTTTCGCCACCGGCCCAACCGGAGAAATTGCCACGCTCACGCGCGCCTTCGCCGTTCGCACCGAATTCAACTCCGGCCGCCTCGACCACACCCTCGCCACCGCACTCGTCGGGCCCGACCGCTGCATCATCGAAATCTGGCGCGGCAACGCATGGAAACCCGCTGAGATCCTCGCTCGCGTGCGCTGAACGAGTGGTGGAGCGCGGCGCCACCGCCGCGCTCGAACAACTTCGCGAAGAGACACCGCCAACGCGGCGCCGCACTCACTTCGCCTTCTGAATCAACTCCACCTCGTAGCCTTCCGGCGCGTCGATGAACGCGATCACCGATCCGCTGCCCGTCTGCGTCGGCCCATCGCTCAACGCATACCCTTTCGCCTTCAACTCGCTCGCAAACTTCTCGAGATCCTCCACCTCGAACGCCAAGTGCATCAAATCCGGCTGCACCTTCACGCTTTCGCTGTTCGGCAACTGACACAGCTCGATCTCCTCTTCGCTGTTCGGCGTCTGCAAAAACACCAGCTGCGCCCCGCGGGGCGACGTATGCCGGCGCGTGACCTTCAGGCCTAGCGCTTCTTCATAAAACTTCACCGTCCGCTCGAGATCGTTCACGCGCATCCGCGTGTGGAGTAGTTTCTTGACCATGCGCGACGTTGAAGGGCCGGCTGAAAAAAATCAACCGGCCCATTCCGACTGGGGAGCGCTGTAAACCACGGGTGAAACTTCCGCTGGCGGCGGGTTGGGCATCGACCTTCCCCCAAGCGCGGGGTGTAAGGCGAACACCCGGTGTCGTTCACCGGGCATTCTCCGATGATCATCTCGTCTATTTCCCGTGCCCTCCTCGTCGCGCTCCTGTCCTCCGTCGCCCTCGGATTCGTCTCCGCCGCGCGAGCGACCGATTACTATCTGGGCAAAGGTTCAGCTCCCGCCGGCAGCATCTCGATCCCCACGATCTCGGCCCTCAATGCGCTCGCGCTCCGTCCCGGAGACCGCGTTTTCTTCGCCGCCGGCGAAACGTTCGTCGGCACCGTCGAACTCAATCCCGAAGACGCCGGCACGCCCTCCGCACCGGTCACCCTGACGAGCCACGGCAACGGCCGCGCCACGCTTCATGGTGGCAACAGCTCCGCGATCTCCATCTACAACGCGGCCGGTTTCATCATCCGCGACCTCAACCTCACCGGCAGCGGTCCGACCACCAACACGTCCTCCGGCCTCATCGGCGGCGTTTACCTGCCAAACGACACCAAGCTCCCCTTTCTCCGCTTCGAAAATCTCCGGGTCTCCGGCTTCAAGAAGGGCGTCGAACTTTGGGGTTGGTTCAGCGGCAACACGCGCGCGTATCCAGGTTTCAGCGACGTCAAAATGACCGGCCTCGAGGTGTTCGACAATCTCAGCGTCGGCATCGAAACCTCCGGCACAACCCGCCCCGACGGCGACGGCACCCGCTTCTCCCACCAAGACATCACCGTCGCGCACTGCCGCGTCTGGGACCACCGCGGCGACCCCGCCTCGAAACAACACACCGGCAGCGGCATCCTTCTCGGCGGCGTCGACCGCGGCGTCGTCGAATACTGCGTCGCCCACGACAACGGCGGTCAAGGTCCCTCCACCGGCGGCGGGCCTTTCGGCATGTGGTGCTGGGAATCCCGCGCCATCACGTTCCAATACAACCTCGTCTACCGCCAGCGCACCTCTAGCAATCTCGACGGCGGCGCCTACGACCTCGATGGCGGTTCCTCGCACTGCGTCGTTCAATACAACTACTCCTACCAAAACGACGGCCCCGCCATCGGCCTCATCCAATTCAACGACGCGTCGCCTCACATCAACAGCATCGTCCGCTACAACATCTCCGAAAACGACTGCCGCAAACATTCCCAGGGCGTCCTCTACATCGGCGAATACTCGGAACCTCACGGGATCACCAATGCCGACATCTACGGCAACACGTTCTTCGTCTCCACTAACCCGCGCGGCGGCAAACCCCCGGTGGTGAAGATCGATAACCACGACGACATCCGCGGCATTCGTCTGCGCAACAATGCCTTCATCGCCACGCATAACAATCTCCTGATCGCCGGCGTCCAAGCGATCCCCGCCAAAGCGTTGTATCAGGGCAATAACTACTGGGGCGGCTCGTTCGACCTCACAAAATTCCGCGCCGGCGGCCAGGAGACGCTGAACGGCATGCCCGTCGGCTCTCGCGTCGATCCGCAGCTCCGCAGCCCCGGCAACGGCGGCACGCCCACCGACCCATCCCACCTCCCTTCCATCGACGCCTACCTCCTCCGGAGTTCCTCACCTCTCGTCGGCGCAGGCCTCGATCTGTCGTCGCTTTTCGATCTGCATCCAGGAAACACCGACTTCTACGGCGTTCCCGTTTCTTCCGCCAAACTCGACGTCGGCGCCTCCGCTGCCTCGCTGCCGCCATCGCCGATTCCCGCTCCGGTCGAACCCACCCCCGCACCCCAGCCGGATCCCATTCCGACGCCCGCTCCTGCCCCTTCACCTTCCGTGCTCGTCAGCGACGAATTCACCGGCACCGGCAGTCTTTCCGGTCGCCGACCCGACGTCGCCACGATCGCCGACCACCGCTGGTCGATTCACGCCGGCACCACCACGATCGGCAACGACGTCGCTTCCACCAACGCGTCCTTCCGCGGCACCATCGAAACCGGCGCCGCCGACTGCGTCATCGAAACTTCGATCGTGCTCTCGACCGCTGCCACCGGCGTCATCGTCCGCAGCACCGACAGTTCCAACTACCTCCGTCTCGTGCTCAACACGTCGTCCGTGCAACTCGTCCGCACAGCCAAGGGCAGCAACAGCACGCTCGCGACCGTCGCGCATCCGCTCGCGCTGGGCCGCACTTACGCCCTGCGCATCGTGCTCTCCGGCTCGAGCATCGGCCTCTCGATCGACGGCACGCCAGTCGCGAATTTCACCACGACGTTCAACCAAGAGGGCACGCGCCACGGTCTCCTCGCCATCAATAGCGGCGTGCGTCGCTGGGAGCGTTTCACCGTCAGCCGCTAACCGCCGCGCCCGCTCCGGAACCGCGGCCCACGCGACGCGGTTCCGCATCCGTCTCGTTCCCCACGCCGCGCCGGTGTCGGTAATAGTAGCGCAAGCCCGACATCCATCCGCGAATCTCCTCGCCCAGAAATCGATCTCCGTCGCGCCTGCGTCCCAGCAGACGCCGGAACATTCGCCCCGCGTAATACCGCGGCAGTCCCCACCACGCCCGCCGCGCGTTCGCTCGTCCTGACGCGCGCTCCTGCTGCACCAGCAGCGCCGCCGTATGCCCGCGTGCATACGCAAAGATCTGCTTCCGCAGCGCCGCCATCTCCCGTCGGTGTTCGTGAAACGCCACCGCCGCCGGTTCGTAACGAATCGTCATGCCGCTCGCCAACATCCGATGCCACATCTCCGAATCCCCCGAACACCCCGCCGCGCCCGCATCGAGTCGCAAATCGAAATACCCCACCCGCTCGAACACGGTTCTCCGAAACGCCATGCTCGCACCGGCTCCGATCTTCCACACCGGACACGCCTCCTTCTTCTCTCCACCGAAAAACGCGGGCCCGAAGTCGCGCGGCAAAAATCCCTGCCCGAAACTCCATTCGCGCTCGAATAGCTGTTGCGCCTCCGTCTCCAGGCTCAGCGGCAACACCAGTCCTGTCACACCATCGATGCCCGGTTCAAACGCCGCCACCAACCGCTCCAACCACCGGGGATGCAGCCTCACATCGTCATCCGCATAAATCACCACATCCCCCGACGCCGCTCGGGCGCCCGTGTTGCGCGCCCGATCGAGTCCCGCGGTCTCTTCGCGGATCCACCTCGCGCCCGCCGCCTCGGCCGTCTGTCTCGTTCCCAACCCACCGCTGCCATTGTCCACCACGATGATCTCGTCTGGCAACCGGGCCTGCGCGCGCAGTGAGTCGAGACAGCGTTCGAGCGACGCCACCCGATCTCGCGTGCAAATGATCACAGAGGTTCGCAGCGATCCATCCGCCACCCGCAATGCTCTTTCCACCGCTCTCCGTTCAACGGCTTTCTCGACCAACACCGCCGTCGCAATTCCTTCCGTCGGCAACGCCACATACGCCTGCCCCACCGGTCGTTCGTCTCGCCAAAAAACCAGGAACGCGTTCGTCGGTGCACCGCACAAACGTGCGGGCGGATTCGCGAGATCGACGTGCCGGATTTCCATCATCCGCGTTCCTTTCCGCCAAGCTGCGGCCTCACCCCGCGACGGCCAGTGAGATGCTGGTAAGAGTCGATCAGCTGCGGCGGACACAGATGCCGCAACAGCCGTTTCATATGCTGCGGGCTCCGCCACGTGTGCACGAGCGGCCGCCCCGTTCGCGCGCAGAACCGGTTGTAATACTCCCGGTTCATCCGCATCTGCTCATAGACGCTCGTCCGCTTCAGCACGGTGTGCGAACCCGGATGCCGCCGCCAATACGTGTGCGGCTCCTCCAGCGTGACAATCTCGCCGAAATGCGGCGCCACCAACGCCAGCCGCGCATCCGGCCACAATGCCAATCCAGGTTCCTCCTCCAACGGCAGCCGCTGCGCCAAATAACTGCGGCGAAACGCGAGCGCACTCGTCGAATAATAAATATTCACGTCCTGCGTGGTATGAATGTGCTTCACGTAATCCACCGCGTGTCGGCGCGGGTCGTATTCTACTCCGACAACGTTGCCATGCGCGTTCAGTTTCCACTGCGGAGCTTGGACCATGATGACGCTCTCTGAGCGCGCGAATGCCTGTTCATAAGCTTCGATGTGCTTCGGCCCGAACGCGTCGTCGCCGTCGAGCAGGAAAATCAGGTCTCCCGTCGACCTCGCAAACGCCGCTTCGATCGCTTTCGCCTGGTTCTGCATCGGCGCGCCCGTTCCTCCCGGTCCCTCGATCGTCCTCACCCCCGGCGCGAAACTCGCCAGGATCGCACGGCTCTCATCCACGCTGCCGTCGTCATAGGCAATCACCTCGTCCGCCGGTCGCGTTTGCGCGAGCACCGACTCCACGCACGTGCGAAGATACGACGCGTTATCGCGATTGTTGATGAGCACCGAAATCTTCGGCATGGCGTCGGTCCTCAGAACGTTTCTCCCTCGCGCGGCCGAAACTCGCGGATCGCGATGTTTCCCACGCGTTCTTCGCGCGACACCCGCGCACGCTCGCGCAACCACTCCTCCGCCGGCGCGGACGCGCCGACCAGGTGCAACGACACTACCCACACCGCGCGTTTGCCATCGATCAGCCGCGCCAACGACTCCGGCACACGCCTTTGTCCGAGTTGCTCCACCCACACCGCGGCGTCGACCGGAGCCGTCAGATACCGCGCCAGCGACAACGCGCCCGTCGGCACCGACTGAATCAAAACCAGATCCCCCGCCTCGGCCGCTGCATTCACTCGCCGCGCCGCTTCGCGCGTCGGCTGCCCGCTGCGTCCGTCGTTACGATAGATGCTCCGCAGCGGCAAACTCCAGCACAGCAAAACCACCAATATCGCCACGCCACCCCGCCCACCGCGCCAACTCGCCAGCATCCATCCGCCGAGCACGCATGCCGCCGGCAGCGCCGGCGTGCTATAACGCGGATACTCCGCAATGAACGTTCCGCGCAACGCGTCCACCAGCAATGGTCCGAGCGCCGCCGCCGCCCACCACGCCCACACCAGGCACTCCTGTGCGCCAAACATCCGTCGGCGATCTCGCCACCACATCAGCGCCGCACTCGCCCCAAACACCGCCAGCGCCATCAAGCCCACCTTGCGATGCGGTCTCCACAAATAATTCCCATCGCCCGAAAACCAACGCGTCAGCGAATCCATCGCCACCTTCGGCCAGGTGTAAGCATCCGATTTCCACGTCACCCAATCCTGCGTGATCCGCCACGCCGCAAAAACGTCCGGCAGCCGGGCATACCACGGCGCCATCAGCGCCACGACCGCCACCGCGTGCAGCCCCAGTCGTCCCAATTCAACCGCCTTCTCCTTTCCGCGTCGCTCCATCGCCATCGTCATCGCCCATCCCGCGGCGAGCGCCGCCCAAGCAAACAAGAAGTAGTAATGCACCCAAAACCCCGCCGCCGATCCCGCTATCCAAATCGCGGATACACCCCACCCTCGTTGTCCCCGCATCAGCCGCAACGTCGCCGCCGCCACCGTCAGCACGCACAGCCAGAGCAACGGATACATCCGCGCTTCCGTCCCATAGTAGAGCGTCATCGGCGCCGCTGCGAAGAGCACCGCCGCCATCCACCCCCCTCGTTCGCCGTGCACGTCTCGCGCGATCCAGAACACCAGGGGCACGCATGCCAACGCCGCCATGATCGCGAACGCCCGCAGGGCGAAATCGCTCGTCCCCGCCACGCGCAGCCACCCGTGCAGCAGCAGATAATACAACGGCGGACTTGTATCCGACAGCGCCACCGCCCGCAGCACATTCGCCGGAGTGGACACCTCGTCCTCCATCCGCAAATACCGCTGCAACTCCGCCACGTTAACCGGCTCCGCCGTCTCCACAAAATCACCGCGCGCCGGTTCCGCCGCGGCCGCCGGATGCTCCATGCTATGCCCCGTCGCCATCGCGAGCGAAAACACTTCATCCGCCCACAGCCCGCTGCGCACCGCAATGGCCGCCTGCATCGCCGCGGAAACGGCGATCAGGATCGCAAGTCCCACGCGTGTCCTCATCGGTGCGCGGGTTGAGACGCCGTTTCGCGCGACTGCGATGCCGGCAACGCCGCGCGCCGGCCTTTCCGCAGCTCCCGATACGGGCCTCGTCGAAATATTCGCCTGAGCCATAAACCTGCGAGCACTTGCCAGTAGCCGCCACCCACGCGCACCAGTCGAAACGACGACGCGCCCATTCCCGGGGTGCGATTGATCCACGAGATCGGTATTTCCCGCACCTTATACCCTAGCAGCCAGGGTTGAATCCCCGTCTCCGCATTCACCGCAAACCCGGGCTGACACAGGATCAAATCGTCCACGACTTCACGCCGCAGCAGCTTCAAATTATTCGTCACATCCCGAAACGCCCACCCCAGCATCCACCGCGCCAGCGTGTGAAATCCGCGATTCGCCACGATCTTCATGAAGGGATAATTCAACAACACGCTGTGCCGCGAGAACCGGCTCCCTATCACCACATCGTAACCGCGATCCGCCGCATCGAACAGATCGCGGAATTCCGGCAGCAGGTGTTGGAAATCGCAGTCCATCGTCAGCACGTAACGCCCCGTCGCCGCGCGCATCCCTTCCGCGATCGCCCGCCCCACCCCATGCGGCGGCCGGCGAAAAATCGGACGCACGCGCGCATCCTTGGCCGCCAACTCCCGCATCACCTCCGCCGTTCGATCGGTGCTTCCATCGTCGAGTGGGATGATCTCGTGCAGGTAATCGCCATAAAGTTCGAGCAGGCGCTCCACCAGTATCCCGACGTTCATCTCCTCGTTGCGGCAGGGAATGACCACCGAGATCGCTCCACGCAGCGAAGCATGCACACACAACGATTGTCCCGCACTCGTCCGGCGCCGCGGCGGTTTCTGCGCATGCACCAGAATCGAGCCCGCCATGCGCGAAACGGCCGGCGCGTTTTCCAGCAAGATCGACAGATTTCTCAGCCACCACACCAACCGCCGCGTCAGCGGCGCATACACGAAGTCGTTGTAAACTGAATACACGCGCACGAACCCGATCTCCGACATCAGCTCGTAAAGCTGCGGCTTGCGCACGAGTCGCCGTGGATCCTGTCGCCCGCGCAATCGCCCCAGCGCCCGGCGCACATTCAACACCGGATTCCACGGATTGCTTTCATAGAAAATCGCCTCGCCGCCTGGCACCAGCAGGTCGTGCACGATCTGCAAAACGTCCCCCGCGTTCTCGCGATCGAGCAGGTCCATCGCCACGACACAATCGAACGTCCGTCCTGCGAGCAGCCCCGGCAACGCTTCGAGCTTCACCGCTTCAACCCCATCCGGCGCAGGCTCCAGCGCCGCATTTCCATTGAACCGCGCCGCCACGATCGGGTTCTCCCCGCGCGTCACCCGCGCCAGCGCCCGCGTGAATCGTCCCGTTCCGCTTCCCAGCTCCAAGATCGTGTATCCAGGAAGCAAATGCACCGTGTGCCGCACGCTCTGCGCGCGCCACAACAACCGGTCGCCCACAATGGGATCCCGCCGCTCCCAATAGCGATCGCGATACGCCTCGCGCAGACGCAAGGTCGCCATCAACGCATTCGGCACCGCGCCGGCTTGCGGGATTCCGTTCACGTCCCGCTCCTTTCTTCCGCCGCTTGCACCCGGCGATACACCGTCGCGCTACCCATCCGCGCGACCGCCTCCCATTGCCCGCCGCTGTTCTCCACCGCGGGCCGCGCGTAACGACGCGAGATGTCGAGAAACGCCAGGTCATCCACGATGACCCAATCGACTCCCGCACTTTCGAGCAGCTCGCGCGCCTTCCGCGCATCCGCTTCCATCGGCGGCATAACCGCGCGCAACCCGGTCTGCAAATAGCTCAAGTGTGGCGACGTGGTTGCAATGACATCGTCCTGGTTCGCCCGCCGCGCAATCCAGTCCACCGCCGTCTGCCAGTCCTTCCACACGCGCCCGTAGAAGAACAAACGCGGCGCCATCAACCCGGCTCCCTCCACTCGCGTCGCCGGCTCCCAATGCCGCTGCCGAAACAACAGCCATGCCCCGTTCGCCTGCAGCAGGAGCACGATCGCACCAATGCCCACCACCGCCCACCCAAGTCGCCGGCTCGCCAGCCGTGGCTGCGCCCATAAATGAGCCGCCACCCCCATCAATCCCGCCACCAGCGCAATCGTGAGAAAGGGCGCCATCGGCGTGACATACCGGCCGAATTGCCCCGGCCACGGTGTCGTGCACACCAACGCGATCGAACCCGCCGTCAGCAAAACGACAAACCACTCTCGCCTCTTCACGAGCACCACGGCGCCGACGAGCACGAAGCCGAACAACACCAGCAGCGGAAAACGCGCCACGTCGTTCAACCACCGCGCTTCCTGAATCTGCTCCTCCGGCAAGCCGTGCATCAGCGCCCGCCAGAATCCCATGTTCCCACTCACCGCCTCGCCCAGCGCCGTCGGCATCGCGGCCAGATTGTCGCCAATGCGCGCCACCCAGTCTTTCGCCGTCGCTCGCCCCAGTTCTGGCCGGAACGGGTCGATCAACGCCATGTTCTCCGCATAGGAGACGTTGTAGAATTGGTAACCGGCCCGCTGATACGCATACGCCGGCTCGCGGTAGTCCGCGCTCGCCTGCACCCGCGCCACGTGCGCCTGCCAGCCCGCAACCGGAATCACCGCGAGCAGCGCTCGCACCAGCGCGAGCTTCCATCGTTTCCTCAACAGCGCCTCGCCTACCCACGCGGCGAGCACCGCGATCCCCGCCGTCCGCAGCAAAAACGCCGCCGCTCCCAGCAGAAACGCCGCCCCTTCGCGCAGCCATCGCCGCTCTCCCCCGCGCTCGTTCGTCAGCACCAACGCCATCCCCACCACCGCCATCGTGAACGGCAGCTCGGTGAACAGCACGTCCGACACCAGATACACATTCGGCTGTGCGACACAGATTGCGGCCGCCACCAGCGCCGCCAGCGGCGGGAGAAACCGTCGCGCGAGCGCCAGCACCGCCGCCGCGAACCCCAGAAACATCACCGCGTATCCACGCCGCAACCACACCGCGACGACGTCCGGATCGCTGGTCCCCGCCAGTTTCTGCACCCCCGCGATCGCCAGCGGCAGCAGCGGCGGATACTGCAACGCTTCCGGCTGCCCAGGCTCGTTCAACAGCCGATATCCTTTTCCTTCCGCGATCGACGTGCCCAGCACGTAATAGACCGCCGCGTCGTAGCGCAGATCGATCGGGCCGGCCCAACGCAAAATCCACAACAGCGCCGCCGCCGTCACGATCGCCGCATAGCTCCACCCCCGACCCAACCGCCAGGTCGAAACCGGGCTCCGGAAAGCCGTCGCCGGCCGCGCAGCCGGCTCGAGAACTTCAGTCGTTCCCTTCATCGCAGCATCTTCGCACCTTTCAGGCGCGCGCCGAACCGAGTCGCGCCAGCTCGGTCGCTCCTCCCTGCCCCGCCGGCTCGGCTCGTTGCGGCCGCAGCGGTGATTGCTGCCGGCGCCCGGCGAGCAAGTTGAACATTCCAAGAAAACAACCGGCGAGCGCCGTCTGTCCGCCCAGCACCAGCGCCAGCACCGAACAGATCACCAGCCGAATCGTCCCCGTCGGCGTGAGATCGCCAAAGTTCGCCGCCGACCAATCGCGCGTCGCCCACACGCCCAGCGCCACTCCGACAATCGCCAGCGCCACTCCCGCCAACAGCAATCGCTCGAACATCGCGCGTTCCTCGAGAAACCAGAGCTTCGTCACCGGCGGATGCAGCCCGGCCTCCACCGCCATCAGTTTCGCGAACGCCGCCAACATCAGCGATTGATACCCGATCACCACCGCGCCAGCCCCATAGATCATCGTGTGATAATCGAATTTCACTCCGAAAGCCGACACCGGTCCGCTCGCGATCGCCGCCGTCACCACCGCGCCAAACGCGAAGATCACCGCGCCGGGCACTCCGAAAAACCATTTCGGGCTCATCAACAGCAGAAGCCGAAGACTCCGCCAACCGTCGCGAAAGGTTCGCAAATGCGGCGCGCGGTCACGCCCGTCCGGCGACAGTGTCGTCGGAACTTCCGTGATCCGCAGGCCATGCATTCCCGCTTTGATCAGCATCTCCAATGCAAACTCCATCCCGCGGCTTTGCAGTTCCAGCCGCTGCACCGCCTCTTTCCGAAACCCGCGCAATCCGCAGTAAAAGTCACCCAGCGAACGATTGCGAAAAAACAGCCGGCCAATCGCGCTCAGCGTCGGATTGCCAAAATAGCGATGCGACGGCGGCATCGCTCCCGGTTTGATCCCGCCCCGAAACCGGTTGCCCATCACCATATCATAGCCTTCCCGGAGCTTGGTCAGAAACGGCTGCAAGTGCAGGAAATCGTAGCTGTCGTCCGAATCGCCCATGATCACGAACCGCCCGCGCGCCGCCGCGATTCCGGCCTGCAACGCCGCACCATACCCGCGCACCGGCACCTCCACCAATCTCGCGCCAAGTTGCACCGCGATCTCCCGCGAACCGTCCGTGCTTCCATTGTCCGCCACCACGATTTCTCCCTCGACGTCGTGCGACGCGAGAAACGTCTTCGCTTTGGCAATACACGCCGGCAGCGTCCGCGCTTCGTTGAGGCACGGCATCACAATGGAAAGCTCGATCGGCCTGACTGTGCGTTCGTTCATCTCGACATCGCTCGCCGCCAACGGCGGCCTCACCTAGTCTGCGAACTATTATTCTTGTGCCTCACCCGCGAACGCATTTCTCCGCAACAACCCCTACCTCGATGATCGGGAGACACCCTAAGCCCAAACGCTTCTAGTCGCCTGTCGACTCATTCAGGCCGCTTCCAGTCCGGCCCCTTAGGTCTTCCCGGACATCCCCCCATATCGCCTCGCACTCCGGTGATTACGGTGTCCCGCGCCTTCGCGCCCAGGAGGAACTCACCATGACAACATTCTACCGCTCTACTTCCATCCTCGCGTTCTCGCTCATCGGAGCGTTCGCCTTGTCTCCGGCCTGGGCCGGGAACGACTCGAGGCGCCAGGCCGACACCCCTCTTCCTTCGGAAAACGAACCCGCGCCCGCGCCCAACGCCGCAAGCCGCCACGCCCAAAGCGCGCGCGTGCTGATGGGACAGGATGTCCGCGACAACGCCGGCGACACCCTCGGCGAACTCGAGGATCTCGCGATCGATCCCCAACAGGGCAAAATCCTTTTCGCTCTCGTTGCTTCAGGAGGTTTGCTCGGCGTGGGCGAAGAGATTCGTGCCGTGCCCTTCGCCGCCTTGAGCCACGCCGCCGATGACTCTCGCGACCTCGTTCTCGGCATCGCTCGCGAGCGCTGGTCGCAAGCACCCGCCCTCGCTCCCGATCACGCCACCGCACTTTCCGACGCCAACATCGCCAAGGACGTGGTCGCGTTCTACCAAGACGCCTTGAGTCGTGACTTCGCCACTGGAAACGATGACGCCCGTGCTCGCATGGTCCTCGCATCCGACGTCATCGGCAACGAGGTCGTGAACGAGAGCCACCAAGTTGGCACCGTGCAGGACATCATCGTTCATTTCGAAAGTCGTCGCGCCTCCGTTTTGCTCGACGTCGACGACGACTTTGCCGGCACCGACCGGGAGTTCCTGGTGAATTTCGCTCAACTCACGCCCGCGTCTAAGGACCAAATGACCACGACACTTTCCCCCGATGACTTCGCCCAGGCGGGGCCGTCCGACGATCGCTGGTGGACGCTGGCCGACGGTGCCCCGTATTGGTGGAGCGGTTACGGCGGCTTTGGCGGCGCCGCTCACCTCGCGAGCACGACGGATTTTCGCACCCAAGCCGCCATCGCCGCCGGCGAAACCGAGGGCCGTCCCTCGGTCGACACCATTCGCGGACGCTTGCGCAGCGATTCCGCGCTTTCGGAGCGCGCCCGCCTCGCCACCGTTGAGCAGGATGGCAACCGCCTGATCCTCGAGGGGCTCGTTGACTCCCACGCCGCCCGCAACGAGGTCGGTCGTCTCGTCAGCGAAATCGCCGACGGCTGGGAAATCGTGAATCGCCTCGAAGTTCGCACCGCGGCTGAATAACGGTCGCTCATGAACTTTGAAACTCCCGACTTCTCGGCCGTTCTCCCTGCTCTCATCGCCGCCGCTCCGTCCGCGATCCTCATCATCATCGGCGCGATCCTGCTGAACGTCGTCGTCGGCCGCACCCTTGGATTGCTCGGGCGCCGCGCCAATTTCACGCAACAAGAGATCGGCCCCATTCGCCGCACGGTGAAATGGGTGATCACCATCGTGGCCACCGTCTTCGTTCTCGGTGCGTTCGGTCTGAATGTCGGCGGCATGTGGGGCGTGCTCTCCACCGTGCTCGCCATGATCGCCATCGGTTTCGTCGCCGTCTGGAGCGTGCTCAGCAACACCTCGTGCACCGTCCTCATCCTCCTGTTTCGCCCGTTCGCCGTCGGCGACGAAATCGAATTCGTGGGCGAGCAAACCAAAGGCCGCGTGGTCGACCTCAACTTCATCTTCACCACCCTCGACGCCGGCGACGGCTCCGTGATGCAGATTCCCAACAATCAGTTCTTCCAAAAAGTGATCCGCCGTCGTCACGCCTCCGCCGCCGTCTCCCCCGCCGCTCACCTCCGCGCCAAACGCCCCGAAGCCGAGGAACAACCCGCGCTCGCCGCCGCTGCGACCGAGCCTTTCCGCCCTTGACCGTGACGGCGCACCCGCGCCGCACGCCCTCCTCAACACTCAACGAAAGGAAAGCGATGATCTACACGTTGCGAGAATTCGAAGGCTACGCGATCGCCGCCAGCGATGGCCCGATCGGCTCCGTGAAAGACATCTACTTCGACGACGACGCGTGGATCATCCGCTACTTTGTCGTCGAAACAGGCTCCTGGCTCAACGGCCGCCGGGTCCTGCTCTCCGCGCGCAATCTCACTGCCGTTCCGACGCCACGCTGGCTCACCATCGACGCGACGCGCGAACAGGTCCGCGACTGCCCGCCGGTCGAAACCGAGCTGCCCGTCTCTCGCCAGCGCGAACGGGAACTCTTCGCCTACTACGGCTGGGCGCCTTACTGGGGCCTGAGTCCATTCGGCGGCGGCATCGCTCCCGGTGCGCTCGTCATTCCCCCGACTGCAACCGATGCACCTCTAGCATCGTCCGCTCCCTCCGCCCCAACCCAACCGTTCGATCGCACGCACACCGAAGACGGCGATCCCCATCTCCGCAGCGTGCGCGAAGTCCGCGGCTACTCCCTCTCCGCGCGCGATGGTTCGATCGGCAAACTCGAGGACCTGCTCGTCGACACCGACACCTGGGATGTCCGCGCGCTCGCGGTCGACACCCGCAAATGGCTCCCCGGCGGCCGCACCGTCCTCATCCCACCGCCCTCCGTGCGTGCCGTTCGCTGGACCGAAACCGACCTCCTCGTCGATCTCACGCGCGACGAGATCAAGAACGGTCCCGCGTTCGACCCCGAGCAAGCCATCACCGTGGATTCCACCGACCGCCTCCTCTCTCATTACTCGCGCCAGCTGCCCAAGAACTCCCCGCCCGAAGTGCACTGATCCACAGTGCTGCGGTGTTTCAACCCCGCACCGACTACACCAGCGCGCCAGAAAGCTCGTCACACCGCTCTTCGCGTCCCAGCCTCTTCGGTGACGCCTCCCTTCCCGCGCGCCCCCATGAAACTCTCCTGGATCTTCGTTATTCTGCTCCTCGTCCTGGTCGCGATCTTCAGCGTCCAAAACGCCGCGCCGATCACCGTTCATTTCTTCCGCTGGCAAATCACGATGTCCGCTGCCCTCGTGATTCAACTCGCCGCCCTCCTCGGCGGTCTCGTCGGCCTCACCGTTGGAGCCATGTCCCGCCGCTCCCGCCCGAAACCCACCGCGCCGCCCGAGCCTGTCGTGCAGCTCGAGCCGGTGGAGCCCCTCATCGACTCGCCCGCTCCCCAAAATACCCGCCTCCCACCTTGACGTAAGCCCCCTTCCGTGGCCGCCCAAACCGCCACGATGTTTGGTGCTCGGGACAGGACTTGAACCTGCACGCCTTACGGCAACGGCTTCTAAGACCGTCGTGTCTGCCATTCCACCACCCGAGCGGGGGACGTGGTCTGACGATTTCATTTCAGCTCTTCGCCGACGCAAGCGAGGAATCCCCCCCGCGACCCGCCAGCCCTTCGTTCTCTTGATCGCTCTCGTTCTCCCTTCGCGCTTCCCCTCTCTCAACTCTCAACCCTCAACTCTCAACTCCCTGCCGCCGCCCGCTCGCGATTCAACCACACTTTCGCCGCGCTCTTCATCCGCGTCAGGATGTAATACACCGTCTGGCTCCGCACCCGCACCAGCTGCCCGCCCACAATCTTCGGCACGAAATCCTGCGGCACGTCCATCACCGCCTCCGGCGTCGCGCCGTCGAGTCCCTTGCACAAAATCGACGTCATCGCGCGCGTCAGCGTCTGCACATGCGGACCAAGGTTGATGCGATAATGCACCGCCCGCGTCGCCGGCTCCACCCGCAGGAAAACACCCACCGTATCCGTGCACTCCTCGTCCTTGCGCGTATCCTCCAGATCGAACGCCTCCCCCGCCTTCGGTGCACACGCCGCCGCGCTGTCTGCGTAAGCGATCAGATTCTCGCGCTTTTCGTCTTCCGGAAGCGCATCGAAGAATTCAACAATCTCGGCCAGGTTCGGCGGATAGGTGCTCATCTAATTTTCGATTCTCGATTTTCGATTTTCGATTTCGATCCCGAAATCCCGCGCACACTCCCGCTCCGCGGCCCACCTCGACAAATCGAAATTCGAAAATCCAAAATCGAAAATTCCCTCATCCCGGCTGCTCCCCTTTGACAATCGGCGAGCGCACCATGTTGCCCCACTCGGTCCACGAGCCGTCGTAGTTCCGCACTTTGTCATACCCGAGCAGATACGTGAGCACGAACCACGTGTGACTCGAACGCTCGCCGATCCGGCAATACGCGATGATGTCGTCGTCCTTCTTCAACCCGAGGTTCTCGGTGTAGATCTTCTTCAACTCGTCGAAGCTCTTGAACGTCCCGTCATCGTTCGCCGCGATCTTCCACGGCACGCTCCGCGCCCCCGGCACGTGACCGCCGCGCAACACGCCTTCCTGCGGATACTCGGGCATGTGCGTGATCTCGCCCTTGTATTCGCCCGGCGAGCGCACGTCGATCAGCGGCTTCCGCGCCTTCGCATGCTCGAGCGTATCCACATAAAACGCACGGATGTCGTCGTCGTGCCGCTTCGCCGGCACCGGGTAGTTCGTTCGCGGATACCTCGGCTTCTCCCGCGTGATCGGCCGGCCCTCCGCCTTCCACTTCGCACTACCGCCATCGAGCAGCTTCACCTTTTCGTGTCCGAACAACCGAAACGCCCACAACGCATACGCCGCCCACCAATTCGATTTGTCCCCATAAAACACCACCGTCGTATCCGGCCCGATCCCATTCTTTGCGCACACTTCCGCGAACTTCTCCGGCGAAACATAATCCCGCTGCGTTTCATCCTGCAGATCGCCGCGCCAGTCGATGTGCACCGCTCCCGGGATATGCCCCGTATCGTAAAGCAACACGTCCTCGTTGCTCTCCACGACCCGGATCGACGGATCGTTCAAATGCTCCTGCAACCACGCGCCGTCGACCAGCACCTCCGGATGAGCGTAAGCGGAAAACTTCGGATTCATGCCGCGCATCATGGCGCTCACCTCGCATCGCGCAACCGAACCCGCCCGTCATAACGCAACTCGCGTCTGCAACCAATACGCAGAACCGGTTTTGCCGACGCCTTGACGCCCCTCGTCGCCGCGCGCATGAACCCTCGACCCGCCTCCCCGCCGTGCCGCCCTCCACGCTCGAAGATCCCCGTTTGCAGGCCCCGTTGCTGCAACTCCTCGAGGCCGAGGACTTCAACCGTTTCTGGCAGGCCACGCGGGCGCTTTTCCAAACGATCCTGCCGCAGGACACGCTCACCGTTTATCTCAACTACTTCGACTTTGCCCGTTCGTGGAAGGCCTCCGCCATCTTCGCCACCGCCGACGCGGTGAGATCGGCGGAATGGCACGAGCAGCGGCGTCGGGTGGAAGTCACCGCACCTTTCCTCGCCGGACACCCCGGCGTCCGGCTCTACCGACTTTCCGATCTTTTTCCGAACCGCGAGGCGTTTCAAAACTCGCCGCTCTTCCAAACTTTCATGCGGCCCTACGGCTGGCAGGACTCCGTCGGGCTCGTTTACCGACGCGGCGAGACCGTGAATTCCGTCATCTCGCTCCGCCGCCCTGCCGCGTGCGGCTCCTACCGGCCCGAGGAACTCCGCCTGCTGCGAAAACTGCATCCGCACTTCGAGTCCGTGATCGGTCGGCTCATCAAGAGCCACGAGCAGCGCGCGAAACTCGATTGGTTCGAGCAATTCAACGAGCAGCTCCCGTTCGCCCTGCTCCAGCTAGACTGGTCTCTGTCCACCAACTACGCGAACCGCGCCGCGATGAAGCAGTGCTGCGCGTGGAATTTCGGCCCGCAGCACACCGCCCTCTACCATCCGAAATCCGTCTTCCGCCTTCCCGAGCCGATCCTCGCCGCCTGCCGGCAACTGCAGCAACGCTGGCTCCAACGCCCCGCGAAGTCCGACTCCGCCGCCGACGATGCCAGCCTTTCGACGCGTCTGACGCACCCGCTCTACCCCGCGCTTCGCGCCACCGTGACGTTGCAACCCAACCGCGACACGCCCGCCGCCCGCCCCGTCTTCGTCGTTTGGTTCGCCGATCAAAACGATCCCGTCGAACAACACGCGTCCTCGCTCTCCCGCCTGGCCGCCGCCGACCAGCTCACCAACGCAGAACGCGAGCTCGCCGCGCTGATCAGCTCCGGCTGCAGCAACGCCGAAGCCGCCGCCAAACTCGGCAAGAGCCGCAAGACCGTCGCCGTCCAACTCACTTCCATCTACAAAAAACTCGGCGTCCCCGGCCGCTCCCGCCTGATCGCCGCCTTGCGATAATACTCGTAGCGGGACGCAGCCTGCCCCGTCCGTAGCGGAACGCGTGAGCGTTTCGTCATGCGTGAGCGTTTCGTCTTCAGTCCCGGCGTTCATCCCCCGTTTCGTCTCGCGTCCACCACGCCGTCCGCTCGCCCCGCCTTTTAGGACAAAGGTCCTATGGCCAGCCGCGCCCCGGGAAACTACACTGGAGCCCGCGTCCCCAACCCCGCGCGTGTTCCCCATGCAACTGTCCCGCCCCGTCCTCCTCCTTGCTTGCGCATTGCCGCTCGTCGCCGCCCGCGCCGAACTTGCACCCTTCCGCTCCAAAGCCGCCGACTTGGTCGCGCAGATGACCTTGGATGAAAAAGCCAGCCTCGCCTCCGGCGGCACTTCGTGGACCACCAAACCCATCGAGCGGCTCGGCATCCCTGCGATCACCCTCACCGACGGACCGCATGGCGTCCGCCTCGCCAAACCCGGCGCCGGCCTGGGCCTCAACAACGCCCTGCCCGCGACCTGCTTTCCCACGGCGCCCGCGCTCGCCGCGACGTGGAACGTGGAACTGATTCGCGAGGTCGGCGTCGCTCTCGGTCGCGAAGCACAAACGCACGGCGTCCAAATCCTGCTCGGCCCCGGCGCCAACCTGAAGCGCTCGCCGCTCGCCGGCCGCAACTTCGAGTATTTCTCCGAGGACCCACTTCTCTCCGGCACATTGGCCGGCGCCTGGATCGACGGCGTGCAAAGCCAGGGCGTCGGCACGTCCCTCAAACATTTCGCGGCGAACAATCAGGAATTCGAACGCATGAAGGCCGACTCCGTCGTCGGCCCGCGCGCCTTGCACGAGATCTATCTTCGCTCGTTCGAAATCGCCGTGCGCCAGGGCCGGCCGTGGACCCTCATGGCGTCCTACAACAAGGTGAACGGCACCTACGCCTCGGAAAACGAATACCTTCTCACCCGCGTGTTGCGCAACGAATGGGGTCACGACGGCATCGTGATCTCCGACTGGGGCGCGGTGAACGATCGCGTCGCCGCCCTGCGCGCCGGACTCCATCTGGAGATGCCGAGCTCCGGCGGCTTCAACGATCGCAAGCTCGTCGCCGCCGTGCAGGCCGGCGAGTTGGACGAAGCCGTCCTCGACGCCACCATCACCGACCTGCTCGCGATCATCCTGCGCGCGCACGCCGCCATCAAACCGGGCACCACCTTCGACGCCGACGCCCATCACGCCCTCGCCCGCAAAGTCGGAGGCGAGGGCATCGTCTTGCTGCGCAACGAAGCCGACACGCTTCCGCTCAATCTTGGCCAACGTGATCGTCGCATCGCACTCATCGGCGAGTTCGCCAAACTGCCCCGTTACCAAGGCGCCGGCAGCTCGCAGGTGAACCCGACGCGGCTCGACAACGCTCACGACGCATTGACAACGCTACTCGCCGGTCAGGCGCAGATCACGTATGCCGCCGGTTACGATGCCGAGGGCAACACCACGTCCGCGTTGCTCGACGAGGCCGTGAAAATCGCCCGCGAAGCCGACCATGCCATCGTGTTCGTCGGCCTGCCCGACAGCTACGAATCTGAAGGTTTCGACCGCACGCGCATCGATTTGCCGGCGGACCACAATCGCCTCGTCGCCGCCATCGCCGCCGCCGCACCGCGCACCACCGTGGTGCTCATGAACGGCTCGCCCGTCGCCCTGCCGTGGGTTTCCCAGGTCGGCGCCATCGTCGAAGCCTATCTCGGCGGCCAGGCCGGCGGCGGCGCCATCGCCGATGTGCTGACCGGCCGCGTCAATCCGTCCGGCCGGCTCGCCGAAACCTTCCCCGCCCGCATCGAAGACACGCCCACCCATCTCAACTTCCCGGGCCACGACGGCTTCGCCTTGTATGGCGAAGGCACCTTAGTCGGCTACCGCCATTACGACGCTAGGAACATCGAACCGCTGTTTCCCTTCGGCTTCGGCCTTAGTTACACCACATTCCGTCTCTCGAACCTTGAGACGAGCGCGTCGCAGTTCGACGCCGTCGCCGGTGCCACGCTCCAAGTCACAGTCGAAAACACCGGACGCCGCGCCGGCGCCGAGGTCGTGCAGGTCTATGTGCGCGAAAACGTCCCCGCCGTCCCGCGGCCAGAACGCGAGCTGAAAGCCTTCGCCAAAGTCTTCCTCCAACCCGGCGAATCGCGCACCGTCACGCTGTCGCTCGATCGCCGCACGTTCGAGCAATACGACCCGACGACCGAAACCTGGCTCGTTCGCTCCGGCGCTTACACCGTATTCGCGGGCACATCGTCCCGCGATCTTCCGCATCAAACCGTCGTTCAAGTCGACGGCGGCCCTGAGCCGACACCCAAGATCACGCGCAAATCCACCTTCGGCGATCTCGAGCGCCATCCCCGCGGCAAGCCGATTTTCGATGGCTTCATCGCTCAAGTCCTCGGCTCCCAACCCAAGCTCGAAGACATGAATCTGAGTCCGCAGGACTACGCCGCCGCGAAGAAAGCGCGCGAGACCATGATCATCTTCATCCGCGAAATCACGCTCGAGAAAATGGTGATGATGTCACAAGGCGCTTTCACCGAAGAAGCGCTTCAAGGCATTCTCGCCGCCGTCGGCGACCAACCCGACGCCACTGGCAAATAACGCTCCGTCTCCTCTGCGCCCCCACGAACCACCACCCCGTCCCCATGATCGCGAAACGTCCGCTTTTCACCGCTTTCCTTCTCCTCTGCTGCCTCGTCGCTCGCGCCGCGACGGACATTCCCAAAGGAAGTGTGGTCACGGCCTCGATCCACTCCCGCCATTTGGAAAACGCCATGGGCGAGAACCCCACGCGCGCGATCTCCGTTTACCTGCCTCCGGGTTACGAAGCCAGCAACCAGCGCTATCCGGTCATCTACTTCCTCCACGGCTTCACCGGCGACAACACCATGCTCGGCTACATCACTCCGCTGCTCGACCGGGCGATCGCGACTCACCGCATCCGGCCGTTCATCATGGTCATTCCCGACCACAAGACGACCTACGACGGCAGCTTCTACAGCAACTCCGGCGTCTTCGGAAACTGGGAGGACTTCACCGTGCAGGACGTCGTCGGCTACGTCGACAGCCACTTCCGCACGCTCGCCGTTCCCGGCAGCCGCGGCATCACCGGACACAGCATGGGCGGCTACGGTGCATTCCTGCTCGCGATGAAACACCCCGACGTCTTCAGCACCGTTTACGCGCTCAGCCCGGGCGCGCTCGCGATCGTGCGCGAATACGGTCCCAACAGCGACACCTACCGCGAGCTCCACAAATTCACCTCGATGGAAGACCTCGCGAAAACCTACTTCGGCAAGGTCGTCGTCGCCTTCGGCCGCTCGTGGTCGCCCAATCCCAACAAGCCGCCTTTCTACTGCGACCTGCCTTTCGATTTCTCCAGCGGCCAACTCGTGGTGAACGAAGACGCGTTGCGGAAATGGCAGGCCAACATGCCGCTCTACATGATCGACGACTACCGCGAAAATCTCCTCAAGCTCCGCGCCATCAAATTCGACTGGGGCCGCAACGCCGGCGAGCGTTTCACGATCCAATGCGACATGTTCAGCCAGCGTTTGGAGAACGCCGGCATCACCCATTTCGCCGAGGAATACATCGGCACGCACACGAGCGACATCTACACGCCCGAGGGACGCCTGCCGCAACAGATGCTGCCTTTCTTCGACTACTATTTGGATTTCGAAACCAAGTAACCGTGGGAAGGGCTCAGGCCCCGACTTGCAGTTTCAGGAATACAGTAGCCGCTTCTTTTTGAGAACATTCGTGCAAACAATCTTTGTCATTCTGAACGAAGCGAAGAATCCAGGGCGACGCTCGCACCCGGACGCATCCTCGCATTCTTCGCTTCCGCCCCGAGTGCCGGAAATGAACGGCTACGGTATTGTTTAAAACGCCCTAAATGCTGCTCACCGGCATCCTGATCATCGTCGTTGTCCTGGCGCTGATCCTCAGCAAACGCACCACGGCGCTCACCGCCTTGATCATCGTGCCCATCGTGGGCGCGTTGCTCGCCGGATTCGGTCTCCAAACCGCCACGTTTGCCGCCAACGGCATCGTCAAAATCGCGCCGGTCGCCGCGATGTTCATCTTCGCGATTCTGTTCTTCGGCGTGCTCACCGACGCCGGAATGTTCGCGCCAATCATCCGCTTCGTCCTGAAGCTCGCCGGACATCATCCCGCGCGAATCACCATCGGCGCCGCGGTGCTCGCGATGATCGTGCACCTGGACGGATCCGGCGCGGTGACGTTCCTCGTCACCATTCCGGCCATGCTGCCCGTGTTCGACCGCTTGCAAATGGACCGCCGCGTGCTCGCCGCCGTCGTCGCGCTGGGCGCGGGTGTCATGAACATCGTTCCCTGGGGCGGGCCGACTTTGCGCGCAGCTTCGGCGCTGGGAATCGATGTCTCGGCATTGTATCGCCCCTTGATCATTCCCCAACTCGCCGGTCTCGGTTTCGTCGTGCTGATCGCCTGGCATTTGGGTCGGCGCGAAGCCCGGCGCTTGCAAAACCTCCCGGCCGCAATCGCAGTCGCTCCCACCGAGTCATCGCTGCCCGATGACAACACCCGCCTGCAACGTCCGGGACGTTTCTGGATCAACGTCGCGCTCACGATCGCTGTCCTCACCGTCCTGATTTCTGGATACATTCCGCCCGCGCTCGTCTTCATGCTCGGCGCCACCCTCGCACTCCTGATCAACTACCCGCGACCGGCCGATCAACGCGAACGTATCGACGCACATGCGAAGGCGGCTCTCTCGATGGCGAGCCTGCTCTTTGCCGCCGGCGTGTTCACCGGCATCCTCCAGGAATCGGGCATGATCGCGCGAATGGCGGAAGCCGCAGCCGGGATCGTTCCAGCGCAAGCGGGCAGCCTCCTGCCTCTGACGCTCGCCGTGGCCAGCGTGCCGCTCAGTCTCTTCTTCGATCCCGACTCCTTCTACTTCGGCATTCTACCCGTGCTCGCGACCGTCGGCTCCGCCGTCGGCGTGGAGCCCGTCACCATGGCGCACGCCTCCCTCATGGGGCAAATGACCACCGGCTTCCCGCTGAGCCCGCTCACCGCCGCCACGTTTCTCCTCGTCGGATTGACGAAGGTCGAATTGGCCGACCATCAGCGGTTCACGTTCAAGTATGCGTTCTTGACGAGCCTGGTCATGACGCTCGTCGCCGTGCTGATCGGCGTCCTCCCACTTTGGATACATCGATGAAAGCCCATCCCGGCAGAACGATACGCATCGGCTGTGGCGCGGGATTCTCCGGCGACCGCATCGAGCCCGCCGTCGAGTTGGCGGAGAAAGGCGGGATTCAATACCTCGTCTTCGAGTGCCTCGCCGAACGCACCATCGCGCTCGCCCAGCAATCGCGTCTCCACAATCCTGCGACAGGTTACGATCCCTTCCTGGTCCCGCGGCTCGAAGCGGTGCTCCCCGCCTGCCGAAAAAACGGCATCCGAATCGTCACCAACATGGGCGCCGCCAACCCTCACGCCGCCGCCGCCAAAGCGTTGGACGTCGCGCGACGCTTGGGCATGTCGGGTCTTAAAATCGCCGCGATCAGCGGCGACGACGTGACCGATCTCGCGTCGCAAACCGAGTGGCCCGGGCTCGCGAATAATCGCGACGTGCGTGGTTTGGGCAACCGGCTGGTTTCAGCCCACGCTTATCTCGGCGCCCGCCCCATCGTCGAAGCATTGGCCCACGGCGCGGACATCGTGCTCACCGGTCGCGTGGCGGATCCGGCGCTTTTTCTCGCGCCGCTGATCCACGAGTTCGACTGGGCCTTCGACGACTGGCGCCGCCTCGGACAGGGCACGCTCGTTGGACACCTGCTCGAATGCGCGGGCCAAATCACCGGCGGATATTTTTCTGACCCCGACAAGTTGCCCGTCACCGATCTGGCGCGACTCGGGTTTCCGATCGCCGAGGTGTCGCACCAAGGCGACGTGATCATCACCAAAGTCGCGGGTTCCGGCGGCGCCGTGACCGCCCGCACCTGCAAGGAACAACTGCTCTACGAGATTCACGATCCCGCCGCGTATAACACGCCCGACGTAATCGCTGACTTCTCCGCGGTCACGATCCAGGAAATCGGCCCCGATCGCGTCACCGTGTCGGGCGCAACCGGCCGCCCGCGCTCCAACACCCTCAAAGTTTCGGTCGGTTACCGCGACGGTTTCGTTGGCGAAGGCCAGATCTCTTACGCAGGCACCGGCGCTGTGGGTCGCGCGCGGCTCGCCCTCGAAATCGTGCAGGAGCGTTTCAAGCTCCTGCGCTTCGAGCCGCTCGAACTCCGCGGCGACTTGATCGGCATCGACTCCGTCTGCCTGACGCGCACCGAACCTGTGCCCTCCGCGATCCCCGAAGTGCGCCTGCGCATCGTGGGCCGAACCGCCAGCCTCGAGGACGCACACCGCATCGGCAACGAGGTCGAAAGTCTCTACACCAACGGACCCGCCGGCGGCGGGGGCGTCACCAAATCCGCCCGCGAGGTGCTCGCGATCCTTTCGACGTTGATCCCGCGAGCCGCGGTGTATCCGAAAATCCACTATCTCCTCACATGAAGCTCCACGAGATCGCGCACGCCCGCGCGGGGGACAAGGGCGACACCTCCGACCTCTCTGTCTTCGCTTTCGATCATCGCGATTTCCCGCGTCTCGTGGACCAGCTGACAATCGAGCGCGTGCGAAATCATTTCGCCAACGTCGCCCGCGGTGAAATCGAGCGCTACGTGCTCCCTCAGCTCGGCGCGATCAAATTCGTCCTGCACCACGCCCTCGGCGGCGGCGTCACCCGCTCGCTGGCGCTCGACGCCCACGGGAAATGTTACTCGTCGCTTCTGCTCGACCTCGAGCTGCCCGACGACGACGAGGCCGAAACTCAGACGCTGAAAACGCCATGAACGAAGTCGTCATTCTCGGAGCGGCGCGAACGCCCATCGGCGCTTTCCAAGGCGCGCTTTCTTCCGTGCCCGCCCCGCGCCTCGCCTCCGTCGCCCTTCAAGCCGCCACCGCCAACGCCCAAGCGCACGCGTTTGAAATCACGGATGTCCTCCTCGGCAACGTGCTCTCTGCCGGCATCGGTCAAGCACCCGCCCGCCAGGCGGCTTTGCAGGCCGGATTGCCGGCTTCCGCGCGCTGCACGACGATCAACAAAGTCTGCGGCAGTGCGATGGAGGCGGTCGTGCTCGGCGCGCGCGCCTTGCTCACGGGCGACGCGTCCCTCGTCGCCGCGGGAGGCATGGAGAACATGAGCCAGGCACCTTACCTCTTGCCCAAAGCCCGCGACGGATTCCGGCTGGGCCATCAGTCCTGTATCGATTCGCTCGTTCACGACGGATTGTGGGACCCCTACGGCAACGTCCACATGGGCTCCTGCGCCGAGCGCTGCGCGGAAAAATACGGCTTCACCCGCGAGCAGCAGGACGCCTTTGCGATCGAATCCTTCCGCCGCGCGAATGCCGCGCAAAAAGCCGGCTTGTTCGCCGCGGAAATCGCCCCCGTCGAAATGCCCGGCCGAAAAGGAGCCGCCGTCCGCATCGACCAGGACGAAGGTCCCGCGCGTGTGAACTACGACAAGATTCCCACACTCCGTCCGGCCTTCGAATCGGGCGGCACGATCACTCCGGCCAACGCCTCGACCTTGAACGACGGTGCGGCCGCGTTGCTGCTGACAACAACCGATGTCGCTCGCGCCCGCGGCCTCGTTCCGCAAGCGCGCCTCGCAGCCTGGGCCTCGCATTCGGCGGAACCCGGCTGGTTCACCACCGCGCCCGCCGCCGCCGCGCGGCTCGCGCTCGAGCGGGCAAAATGGACGGTCGACGAAGTCGACCTCTGGGAAATCAACGAGGCGTTCGCCGTCGTGCCTCTCGCTTTCATGCGCGAACTCGAAGTGCCCCACGATCGCCTCAACGTCCACGGTGGGGCGATCGCACTGGGACATCCCATCGGAGCGAGCGGTGCGCGAATCCTGGTCACGTTGCTGAGCGCGCTGCGTGAGACCGGCAAACGACGCGGCGTCGCCGCGATCTGCATCGGCGGCGGCGAAGCGCTCGCGGTCTGCCTCGAACGTCTATGAGCAAAGTCTTCCCCAACGCCACCGAAACCTTGAAAGGTCTCCTCGCGGACAACCTCACTATCGCCGCGGGTGGATTCGGTCTTTGTGGAATTCCCGAAAACCTGATCGCCGCGTTGCGCGACAGCGGCGTCAAAGGGCTTACCATCATCGGCAACAATGCCGGCGTCGACGACTTCGGCATGGGCCTGCTGCTCGCCTCGCGCCAGGTGCGCAAGGTCGTCGCTTCCTACGTGGGCGAGAACAAGGAGTTCGAGCGTCAGGTATTGAGCGGAGAACTACAACTCGAGCTCGTGCCCCAAGGCACGCTCGCCGAACGGCTGCGCGCCGGCGGCGCCGGCATCCCGGCCTTCTACACGCCCACCGCCGCCGGAACACGTCTGGCGGAGGGCAAGGAAACACGTTCATTCGACAGCCGCGACTATGTGCTCGAAACCGCCCTCAAGGCCGACGTCGCATTGGTCAAGGCATGGAAAGGCGACACCCACGGGAACCTCGTCTTCCGCAAGACCGCGCGAAACTTCAATCCCATGATCGCCGCCTGCGCGAAGGTCTGCGTCGCCGAGGTCGAGATCCTCGTCGAAGCCGGCCAGCTCGATCCCGACGCGATTCACCTGCCGGGAATCTACGTCGATCGCATCCTCCAAGGCGCGCATTACGAGAAGCGGATCGAATTCCGCACCGTCCGCGGAGGCTCGACCGGCGGGAAAATCTCCCCCGCCCGCGAACGCATGGCCCGCCGCGCCGCGCAGGAGCTGCGCGATGGCGCCTGCGTGAATCTCGGCATCGGCATCCCCACGCTCGTGCCCAACTACATTTCCCCTGGAATCAAGGTCACGCTGCAGTCGGAAAACGGTTTGCTGGGCATCGGCCCGTATCCAGAAGATGATGACGTCGACGCGGACCTCATCAACGCCGGCAAGCAGACCATCACCGCCGAAACCGGCGCCGCGTTCTTCTCCAGCGCCGACTCGTTTGCCATGATCCGCGGCGGACACATCGACGTGTCGATCCTGGGCGCCTTCGAGGTCTCCGCCAGCGGCGACATCGCGAACTGGATGATCCCGGGCAAGATGATCAAGGGCCCCGGCGGCGCCATGGACCTCGTCGCCAGCGTGCCGCGCGTCGTGGCCGTCATGGAACACTGTTCCGCCAACGGCCGTTCGAAGATCCTCCGCGAATGCACCCTGCCCGTCACCGGCCGCGGCGTGGTTGATCTGATCATCACCGATCTCGGCGTCTTCGAAGTGAAGCCCAGCGGTCTCGTGCTGACGGAACTCCAGCCCGGCGTCACCTTGGACGAAATTCGTTCCAAAACCGACGCTCCGTTCATCGTGTCGTCCGCACTGGCAACGATGACGTGAATCGACACCTTCCCTTCTGATCGAAACCAACCCCAACCCAATCCCATGAAAAATCCGCTACGCTCCCTCGCGTTGTTCGCGATGTTGTCGTGCGCCGCTCTGACTGCGTCCGCCGCAACCGATTCCGCCACCTACGCCGTCGCGCTCGACCCGACAACCAACGGCACCTTCTCCGTCGATCCCGCCCTCCCGCCGGACGGTCGCTACCCCGCCGGCACCGTCGTCACCGTCACCACCAAGCCCGCCGCCGGTTACGTCCTCGACGCCGGCTACTACGCCGTGCCCGGCCGCTGGGGCTCGATGTATCACGAATCCATGACGCCGACGTTCAAGGTCACCATCGATCGCGACAAACACATCGGCGCCTCCTTCATCGAGGAATCCGCCGTCGCCCACGTCGACGTCCGCCACAACATCACTTACGCGCAGCCCGGCGTGAAGCCGCTCAACTACGACGTCTTCTCCCCCAAGCGCGCGAAGAACCTCCCAATCATCGTCATCATCCACGGCGGTGGTTGGACGACCAACAACGAGGACGTCATGCGGGGCCTCGCCCGCGAACTCACCCGCGGCGGACAATTCGTCGTCTGTAGCATCGACTATCGCTGGCTCGGCAAGGCCGACGGCGACGCCACGCCCAACACCATGGCCAACCTTATCGAGGACTGCTACGGCGCCATCGCGCATATCATGGAGCACGCCGCCAGCTACGGCGGCGATCCCACGCGAATCGGTGTCACCGGCGACAGCGCCGGCGGTCACCTCTCGGCTTCCGTCTCCCTCATGGTCGAGCGCATCGGCGAACGCGGTTTCGGCCGCGAACCAGGCGTGTTCGAATTCAAACCCACCTACATTCCCGCGGGTAAAACCGTCGCGCAGGTCCGCGCCGACATGCTCACCGCCATCCGCGCCGCCGCTCCGAGTTACGGCGTGTTCGAGGGCCAGTGGTTGAAAGCCGCCCCCGACAATCCCGCCGCCGACGATTCCTGGAATCGCGCCATCGCGCCGCTCCATTCCATTCCTCCCGCGTCCGTGCGCTCCGTGCCGCAATATCTCATCCGCGGCACGAAAGACTCGCTCATCAGCGACAAGATGAACGCCGACTTCATGCACGCCCTCGCCGCGAAAGGTCAGCGCGTGCAATACGTCCAGGTCGGCGGCGCCGGTCACGCCTTCTTCGACTGGAAGCCCGACGCGATCACCCAGAGCACGTTCTACGAATACGGCGTTTACTACGCCGCCGAGATGAAGGCCTTCTTCGCTTCCGTCCTCTACCCCGATAACTCGGTGGCCGCCGCCAAACGCCTCGGCCGCTTCACCTACAAACGCGGCGTCAACATCAGCCACTGGCTCTCGCAAAACAACGAAGCCCGTCCCTACGCCGCCGATTGGTTCACCGACGAAGACGTCGAGTGGATCGCCAAGCAGGGCTTCGACCACATCCGCTATCCGATCGATGGACGCGAGTGGCTCAAACCCGACGGTTCGCTCGATGACGCCAAGATCGCTCCGTTCGAACGCGCACTCGCCTGGACCCGCGCCCGCGGTCTCGGCGCCATCCTCGACATGCACTTCCTCCCCGGCGCGAGTTTCGATCCGGGCAAGGAAGACAAGCGCGTCTTCACCGACATCGCTCTGCAGGAAAAAGCCGCCGACCTCTGGCGCCGCGTCGCGAAACGCTTCGCCTCCGCCGGCCCCGAACTGCGCTTCGAACTGCTCAACGAGCCGATCGCCGACGACAACAAGCAGCTCAACCCCTTCAACCTCCGCATGCTGATGGCGATCCGCGAATCGAATCCCTCGCGCGTCGTTTACATCACTTCGAACTTCTACGGCAGCTTCTCCACCGTGACCGATCTCGAAGTGCCGAAAGATCCCAACGTCGCCGTCACGCTGCACACTTACACGCCCTTCGTTTTCACGCACCAACGCGCAAGCTGGGCCCGCTTCCCCGCCGAGATGCCGCTCGTGCGTTTCCCCGGCAAGGTGCCCGACCTCTCCGCCCACGTCCCCGCGGATCACTTCGCCGCCAAGGAATTCGGCAAGGAACTCACGGTCGCCGACATCGATGCCGACTTCGAGAAGGTCGCCGCATGGGCACGCGAACACACCATCGGCCAGGAAATCCACATCGGCGAGTTCGGCGTGTATCAGCCCGCCGACGACGACTCGAAACGCAACTACATCTCCGCCGTCGTTCAAGCCGCCGAACGCCATGGCTTCGGCTGGGCCGTTTGGGATTACCAGGGCGGTTTCGCCGTTCGCGACCCCAAGGGCAACCCCACGCCGGTTCTCGAAGGGCTGTTCGCACATCGCCGCGCCGCGAAATAAAGCTGCCTAACCAACAGACCGCCCCGAACCATGAAACCCATCCGTCGTTTGTTCTCCTCGGCTGTCGTGCTCGCGTGTGTTTCCGCCAGCGCACTGAGCGCGGCCGAGGCCAGCGCGTCGCGTCCAACGTCCTCCGTGTCGGTGGACGCGCTTCTGCAACGCGCGGACCTCGCCCCTTACCGAGGTTGGTTGAAGTTTCTCCGGTTCCGGGCGGACCAGGAAACGGCGCGCGGCGGCGCCGATTCCGAGGCGGCGAAAAAGGCCACCGAACGACTCCACGACTGGGCGCGACGAATCACCGAGGACCCCGCCCTCCTCGGCAAGCTGCGCGGCGTCCAGGAGTGGGCCTACGAATCGCCCGCCGATGGTTCGGGCCAGCCGTTCAAACTCATGATCCCGACGGATTACAATCCCGCGAATCCGCCCGGCATCTCGCTCTACATGCACGGCCTCACCGGTGATCACTTGAGGCATTCGACCGGCATGAAAGATCGTCCCGGCGATTTCGATATCGCTGTCCTCGGACGCTCGCGCGGCGGCGCCTATCTCGGACTCTCCGGCGCCGACGTCCTCCACGTGCTCGACTACGTGCAGGCCCATTGGAAAGTTGACGATCGGCGAATCCAACTCACCGGCGGAAGCATGGGCGGCGGCGGCATCTTCAAACTCGGCTCGCGCTACCCGCATTTATTTTCCTCAGGCCTGATCACGTGCGGCTTCACCACGCAGGAGCCGATCAACAACCTTCTCACGCTGCCGCTCTACGCCACCCACAGCGCCGACGATCCCGTCGTCCCCATCATCACCGCTCGCGGTCCGCTGCAAACCCTGCGCACCCGCGGCGCGAGAAACATCTTCGACGAAACCAACGGCCTCGGTCACGCCGCGTGGGATTACGCCGAGGGAAACAAACGCGCCAACGCGTGGGGCCAAAAAGAAGTGCGTCCGAAATCGTCCGATGTTCTCCGCATCGACTACACCGCCCTCGACAGCGTTGCGCGTCGCGGCTGGTGGGCGGAGGTCGCCGAATGGGGTCCGGAGCCGAAACCCGCGCGCTTCATCCTCACCGCAACGCGCACCAACTCGCTCACCGCAGAACTCCGCAACGTCGGACGCCTCACGCTGCGCATCGACGAATCGCCCTTCGATCGCAACCAAGCCCTGCGCGTCACCATCAACGGCAAACCCGAGATCGAAATCCCCGCGCCCTTGCCCGCGCGCGTGGACATCGGCGCAACCGGTGTCGTCGCCGCCACGCCTTCGACGCGTCGGCCCCACACGCCCGGCGGCGCCTTTCAACTCTACAACGGCGAACCGCTCCTGATCGTTTACGGCACGCAGGCCGGCGCGAATCTCGAGCCGGCCGCCAAGGCCGCCGCGCTCAGTTGGAATCCTTCCTGGATGGGCGACAACGAGCCTTTCGGAAAAGATCCCGAGGATGGCGTGCCCTACTCTCACAATCTTTACGGCACGCTGCGCACCAAAGCCGACACCGCGGTGACGGCGGACGACATCGCCCGCCACCATCTCGTGTTGATCGGAACCGCCGAAGAAAACAGCGTCGTGCAACGCCTCTCCGCCGCCCTGCCGTTGCGCATCACCGATAGCGAAATCGTCTGCAACGACGGCGCGACCTTCCCGCGTCGCGGTAACGCGTGGGGCTTGGTGCATCACAATCCGGAAGCGCCGGATCGCCTCATCTTCTGGGTGGGATCCGACGTTCCCGCCGCCTACGCCGCCGGCTCCATCATCCCTGCCATCCACGGCGCCGGCCTGCACGCCGCCGACCTGATCGTCGCCGATCCCGTGAATCGCACCGTCGTCGCCACACGCAGCTTTGCGCCCGACTGGAGTTGGACCTCGACCGCTCCTTCGCCCGCGATCGCAACCACGCTGAATTCCGCCACCGCTCTCGCCCACGCGATCGCCGAATCCGCCCGCCTCGCGGCCGGCTGCGACTACGCGATCGCCACCACGATCGATCACCTCGGCAAAGTCCCTTTCGATCCCGCCACCGCGACAATTCGCGACGTCGCCCATCTGCATTACAACGACATCATCGACATCCTCGAAATCGACGGAACGCAACTCCTGGCCCTCGACGAGAAGTTCAAGACGCCGAACCCCATGCGTCCCTATCTCGCCTTCCAACCCGCTCTGTCCGCCAACGCGATCGAGTCCGCCAAGCGCTACCGCGTCGCGATCACCGCCAGCAGCACGTTCCCCGCCGGCCGGGTCATCCTCGACCTGCCGGTGAAGCAAGAGCGCACGGAGTTGACCGCCGCCGACGCAATCGAGCGCTTCCTGCCGGTCCAACCGAACTAGATAAAGCGATAGCCGCAAAAACGCACAAAAGGCGCAAAGACGATTCATGGCGCCTCATTCCTTGCGCCTTCCGCGCCTTTTTGCGGCCAAAGGTTTTTTCTCGCCACCAGGGCCAACTGAGCGCTCCCGGCTCAGATCGTCTCGCCCAACCGGTCACCCATCCGCGCGTAAACCTCCATGCACTCCGCGCAGGGCTGCAAAAGATCCGCGTCGAACCGGATCTTCCCCGGCTGAAACACCGTGATCACGCACGACCCGCCAAACGCAAACAACCCTTTCTCCGCGCCTTTCTCCACCGGGCGTTCCGGAATATGCGTCTGACGAATGCTCCCCACGTTCGTCGCACCGATCTCAAACATCGCCACCGTTCCAAACTCCGCCGACTCGATCAGCGTCAGCACGCGTTTGTTCTGCACGAGATAGTGCAGGTTCGTCCGCAGCGCCACCGGGCTCACCGAATACAACCAGCCATTGATCAACCGCGGCGCCGTCGGCGTTCCGCTCACCGGAAAATGGAACCGGTGATAATCCACCGGACACAGCCGCGAGATCACCATCGCACCGCCCTTGAATTTATCCGCGAGCGGCCGCTGCCCGTCCGGCAACCGATCCTCCGCAAACAACTCCGCGAGCGTGAACGTCGAGCCTTTCACATAAAACCCCGCCGTCTGCTCCACGTGTTGAAACACCAGATGCCGCCCATCCGCCGGAAACACCGCCACGTTTTCGCCCGGCGCAATCGGCCGCGCCTCCGGTTTTAACGCGCGATAGAAAAACTCGTTGAACGTTTTGTAGTCGAACGGCGACTTCGCGAACTCGTCCGCATCGATGTCGTAGGCCGCGATAAACGGCAGAATCCGGTTCGCACTGTAGCGCGCGTTCATCTTCCGCCCATACCACCACGAAAAAAATTTCCGCTTCGCCAACAGCCACACGAAAAACTTCCCCACCGGGTTTTCATAAGCGAACCGCAGCCACCGCTCGCCGAACACCTTTTCCGTTTCAACCCGGCGATGATAACGATGATAGAACTGGATCGGTTCGGAAGGCATGAGAGCGCACACGCTCTACCATCCTCCCTTCGTCGCAAAGCAGAAACGACTCACGCGTCCCGCCCCCGGACATCGCCCCCAGTCACGCCTCGGGCTTCCTCCTTGCAACTGGCAGCTCGCGACGCGGTCCGGTCGTGTAAATCCGATGAATACCCACGACCCTTCCCTCATCACTCAGGACGCCATCGCCCGCCGCGCCCGCCAACTCTGGGACGAACGCGGTCGCCCCATCGGCCAGGATGTTGAAATCTGGCTCGAGGCCGAACGACAACTCGTCGCCGAAACGCCTCCCGCCGCGACGGTTGTATCCACAAAACCGACACGTGCTCGCCGCCGCGCGGTCACGGCCGATCCCATCAAGCCGGAAGAGGTCAACGAGCGCCTCGACGACTTCGGCGAGCCGTCCCGCCGCAGCGCAACGTCCGTCGATCTCACGTGAACATCCCGCTCACCCGTTGTATCAGGAATAAACCTACGGGCTTTCTCCCGACTTGGGCTGGGCATCTAACCGAGGGCGCATCGGCGTTCCACCGGCGTCCCGTTCGGCAGATCGTCAGCCCGCTTCTGCTGTCCAAGTCGACGAAACCGATTTTCGTTGTGGCCGGCGTCCTTGCGACGCCCGCGCCACAGTCCTCCTCCAACTGAACTCCTACACCTATGCACCTTGCTTCTATTCTAAACTTCGCCCGCGTCGCCGGCGCCTCGGCCCTCCTCGTCTCTGCTGCCCACGCGCAATTGTCGTTGACCGGCTACCTGACCGGCTCGTTCACCGACACGCCCGGCACCTACGACACCATCTTCAATGCGCCCGACGGCAGCCAGGCCTGGATCCGTTCCGGCGTTCCCGAAACCGGCGCGGACTTCCAGACGGCCATCGAATTCAACCAAAAGAATTTCGCGAACGTCACCGGCGGTCTGGTCGCCGACAATCTCTTCCGCGTCACCAACGGCCGCACGTTGCTCGGCACCACCGCGACCGCAGCCCACTTCGACCTTTGGCTGCACCTCACCGCGCCCGACGCGTATTCGAGTCTGCTCACTCCGATCTCGTTCGCGATCGAGAACACACCGAATGGCACCGGCAATGTGGACGACGTCTACGGCATCACCGCTTCGCCGATCGCGCCGTTCCACTATGCAGGTCACCGCGTGCAGTTCGAGTTTGTGGCGCCGGCAGCGTTTGAAATTTCGGAAAATTCCTGGACCGACGTCGGCCAACTCTACGTCACCTTCACGCCTGTTCCCGAACCTTCGACCTATGCCGCGCTGGGCGCCGCCTTGCTCGTGGGTGTCGTTGCGATCCGTCGCTTCCGTCACCGCCCCGCCGTATCCATCTGACCCTGTAGGGCGGGGTCTCCCGACCCCGCCGCAACGAAAGAAGCCCGACGGCCAAACACCGTCGGGCTTCTTGTTCCTGCGCCTTGCGATCGCGCGACTTCGCGTCACCTCAACTCACTCCGCCACCGCCGACTCGGCCAGATTCGTCGCCCGCTGCAGATGCTGCTGCAGCGAGGGCAAATGACGACTCGCGAACGACCGCACTTCCGCATCCTCCGACTCGCGCGCCGCGCGTTCGAACAGCTTCACGTCGGCTTCATGCTGATCGACCATCATCTTCATATAACTCTTGTCGAAGTCCGCTCCGTCCTTCCGCGACAAATTGCGGTAGTGACGATCGGTTTGAATCTCTTGCGGCACCGTCGCGCTCAACGCTCCGCTCGTTCCGCTCGCTGCGCCCGATGTCGGCGCACTCGTCGCGGTGCTTCGGTTCGTGGGAGTTCCCGTCGCGGCCGGGGTCGAGGCCGTGCTCGCCGCGCCCGTTGCCCGCGGCGCTCCATGCGTCGTCGCGATCCCAGCATTCGTCGAATCGCTCACGCCGCTGCCCGACATGCTGCGATTCGCATCCACCGACCGCTGCGGATTTGTCATGGCACTCGTCGCGAGCGCCGCCGCGTTGTCCAGCTCCACGCCTTTGCGCTGCGCGAGCTGCACGAGTTCCTGCGACATGGTGCGATGCTCCGATGCAATCTGCTGCGCATAACTCCGCACCTCGGGATTGCTCGCCCGCTCGGCCGCGAGTTGCGAGACCGCGATCTCTTTGTGATTATCTTCGGCCGCTTTGGAAAGGAAGCGGCGATCCGAGCGTTTCAACGACTCTCCGCCGCGATCGGCGGTCGTAGCACCGATTTGGGCCGGCTCGGACGTGGCCCGCACGTCGCTCGTTGCGCCCGCCGCCGAGCGCGTCGTCATCATATCGTCGTTCACGCCCGAGTTAACACCGCTCGCGGAGGGTGATTGGGTCGAGCGATCCGGCGCTGTAGCGGAAGTTGCCTGAGCCGCAGCAGGCGCCGCGCACAAACATACCGCGAGAAACGCAGCCGCCCACGCGGGCACGCTACGATTGAATATCGATGGATAGGGGGTTGATTTCATAGCTGCGAACGGTAACGCACGCCCCATCCCCTCGCCATGGGGCGAAGCGCCGGTGCGCCGGTCAGGCCACCTTCTTCGAGAGGCGCGCCCAATCCTATCCGGCCGAACTCGCGCAGGTTGGATTGATCTCGCGCCCGAATCTCGCACAGTCCCGCCACTCTGCTGCCCCCGCACGTTTCTTCGTCAACCGCCCGCAGCTTTCCACTCCATGTTGCCGTTCGCCTTCTCCATTTTCGCCGGAGCGTTTCTGCTCTTCGCCGTGCAGCCGCTCGTCGGCAAATACATCCTGCCCTGGTTCGGCGGCGGTCCCGGCGTCTGGGCGACGTGCCTGCTTTTTTTTCAAACGCTCCTGCTCGGCGGCTACGCCTACGCGCATTTTTCCGCCACCCGCCTCACGCCCCGCCGACAAGCCGGCCTCCATCTCGCCCTGCTCGCCATCGCACTCGTGCTGCTCCCGATCATCCCCGGCGCACACTGGCGTCCACAAGGCGACGAAGATCCGACTTGGCGCATCCTGCTCCTGCTCACCGCCAGCGTGGGTCTGCCCTATTTCGTTTTGTCCGCCACCGGGCCGCTCATGCAGCAATGGTTCAGCCAAGCGCAGCCCGGCCGCTCGCCTTACCGGCTCTACGCTCTCTCGAATCTCGGTTCTTTGATCGCGCTCGTCGGCTACCCGTTCTACTTCGAACGCGCCTTCACCCGACAAACCCAGGCCAACCTCTGGTCCATCGGTCTCGGCATCTTCGCCTTGGGCTGCGTCTGGTGCGCCGTGCGCCTGTGGAAAACAGCAGCCGTCGTTTCGCCGACAACATCGGACGCCACGCTTCCGTCCGATCCGACCACTTCCGAAACAACGCCCCCGTTCATCGATCGTCTGCTGTGGTTCTCTCTCGCCGGCGTCGCCTCGATCATCCTCCTCGCGACAACCAATAAACTCAGCCAGGACGTCGCCGTCGTTCCCTTTCTGTGGGTGCTGCCGCTGAGTCTTTATCTCATCACTTTCATCCTGTGTTTCGACCACCCGCGTTGGTATTCGCGTGAACTCTTCAGCGCGCTTTTTGCGCTCGGCGCCCTGGTCGACATCTACCTGCTCTTCGCCGGCCACAACGCCCGCCTTCCTCAACAAATCATCGGCTACAGCGGCACGCTCTTCGCCGCCTGCATGCTGTGCCACGGCGAACTTTTCCAACTCCGACCTTCGCCGCGCCACCTCACGTCCTTCTATCTGCACATCGCCGCCGGCGGCGCCGCCGGCGCCTTCTTCGTCGCGATCGTCGCGCCCCTCGTCTTCTCGCGCTACCTCGAACTCCAAATCGGCATCTGGCTGCTCACCTATCTCGTCGGCGCGCTCGCGTTTCGTCACCGTAGTCTCTCGCTCGCGTTCGGCACCGCCGCCGGCGCCTTCGCTGCCACGTTTCTCCTGCCGATTCTCGAGGCGACCGCGAGTCGCAGCGGCGATCGTTCGTTCTCCGTTCTTTTTCAACAAATCCGCGCTTTCTACGCCGAACACTGGTCGTTCATCGCGTTCCTCACCGCCGCATTTCTCATCGGCGTCCTCGACCGCCGCGGTTTCGTGCGCCAATGGCAGCTGCGAGTCGGCAATTTTCTCATGCTGTTCTCCGTCGGCATCGGCATCCTCTTCGTTGCCCAGGTCCGCAAGGATTCCGCCAGCGCGATCACGACGATGCGCAATTTCTACGGCGTGCTGAAGGTCTTCGAATACAACCGCGACCTTCCCGACCAACACTATCATTCGCTCGTTCACGGGGTCACCTCGCACGGCCTCCAGTTCGCTTCGCCTCCGCAATCCACGTGGGCCACCACGTATTACGGTCCGACCAGCGGCATCGGCCACGCCATCGATCACCTGCCCGCGCGCGAACCCTGGCACATCGGCCTCGTCGGACTCGGCACCGGCACGGTCGCCGCCTACGGCCGTGCCGGCGATCGCGTTCGCATTTACGAGATCAACCCCCAGGTCGAGGAACTCGCCCGCTCCCAATTCACCTACCTCGAAGACACTCCCGCCGACGTCCACGTGGTCATGGGCGACGCGCGTCTCACGATGGAACACGAACTCGAGCGCAACGAGTCCCAGCAATTCGATGTCCTCGCGCTCGACGCGTTCAGCAGCGACGCCATCCCCGCCCACCTCCTCACCGTCGAAGCCTTTTCCGCCTACTTCGCCCATCTCAAACCCAACGGCATCCTCGCGATCCACACGTCCAACCGCTACCTCGACCTCCAACCCGTCGTGGAAACCGCCGCCGCTCACTTCGGCTACAGCACCGTCACCCTCTCCGATTCGCCCGACGACAAAAACTGGTGGCTCTTTCGCAGCACCTGGGTCCTCGTCACGAAAAACGAAGACATCCTCGGCAACGAACCCCTCCTCCTCGGCGCCGAACCCGTCTCCGAACGCAAAGTCACTCTCTGGACCGACGACCACACCAGCCTCTACGAAATCCTAAAATAGTCCCAGTCCGTCGTCCCGTAGTCAGTGGTCCGTGGTCCGTTGTCCGTTGTCCGTAGTCCGTGGTCCCGTAGTCCGTAGCCCCGTAGTCCCGTAGAATTTCCCTATTCCACGCGCGCAACGGGAACCAACCGCCCCGAGCGCCCACTGTGCGACAACCCCGCGCCCGTCGCCCGCGACACCGCGCGCCCTGCACCATGAAGCTCTCGGAAATCCTCCAAGGCAAATGGCTCGGTCATCCCCTGCACGCCGCGCTCGTGCACGTTCCGATCGGCGCCTGGCTGGTCGCCTGCGCGATTGATGTCGCTTTCTTCGCCGGCTGGATCACCGGCCCCGTTCCGCTCCGTCTCGCGCAATACGCCGTCGCCTTCGGCCTCCTCGGTGCCGTCATCGCGATCCCTCCAGGACTGGCCGACTGGATGCAGATCAAACCCGACAAGCCGGCGAAAAAACTCGGCGTTTACCACATGCTCCTCAACGCCGCCGCTGCCGCACTCTGGGGCGTTAACCTCGCGCTGCGCCTCGACACTCCCGATGCCGTCACGACCGCCATCCTCCTGACATCGCTCGGCGGCACCGCCCTGTTGTTCGTCAGTGCCTACATCGGTTCGCTCATGGTTTACGACCACGGCATCGGCGTCGCCCGTTTCTCCAAGAAAGAACTCCGCCAACGCGCCGCCCGCGCCGGCTCGCGTGTGCCGGAAGAATCCTGACTCGCGCCATGTCCACCGCGAAAAACCTCCTCCTCGGCAAACCCGTGCGCAGCCCGCTGCACCCCGCGCTGGTGCACCTGCCGATCGCGCTCTTTCCGCTCAGCCTCCTGCTCGACGTGATAAGTTGGATACGCCCCGACCCCGATCTTCATCTCGTCGCCGCCTCCTTCTACTGCATCTGCGCCGGTCTGACCACCGGCCTCATCGCCGGCCTCTTCGGCTTCATCGACTTCTCCGAAATCCGTCGCGACCACCCGGTGCGCAAACCCGCAACGGTCCACATGATTCTCAATCTCGTCGCACTCGGCTTGTTCGCCCTCGGCGCCGTTCTCCGCGCGAATCGCCTCGATCTTGAACAGACTCCGATTCTCCCCGTCCTCATCTCCTTCATCGGAGTCGGCCTGCTTTCTTATTCCGGCTATCTCGGCGGCCACCTCGTTTACGGCGAAGGCGTCGGCGTTGGCCGTCACCGCCACAAACCGCTTTTCCCCGACGAAACCCTCACGGCGCCACGCGGTGACGCCGTCCTCGTCCCCGTCGCCGACTCCTCTGCGCTCGTCGAGTCCGGCACGCTCCGCGTGAAAGTCGGCGGCACCGCCGTAACGCTCGCCCGTCACGACGGCAAAGTTTACGCCGTCCAGGAATACTGCACGCACCGCTACGGTCCCCTTTCCGAGGGAAAGATCGCCGACTGCGAAGTCACCTGCCCCTGGCACAATTCCCGTTTCGACCTCCGCACCGGCAAAGTCACCGCCGGCCCCGCCAAAGTGGACCTGAAAACCTTCCGCTGCGAAGAACGCGACGCCCAAATCTGGATCGAGTCGCCAGCGAAATAGTGACTGCCGGCGCCGGCACCACCGGCGCCTCGTTTTCTACACTAGAGTTCGACGTCCTTGGAGAGGGCTTCGTTGCGCCTATTCCACCTTCGGCAGCGCCGCGTCGATCTCCGGACTCTGCGGATGATTCCGCTTGTCCTTCCGTTTCCCGTGCCGCCGCTCGAGTTGCCGATCGAGTTTCGCCACCAGCGCATCCGCCACATCATACGCATCCTTCCCCTCCGCCGACGCCACCAGATCCGGACCCGAAATCTCGATCTGGCCCGTCGCGGTGAAATGATGCTCCGTGCCCAGTGTCTGATCTTTTTGGATACGCACGTTCACGCGAATGATGTAGTCGTTGTGCCGCAGCAGGACCGCGAACTTCTCGTGCAACGCGTTGTGCATCGCTTCGGTCAAATCGAAGTGGATCGCCTGCAGCTTCAGTTTCGAGGGAACGGCATCGAGTTCGGGTGTCATGCGGCGTCAGACACAGCGATCGCCGACCCGTTCTAGGCAGCGGCACGCTAACCCGATTTTACCCGCCCGTCTCGTCGACCCGATTGATTCCCCGGAGCCTCGCCGGAGATTTTCCGGGACTGTTTTGCGCCTTACCTCGCGTTTTCAGGAAAATTTACGGAGATCCTTTTCAACAACTTACGTGTGAGGCGGAATCTACCGCCCGCGCTTCCTTTTCTTCGCAACCCCCCTTCCTGCAACCTGCTCCACCTCCGCATCGCCAAGCCACCTCCACCTCCACCCCTGATTCACAGCACCACGAGCAAGCTCGCCAGAAGACTCACTCCGCGATTGTCGGAGAACCCCCGATATGGCGCATAGGAGTAATGCCCATGTTGCCTCGTCGTTGGTTCTTCGCGCTGCTCGGCCTCTTCCTCGTCGCGCTCAGTCTCGATCTGTATTTCTCCCACCAGATCTCGTCCTCCACTCGCGCTGCCGACGCCGAACGCATCGGGCTCGCCGAATTTCTCGCCGCCGCCAACGCCGGCCAACTCACCGAAGGCCACATCGTCTATCGCGGCCACGCCCTCGGCCTTGCCGATGTATCCGCCACGCTGACCCACGCCGACGCCACCCGCTCCGTGCGCAGCACCGGCCGCCTCACCGATTCCGATCTCGCCACCTTACGCGCGCATCGCTTCGTCGAAGACGACGCCGCCTCCTTCGCCGCCGCGAAATCCCTCACCGCCGCCGAACGCACCGCCAAGATCGTCCACGTCGCCACGCCGCCGCTCGGCATCGTCACCCTCATCGCCGGCCTCATCGTTGCGATCCAACGCTACGGGAATCGCTTCGCCGGCTTCTCCGCTCAACGCCTGCGCCCCGCGGCTTCCGCCGTGAAATTCTCTTCCGTCGCCGGTTGCGACGAAGCGAAGGACGAAGTTCACGAGGTCGTCGAATTTCTCCGCGATCCCGCCCGCTTCCGCGAAACCGGCGGCCGCATGCCCAAGGGCGTTCTCCTCGTCGGCCCTCCCGGCACCGGCAAAACCATGCTCGCCAAAGCCGTCGCCGGCGAAGCGAAGGCCAAGTTCTACAGCCTCAGCGGTTCCGACTTCGTCGAGATGTATGTCGGCGTCGGCGCCTCGCGCGTCCGCTCCCTCTTCAAGAAAGCCCGCGAGTCCGCCCCGAGCATCATCTTCATCGACGAAATCGACGCGATCGGCCGTCAGCGCGCCGGCGGCGACACGAGCGGCGCCCAACAGGAACACGATCAAACCCTCAACGCGCTCCTCGTTGAAATGGACGGCTTCAAATCCGACGACGCCGTCGTCGTCTTCGGCGCGACCAATCGCCCCGACACGATGGACCGCGCGCTCCTCCGTCCCGGCCGTTTCGACCGCCAAGTTTCGGTCGGTCTTCCCGACCTCGCCGGCCGCGTCGCCATCCTCCAGGTTCACGCCGGCGCCGTGAAACTCGACCCCTCCGTCGACCTCAACGAAATCGCCAAAGCCACGCCCGGTTATTCCGGCGCCGATCTCGCCAATCTCCTCAACGAGGGCGCCATCCACGCCGCGCGCCATCGCCGCCCGACCATCACGATGGCCGATCTCGACGAAGCCCGCGACAAGATCAACTGGGGCCGCGAAACCCGCCGCGCCATGACCGCTCACGACAAGAAGGTCATCGCGTATCACGAAGCTGGACACGCCCTCATGCAGGTCATCTCCGGCGAGGACGCCATCAAGCTCCACAAGGTCACCATCATCCCGCGCGGCCGCTCGCTCGGCAGCACGCACTTCACGCCCGAGCGCGATCTCTTTAACTACTCGCGCGAACAACTCGTCGCCAAGCTCCGCTGCCTCATGGCCGGCCGCGTCGCCGAGGAGCTCGCCCTCGGCAGCATCACGAGCGGCGCCTCCGGCGACATCCAGGAAGCCACCAAAACCGCGCGCCAAATGGTCTTCGAATGGGGCATGTCACCCCTCGGCTTCATGGCCCTCTCCCGCAGCGAAGGCGAAGAATCGCTCGCCAGCCCGCAGACGTTCCACGAAGCCGAGCGCCACGTGCGCGATCTCCTCGACGGCAACTACGCCGCGACCACCGAAGCGCTCTCGCAAAACCGCGCCGCCCTCGACGCCATCGCCGAAGCGCTCATTGCCCGTGAAACGATCTCCGGCGACGACGTCCGCCAGATCGTCGCGCAGCTCCGTCGGCAAGTCGCCTGAGTCCCCGCGGAGGATTTCACTGGGTGCGACGCACGGGCGTCACGCCCAGCATCACTTTGTCCGAAGGCCGGTCTGTCGTTTCACCAAACAACAACCCGCTCTCCAGCTGCGGTCGTTACCCAAACGAAAATCCCATCGCAGCCATGAAGAAGTCTTCGAAATTCAATCTCATCGTCGCCGCCCTCTGCGCCGGCCTGCTCACCGCCTCCGCCCAATCGTCCGGCTCCGCCGGAGCCGGCAGCGGCGCGAGTGGTTCAGGGGCCAGCGGTTCCACCAGCACCGGTTCAACCAACAGCGGCGCCACCTCCGGATCGTCCACCACCAGCTCGGGCTCGATGTCCGGCAATCGCTCGACGTCAGGGTCGGCCAAGGACAGCGCAAAAACCGACGCAAACGCCAATTCCACCAACACCGGCTCCGGCGTCACTTCCGGCGATCGCATGAACAGCGCTGGCAACACCACCGGCAGCAATCTCAACACCGGCGATCGCTCCTCCAACTCGAGTTCGCCTTCTTCAACTTCCGGCGCCACCACCGGCAATCGCACCGGCAACAACCCTTCCGGCGCCATGGGCACGGACCGGAACTCGAGCACCACCGGAAACTCCACCGGCTCCAACGCCGCGGGTGCGACGAGGAACTCGAGTTCAACCACCAATCGCGGCGCGACCACCGGCAGCACTTCGTCGAACTCGACGATGACGCCCGGCGCCACCACGGGAACGAATGCAAGTGCCGACACGAGCGTGACCCAATCCAGTCTCGCCAACCGCACTTCCGCGCCCGATCCCGTCCGCGTCAACGAAGCTCCACCCAACGCCCGCCCCGAAGTCCGCACCTCCGCGCCCAGCCAGAATCACGCCTGGGTGCCCGGCGGCTACGAATGGCGCAACGGACAATGGCAATGGCGCAGCGGCCAATGGACCGTTCCGCCGCGCACCGGCGCGACCTGGGTCCCCGACCGCTACGACGCGTCTTCCCAACAGTGGACCGGCGGCCACTGGAGTTCCGGAAGCGACCAGCAGCAATCTTCACAGCGACGCTGACGCGTTACTGTGTGTGTGACCCGCGGGCCGCGAAACGTGCAAGCCACGTCCGCGGCCCGCCCCTTTTAGTAACACAAGGCAGGTCCGTGCCGTCCCTTCGCGCCCTTCGCGGTTTTCCCTCTCGGTTTGCCCCTCAGCCGGCCGCGCCTTTTATTTGGCGGCCCCATGTCCGCTCCCCTCTGCGCCCCCTCGCCGATCCACCGCTCGCCCAGCCTGCACTGGACGCACGCCCGCGGCTGGTTCCACACCGACGAACCCCTCATCGTCGAAAGCCCCCTCGCCATCGAAATCGCGTATCCACGTTCCGGACACGAGCTCCGCAAGGTCCTCGCCGTCACTATGCGCACACCGGGTGACGATGCCGACCTCGCGCTCGGCTTCCTCTTCGCCGAAGGCCTGATTACCTCACTCGACGACGTTCTTTCGAATACCGCGCACTCCGAAAACGCCCGCGGCGAATCCCTCCTCACCCAACGCGTCCAACTTCGCCACGCTCCGCGCGAAGACCTCCAGCGCATCTCCCGCGGCCTCCTCACCAGCTCCGCCTGCGGTCTCTGCGGTCGCGTTTCGCTCGAAGGCCTCCCCACCCACTCCGCCTCCTCTGCGCCTTCATCCAACCCGCTCATCCTTTCTCCCGAACAACTCTCGCGTCTCCCCGAAATCCTTCGCGCCACTCAAACCCTCTTCGCCGAAACCGGCGGCTCGCACGGCGCCGCGCTCGTCGATTCGAACGGAACCCTCGTCCTCGCCCGCGAAGACGTCGGCCGCCACAACGCCGTCGATAAACTTCTCGGCGCCGCGCTCCGCCAAAATCTTCCCGCCGCGCAACACCTCCTCGTGCTGAGCAGCCGCGCCAGTTTCGAGCTCCTCCAAAAAGCCGCCGCCTTCGGCCTGCCGCTCGTCGTCGCCGTCGGCGCCCCCTCGTCCCTCGCCGTGTCGCTCGCGCACGACGCCGGAATCACACTCGTCGGCTTCGCCCGAGACGGCCGTTTCAACGTCTATACTCATGCCGACCGGCTCGCGCTCGCTCCCATCTCTTCCTTGTAGGAGCCTGCTTGCAGGCGATTAGAACCTCCTCCCTTCCCCTTCGATGTCCGCCTCCCCCACACCTCCGTCCACTCCCGCATCTTCTTCCCCGCCCACCACCGCCCAGCCCCCTGTCGAACTCGAGGGCACGCAACAGCACAAGCCCTACAAGGTCGCCGGCGGCCTGCGTGCCATCCGTGAGGTCGCCGCCTACGGCCTGCGCCACGCCGGCTTGGCCAACACGCTGCGCACGGTCCACACGATCAACCAGACGTCCGGCTTCGATTGCCAATCCTGCGCCTGGCCCAATCCCGACGGCGAACGCAGCATCACCGAATTCTGCGAGAACGGTTTCAAAGCCGTCACTTACGAAGCCACCAACAAACACATCGGCGCCGATTTCTTTCGCACGCACTCCGTCGCCGAACTCGCCGAAAAATCCGACTACTGGCTCGGTCACACTGGCCGCCTCACCGAGCCCATGGTGCTCCGCCCCGGCGCCACGCACTACGAACCGATTTCCTGGTCCGACGCCTTTCATCTCATCGCGTCCGAACTCAAATCCCTCTCCTCGCCCCACGAGGCCGTTTTCTACACCTCCGGTCGCACCAGCAACGAAGCCGCTTTCCTCTGGCAACTTCTCGTCCGCGCTTTCGGCACGAACAATCTCCCGGATTGCTCCAACATGTGCCACGAGTCCACGAGCGTCGCACTCCCGCCCATGATCGGCATCGGCAAGGGCTGCGTTCGCCTCAGCGACTTCGAAAAAGCCGACGCCATTTTCATCCTCGGCCAGAATCCCGGCACCAATCATCCGCGCATGCTCACGTCGCTGCAGGCGGCCAAAGCCCGCGGCTGCAAGATCGTCAGCGTCAACCCGCTCCCCGAAACCGGCACCGAGCGTTTTAAAAACCCGCAGGATCTCCTCCACCCCACGCGCATCCCACGCTTCCTCTTCACCGGCGGCACCGAGCTCTGCGATCTCTGGCTCCCCGTCCTCATCAACGGCGACATGGCCTTCCTCATGGGTCTCATGAAGGAACTCCTCGCCGAAGAAGAACGCCGCCCCGGCGAGGTCTTCGATCACGACTTCATCCGCCACAAAACCGAAGGCCTCGACGAACTCCTCGCCCAACTCCGCGCCACCTCCTGGGACGACGTCGTTGCCTTCTCCGGCCTCTCTCGCGCACAGATCCGCCAGGCCGCCGACATCACGCTTCAATCGAAACGCATCATCGTCTGCTGGTGCATGGGTCTCACCCAGCACAAGAACTCCGTCGCCACCATCCAGCAGATCGTCAACTTCCTCCTCCTCCGCGGCAACATCGGCAAACCCGGCGCCGGCCCGTGTCCCGTCCGCGGTCACTCCAACGTCCAAGGCGATCGCACCATGGGCATCTGGGAGCGCCCGAAGCCCGAATTCCTCGACGCCCTCGCCGCCGAGTTCCGCTTCGAGCCTCCGCGCGAACACGGTCTCGACACCGTCGATTCCATTCGCGCGATGAACGCCGGCGCCGCGAAAGTCTTCATCGCGATGGGCGGCAACTTCCTCTCCGCCACGTCCGACACCGAGTTCACCGCCTCCGGCCTCCGCAACTGCCGCCTCACTGCGCACGTCGCCACGAAGCTCAACCGCTCCCACGTCATCACCGGCCGCACTGCACTCATCCTGCCGTGTCTCGGCCGCACCGACATCGATCGCCAGCAAAGCGGCGAGCAGTTCGTCACCGTCGAGGACAGCATGGGCGTCATCAATCCGTCGCGCGGCAATCTCGAACCGCCCTCCGAAGATCTCCTCAGCGAACCCGCCATCGTCGCCGGCATCGCGAAAGCGACACTCGGCCCGGCGTATCCACTCGACTGGGACGCCCACGTCGCCAACTACGACCGCATCCGCGATCGCATCGAAGCCGTCGTCCCCGGCTTCCCCGCCTTCAACGAGCGCATCCGCGAGGGCACGTTCTATCTCCCGAATCCGCCGCGCGACGAGCGCCGCTTCAACACGCCCTCCGGAAAGGCCGTCTTCAAATCCGCCCCGCTTTCGCGCACACCAATTCCCGACGGACACTTTCTTCTCACCACGATCCGCAGCCACGATCAGTTCAACACGTCGATCTACGGCCTCGATGATCGCTACCGCGGCATCTACAACGGCCGCCGCGTCCTCTTCCTCAACGCCGACGACCTGAAAGCCGCCGGCCTCGTCCAGGGCCAGCTCGTCGACATCACGAGCCACTTCGCCGGCCGCACGCGCCACGCCGAGCGCTTCATGGTCGCGCCCTACAACATCCCCCGCCGCTGCGCCGCCGCCTACTTCCCCGAAGCGAACGTCCTCGTCCCCAACGAAAGCACCGCCGAAGGCTCCAACACGCCGACGTCCAAATCCGTCCTCATCACCGTCGCCCCGTCCGCCATTCAAACCCCGCTGTAGGCCCCTCTCGTAGCGGAAAGCGTGAGCTTTTCGTCGTCACCGCCCGCTTTCACGCCCGACTCCGTCTTACTTCTCTTTTCCACGGATGCTGGCCAAAACGCGGTTGCGACCGAAGTCTTGCCCGCTACCATCTACATAGACTTCCGTCATGTCGGACCAAGAACTGCAAAAACTCGAAAACCAGTTTCCCGCGTTCTCCGGTGTTGCCTTCGCGACCGCGCGGAAGCAGGTGCTGCAGTCGGGACAAAGCGTCCTGCAGTCCGAGAACGGGGTCATCTACGAAGTCTTCCCCGACGGCCGAAAAGTGGAAGTGAAGAAAGTCGAGCCGCCCCGCCTGTTTGCAGTCGGAAGCGTCTTCACCCTCGAGTGACCACTCAGGTCCCACGACTGCGCATGTTTGCTGGCCCGAATGGTTCGGGAAAAAGCACACTTAAATCCTACCTTCACCCGCGGCTCCTCGGTGTTTATCTCAACCCGGACGAGCTGGAAAAAGAAATCCTGCGGCAGAGATTTCTCGATTTCTCCAGCTATGGAGTCGAAGCTTCCACGGCAGAGGTGCTGTCGTTCCTTGCGAACTCTCGCCTGCTTCGGGAAACGGGTCAGACCATCGCCGTCCCGAACCTCACGTTCGCCCGCGGACGTCTCGACTTCGGGCAGGCGGAGGTGAACTCCTACTTGGCCTCTGTGACAGGAGAGTTTCTTCGGCAGAAACTGCTGGCGCGGCAGGTTTCGTTCACGCTCGAGACGGTCATGTCGCACCCGAGCAAGGTGGAGTTGTTGAAACAGGCACAAGCCGCCGGCTACCGCACCTACCTCTACTTTGTCGCCACCGACGATCCCGCCATCAACGTCTCGCGCGTGCACAATCGCGTGAAATTGGGCGGCCACGCCGTTCCGGAAAATAAAATCGTGGCACGTTACCACCGATCCTTGGACTTGTTGATTGAAGCCATCCGCTACGCCAACCGTGCCTATGTTTTTGACAACTCGGGCGACAGTCTCGATCGGAAACAGACCTGGTTGGCCGAGATCACCGAGGGCCAACGGCTGGAGCTGAAAACAGATCGAATCCCCGCATGGTTCGCCCGATCTGTGCTCGAGAAAATCAAATGAACCAACAAATGGCGATCTGAACTGATCCGATCCCCTTACCCTTTCCTCCCACTCACCCTCACCTCCCCATCGGAATCGCCACATCCACCGGCGAAAACCGCTGCGACAGCGCCACCACGCCGAACTCCGCCAACCCGAGCACGAGGTGCGGCACCCACACTCGATCCGCGAAGCCAAACACCCACGGGGAGCTCGTGAGAATGACCGCGTGGACGAAATCCAGACCCAGATGCCCGCGGAATGGCAGCAGCCGCACCAGTCCCAACTCGTAACGCGTGAGCACGCTGTAAACCAGCGCCGCCACGCCGAGCCACACCAGCACCCGCGACTCCGCGCCCGGCCCGAGATCGAGAACCTGCGGCGCCAGGATCAGCAAAATTCCCACCGCATAATCGAGCATGCCGTGAACGCGTGAAGTGATGATTCGCATAGGTCGTAGTGGAACAACACTACGCCCGCGCAGCTCCTCCTCCAGAGGGCGCCCGCCCGACTGCCGCGCCGAAATCACCCGCTTGCGCCCCTCCGCGCAAAACCCCGAGGGGTTCATGGGAAATCGCCCCGCGTCCACGCGCGAACCCCGGCGCGATCCTACGGTCGTTGTCGTTCGCTCACTCCGGCGGCGCCTCATTTCCTTCATGCGCACCGGCTCCTTTGTTTGTCTCACTTTTCTCGTTTCGCTTTCCGGCTTTTTCGCCGGTTGTCGCGACAACTTGCCGCCGCCACCACCGATGCGGACGATCCAAGTCTGGTTTCAACCCAGCAGCGACGCCGAGGAGGCTGCGCTGCAATCCATCGCCAACTCCTTCAACATCGCTCACGAGCACCGTGGCTTGCGCGTCGCCCTGCGATTTTTCTCCCAAGACGATTTCGCGCCGCAACTCGCCGCCGCATTTGCCACCGCCACTCCGCCGGACGCCTTCAGTCTCGATGGCTCGCTCGTCGCCCGCTACGCGCGCGCGGGATTCATCACGCCGATCGATTCCTGGTTCGATCGCAACGAGCTCGAAGACTTCCTTCCCACCGTCCGTGAACAAGGCACCGTCGGCGGGCGCCTCTACGCCCTCGCCTCCCTCGAAACCGCCGCCGCGCTCTATTACGATCGCGAGGTCCTCATGCGCGCCAATGTCGTCCCGCCTCCTGACGGTCGCGCCTGGACGTGGTCGCAATTCATCGCCGCCTGCGAACGCCTGAAAGAAGCCGGCGTCGCTCCCGTCGCACTCCATCTCCAAGCCACCGACGACGCCGTCTTCCAATCCTTCGCTCCCGTCGTGTGGTCCGGCGGCGGTGAACTCGTCGGCGGAGACGGTCGCCGCGTTCAAGGCATTTTTGCTGGACCCGAGAACGTCGCGAGCCTCGAAGCTTGGCAGACGTTGTTCGAAAAAAACTACGCGATCGTCGCGCCCTCCGAAAGCGATCCTTTCGCCGAGGGTCTGGTCGCGATGGATTGGAATAATCACCTCGCCGCGCGTTCCCACCTGCGCCGCAAAGGCGACACCCTTGGCGCCATGCTCCTGCCGCGACTGGGCAGTCGATCCATCACCCCTTGCGGCGGATGGGCCTGGGCCATTTCCAAACGCGCCCGCGATCCCGAAACCGCCGCACTCTGGGTCAAATGGGTCACCGATCTCCGTCACGGCATCGAAACGCTCGTGCGCGCCACCGGCGGCGTGCCCGCGCGACGGTCCGCCTTCGGGTTGTTTCCCGAGTATTCACATCCTCCCTACCGGCTTTTCCGCGACCAACTGGAACTTGCCGGCCGCCCCCGGCCTCACACGCCTCACCTCCATGTCATCGCGCAAGGGTTCGCCAACGCCCTTCGCGACATCGCTCGCGGCGCCGAGGTGGGACCGCGGCTTCTCGCTGCCGAACAAGGAATCGAAAAAACCCTCGCGCGCGATCAAGCCAGGAACGCGCCCGCCGAATAGCCTCGAAAAACTTCTCGTAACGAGCGCACCATGAGGAGTTTTCCCGATGCCTCTCTGCGCCCTGCTGCAAGCGCCAGACCCATCGCGAGATTGACGCGAAAATCCCGCCGGCGTTTTCTGTGCGTCCATGCAAGACCGACCGGCCCTCGATCCGAAGGTGAAATACAAGCGCATCGTCCTCAAACTGAGCGGCGAGGTGCTCCGCGGAGGAAAATCCGGCGACCCGATCGACGCCGTCACCCTCGAGCGAATTTGCAATCAAGTTAAGGAAATCCACGACCTCGGCGTCGAGGTCTGCGTGATCATCGGCGGCGGAAACATCTTCCGCGGCCTCAGCGGTTCGCAGCGCGGCGTCGATCGCACGACCGGCGATTACATGGGCATGCTCGCCACCGTGATCAACGGTCTCGCGATCATGGATTGCCTGGAAAAAATGGGCGTGCGCACCCGCGTCCAAAGCGCGATCCCGATGAACCAGATCGCCGAACCGTTCATCCTCCGCCGCGCCATGCGCCACCTCGAGAAGGGCCGCGTCGTCATTTTCGTCGCCGGAACGGGCAACCCCTATTTCACCACCGACACCACCGCCGCGCTCCGCGCATCCGAGATGCACGCCGATATCATCATGAAGGCGACAAAGGTCGACGGCATCTACGACAAGGACCCGAAGAAGCACGCCGACGCCGTCAAATACGACCAGATCACGTTCATCGACGCACTCAAACAGCGGCTCAACGTCATGGACTCGACGGCATTTTCCCTCTGCCTCGACAACAACGTTCCCATTCTCGTGTTCGATCTCGGCGACGCCCACGCCATCCGCAAAGCCGTCCTCGGCGAAAAAATCGGCACGCTGGTGCACAGCTGAGCACGCACAGACAAGTTGAGAGTTGAGCGATGAGGGTTGAGAGTCGGCCAGTCCGGCTCCGCTCTCGCCTTGGCGCCTCTTTTCTCTCAACTCTCAACTCCAAACTCTCAACTCAACGCCCCCATGTCCCACTCCCTTGTCACCGACGCCCAAGCCAAGATGAAGAAAGCCGTCGATCACACGCTGCACGAATTCAGCGCGATCCACACCGGCAAGGCCACCCCCACGATGGTCGAGGGCGTGATGATCGAAGCCTACGGCTCCATGATGCGGCTGAAAGATTGCGCCGCCATCTCCACGCCCGACGCCCGCCTCATTCAAATCCAACCGTGGGACGCCGCTCTCATTAAGGCCATCGTCAAAGGCGTCCAGGAAGCGAACCTCGGCTTCAATCCCGTCCCCGACGGGAAAGTCATTCGCATCCCGCTCCCTGAAATGAGCCGCGAGCGTCGCCAGGAGTTCGTCAAAAACGCTCACCGCCTCGCCGAGGAGGGACGCGTTCACGTCCGCAACGTCCGCCGCGACTCCCTCGAAGCCGTCAAAAAAGCGAAGCTCCCCGAAGACGAGGCGAAGCGCGTCGAAAAAGATATCCAAACCGCGACCGACAAGGCCATCGCCGACATCAACACAAGCCTCGCCCACAAGGAAAAAGACCTCCTCACCGTCTAAAGAATCCCAAAGCTATTCGCTTCAGCCCCCCTGCGACCGAAGTTTGGTTTTTTGGACATTCTCTGGAGCTTGGAGCTTGGATCTTGGAGCTTCCCCCTTCGTGACGAAATCCGCTAACGCCGCCGCTCCCAAACGCGTCGTCATCAAACTCGGCACCGGCGTCCTGACCACCGGCATCGGGCAACTCGACACCGCGCGCATCGCCGCCGTCTGCGCCCAAGTCGCCGCCCTCCGCGCGCGCGGCACCGAAGTCATTCTCGTCAGCTCCGGCGCCGTCGGCCTCGGCATGGGCGCGCTTCAGCTTTCGAAACGCCCCAAGGACGTATCCAAAAAACAAGCATGCGCCGCCATCGGCCAGTCGCTCCTCATGCAGCACTGGCAGGCCGGCTTCACCCCGCACGGCCTCACCGTCGCGCAGGTCCTCCTCACCCATGAAGACCTTCGCGCCCGCGCCCGCTACCTCGGCGTCCGCGAAACGCTCCGGCAACTCGTCGCCTACAACACCATTCCGGTAATCAACGAGAACGACGCCGTCAGCGCCGCCGAAATCAAGTTCGGCGACAACGATACGCTCTCTGCCATGGTCGCCAGTCTCGTCGGCGCGCAATACCTCGTCATCCTCTCCACCGCCCCGGGTTTGATCGACATGCAGGGCACGAAACAAATCGTGCCCGTCGTCGAAAAGATCACCCCCGAAATCGAAGCCATGGCCGGCGGCACCACCAGCGAAACCGCCGTTGGCGGCATGGTCTCGAAGATCTCCGCCGCCAAACTCGCCACTCGCTCCGGTTGCGGCGTCTTCATCGCCAGCGGCGCCGAGCCCGACGTCGTTCCGCGCCTCCTCGCCGGCCGCGGCCCGGGCACGTTTTTCGTGCCCAGCGGACTCCCCCTCGAAGCCAAAAAACGCTGGCTCGCCTATTTCCAACGCCCCGCCGGCACCGTCTTCGTCAACCCTTGCGCGGTCCCCGTCCTTCGCGAACAGGGCCGCAGCCTCCTCGCCGTCGGCATCACCGGCGCGCAGGGCGAATTCGCCGCCGGCGATATCGTCAACATCGCCGGCCCCGATTCGGCGATTTTCGCCCGTGGCAAAATTGCCTTCTCCTCCGACGAGATCCCCGACCTCGCCGGCCGCCACGGCGATGAAGTCGCGGCCCTCCATCCCACTCGCAAACGCCTCGAAGTCGTTCACCGCAACGACCTCGTTCTCCTCTGACGCCCCCGCGTCCGGGCGCGCCTTTCACCATGCCGCCCTTCATCCTCCGTTCCGCCACTGAGTCCGACTACGACTGGCTCTGGAACGTGAAACGCACCACCATGCGGCCTTACGTCGAGCAAACGTGGGGCTCTTGGGACGACCGCACGCAGGAACGTTTCTTCCGCCAACACTTCAGCCCTGCGACCCTTCAAGTCATCCTCGTCGATGGCCAGCCGGCCGGGCTCCTCAACGTCGAACGCGAACCCGCCGCGCTCTTCCTGGCCAACATCCAGATTCATCCCCATTTTCAAAACCGCGGTCTCGGCGCTGCCGTGGTCCGCGCGGTCCTCGACTCAGGCCGCTCGTTGAATCTGCCGGTCCGGCTCCAAGTGTTGAAGGTCAACACCCGCGCCCGCGATTTCTACCTCCGTCTCGGCTTCCGCCCCGCCGGCGAAACCCTCACCCACTTCCTGCTCCACCACGCGTAGCGAAACGCGAGCGCGTTTCGTTCCCTCATGCCCTCGCCCTCGTAGCGGAACGCGTAAGCGTTTCGTTCCCTCAGATGCTCCCGCCTTCGTAGCGGAACGCGTGAGCGTTTCGTTCCCTCAGATGCTCTCGTCCTCCCTCGTAGCGGAACGCGTGAGCGTTTCGTGCTCTAGCGGAACGCGTGCGCGTTTCGCCCGCCCAACCTTCCGCCCCGCCTCCCTAATCTTTTCCCCGACCCCCCGTTAGGGACCTACTATATTTCCCCTCCGTAACACCATCCGTAATGTCACCTGTCTGTCACCCCTTCGTAACTTCTTCGCTCCAGCACCATGCGGGTTGGCATTTATCACAGACATTCCTTCCACGAGGCGATCTTCCGATCGACCATCGCCGCCCTCGGCAGCCGGCATCATTGCCTCGCAACCTCCGACACGGGTGAGCTCACGCGTTTTCGGCCGCACGTCATCGTCGCCGCGGAAGATCTAACTTACCTTCACCTGCGCGCGCATTTGCCGTTTTCTCGCTTCGTCCACACACGCCACGGCCTCGCCAACAAAGGCATCCCCGCGCGCTCCTTCCGCGCCGCCGATTACGTCTGCCTCACCAGCGAGAACATGCGCGAAGAATTCCTCGCCCAGGGCATCCGTCCGCGGCGCGAGTATTGGATTACTGGCTACGTCCAGATGGACAACCTCTTCTCCGCGCCACGTCCGCCGCAAATCCCGCCCGGCCGGAAGGTCGTTCTTTACGCACCTACTTGGCACCACGGTCTCTCCTCGCTGCCCATGCTCGGCCGTCGCGTCGCCGATCTGCTGCATGGCGGACGAAAGGATCTCTTTGTCGTCATCAAGCCCCACCCCCTCGTCTTGCAACGAGAAGATCTGTCCGAATGGTCCGACGCCCTGCGCGCCGCCACCGCCGGGCGGAATGATACTCTGCTCCTCGAAAACCGCGGCGAGGACATCATGCCGTGGCTCAAGGCTGCGGACCTCCTCGTCAGCGACGCTTCGAGCGTTCAACTCGAATTCCTCGCCGTAAATCGCCCGCTCGTCCTGATCGACAATCCCGAACACGTCACGTCCGAGCACTACGACCCGAACGGGCTCGAATGGAAATGGCGCGACATGGGCACGCGCATCTCCAGCGCGGATGCACTACCAGGCGCCATCACCGACGCGCTGGCCAATCCCAACCTCTGCGCCGACCGCCGCGCCCGTTATCGCCACCAACTTTTCGGCGATCTGCTCGATGGCCGCAGCGGCGAACGTCTCGCCGAACGAATCGACCTTCTCGCCCCCGAAGTGGCTTCCGAAGCCAAACTCCTCGCGGCCAGCCCCGTCGGCCGCGCCGTCCACACCTCGCTCCCCTATCTGCGCAATGCATCAAGAGCCTTCAAACGACTGCTGCGGTCGGCCTGAGGTCACCGCACTCATCCTCGCCGCCGGCAGCGGCACACGCCTCGGCGGAATCGCCAAGGCCACCCTCGAATACAAAGGCGGCTCGTTGCTCCAACACGCCGTCACGCTCGTCGCGCCGTTCGCCCAACACATCGTCATCGGCGTGCGGGACTGCGATCTCGAATGGGCTCAGGAGCAGTGCCGCGGCCTCGCTCCGGAATGCGACATCACGTGCGTCTCCGGCGGCGCCACTCGCCAGGAATCTCTCCAGCGCCTCCTCGATGCCGTGCACACTCCCTACATCATCGTCCACGAGGTCGCACGTCCTTGGGTGGAGCCTGAAATATTTCAACAGCTTCTCACGGCTGTGCGTCAGCACAGCGCTGTCGCCGTTTACACGCCCCTGCCCGTGCGCGACAGCCTGGTGTTGATGAACAACGGCGAACTGCAGGAAAGCCTTCCGCGCGCCAGCGTCGTCTCCGTGCAAACCCCGCACGCCTACCACCTCGAAGCCCTGCAACGCGCCTACGCGCTCGCCCGTGAAAACGGCTGGGAAGAGGAAAGCACGATTGCCCTCATGTCGCGGGCCAAGCACAGCGTTCGTCTCATCGAGGGTTCACCGCAGAACATCAAGGTCACCTACCCCGAAGACCTCGCCCCGCTGCGCACTTACTCCGCCGCGACGCCTTCCGCCGCCCGCCGCGCCAGCGGCTAACCTTCCCCACTGATGGAGGCGCGGTGCCCTCACCGCGCAATCGGTTCGCCGTGCTGCGTCTACGCCCGCACCCGCTTCGCCTCACGCATTCTCCACGACCGCGATCGGCAGCTCCCAGAACAAGTCCGCCAACGGCATCAACCCGTCGTCCGGCAGTTCACGACCGGTGAGCACGTCCTTCCACCGTCCTCCCGGTCCCGGCATCACGACGGCGGTATCGTCCCACACTAGCCCGAGCGGCGGACATCCGAGCGAGCTCGTCAACCGTGGCACCACCACGACGATTCTCCGCCCGTCTCCATTTCTTGCATACGCCACCACGTTCTCCGCAAAGCGGCCGCGCACCTCCAGCGGTTGATACTCGCCACTGCGAAATAACTCCGCGTGCTCCGACCGGAACTTCAGCAGCGTCCGGGTCAGCCGCAGCTTGATCGCACCATCTTCCCACTGCGCCAGGAGCGTCCTCCAACTCGTGCGCTCCGATTCCTCCGCCAACCGCTCGCGCAGCGCGAAATCCACCGGTCGCCGGTTGTCCGGATCCACCAGGCTGAAATCCCACAGCTCCGTGCCTTGATAGAAATCCGGCACGCCCGGCACCGTGATCTTCAACCCCACCTGCGCGAGCGAGTTCACCATCCCGAGCCGCGCCAGCCGCCGGGCCTTCGGTCGAAAACTCTCGAGAAATTGCCGTCCGCTGGCCGGCTCGAGGATTGCATCCAGAAAGCGCTCGCCCGCTTCGAGCCACGGCTCGTTGGGCGACACCCACGAGGTGTTGCGTTTCGCCTCGTTCACCGCCTTCCGCCAATGCTCCTTCATCCGTCCGCGAAACGTTTCGTCCGGGTCCGCGTCGTTCGGCGGCCACGCCCCGAGCAATATCTGATACAGGCGATATTCCTCATTCGCATCCGGCGCGGGACGTCCGTCGACGACGGTCTTGTGCACGCGATTCAAATCCGACCACTCCGCCAGCCAGTCACGCCAGGCGTGCGGCATCTCGGATAACGCATACAGCCGCGCCCGCACGTCCTCCGCCACTTTCGTGTCGTGCGTCGATGTTGCCAGCATCGCATGCGGCGCTTCCCGCAGACGTTCCGCATTCTTCGCGTGAAACTCGCCCACGCTGCCGCCAAATTGCCCCGGGTTCCCGCCAACTTCGTTCAGCGCGACGAAGCGGCTGTAGGTATAAAACGCAGTATCCTCGACCGACTTCGCCATCACCGCGCCGGTGTATTGCTGGAAGCTCATCACCCACCCGGTCAGCCGCCGCCGCAAGGCCGCCGGCGCATCGTTGCCGGGATAGGAGCCCGTCAACACATCGCACACCAGCTCGAATGGCCCCGCGTCATGCCGGCGGTTTCGCTCCAGCGCTTTCGTGCACGCCCGCTTCACCACCGCCCGATCTTGTTCGCTGATCGGCTCTCCCACGCGGCGATAGGTGCGATAAACCGGAAACACCGCCATTATCTCGCGCACCGCCACGGTCAGCTCATTGCGCGTCACGTCACGCCACCGCCGGTCCGCCTGCAGATGATCCGTGAGATCATGCGCCAGCCGCGTCACCGCGTTCGCGAACATTTCGTCCAACACAATCCGCTTCTTCCGATAGATCACATCCTCATAGCCCGCGAGCTCGCCGCAGAATTGCGCATACGTCTCGGTGATCCTCCGCTCCGCTTTCGCATCCACGAAAATCCCCGCCAGTTGCTCGATGAACTCATAGCCGGTCGTCCCATGCGTCGCCCAATCCGCCGGGAGCCGCTCGCTCGACTCGAGGATCTTCTCGACGAGCACATAAAACGGTTTCACCGGTTTGCCCGCATCGCCCAGCGCGAAACTCTGCAGCCGCTCGAGATACTGCCGCGGATCGCGCAGCCCATCCACGTGATCGATCCGAAGTCCCGTCACGATCCGCTCGCGCACGAGTTCCGCGAGCAAGGTGTGACATTCATGGAAGACCGTCGGGTTCTCCATCCGCAGCCCGATCAACGTATCGATCGCAAAGAATCGCCGATAATTCGTCTCGTGCACGCCCGCTTTCCAAAAGGCCAGGCGGTAGTGCTGCCGTTGAATAATTTCGTCCAACGCATCGAACGACCCGGTCTCTCCCGCTCGCCCATTCAGCGCCCCGAGCCTCGCCTCTAACCAGGCGAGAGCCGCTCCATCCCGCGCAAGCAATCCGCGCAACTTCTTCTTCAGCTCCGAAAACCGTTCCGTTCGCGCCCGCGCGCCCTCCGCATCCTCGCTGGCGTCCGGCGACGGCAGCGCGCCGATCACTTCGCTCAACTCCGCCAGCGCCGCGCCTTCGCCATCGCCGCGCAGCACCAGGGGGTAGCTGTGCGGGCTCAGCGGAAAACGCATGTCGTAGTAGGCGATGTTCAACCCGCCATCCTCGATCACCAACGACAGCTTTCCCGCTTCCAGCACGCGGCCGTAGTGATCCTCGAGAATCGGCACGAGCACCTGCGGGCGGCCGTGATACGACCGGGCGTTCCAGTCGATATCGAAAAATTCCGCATGCGCCGAATGCTCCCCATGCTCCAACACGTCGCGCCACCACGTATTCAAAAGCCCAGGACCATTGATCCCCATGTGATTGGGAACAAAATCCAGCACGATCCCCATCTGATGCTCGCGCAGCTGCGCCTGCAGCCGGTCCAATTCCTTCCGGCCGCCCAGATCCGGATTCACCCGCCGGTAGTCATTCACGTCGTAACCGTGCGCACTTCCCGGCGTGGAAAGAAAAATCGGCGAACAATAGAAGTCGCTCACCCCCAGCCCCGCGACATACGGCACAAGCTTCGTCGCCTCCGCGAACGGGAACTCCCGCCGGAGCTGAAGCCGGTAAGTCGCGACCGGGATACGTTGTGCAGTGGTCAGCGGCATCAGTGTGAAAGGATCTTCGCGCGCGCGACGAGCAACACCGTCGCCGGCGCGTCCAGCACCAGCGCATCGACTGCTTTTCGCGCCGCTTCCGGCAAACTCCGCCCGCCCGCCCCTTCCCTCCAGGCATCGTTGCTTTCAAACTCGACTTGCCACTCACAGCCTTCCGGCGCGCTGAGTTCGCCCGTCACCAGCGACATCCTTCCGTCGCCGCGCAACGAACACACCAGCAGCCGCTCCGGTGTGGAACGGTAACGAATTGCAACCGCGTCCTCCAACGCCACCACCCGCCAGCGGGAGCGATCGTTCGCAAGGGGCTGCAGCCACTCCGCGCGGCGGCGCAAACACTCACGATACAACTCGAGCACCGCCGCGTGCGGATAGAGCCGCAACTCGTCCCAGGCGAGTTTCGATAATCTGAAGGTTTCCTCCGCCTGCGGATCCGGCACGTCGCCCGCCGCAATGCCAAACTCCTTCTTGCGTCCCTCCGACACCAGCCGGCCCAGATCGCCCGCATGGTCCGTGAAAAATCGAAACGGCGTCGTCGCCGCCCATTCCTGCCCCATCCAGATCATCGGGGCATACGGACTCAAACACAGCAGCGCCGACGCCGCGCGGAACGCACCGAGCGATACCAGATGTTCGAGCCGTTCACCTTTCGCGCGATTTCCCACCTGGTCGTGATTCTCGATGCAGAAAACAAACGCCGACGGCGCCAGATGCGCGCACGCTTCCCCTCGCGGCTTTCCCTCCCACTGCGGATACGATTGGCCGCGGTAAAACCAGCCGTGCTCCAGGGTCTCCGCGAGTTCCTGCGCCGAACCGCCGTAGCTCTTGAAATACGATTCCTGCACGCCCGTCAGCGCCACGCGCACCTGATGATGAAAGTCGTCCGCCCACGCCGCATCGATGCCATGCCCGCGCCCTTCCGCATCCCGCAACACTAGGCAGGAATTTCGATCGTCCTCCGCGATGACAAACGCCCCTCGCTCACGCGCCGACGCCGCAATCTCCGCGAGCAGATGCCGGGGCGAGGGATCCACGATCGCATGCGTCGCATCCAGCCTCAATCCGTCGAAACGAAACTCATCGAGCCAGTAACACGCGTTCGACACGAAATAGTCGCGCACCGGCCGGCTGTCGTCGTGAGAAAGGTTGAACGCCTGCCCCCACGGCGTGTGACGCTCCGGATCGAAATACTCCTTCGCATAACGCGTCAGATAATTTCCGTCCGGCCCGAGATGGTTGTAAACGACGTCGAGAATCACAGCCAACCCTCGTTCGTGCGCCGCATCGACCAGCGCCCGCAGATCGTCCGGCCGGCCGTAACACCGCGCCGGCGCATAAAGCGCGACTCCGTCGTAGCCCCAGTTCCGCTCTCCAGGAAAATCCGCCACGGGCATGATCTCAATCGCACGCACGCCGAGGCTCGCGAGATGATCCAGCTTCTCGATCGTCGACCGAAACGTCCCCCGCGGCGTGAACGTTCCCACGTGCAGTTCGTAGATCGGCTGGCCTTCCCACACCGGCCGGCGCCACGTGTCACAACGCCACGAATACGTTCGCGGATCGACGCACTCCGACAGCTTGTGCACGCCGTCCGGTTGAAACCGCGACGCGGGATCAGGCAGCACCGCCCCGTCCGAAAAAACGAAGCCGTAACGATCGCCCGCGCGGCCTCTTTCGTCCCGCACGGAGAAATAGCCGCCCGGTTCCTGCGTCATCGGCAGCGTAACTTCCCCGCCGCCTTGGCGGCGGATTCTCACCGACAAGGAATCGTGATCCGGCGCCCACACTTTGTAACGCACGCCATCGTCCGCGACGTTCGCGCCACAACGCGTCGGCCTCGTGCGGGAGAGATGTTCGAGAGTAGGAGACGCCATGAGAATCGATCCGGCGCGCATAGTGCCCGCGGCGCCTTTCCGGTTCCGACCACTCCACCCGATTCACCCCGCCCGATCCTCCGGCATCCCATGAGTGCGGCTCCCGTAGCACCTCACCGGAGGTTTCCCGCTCTGCCGCCGCTTGCGCGGCTTCGTCGCCCGCGGAATTGGTTCATATGGCTCCCTACACGAACACTCTTTCCGGCCGCGTTGCGTTTGTGACCGGCGTGGGCTCAGGCATCGGAAAAGCCGCCGCTCTCCTTCTCGCTCGAGCCGGCGCGCGCGTCGCCGGCCTCACGCGCAAGCTCGAAGAAGCGGAGAAAACCTGCGACGAAATCCGCCGCGCCGGCGGCGAAGCCCTCGCGCTCGCCGGCGATGTTTCCTCTTCCGACGATCTCAAAAACGCGATTCGCCAAACCGATGAAAAGTTCGGCCGTCTCGATATCGTCGTCGCAAACGCCGGCATCAACGGAACCTGGGCTCCGTTGGACGAACTCGAAGAATCCGACTGGGAAAAAACCCTCGATATCAATCTCAAGGGCACATTCCTCAGCGTGAAGGTCGCCCTACCACTCCTCAAGAAACGCGGCGGCGCCGTCGTGATCGTCTCTTCCGTCAACGGCACGCGCATGTTCTCCAACTCCGGCGCATCCGCCTACTCGAGCTCGAAGGCCGCCCAAGTCGCCTTCGGTCGCATGATCGCACTGGAACTCGCAAAACATCGGATCCGCGTAAACACCATCTGCCCGGGCGCGATCGATACCGATATCGACGAGAACACCAATCCCCAGCACCTGGAGAAAGCGCGCGAACCGGTCGAATTTCCCGAGGGCCAAATCCCGCTCACGGATGGAAAATCCGGCTCCTCCGAACAGGTCGCCCAACTGATCTGGTTTCTCGTCTCCGATCTTTCGAGCCACATCAGCGGCACCGAGGTCTATATCGACGGCGCCCAGTCCCTCCTGCAGGGCTGAAACTCATCCCCCCGATGGAGGCGCGGTGCCCCCACCGCGCAATCACGCCTCCATCAGCGCTCTCACCTTACACCGGGGCGCCTCACCGTGGCTGCGTCGGCGGCGCCAATGTCGTCGGCAAGGGCACCGCTCCCGCCGCCGTCGGCGTCGAACCCGGCGGGGGCGCATTCGGCGGAATGACCGTGCTGACTTTCACTTCGCGGAACCGCGACGGGTTGCGCGCCTCATCGGCCGTGCCCGTTTCCTGCTGGAAGAGCGCCATCGAATGCGCCGGCAACACGTGCGTGTCACCACCCTGCCGCAGCACTTTCGGTTCGTCGATGAAGCCCACCTCCGCCGCCGTATCCAAAATCTGGCGCCAGCGCACTTGCACCGCGCTCGGCAGCGTGACTTCCACGTCTTCGTTGTGGGCGTTGAAGTAGAGCAGGAACGTGTCGTCCTTCACCCGCTCGCCTTCATACGTTCGCACATCCAGCGAGTCGCCGCTCAACACCACCCCGAGCACTTTTGCGAAATCCGCGCCCCAGTCCGCATCGTCCATCTCCGAGCCGTCCGGATTGAACCAGGTCAGATCTTTCATCCCACGCCCGCGCAGCGGTCGTCCGCGGAAGAAGCTCGAGTTGTGAAAAATCGGATGCGACAGCCGGAACTGAATCAACCGGCCCGTGAAGTCCGCCAGCCGCTTGGCGTGAATATCGTGCAACCAGGGCAACCAGCTGATTTCGTTGTCCTGACAATACGCGTTGTTGTTTCCGCGCTGCGTCGCTCCCGCCTCGTCGCCACCCCGCAGCATCGGCACGCCTTGCGAAAGAAACAGCGTCGCCAGAAAATTCCGCTGCATCCGCCGGCGAATAGTCAGCACCGGTTCGGGCGCATCGAGGCCTTCATGCCCCCAGTTGAACGAGTTGTTGTGGCTGTCCCCGTCCTGGTTGTTTTCCCCGTTCGCCGCGTTGTGCTTCTCGTTGAACGAAACCAGATCGCGCAGCGAAAAGCCGTCGTGCGACGTGATGAAATTGATGCTCGCCGAGGGCGTCTTGCCGCTTCCTTGGTAAAGATCCGAGCTGCCGCAAAGCCGATACGCGAAATCGCCCATGTGCCCGGAGTCGCCTTTCCAATACCGCCGCACCGTATCGCGATACTTTCCATTCCACTCCGCCCACAACACCGGAAAGTTGCCCACCTGATATCCGCCCTCGCCCACATCCCACGGCTCCGCGATAAGCTTCACCTGCGAGATGATCGGATCCTGATGAATCACGTCGAAGAACGACGACAGCCGGCTCACTTCGTGCAGCTCGCGCGCGAGCGCCGGCGCGAGGTCGAAACGAAATCCGTCCACGTGCATCTCCGTCACCCAATAACGCAGGCTGTCCATCACCAGCTGCAGCACGCGTGGATGCGGCACATTCAGCGTATTTCCCGTGCCCGTGTAATCCATGTAGTAACGCGGGTTGTCCGGCACCAGCCGATAGTAACTCGCGTTGTCGATACCTCGGAAACTCAGCGTCGGCCCTTGATGGTTTCCTTCGGCGGTGTGGTTGTAAACCACGTCGAGAATCACCTCGAGGCCCGCCGCGTGCAGGCTGCGCACCATCGTGCGAAACTCGTCCACCTCGGAAGCGATTTCATCGCTGCTGCGATAAGTGGGCTCCGGCGCGAAAAAGCCGAGCGTGTTGTAGCCCCAATAATCCGTGAGCCCTTTGTCGAGCAGGTGCTTCGAGTCGACGTGCTGATGCACCGGGAGCAGTTCGATCGCCGTCACGCCTAGGTGCTTGAAATATTGAATCGCCTGCGGGCTCCCGATTCCCGCGTAAGTGCCACGCAAATGTTCGGGCAACTCGTCCCAAAGCTTCGAGAAGCCTCTCACGTGCACTTCATAGATCACCGTCTCGTGCAGCGGGCGATTGGGCCGGAGGTCCGCACCCCAGGCAAACGCCGGATCGACCACCACCGCTTTCGGCATCAGCACGGCATCGTCGCGGTCATCGAACGACAGGTCCGCATCCGCATGCCCGATCGTGTATCCAAAATTTTCATTCGCCCACTGCACCTGTCCCGCGATCGCCTTCGCATAAGGATCGAGCAGCAATTTGTTCGGGTTGAACCGATGCCCCTTCTCCGGCTCATACGGCCCTTCCACCCGATAGCCGTATAACTGCCCCGGCCTGATTTCCGGCAGGAAGCAGTGCCACACTTGATCGCTCCGTTCGCGCAATCTCACGCGGGCCACCTCCGGCTCGCCCAGCGCGTCGAACAAACATAGCTCCACCCCGGTCGCATTTTCGGAGAACAAAGCGAAGTTCACGCCGTTGCCCGTCCAAGTCGCTCCCAAGGGATAATAGTGCCCCTTCCACTGCTTCGTTGGCTTCATCGAGGCGCCACGCGGACAGGTAAAATCATTTCCCCGTTCCCGGTCCCTCTTCCGCGTCGGCCATCGGGGCGCTCCCTACCTCTTGATTTTTTCGCCCATCTGTTAAACTAGCCGGCTCTTAAACTCTCAACTCTCATCCCTCAACTCTCAACTTCCACCTTCTCTCATCCCTCAACTCTCAACTTCCACCCTCTCTCAACCGTCAGCTCTCAACTCTCAACCAACACCATGTCCACCACCTCACCGCAAAAGTTCGAGTTCCAAGCCGAGATCAAGCAGCTGCTCGATATCGTCATCCACTCGCTCTACACGGAGAAAGAAATCTTCGTGCGCGAGCTGGTGTCCAACGCCTCCGACGCCCTCGAGAAACTCCGCCACACGCAGCTCACGGAGAAGGAAATCGCCGACGACAACCTCGACCTCGAGATCAACGTCACCACGGACGACAAGGCGAAGACCATCACGATCCAGGATTTCGGCATCGGCATGACGCGCGACGAGCTCGTCAAAAACCTCGGCACCATCGCCCACTCCGGCTCCAAGCAATTTCTCAAAGCCCTCGGCGAGGGCGGCGCCAAGAACTCCAACCTCATCGGCCAATTTGGTGTCGGCTTCTACTCCGCGTTCATGGTCGCGAAGTCGGTGAAGGTTTACTCGCGCTCTTGGAAGAAAGACGAACCCGGCCATGTCTGGACCTCCGACGGCTCCGGCTCCTACGAGATCGAACCGAGCGAGGGCGAACGCCGCGGCACCAAAATCGTCATCGAACTGAAAGACGACGCCTCCGACTTCGCCCAGGATTGGAAGGTCAAGGAAATCCTCGAGCGCTACAGCGCCTTCGTCTCGTTCCCGATCAATCTCAACGCCAAGCGCGTCAACACCGTCCAGGCTCTCTGGCTCCGCAACAAAAACGAGATCAAGGACGAGGAATACACCGAGTTCTACAAGTTCCAGGCCCACGCCTACGACGAGCCGCGCTACCGCCTCCACTTCTCCGCCGACGCCCCGCTCGCGATCAACGCGCTCCTCTTCGTCCCGAAGGAAAACACCGAAAAGCTCGGCTTCTCCCGCCTCGAACAAAGCGTCTCGCTCTACTGCCGCAAGGTCCTCATCGACGCCAAACCCAAAGCCCTCCTCCCCGAGTGGCTCCGCTTCCTCAAGGGCGTCGTCGATAGCGAAGACCTTCCGCTCAACATCTCGCGCGAGACGATGCAGGACAAAGCCCTCATCGAGAAACTCAACAAGGTCATCACGAAACGCTTCCTCAAATTTCTCGAAGACGAAGCGAAAAATCGCACCGACGCCTACAACGAGTTCTTCGCCGAATTCGGCATCTTCCTGAAGGAAGGCGCCGCGATGGATTTCACGCACAAGGACCAGCTCGCTAAACTCCTCCGCTTCGAATCCTCCCTCACCGAAAAAGGCAAAACCACCTCCCTCGCCGATTACGTCTCACGCCTCGGCTCCGAACAAAAAGAGATCTACTACCTCGTCGGCCCCAACCGCACCGCCATCGAAAGCGGCCCGTATCTCGAGGGCTTCAAAGCCCGCAATCTCGAGGTCCTCTTCTGCTACGAAGCGGTCGACGAATACGTGATGAACAGCCTCCGCGAGTTCGACGGCAAAAAACTCACCGCCGCCGATCACGCCGACGTCAAACTCTCCGACCTCCCCAAACCCGAAGGCGCGCTCAGCGAGGACGACACCAAGAAACTCACGAGCTGGCTGAAAGACACCCTCGGCGAACGCGTCGCCGAAGTGAAAGCCTCCGACCGCCTCGTCGATTCACCCGCTCTCGCGCTCAACGCCGATAAATTCATGTCGCCCCACATGCGCCGCATGATGAAGGCCATGAACAAGGACGGCGCCGAGTCTCCGCTTCGCGTGAACCTCGAGATCAACCCGCGCTCGCAGGTCATGAAGCGCCTCTTCGAAACCCACGAGGCCGCGCCCGACAAAGCCAAGCTCGTCGCCGAACAAATCCTCGACAACGCCCTCATCAGCGCCGGCCTCCTCGACGACGCCACCCCCATGGTCGCCCGTCTCTACAAACTCCTGGAATCCGTCTGACCTTCGTAGCGGCATGCCTCCGCGCCTGCCGCCCCTTTCGTGAACCAGCCCGCCGAGCCGGCGGGCTTTTTTTTGCCCCGATGCATCGTCATCCGCATTTCTGCGCTCCCTTTTTCCATCGCGCGCGTTCACGATGCGCCATCCATGATCGATTGGCGCCACTGGCATAACGAACCCTACCTCGTCGGCGGCATTGTCATCGCCGGATGGCTCTGGGCCATTCTCGCCGGTCCTTTGCGCGCGCGGCTCGCACCCGGCGCGCCGTTTCCGCGCAAACACGCGTGGCTCTTCTACTCGTCTCTCGTGGTGTTCTACCTCGCCGTCGGCTCTCCGCTCGACCAAATCGGCGAACGCTTCCTCTTCAGCGCCCACATGCTGCAGCACCAACTGCTCGTGTATCCGGCCGCGATCCTCTTCCTGCTCGGCATTCCTTCCTGGATGATTGATCGCGCTTTCGCCCGCCGCGACCCGCCAGCCATCTATCGCTTCCTCGCCCACCCGGTCGTTTGCGGGATTCTCTACACCGTCATCATCTCCGTTTGGCACATGCCGATGCTCTACGACCTGGCACTCCGCAACAAAGCCGTCCACGTCCTCGAGCATCTGATGTTTTTCGGCGCCGCGCTGTTTTACTGGTGGCCGATGCTCAGCCCCTCGCGCGCGCTCCCTCCGATTGGTTATGCCTCACAAATGCTTTATTTCTTTGCCGTGGTCGTCGGCATGACTCCGGTCTTCGCCTACATCACGTTTTCACACGAAATCCTTTATCCAACTTACGAATACGCGCCGCGGCTCATCGCCAACTTCTCGCCCGCCGACGATCAACTGCTCGCCGGCGCCATGATGAAACTCGCCGGCACCTTCGCCGCCCTCGTAGCCGTCGGGGTCAGTTTCTTCCGCTGGTATCGCGCCAGCCACTCGCGCGACTGGTCGCGCTAAGGGAGCACGGCCAAAACCCGCGCTCGCTCCGTTCAAAAAAAGGCCGGCATCTCGCCGGCCTTCGTAAACTGAATTTCAGGTCGCTTCCGCTCAGGTGGTCGCCGACGCCGGCAAAAGGTCGTCGATCGAATCGCTCTCCGTATTGATGTCCGCAAACAGCCACGTGGACAAATAACGCTCCGTGCTCGAAGGAATGATCGCGACGATCTGCTTGCCTTTGTTTTCGGGCCGCTTCGCCAGTTGAATCGCCGCCCAAACCGCGGCGCCGGAGGAAATGCCCACCGGAATGCCGTCGAGTTGATTCACCTGTTTCGAGAGCGGACCGGAATCGACTTCCTTCACGCGAATCACTTCGTCGTAAATCTTCGTGTTCAACACCGCCGGAATGAACCCGGCTCCCAAGCCCTGAATCTTGTGCGGCCCCGGCGTGCCACCCGATAACACCGGCGACGCGTCCGGCTCAACCGCCACGATCTTCAGCTCCGGCTTCCGCGGCTTCAACACCTCGCCCACACCCGTGATGGTGCCGCCCGTGCCGATGCCGGAAACAATGATGTCCACCTTTCCGTCCGTGTCGTTCCAGATTTCCTCGGCCGTGGTTTTGCGGTGAATCGCCGGATTCGCCGGATTCGCGAATTGCTGGAGAATAATGCTGTTCGGGATCTTCGCCGCGAGTTCCTCCGCCTTCGCGATCGCGCCCTTCATGCCTTTCGCGCCTTCGGTCAACACGAGCCGCGCGCCCAGAATCTTCAATAGTTTGCGACGCTCGATGCTCATCGTCTCCGGCATGGTCAAAATGAGCTTCAACCCTTTCGCCGCGGCCACAAACGCGAGCGCGATGCCCGTGTTGCCCGAGGTCGGCTCGATCAGCACCGAGTCCTTCGTAATTTTTCCGGACTTCACCGCGTCATCGATCATCGAGAAGCCGATCCGGTCTTTGACGCTCGAGAGAGGATTGAAGAATTCGAGCTTGAGCAGGATTTCCGCCTCCGCGCCGTGCGCGGCGGCCGTGCGGTTCAAGCGAACGAGCGGGGTGTTGCCGATGGTTTCTGTGATGTCGTTATGGATTTTTGCCATGATCGTATGGGTTGTTGGGTGGAAAGAGAATTCAGCGCAGACGTCGCCCGATTGCCGGTTTAAATTGTGGCATAAATGCCTGCTGGCAATTCGCCAGATAAGACGCGCCAACCGGATTTTCCACTCGGCGGATCGCACGCGTCTCCGTTAGCTCGGCCCGATGACCTGGCAGATCGCCCTCGTCTTCCTTCTGCTCATCGCGACGTTTGCGAGTTTCCTCCGGGAAAAGCATCCGCCCGATGTGATCGCGCTTGCCCTGTTCGTGATCCTCATCGCGACCGGCCTCGTGCCCGAGGAAAAAGCCTTTTCCGTCTTCGCCAACCCCGCCCCGCTCACCGTCGCCGCCATGTTTGTGCTCAGCGCCGGGCTCGTGAAATGCGGCGCGATCGACCGCTTCGTCCATCTTCTCGATGGGGCTTCGCGCTGGTATTACGGCGTCGTCGTCCTGCTGATGGTCGTCCTCGTCGCAACGATCTCCGCCTTCGTCAACAACACGCCCGTCGTCGTCGTTTTCATCCCGGTCGTGCTGAACCTCGCCCGCCGAATGGGGCTCTCCCCGTCGAAACTCCTCATCCCCCTTTCCTACGCCGCCGTGCTTGGCGGCACCTGCACGCTCATCGGCACGAGCACCAACCTCCTCGTCAACAGCATCAGCATCAGCCGCGGACAGCCTCCGATGTCCATGTTCGAGCTAGCCTGGCTCGGCGTGCCCGTGACGGTTATCGGCGCCGCCTACCTCGCTCTCTTTGGCAAACGTCTCCTCCCCGATCGCCAGATGCTCACGTCGATCCTCTCCAACGAGGAGCGGCGCGAATACATCACCGAGGCGTTCGTGCAGCCCGACTCGCGCATCCTCGGCAAATCTTTTGCCGAAGCCGGCCTCGTCAGCGCGCGCGGAATCCGCGTCCTTGAACTCGTGCGCGACGGCATCGCCGCAGCCCTCGACCCTCGCTCCCTGCGCCTTCAAGCCGGCGACCGCCTCATTCTCGCGTGCCGCCCCAAGGGCATCGTGCACACGCGCGGACTCGCCGGCGTCGACCTCGTGTCCGAACTCAACATCGGCCTCGAACAAATCGCCGCCCACGAGGGATCGCTCGTCGAAGGCGTCGTCACCCCCACGTCCGACATCATCGGCAGCACGCTGCGCGAACTGAATTTCCGTCAGCGTTTCCGCATGGTCGTCCTCGCCATCCATCGCCACGGCAAAAACCTTCGCGACAAGATCGACACGACTCCCATCGAAGCCGGCGACGTCCTGCTGATGATGGGCACCGATCAAGCCATCCAAGCCCTCCGCACCGGCGACGATATCATCCTTTTCGATCAGCCCCCTCTCCCCGCTCGCGCGGCGAATCGACGGCTCCCGCTCGCCATCGGAATCGTCGTGGCCGTCGTCGCCGTCGCTTCATTCGAGTGGGTGCCGATCGAATTGAGCGCGATCACGGGCGGCGTGATCATGTGCCTCACCGGCTGCCTCAAGCCGAAGGAAGCCTACGACTCGATCGAGTGGAACATCCTGTTCCTCATCTTCGGCATGCTCGCGATGGGTCTTGCCCTGGAACACACCGGAGCCGCCGCGCTCGTCGCCCAAAAAACCGTCGCCGCCGTCAACTACATCATCCCCGCCGCACACAAGGGCATGGTGATGCTCGGCTGCCTCTACATCATCACCGCGCTTCTCACCGAGATCTTGTCGAACAACGCCGTCGCCGCACTGATGGCGCCCATCGCCATCGGGGTCGCCGATCACCTCGGCGTCGATGCACGACCTTTCGTCATCATCGTCATGTTCGCCGCCTCCGCCGCCTTCGCGACGCCCATCGGCTATCAAACCAACACCTACGTTTACGGCATCGGCGGATATAAATTCATCGACTTCGTCCGCATTGGCACGCCGCTCAACGTCCTCTGCTTCATCGTCGCCATGATCGTCGTCCCCCGCGTCTGGCCGCTGTAGCCGTTAGTATCCAGCAAACCTCGCGGTCTTCTTTGTCATTCTAAGCGAAGCGAGATCTAGCCGAAGGCTGGTTCGACATCCACGTGGGCGTCCGCAAGAGGACACACGAAACACACTCCGCCTCTTTGCGGCCATCTTCTTCGGCCTCCCCGGCCCACCGTCCACGCCTTATTCCCCACCCAACAACGCGCGATAAGTCTCCACCGGCAGCAATCCTCGCACGCGCTCGTTCGCCTCCGCCGCACCGGTCCGATCGCCTTCGCGCATCTTCAAGATCATCTCCGCCAAAGCCGCACCTGCTTCCATGGCCCGCCGCTGCTCCGCTTCCAACGCGGTCTGCCGCGTGAGCGTCCTGGTTCTTAGCGTCTGCAACCACGCTTCGAGTTCGCGTCCCACGAAGACCGCGTCGTTCCGTCCGCCATGCAGGCGGGGTCCGAGCAACTCCACCCACGGCTGATTCTCGGTGTTCACTCGCTGGTCGCTCGCGGCCACATCCTCCCGCTTCACCGCCCCAATGTAATGCATCCACACCGCACCCGGGGCCGCCAGATGCGGGTTCGCCGGATCCGGCATCATCGCAGTCACCCGTGCGCGCCGCGGCAGCACCTCGAACGCTCCGTCACGTTTCCATCCCACCAACGCGATCGCCGGCTCCGTCGGAGAAAAATCACCCCGCCACACCTGCGCTTCCGGAAACACCGATAAAAACGTCCGCAGCAAAATCTCCGTCTCCATTTCGCTCAGCTGAAACAACGGCAGCCATTGGCAAAACACACCGCCTTCCGCCAACGCCTCGCGCGCCGCCTCGAACTGCTCCAGCGTCAGCAGCGCCCCCTCGCCCGCCCGCCAGGGCACCACCAGATCGCCCACGATCACGTCGAATCGTTCGTCCGTCGCCCGAAGGAAATGCCGCGCGTCGTCCGCGATCACCCGCGCGCGCGCATCCTCCATCAGCCCCGCGTTCGCTTGCGAAAAATGCTCGCGCGCCGCCGCGATCGCCTCCGGCACGATTTCAACCGCAACGATTTTCTCAACCGGATGAAACATCGCTCCCCCCGCCGTCACTCCCGTGCCCAAGCCCAAAAACGCCACGCTCCGCGGCGCCGGATGCAGCAACAGCGGCAGATGCGCCTGCATCCGCTCATCGCCCGTCGCCGCCGTCCCGCCCAGCGCGTAGTGGTTATTCAACTTCAAACGCCGCGAGCCTTCGCGCTCCACCACCGACACCACGCCGTGCGCCCCTTCCGCCAACGACACCAACCGCTCTCCACGATCGACCGCCACCCGCACCCGCGGCGGTTCGACGCGCTGCAATCCCCATGCGCCCGCGATCGCCACGACCGCGACCGCCCACCTCATCGCTCCGCGCCCGCCCCACCCCACCGCCACCACGAGCATCCCGATCCAGATCAACGCGCCCCACATTCCTAACCACGCCGGCAACAAAAACCCCGCCGCCAGCGCGCCCGTCACCGACCCAACCACGTTGATCGCAAACAACCGCCCCAACACCCGCCCCGAAGAATCCGTCGCCTCCCGCCCCGCCTGCTCCATCAGCGCCGGCAGACCCACGCCCAACAGCGCCATCGGCACGAAACAAATTCCCGCGCCCAGCCACAACAGTCTCCACATCTGGCCGCCCCAATTGTCTCCACCCGACAAATACGCCAGCCCGTCCGTCCAGCGGAAAAACAGCCAGGGCCCCATCGCAATCGCCACCCCCGCCGCCGTCCACGCCACCCCGATCAACCGGCGCGGCGCCACCCCCCGTTTCAACGCCACCCGCGCCACTTGCGCGCCCACGGCCAGAGCGAGAATCACCAGCGCAACAATCACCGCAAACGAATGCATCGAGTTTTCATGCACCTGCGCGAACGCCCGATTCCACAACACCTGCAACGCAAACGTTGCCACCCCGGAAAGACCCGCCAGCCACCACACGCCACGCATGCCCCCGCCTTTCGCGCCCCGCGTCGCCGTCGCGTTCCTCGCCGACTTCACCCGATCGCTCGTATCCACCGTTTGAGCACGCAAGCCGAAGCTCCACGCCACCAGCGCCAGCACCCCATTCCCACCCGCGGCGGCCCAGACCGTTCCTTGCAAACCCAGCGCCGGCATCAGCCAAAACGGCACCGCGATCGCGCCGAGCGCCGCGCCCATCGTGTTCGCGACATACAACGCCCCGGCCGTGACTCCAAGCTGCTTCTGTCCGCGATCCACCCATTCGGCCAACACCGGCAGCGTTCCGCCCATGCAGAACGTCGGCAAAAAAATCGCCGCGAACGCCACCGCCAGACGCACCATCATCAACCCGCCCCCCGCCGGCGCTCCTCCGTCTAAAACCCCTAGATACACGTTTTCCAACATCCCCATCAGCGGCGTCACCAACAATGCTCCCACCCCGATCGCCGCTTCCAACACCGCATAAACCAGCAGCGGTCGACGCCACCCGCTCGCCCACCGGCCCAACGTCACGCTACCCAATCCCAGTCCCGCGAAATACGCCGCGAGCACCGCCACCGTCGCCGGCGCCGCCGAACCCAACACCAGCGCGAACTGGCGTTGCCAAACGACTTCATACACGAGCGCCAGCGCGCCGGACGCGAAAAACAAACTCGCCAGCAACGCTGCGCCCGCCGGCCTTCCTTCCACCGCATCTCGTTGCTGGGACATCGTCATCGCAAAAACAGCAGGGCGGGCTTTCGCCCGCCCTGCGACAACTAACGGGATCTCCGTTTAGCCGTGAATCAGAGGCGCCACGAGAGGCTCGTGTTCACCGTGAAATCCGCGAACGCCGCATCGCCCGGCCGCAGCGCGCCGTAAGTGTGCGAGCGACGGTGATGGATCGCCACCGGGATCGTGAACGTCCCCGTGAAGCGGCCCTTCGAGAACGAGAGTCCAGGTTCGACCGCCGTCGAGAAACCGGGGCGGCGGCTGCCGCCGTTGCCGCCGAAGAGGTCGTTGCCGGGCACGCCTTCGATGCGCAGGCCCAAGCTCAACGCGAGTCCTTCGATCGAGGGCACGATCATCTCCACGCCCCCGCGCGCCATGTAGGCATCGGGCACCGAGAAGTTCGTCCGCGGCACACGCTCGCGCGGATTGAACAGATAGAACGCATTCCCATACGCCGTGAAGTTGCCAGCGAGGTGGTAATAGCCCTGACCTTCGATCGTCCAACCCCAGCCGCCATCGCCAGGCTGGATCGACGAGTCGACATAACGGGTCTGCGGACCCGCGGGACGAATGAACGTGTCTTTCGCCGTGTAACTGCCCGTCGGCGCTTTCATGCCCAAGCCGATTGCGAAGTTTCCGCGATGATGTTCTTCAGGATTGAACACCCAGTAGTTCGCACTCACCCGCACGTCGCCCAAACCATCCGACTGCGTGTGGTAACGCGGATTCGCATTGCCGCTGTGCTCGTATTTCGACGAGCGGTCGTGCTTCACATACGGAAGCGTCAGATTGAGGTTCAACCGCTTCGACCAGGCGTAGGTCGCCGTAAAGTCGAGGAAGTGAGAATTGTTGATCACCTGCGTGCCCTGCGCCTTGCGGTGCTTCTGCTCGTCATCGCCGATAAAATGCCGGTCCGATTCGAACCAGCGATGAGCAACCGTGACCTGCCACTGCCCGGGCTCCAGGAAGCCGCTGGCGTCGGAAATCATCGCACCGCCGCCGCCGCGCGCGATGACGCAACCTTGGCCGAAGGCGGAACTCTGGATCGCTCCGAGCGCCGCGATGCACAACAGTCCGCTGGCGAGTCGCCGGGACACAGTTAGGGAAACGCGCATAGATCTCATGCGTAGTCTGTAGGGGTTGTAGGTGTGTGGTCGCCCAGCACGCCTCACAGCTCGCTGGACGTCGCCTGCTTAGCGACTTCACCGCGGCCCGGTAGAAAATAGGGAGAATTCGCCTCCGTTCGTGGGCGAGTTGCCGAATTCCGGGGGCGACGCTTCCGCCGTTTCCTACGAACTCAACCGCCGCTCCGCCGCCCACAACGCCGCCCCAACAATCCCCGCTTCGTTATGAAACGCCGCCGGCACCAGCTTCGCCCGCGTTTTCACATAGCGCATCCACTTGCGGCTTTTCGCGCTCACCCCGCCGCCGATGATGATCAACTCCGGCGACAACAACATCTCCAAGGTGCGAAGATAAGCGCCAAACTCCGGCCCCCACTCGGACCATTCCAGCCCCCGGCGTTTCCGCGCCGCCGCCGAAACAAAACGTTCCGCCGACTTTCCGCGCATCGGCAGATGGCCGAATTCGGAATTCGGATACAGCACGCCGCACGTGAACACCGCCGTGCCCACTCCCGTGCCGAGCGTCAGCAGCAACACCGGTCCATCGATCCCGCGGCCCGCTCCGAACCGCATCTCCGCAAGTCCCGCCGCATCGGCATCGTTCACCATCGCGACGTGGCAACCGGTCGCCTTCGCAAACAACCGCCCCGTGTCGCAGCCCGAGAACCGCGGATGCAGATTCGGCGCCGTCACGGTTCGCGTGCCGTGGACCACGCCCGGAAATCCGATTCCCACCCGCCCGCGCCACTTGAACTTCGCCACCATCTCCTCCACCGCGCGCGCCATCGCATGCGGCGTCAGCGGCTCCGGCGTCTCGATCCGAAATCGTTCGGCAAGCAAACGTCCCGTCGCCGTTTCCACCGGCGCTCCCTTGAGCGCTGATCCGCCAATATCGATTCCGAGAACCTTCATCGCGACGAACAAATCTGCCCGTCGCTCCGGAGCAACCGCAGTTTGCCGCCTTCTCGAAACGCTCACGCGTTCCGCTGCGAAGACCGGCGCAGCGCTTACTCCAAACCGCTCGCCTTGCGCGCGCGCTTCAACACCGCGCTCGCCGTGGCCCGAGCCCGCGCCGCGCCATCGCGCAGGACCTGCTCCACGTGGTCGAGATTCGACTCGAGCTCCGCGCGACGCGCGCGATACGGCGCGAAGAAATTCCAATAATGTTCAAACAGCGCTTTCTTCAGATCGCCGTAACCCAACCCACCCGCCCGCAAGCGATCTTCGTAATCGCGCGCAACCTCCGCCGGCGCCACCAGTTTCAAAAGCTGAATCGCCAGATTCTTGTCGGCATCCGGTTTCGGCTCCGCCGGCGTCCGCGAATCCATCACGATCCCCATGATCTTCTTCCGCGTCGCTTTCTCGTCACCGAACAGGCCGATCGTGTTGCCATAGCTCTTGCTCATCTTCTGCCCGTCCAATCCCGGAACCACCGCGCTCTCGTCACGAATATCCGGCTCGGGCACGACGAACACCTCGCCATAAGTCTGATTGAACTTGATCGCGATATCGCGCGTCATCTCGACGTGCTGCTTCTGATCGCGGCCGACCGGCACGACGTTCGTATCGAAAAGCAGGATATCCGCCGCCATCAGCACCGGATACGCCCACAACCCAAAGTTCGCGGGAATGCCTTTCGCAATCTTGTCCTTGTAGCTGTGACCGCGGTCCAGGAGCCCCATTGGCGTCACCGTGCCGAGCAGCCACATCAGCTCGGTCACTTCCGGCACGTCGCTCTGCCGCCAGAACACCGATCTCGCCGGGTCCAGCCCGCACGCCAGCCAGTCCAGCGCCACATCCAGCGTGTTTTTCCGCCGCTGCGCCGGGTCGAGCAGCGAGGTCATCGAATGATAATCCGCGATGAAATAATAACAGTCGCCGCGCGTCTGCGCTTCGATCGCCGGCCGCATCGCGCCGAGATAATTGCCGAGGTGCAACGTGCCCGAAGGCTGGATACCGGTAAGGGTGCGCATGTTCGAATCGTGCTCGTGATCGTGATCTTACTCGTGCTCGAACCGGCAAGAGAGAACGAGAACGAGAATGAGAACGAGAACGATTTTTCAGTCCCGCCGCTCGATCGTCGTCAACGCCTGCCGGCTGCGCACCATCGTGTTCGCCGGCAAGGTCCCGCCAAAGGCCGTCAACGGCATCACGATCGCGCGCCGTCCTAGCAACGTGCCAGGTTGCAGCACCGCGTTGCAGCCGACTTCCGCCGCTTCTCCCAGAATCGCCCCGAACTTGCGCAAGCCGGTCTCATGCGTCGCATCGTCCGTGCGGACCGCGATCGGCTGCTGATCCAGCCGCAGATTCGAAAGGATCACACCCGCGCCGAGGTGCGAACGGTTGCCCAGGATGGAATCGCCCACGTAGCTGAAATGCGGCACCTGCACGCCGTCCATCAGCAGGCAGTTTTTGAATTCGCACGCGTTCCCCAGCACGCAGCCTTCGCCCACGATCACGTTTCCGCGCACAAACGCCCCCGGCCGAATCTCCGTGCGCGCTCCAATCCACGCCGGCCCAATCAACGTCGCCTGCGCCGGCAGCTTCACGGTCGGATGCAGCCAGACAGAGCCTTCAACGTGCACTCCGGGCGGAAGTGCCCTGCTGTCCGATGCCAGCGAGACTCCGGCGAGCGCCGCGCCAATGCGCTTGATCCACTCCCACGGCGCAACCTCCGGCAAAAAACTCGCCGCAAACGGCGCCAGCGACACAGGCAGATCGAAATACTCGGAGGCTTTCACACCGCGCAGCGTGCATAAAAAAGCCGCCGTCGAACAGCGGCTTTTTGAAACGCCCGCGAGGATGGCGCGCGGTGCCGACAAAGCTCAACGGCGGTCCGTTTCGCCGGACGTGCTCCCGCCCGGGCACTACTTGCCAGGCGCTCGCCAGCGGAACGCAGCGGCGCGACGACGTTCTTTGGATGCCCCGATGATCACTCACCTTCATGCGCCGGTCGCCGAAGGTATGCGCTTGCATGTCGCGGTCCAAGGCAAGCGGGGGCGAATGATTCTCTTTCTCCACGGCTTTCCCGAGTTCTGGCTCGCCTGGCATCGGCAACTCGAAGAATTCGGACAAGACCACCAAGCCGTGGCCGTCGATCTTCGTGGCTACAACCAGTCCGACAAGCCGCGAGGCGTCCGTCACTACGCCTTGCCCCGGATCGTGGCCGACGTCCGCGCGCTGATCCGAGCATTGTCCCCCAACGAGCCTATCACGCTCGTCGGCCACGACTGGGGCGGCTTCGCCGGATGGGTGCTCGCACAAGACAATCCCGAACTGCTCGAGCATCTGGTGATCATCAACGCCCCGCATCCCGCGCTGTTTTATCGCGAGTTGAAACATAGCTGGAGCCAACGCATCGGCAGCACCTACGCCCTGCTCTTTCAGCTGCGAGGTGTCTCCGAAATGGCACTACGCGCGTTCGACTACGCCGTTCTGCGTCAGATGATTTTCGGCACGACCGCGAAACCCGACATGTTTCCCGAAACGCTGCGGGCAGCCTATCGTGCTGCCTGGAGTCAGCCCTATGCGCTCGCTGCCGGACTTCACTACTATCGCAATCTTCGGACCCTGAGGCGAGTGGCCCTCCAAGCAACGCAGCCCGTCCACGTCCCAACCCTGGTGCTTTGGGACGATCACGACGCCGCTTTGAAGAGATCGAACCTTTCCGGTTTGGAGAAACTCGTGCTTCGGTTGAGCGTGGTCCGCCATCCCACCGCCACGCACTGGATCGTTCACGAGGAGCCGCATTGGGTGAACGGAACCATTCGCCGCTTCATCTCTTAAGTGTTTCTTCTCAGCTAATTGATAACAGCGCTCACGCCAATCGCGCTTCACACCTATAGTCTCGGGGTGTCGAAACGCGTCCAAGCCCGACGGGAGCATCTCCCTCTCCGGTAAGGGGATTCGTCCCATATCCCCGGATTCCAGTCGGGGTATCGTGCGGCACTATGAATATTCTATCCCGACGCGCTCACGGTTTCATCGATTATGCCATGGGCCTCATCCTCATTCTGGCGCCCATTATGTTCGGCTTCGAAGGCGCCGCGAGAACGGTTCCCCTCGTGCTCGGCGTTGCGACGCTGATCTACAGCGTGTCCACGAACTACGAGCTCGGCCTCCTCAAACTCGTCCCCTTCCGAGCCCACCTGACGTTGGATGCCATGAGCGGCGTGCTGCTCGCACTTTCGCCCTGGCTTTTTGGTTTCTCGGACCGGGTGTGGATGCCGCATCTGATCCTTGGCCTCGCCGAAATCGGCGCGGTTCTCATGACCCGAACCGCCGCGAGCGCGGAACATCACGCCGCTGTTCGCCATTCCTAAGAGAACCGAACCCCGAAACCGCGGTCTCTCGACCGCCCAAATAGGTCGAGAGACGCGCGTTTCCATCCCAGCATTGTCGCTTGGCCGAGAGATGCGCGAGCCGCCCGCGTCACAACATTCTCAATACGCTTTATATGCAACGCACCCGTGTGCTGGTCGCCGAAGACAACGATATCATCCGCGGGGGCATTCGCGAGTTGCTCGCCCGCGCCCCGGAGTTCGATCTCGTGGGCGAAGCGCAGGATGGCCGTGAAGCCATCGATCTCACGATGACGCTGCAGCCGGACATCGTGCTGCTGGACCTGCGCATGCCCGACGTCGATGGCGCCTCCGCCGCGCGACAGATCACGTCCAGCCGTCCGGGTTCGAAGATCATCGTCGTCACCGCGGACGACTCCGCACACGCCGAACGCCTCGCGCGTTCCGTCGGCGCCGTTGCCTTGGTGACCAAAGACGAATGCGTCAGCGCCCTCATCCCCACCCTGCGCGACGTGGTCAACGGCAGAACCCCACTGGCCGAGCCCGCTCCCGCGGAGTAGCGCGCCTCCCATGCGAAAAAGCCGCCGGGTTCCGACCGCTGTTTCGCTTCGCCAGAATGACCGACCAGGAGCGGTCGTTTCATGCGAGCGCTGTAGTCGTCGCGAGAGCGCCGCTCCGTCGGCGCCGTTGCGCGTAACAGAACACCGTCAGGATAGAGTGCTCAACAGCCGGGAGCTCAAGCGGCAAGCGAGCTCCAGCCGACCGGCAACTCCCCCGTCCACGTCACCACGAGCTTCACGCCGGCGCGCGTAAAAGCCATGTAGAGCCGACGCGTGTTATCCCGCCGCAATTCCGCTCTCTGGTCGGAAGACATCTGCAAATCCTCTTCCGCCTCCAGGAGCTCTGCGCCTCCCACCACAAACACGATAGGCGCTTCCAACCCCGTCGCGCCATCGATGCTGCAAACCCGCAGCTTCCCTTGGCTGCTGGTTTGCTTCGCATCCGCCACACGCCCCGCGCCAAACACCCGGCTTAATTCCTCATGCACGCTCTTTGTCCGCAGCCCCGTCGCCACCAGCACCAGCACCGCCTCCGCGCTGCCACCCCCCTTGAGATAACTTTCAACCTCGTTCACCACTCGCGTGATCTCGTCCTGGCGCGAGGTCAGGAGGATCACCTTCGGCTGATCGCCAGGTTCGGCTGAAATCAATTCCGTCTCGGCGGGAAGATTCAGCTCACTTTCATCCTCCGCTCCAACCCTCGATCGATAAAAACTCGCCGCAAACTCGAGAATGGGCCGCGTCGTGCGATAGCTCCGCCGCAACCGCGTCGATCGCCCCCGGATATCGAGACCGCACGCCACCCAGGACTGGCGGCGTTTCAGAAATCCCTGCGTCGGATCCGCCGCCAGCAGCAGGCGGCCCACGCCCGGCCGCAATGCCTTCTGCAACGCCTGCAGCCACACCGGCGCGAAAAACTGCGCCTCGTCGACATAGATGTAATCATAGAGGGGCAGGCGAATCGTCCCTCGTTCCACGCCCTGCCAAAATCGCAGGGCTCGCCCCGACCAGTCTTCCGCCGATTTCGCCTCCAAGAGCGCGCGATAACGAAGATACACCGCGTGCAACCCACGACGCTGCTCCGCGCTCAATCGCACGCCCCGCCCCGTCCGATCCGCCGCCAGGTAATCGTCGAGACCGATGGTCGCGCGATCCTGCATCCAGTCGATTTCATCGCGCACAAACTCCACCCAGCGGCCGGTCACCGCTCCACCTCCCTCCCGAATGGCTTGGCCAATCAATTCGTCGCGCCGACTATATTGGACCACGTCCCGCGAGCCGCCGAGTTGCGTCAGTCCGGTCTGCGCCCACGAGAAAAACGTGTGCCAGTCCACGTTGGGCGGCCGGCCCAATTCGCCGAAACGCGCCTCGAGTTCATGCTTCAACGCCTTGTTGTGCGTCAGCACCAGTGCCCGGCTTTGCGGATCGAGCTGCGCCTGCGTGCAGGCGCGAAACAACAGCACGAGCGATTTCCCACTCCCCGCCACCCCCGTGACCAAAGTCGCCTCTCGACCCGGCACCACCACCTCGACCGCCGCCGCCCCACCATACGGCGCCTGATCTTCTGCAACCGCCCCCGCCTCGGCCGACAGCCGCAAACGATTCTTCGCCCACGCCTCCTGATCGTAATCGAGCAGCAGCGGAGTGAATGCCGCCTCCACGTTCCGCCGACGCGCCCCGCGCGGCGAGAATCGGGACGGCACCACCGACTCGGGCGAAAAATGCGAACGCAGTTGCGCCAGTTGCCGCTCCTCCAATCCGCCTTTCGCCAGTTTCCGCAAACACGCCGCCAGCCGGTCCGGCGCGATATACGCTTCGCCCAACCAATAGCAGTCCTCCCAAGGATTCTCGTCCCACATCTCTCCGAGCTTTTCGTGCGGAGCGTTGGGGAACAGCACCACACCGTAAACAGCCGGAGGCCCTTCATCTCCCTTCGACGACGTCTCTGTCTTCATCAACGCCGTCTCGATAAACGTGCGCACCTTGCGCCGGAGCATCGCGCTCGCTTCGGCCGCCGACGGCAGCCGCTCCAATTCGCCGGAAAAAAGACTCCCATGCAGACTTTCGTCCAACTCCGCTTCGGAGGTCGAGCCGACCGCGACGACGAAAGCAGTCGAATTATCGTGCACCACGAGAAAGTGCGGACGCGACTCGCTTCCCGGCAGAGGCAGCCCCACCCACACCATGAACTCGTCGCCCGGAATCGCCTTGAGCACACGATGCACCTTCAACACTTCGGGTGGAAACGACCCGACGAGCGGATCGGGCAACACGCGCGCCATGGTTCAGTCTCCCATCCCCGGCAATGGGATGTCGATGCGATGGGCCGCGCGCAGCAACGATGCGAAACACGCCATGCCCTCGTCGTCCGGCCGCGTCTCAGCCAACGCGAGCAATACGGGACTCGCCACGAGAACCAATTTGGTGCGCGGCCGCGTGGCAGCCACGTTCAGGCGCTGCGGCAAAAAAATAAATTCCCGCAGCCTCAACGCGAACTCCTCATCCGATACCGTGAAAGAAACCAGCACGACCTCCCGCTCCTGACCTTGCATGCGTTCCACCGTATCAGCCACCAGCGCCGCCGGCGCGATCCCGTCCGGCGAACGCGCGGCGAGACGCTTCCGCAGATAACGTGCCTGGCGTCGGAAGGGAATCACGACGCCCATATCCTTCCAAGCCACACCACCCGCCTGCAAAGCATGCAGCACGTCCGCGATCAAAGTCGCCTCTTCCGGCGCGACCGAACGACAACCCCGGTGCGGCACCGCCAGCCACACGACGCTCCGCGCGGGCGACAACGCTTCGCGCCATTCCGGCGCGCACGCCGCGAGAGCGAGGCTGCGTCCGGCGGCGCGCGGATGCGCGCGCAACCGCGATTGATAAAACGTATCGCTCGGCCAGCGACACAACGCTTCGTTCAAGCGGTGCGTTGCGACGAGCATCGTGTCGTAGCCGCGTCCGGCCAGCCGGCCAAAAATCGACAGTCCTCGCGCCTCCGCCGGCGAACGGCTCAGCGTCACCGGCGGCAGTTGCCGGTGATCGCCAGCCAGGATGTAACGTCTGCCCGCGAGCATCGCCATCACCGCCAGCGGCACCGTGACCTGACTCGCCTCGTCGATCACCACCGTGTCGAAATCGCGATGCGCCAGCCGCGACGAGCGCAACGCAAACGGCGTCGCGCCGATCACGTAGCCCGCGCCGGCGGAGTCGTTCGCGAACGACAATTCGGCAAACTTGTCGCGCTGCTCCACGGCCGCCGGCAAGGCCGGATCGTTGAAGGCCGCGATCTTCGCGACGCGACCCGGCAACTCCAACCGCTCGACCACCGCGGCGAGGAGATTGTTGATCGCGCGGTGAGTGAAGCTCGTGACGAAGATCCGTTCTCCGCGCTGCAGCAAATCCGCGATCACCCACGCAAGCACGTGCGTCTTCCCAGTCCCCGGCGGTCCCTGGATGAGCCAGCAGACGTCCGACGCCAGCGCGTTCGCAACCGCCTCGGCCTGTTTGTCGTCAAGGCCGTCGTTTTCCGCGCGGTCGAAACTCGCGCCATACTCGGCCGCGTCCACCGAGGGCTGCCGCCCACCCTGGAGCAAAGGCAGGATCACGTCGCGTCCCACCGCGGTCTTGCCGAGATCCTCGATCGCCGCGCGATAGCGTTCCTCCAGATCGATGAATGTCTCGTCGATGCAGACGCCCGATTCGCCGACCGCGCCCGGCCAATCGCCGAATGTTCTCCACGGCTGGATTTCAATCCGTGTGTCGGAGATTGCCACGACCGCGCCCTCCATGAACGGCTCTTGCGGATCGCCCCGGCTCAATCGGACGAGATCCCCTTCGCGAAAGCGCGAGTCGTTGCCGTCGCACTCCAGCAGCCAGCGACCGCTTGCCGTCTGTCCGCCAACCCGCACGCCGGCGATGCAGCGCCCTTCCTCGACACGGTCCTTCAGCGGTGTCGCCCAAAGTTGGCGCATGGTCTCGCGTTGCAACGCATGCTCCTCGAGGACGAACAGTCCCAATTCGTTTTGCAAAGAGGTCAGCGCGGAACGCTGCGACTCGGCCGATGAAAATTCCATCGCATCAACTCCTCGCGGAACTCCCCACGTCCTGCGACTCCTTCAATCGCAGGAGAAGCTGCGCCATTTCCTTCTCCGCATCATGCCACCAATCCGTGGACCAGATGCGGTGCAATCTCCAACCGAGACCTTCGAGGATCATTTGGCGGAGCTTGTCGCGGTCGCGGGCCGTCGCCGCGCGGTGATAGGTCGCGCCATCGCATTCGATGCCCAACAAATAGCGTCCAGGCGCCGCGGGATCGACGACCGCGAGATCGACGCGATAACCGGAACAGCCGACTCGATGATGCACCTCGTAACCGGCCTTGCGGAGACGATCGGCGACCATTTTCTCGAACTCCGAATCCGGCTCGGCCTTTCCCGACGCGCCGCTGGCCACCGCCAGCGCCTTCGGTCCCCGGTCGGCGTAATCGAGGAAATACTTGAGGTCGCGCACGCCTTTCGCGCGCGTGCGCGTGAGGTCGATCTGGTCGGGGCGCAGTCCGCTGTAAACCACCACCTCGTGCTTCGCGCGCGTGACGGCAACGTTTAGCCGGCGTTCGCCGCCGTCGCGGTTCAACGGTCCGAAGTTCATCGAGACTTTGCCCGAGTCGTCCGGCCCGTAACAGATCGAGAACAGGATCACGTCGCGCTCATCGCCTTGCACGTTCTCCAGGTTCTTCACGAAAACCGGCTCACCTTCCACCGGCGGTTCATCGCCGAAGTGAAGTTCGATCTCCGGATGCTCCCGCCGTTTCTGATCAAGCAGATCCTCGACCAGATTCTGCTGCGCCTGGCTGAACGTCACGACGCCATACGAGCGGCGCGGCCCGTCCGTTTTGCGCAGCCGCTCGACCAGATCCCCGACCAACGCCTCCGCTTCGCCGCGATTGGTGCGTGACTTGCCTTTGTCGTAACGCGCCGCCGGCAGATATTTGAAACGCACGCCGCCGTGACCCGATTCCGGAGAAGGAAACGTCAGCAGATCGTTTTCATAATACTGGCGGTTGCTGAAGGTGATGAGTCCTTCGTGACGACTGCGATAATGCCACTGCAGCCGTTTGTGCCTCAGCCCGTTGGTCATGAGTTCATCGAGAATGCTTTCGAGGTCCTTGTGCTCCTCCGGTGTGAGGTCGTCCTCGTCGTCGCCGCTGCTGTTGAAGAAGTTCGTCGGCGGAAGCTGTTTCGGATCGCCCACCACGATGAGTTGCTTCCCGCGCGCGATCGCGCCGATGGCGTCCCACACCGGGATCTGCGACGCCTCGTCGAAGATCACCACGTCGAAGTTTTCGTGCGACGCTTCCAGATACTGCGCCACCGACAACGGACTCATCAGCACGCACGGTTTGAGTTTCGGCAACAGCTTCGGAATGCGACTGAGCAACTGACGCACCGGAATGTGACGCGTCTTCTTTCCAATTTCTTTTCGCAGCAAACCGATCTCCGCCTTCGGAATCTCGCTCTGCACCTGATCGCGCGGAACTCCCGCCGCAAGCTTCGCCCGGATGAGATCGCGTGCGAGCGTCGCGAGCCTCTCGTCCACTTCGCGGAAACGCTCGATCCGCTCCGCGTGCTCGCGACCGAAAAATTCGCGCAAAGCCGTTGAGCCCTCAATCGACGCAAACAATACCGCTCGACGAAAACTGCGTTCGAACAGCGCCGGCAGATCCAGCGTGTGCCCGTCGGCCGACTCCAGCTTTTCGATCACCGGCGAGAGCCCAAGCGCAACACCCTGATGCCGCGCTTTCTGCCACGAACACCAATCGCGAATGCCGCCCCAACCCGCAGCCAATCGCTCCGTCAACGCCTGCACAGCAGCGAGATGATCCGGCGCCGCGTCGAACGCATCCCGCCGCAACCGCACGTCGCTCGCGAACGCCTCGTGAGCTTCGCCGTAACGCGTTATCGCCTCCCGATACCGAACCAGTCGTCCGCCGATGCTGGTGCCCGGCGCGTAAACCGTCGGGCCTTCGCTAAAAAGACCTGCGAGCAGCGAACGCAATTGCCCCAGCCAGCCGAAATCGTCGCCTGCACAAGCCAGCAGACGCGCGTGAAGATCCTTGCCCCACTCGCGCACGCGCATGAGCGAGTCCGCCGCCGGTTCTCCCTTCGACCAAAGCACGCCAAGGCAGCCTTCGGCGGTTTGCGCTACAGCGGCGAGCTGTGCGTTGATCGCGCGAAGACGTCGAGCCGCCCGGAGCGTCGACTCCAACGTGGTGACGGCGGGCTTTGCCGCGTCCGCCCGCGCGGTGCGGAGCTGGTTGCGCACGTTTCCAATGCGAAGCCATTTGACTAGAAACCATGCGGTTTGTGCCGATGTCCACTTCGCCTGCAATGCGTCGAGGTCGAGCGCGAGCAGTTTCGTCTCGTCGTAGTCGGCGAGCACGGCGCGCAGTTCGGCCCGTTCGCGCGTGAGCGCGATCCACATATCGAGATCGGCCGCGAGTTGATTCCACGGCGTCGTGGCAAACGCCGGCCCGACCGGCTCGGGCGCGAGCAGGCTTTCCACCAACGCGCCGACGTGCGCGAGTTGCTGACGCGACGCTGCCGGTTTCGGGTCGCGCAACCACGCGCGGAGTTCACGCGACGCTTCGAACGCGTTCGCGGCGAGCGCGCCCAGTTCGCGGACGCGATCGAGCGTGCGCTCGGCCCACGCAGGCGACCATTCCTCGCAGGCCAACGGCGCGAGCGCGTGATCCGCCAGCGGCACGAGCGGGAGCGAACGCTCTTGCAGCAGACGGCTGAGCAGGCGCGCGCCGTCGAGTGTTTCAGCCGACGTCTCCAGAATCGATGGCCAGCGATCGAGGCGCACCACCGGTTCGTCCTTTCGCGGGAGGAGATAATCGAGACAGTCGTGCGCACTCAGGCCGCACGGGTTTCGATGGTGCAGCGCGCGAGTGTAGGCGTTGAGCGCGGCGCGAAGTTTCTCCAGCTCCGCCGTGCGATGGTCCCAATCGGACGTCGCAGATTCGTCGATGAACTTCAGCGCCCGGTCGAACTGCGCGAGCACGTCGGCTTTGCCCGTTTTGTTGGAGTGAAGTTCCAGACAAAACGGCTCCAGGCCGTCCTCGCGCAGGCGGCGGTGAACGACATCGAGCGCGGCCCGTTTCTCGGCCACGAAGAGCACGCGTTTTCCCTGCGAGAGACAGTGCGCGATGATGTTGGTGATCGTCTGCGATTTGCCCGTGCCGGGTGGGCCCTCGAGCACGTAGTCGTGACCGGCGGCGGCGGCCATGACGGCCGCAAGTTGGGAAGAATCGGCGCTGCGCGGACAAAAAACGTCGCGCGGATGAAACTGGTCGTCGAGCTGCCGCGGCGTGATGTCGTCGGGGGGATTTGGATACTGCGCGCCGGCCTCGTGGATGAGGTGGTGAACGATGCGATTGCGCGTGAGCGCGTCGAGCCGGTCGGCGAGATCTTTCCAGAGGAGAAATTTCGTGAACGAAAATTGTCCGAGCCAGATCTCGGTCTTCACTTCCCAACCGGCGAGATCGCGGACGGCGTCACGGAAAAGCTGAAACACGCGTGCGACATTCACGCCGTTCTCGTCCTCCGGCAGCGGATCGAGGCCGGGAATCTCCTTCTGGAAATTCTGCCGGAGCATTTCCATGAGGGTGACGTTGAGCCGCGTTTCTTCGTCGATGCGGCGGAGCGTAAAACCCTCGAGCACGGATTTGCGCTTCAGCTCCACCGGCACGAGCAGGATCGGCGCGCGATGCACGCGATCGCTGTGTTCGGTTTCGCGCCATTCGAGAAAACCGACGGCCGCGTAGAGCGTGTTGGTGCCGTTCTCGTCGAGCGCCACGCGGGCGGCCCGATAAAGCTCGGTGAGGCGGCGGGCATTCTCGGGTTCGTCGAGCCCGGTGCGCAGGCGTCCGTGCGCGAGTTCGTCGCGCAAATGATCGTTGAGCGCGTCGGTGCGCTGCTGCCGCGTGTAGGCGGTCGCGCTGCGCGGATCGTCCTCGCCCATCAGTTTCGGCTTGGGCCGAAGCGAGAGCTCGCGCTCCGCGGCCAGCTCATCCTCCACCTGTTCCGGCGCCGCGGAAAGGATGCGGATGGTGGATTTCGTTTCCCGAAAATTGAGCAGCCGGTTGCGCAGGCTGAGGTCGAGCAGCCGGCTTTTCCATTGATCGATGCGCGTCGCGGCTCTCGCGGCCGGCGTGAGCGGAACTTCAACCGGCTCGACGAACTCGCGTCCGCCCAACCCGGTTTCAGGCGATTCGCGGCGCGCGCGATCGGCGGCGGTCGAAGCGGTGGCGCTTTGGCCTGGGACCGGAAGCGGATGAATGCGCGCCACGCGTGAACGCCGCACGTCCAGGGCGAGACGAAACGGATGGTCGGTTTCGAGGTGCGGGCGCCCTAGAAGCTCGGCCTCCGCCAGCGTTCCTGGCCGCTCGGCCGCCACGACCGTGCTCTCGAAAACCGTGAGCTCGGATTTTTCGACGAGCTTGCGGATGTGTTGCAGATCGTCGCCGGCCGGCTCCGCCAGCGTGCGTTCGTCGAGCCAGCAGCCAGCGTAGGCGTGGCCATCGTGAATCAAGACCAGCGGATGAAGCCCGATCTGTTCGCAGCACGCAGCGAAGAGCAGCGAAAGGTCGAGGCAGTTGCCGAAACGCTGCGCGAGGATGTCGGATGGGGAACGGATTTTTTGGCCGGTCGTTTCGAAACTGGCGGGCGCGACCATGTAGCGAATGCCGAGTTCGCCGATAGCTTTGTAGATCGCGGCGACCTGTTCCCAGGCGCGTTTGCGGCTCTTGTCCTGATAGGCATTGAACGCACCGCGACCGGTGTGCGCGCGGAGCAGCTCCGACGCCCGATCGAGAATCGTCATCACACCGGCGTCGTTGGGCAAAATGAACGCGGCGAGGATCTCGGGCAGGGAAACCAGGCCACACCACTCGTTCCGGGCTAAAAGCGAGATGGGATCGGTCCGGGAGCAAAGGACTGCGTCGCCTTCCACGACTTCGATCCTGAGCCAGCCGGAAATTTTTTCGTGCAACCCAGCCAGAAAGTCGTGACTGAGTTTCAGGTCGAGCGGAGCCACGCGATATTCGCCCTTCGCCTCGATGCCCTGCAGCCTTATCTCCACCGGCGCCGCAAACGCAGGCTCGCTGGTGACGCGGATAACGAGATCCTTGCGAGCGACGTCGTCGTTCTGAAAGCGTAACTCCTTCACCACCGGAATCGCGTTCTGTTGGAAGGCGTAATTGATCGCGGGATCGAAGCTGACAGCGAGCGACAAGGAGGCGACGGACGATTCGGCGGAAGCGGTGCTCATGTTGAATGCAGAAGTGAAGCGATACGTTTGCCGGCAGCCGGGAGGCGATGTTCCTGAAAGTGGTTCTTGGTTTTTGCTGCGACGGCAAAGCCGGCAGGAAACCGCCGCCAAAATGCGAACAAATCACCCGGGACAATAGAGTCGTCGACCGCGTGGCCTCGCGCCCTCGGCGGTGCCTTTTCCAACGTGACTAGCCGCGCCTCACTCGGCCCCCGGCCGATCGGGCCGGATTCGGGGAATCGGGCGCCAAGCTGCCAGTCGGCAGTATGGATGAAGCGGAACATGGAAATATCAGCGCGACGAGGGCAACGCCCTCACCGCCGGAAGGACTGAGACGCGCTGAGCCTTCAACCTTTCCCGGCTCATGCAATCTCCATTCATTGCCGAAGAGGCTCGGCGTCTGAATTCGTGTCCATTCGTGGTTCCTTCTTTGCGCGATCCCGGCTTCGCCCGCAAAAAGACCGCCGGTGTTAGCACGGGGGGTCTTTTCGAAAATGGAGCGGGCGAAGAGACTCGAACTCTCGACGTCCACCTTGGCAAGGTGGTGCTCTACCAACTGAGCTACGCCCGCGAAAGAGCCGTCAGAAGTAAGCCGCGCCCCGTCCCCGTCAACAGCTATTTTGATCGCCGGGATTTCTCCCTGACCACTCCGCTAAACCAGACCAACCCTCCTGATGAGCCGCCTGCAGCGCCTCCCGCCCAACCCGCTGCGCCTCAATGTCTGTCGCCCGCATCGGGCTCGCGCAGCACGAGCCGGTCGCCCTCGCCGGTCTCGCGGGACTCGCGCCGACGCGATGCTTTGCCCGCCGAGCGTCTCCCCTTCTCTCCGCGGTCGCTGTAATAGGAATAATTGCTCGTATAGTAACCGTAGTCGCCACCCGTGTTGAGCGGCACTTGCGTGAGCACCACGCCGAGCAGCGGGGTTTTCAACGCTTCGATCGTCTGCTGCGCGCGCACCACCATGCTCTGCGGATTGCGCCGATGTTGGATCAACAGCACCGCGCCATCCACCACGCTCGCCAGCACGCTCGCGTCGCTCACCCCAATGATCGGCGGCGAATCGAAAACGATTTTGTCGTAACGAGTCCGGAGCGTCGCCACGAGTTCGCGCAAGCGATTCAGGTGCAACAAGCCGAGCGTAAACCCCGGCACCGCACCGCTCGGGATGAAATCGAGATTCGGTGCGATCTCTTTCTGGATCACCGCGTCCAACGGTTTTCGATCGAGAAGAAACTCGCTCAACCCCGGTTCGCGCGGGCGATCCGCGAGCCGGTGCTGCGAAGGCCGCCGCAAGTCCGAATCGATCAAAACCACTCGCTCACCCGCCAAACCCGTCAGCTGCGCGAGCCGGTGGAGTGTCGTGGATTTTCCTTCGCCGGGCCCCGCCGAGAAAATCACGAAACTTCCCGGCTGCCCGGCTTTGAGCGCCAGATTTAAATTCGTATGGAGCACGCGATACGGTTCCGCCTCCGCAGGATCCTCTTCATCGCCGCCCAGCGGTTCGCGTTGAAACGGGATCACGCCTAACACCGGCAGCTTCAGCCGCGTCTCCACATCCGCCACGCTGCGGAAGCTCGTGTCGAAATACTCCAGCATCACCGCCGCTCCCACGCCCAGCAGCGATCCGAAGAGAAACGCCACCGCCAAGTTCAATGGCCAGCTCGGGCGGCTGGGCCGGCGCGCCGGTTCGGCTGTATTCAAAATCTCGATCGTCCGCTTCGGCACCTGAAAATCGATCTCCCGCTGCCGCAGCGTCAGCTTCAGCGTGGTGAGCAGGCGTGTTTCGTCCTCGAGTTTCTGCGCGGCTTCCTCGAACGGCCGCATCCGTTCCCGCGCCGAGAGGATCTGTTCCACCTTCGCCTGGCCAAGCTGCTCCTTCAACTCCGCCACGCGCGACTCGGCTTCCTTGTAGGCAATCTCCAGCGCGCTCTCGTAACCGCGCAGCTGCCCATCCAGCTGCTCGCGAATCTTCGCGCGATTCTCGATCGCGGAAACAAAATCGGGATGCGCTTCACCCAGGCGCCCCGCGAGCTTCGTCACGTTCTGATCCGCGATGAGATACGCCTGGAGGAGATTCTGGATGTTCGGATCCTGAATGAGCTCGGAGTTCACCAGGCTCAGGCGTTCGGCCGCTGGAATGCTGCGAAACCGTTCCCAGCGCGTGCGCCGGCCGATCGCATCGACGCTCAACGCGATCAGCGAGTTCTGCATCTGCCGCAACGTCTCGATCTCCATGTCGGAGTAGCGGGCATTGAGATCGACGCCGGAAATATTCAGGTCGTTGCGCAGCTTTTCCAACGCGTCGCGCTGCGCGCTGACCACCTGCTCCTGCGCCTCCAGTTCCTTGCGCAATTGCGCGAGGCCTTCGCGCTGCTCCGCCGTCGCGAACGCGATGCGATCCTCGGAATACACCCGCGCGATCTCATTCGCGATATCCGCCGCCAGCGCGGCGTCCTGCGCGAAGACGTTGATCTCGATCATCGAGGAATTCCGCTGCGATTCGATGCGGAGCATCTCCCGCGTCAGATAACGATAGGTGATCGATGAGGGGAGCGCCCCCGACGCATCGAGCAGCGGCGCGAGACGCTGGTTCAAACGCAGGTTTTCGATGACCGGATAAAGGATCTTCTCGGACTGCATGATCCGAAACTGATCCTGGAGAAAGTAGGGATCGTAGGAGGCGTTGCTCTGCGTCTGGAAGAGCTTCACCTCGCCTTCGGGTTTCTCGACGCGGATCTTCGTCGTCGCGAGATACCACTTCGGCAGAAACGCGGTGACCGCGATCGTGGTGACCACCACCAGCGCTAGGATCAGCGCGATCAGGGCCTTGCGGAGGCGGAGCAGCTGGAGGAAATCGGCAAGCGAGGCGGAGTCCCGGCTGGCGGAAAGTGAGGCCATGAAGTCGCGCCGAGAGAACGCGGGGCGCTAAAAACCGGCAAGCTCATTGTGCCCTGGCTGACGTCGTGCGCGCGAAGGTGCGGAGCGTAGCTTGCCCAGCTTGCCAGCTCGCCCAATGGGTCGGGCGAGGCGTTTCGCCAATCTTCCGAAAAGCTCACGCTTTCCGCTACCCGCTCAAAACCGATACGCGCCGCTCACCCCGTAGCGTTCCCGATCCTGGCCGCGGCCCGGGGCTTCCGACGAAACCTTGTCGTAATCGTAATTCGCCGAAAACGACCAGTGCGGCGTCGGCAGCCACGTCAGCGCGACACCGGCGCGGCGCGTCGTTTCGTCGGCGTTCGGCACGCCCCGGCGGCCTTGGAGTTCCGACGGCTCGTAAGTGTAGGAAGCGGACGCCACCATGAGCGCGCTGAGCGCATGCTGCACGTTGACGAAAAACCGGCTCACGCGGGTGTCGCTATACAGCGCAACGTTCGACGTTTCTTCGAGCGTATAGACATAACCGCCCGTGATGAACGAGCGTTGGGCATAATCGTATTTACCCGAAAACTCGGCGTAAGCCCCACTCGAGCTCCGCTCGGAAGCGCGCTGCCGCCACTGGTTGCCGAGTCGGCCCGTCAGCGTGAGCTTGCGCGCCACCGCATAGTCGAATCCGCCGATGAGGAAATCCGACTCCTTGTCCTTCGTCGCTCCACCCGTGCGGTAGCTGATGTCCTCACGACGGTATTCGAGCACGCCTTTCAACTCCGGCAAAAGATCGTAGCTGCCCGAGACGCCAAACAGGTTTTCCACCCGGTCGATCGACGCGGCGAGCGTGGGGTTGTCGTAATCGTAAAGGATGCTGCGGAACTTCAGCGTCGCACCGATCTTCGGCAGAGGCGTCACGAGATAGCGCGCGTTGAACTCGTTTCGTTTATGCGACTGGTCGGTGTTGATTGGCAGGCCCGCCAGCAACGACTCGGGATTCTTCGAGATCGAATAGTAGTCGCTGAAATCGATATTGCTGGTCGACGAAAACGCATGCGCGATGCGCGCCATGAAATCGTGGCTGTCGATGGTCTTGTCGCCGGGACGCTCGTCGAAATGATCGATGCTCGCGGTGTAGCCGAGCGACGCAAACGTCTGATCCGTCAGCGAGCTGTTATAGGCGAGCTTCGGCTGCAGCGTGTAGACCGTGCTGCTGATCGCTCCCGTGTCGGCGCCGAAGATATTGGTGTCGTGATAAACGCCGCCGCGGACGGTGACGGTGAAATCCTTCTGAATGTCTTGTTCCGGCAGCGGCGCGTAAACGGCCCATGCGGGCAAAGCAGCGGCAAAACAGCCAACGAGAAACAAGCGCACGAAGGTCATCGAGTTGGGAGCGGGACGGGCCGGACGCTAGAGCTGGCGGCGTTCGCGAAGCAATTACTTTCCCCCGGGCGGGGGCAGCGCGGGGTTGAGCAAAACGTAGAGGTTATCGGCCAGCTTCTGCGGTGCGCTGAGCGGAAACTCGGGCGGAAACGCGCCCGTGAAAAGCCCCGCGTAAACGCGGCCCCACTCCCCGAACGGATCGGGGCGGCTGAGCGCGTTGCGCTCGATCGGCCGCGCGGCGAGTTCCGAAAAGAACGGACGATCTAGCGTGTGTGGCGTGAGCAAAAGTTCGGCCAGCGGCTGCTCGAGCGTGATCTGATAGAAATCGCGCAGCTTCACCGGCTGCGACCACACGCGCTCGCCGGCATACCACGCCACACCCGCCGGCACATCCGCCATCATGCCGAAACGATCGGCACCAGGCCGGCGTTCGAGTTCCTGCCGCATCCCAATGAACAAGCCCGGGAAATACGGCGGATATTGGAAATGCACGCGCCGCGGCTCGAGGAGATCGTGCGCGAGCGGCAAGGCTTGCAACGTTAGCAACACGGTCGCGCAAAGCCGCGGCCACGCGCTCAAGCGCGGACTGCTGCCGACGAGCACAAAGAAAAATCCCGCGCCAAACACGATCACGAGCGGCGCCAGCCAGCCCGCGACCAGACGCGGCGATTCGCCGGAGTTGAACACCGCCTGGGACACCAGCAGGACGCCAAACGAGATCGTGAAGATCCAGCGCAGCCGGTTCGCCGCAGACGATCGAAAGGCATACAGCCAGCCCGTGACGAAAAACGCCACCAGCCACATCGCACCGCCAGACCAAACGCGCGTCTCGAGATTCTCCTGCCAGCTCGTGAGCACCTTGTTGCCGAGTTTGCGCAGGTTGATCGCAGGCAACTCCGCGGTGAGCGAATTTCGGTGCGTCGCAGGTTCTGCCGTGGGATCGCCGGCTTTGAGCGCAACGTTCTGAATCGCGAGCGCGGTAGGCGAACCGGTGAGCGCCAGATTTCGCCCTATCCACGGAGCGACTATCAGCACGAACCCCGCCGCGACCAGCGCGAGGCATTTCCAACGCGCCGCCCCGTCGAAAAAGAACGCAGCATACGAGAGCGCGACAACCACGAGCGCGCCGGCCGAATATTCGGCAAGGAACAACAAACCGCAGACCGTGCCCAGCGCGCCGAACCACCCGTAGTGACGGCTTTCGGTCCGTCCGTCGCTGCGTTCGCGTTCACGGCCACTCTCGATTCGCGCCCAAATCCAAAACGCTCCCAGCGCCAGAACCATCAACAGCGGCGATCCGTCGATGAGCAGCGTCTGCCGCCACACGCCGACCGAGAGCAACAACGCGAGCAGCGCGAGCCACGCCGTGCGTCCGTCGAACAATCGTTTCCCCAGATCGAAAGTAAGCCACGAGGCGAGCCAGAGCAGCGCGAGATTCAGCCCGAGCAGAAAGTAATCGGCGCGGAATCCATCGGGCGGTTCTGGCGCGGCTGCGAAAAGTGCATCACGCCAACCCTCCGGCAGGAGCTTCAGCGCGCCGCCGAGCACGATCGAATAAAGCGGCGCGTGATGGAGTTCCGGATACGCTTGGGCCGGATCGAAGCGTTCGCCGCGCGCCGCCAGAAATGCGGCCGTTTGTGGGAAGTTGACGAGCGTGGTGAACCCTTCGCCGCGCGCGAGCTGTCGGCCGGTGTCGGCTTGAACGAAGGTCGCTTCGCTCGTGACGCCGCGAAATTGTCCGTGCGAAATCTTCAACGACAGCACGAGCACACCGAGCAGCACCGCGGCGAGCCGCACCCAGCGGGCGCCCTCGCCCATTTCCAGCCAGTGGATCAGTTCCTGGACGTTGCGCGGACGCGGCATGGCTAGAGCCGTCCCGCGGCACCGCGACTCACCCTCGTGGCTGCGAAACACGTGGCCGCCATCAGTCGATCACGTCGAGTTCGGGCCATTGCGCGATCTTGCGGTGCAGCGTGCGACGGCTGACCCCCATGAGCTCGGCGGCTTTCGTGCGATTTCCGCGGGCCTTGATCAGCGCTTCACGGAGGAGTCGTTTTTCATTTTCCTCGATGGACAACGAAACGGGCGCGGGAGCCGCGAGCGTTGTCGCCGCAGATTCGCTGGACGAACCGGCCGGCAGCGCTGGCACCGCGCCGCGATACTTCGGCTCGAGATCGTATTCCGTCAGGCTGCCACCGCGACGAAGCACGACAGCGTTTTCCGCGAAATTGCGAAGCTCACGGATATTCCCCGGCCACGGATAACGTTGCAACGTGTGGAGCGCGCCGGCCTCCACCGTGAGCGGCGGCACGCCATTTTCGTCCGAGAACACTTTGATGTAATGCGAAAGCAGCAGCGGAATATCTTCGGTGCGTTCACGCAGCGGCGGCATCGCGATGCGAACGACGTTGAGGCGAAAGAAAAGGTCTTCGCGGAATTTTCCTTCGCGCACCATCTGCTCGAGATGGCGATTCGTGGCGGCGACCAAACGGACGTCGAGTTCGATGGGCTTCGAACCGCCGACGCGCTCGATCGCTTTCGTTTCCAGAAACCGGAGCAACTTCACCTGCGTGGAAGCGGAGATCTCGCCGATTTCGTCGAGGAAGAGCGTGCCGCCGTCGGACATCTCGAACCGCCCCACCCGCCGCTCGGTCGCGCCCGTGAACGCCCCGCGCTCGTGACCGAAGAGTTCGCTTTCGAGCAGGTTTTCCGAAAGCGCCGCGCAATGCACCGCGATGAACGGCCCGCGCGCGCGCGGACTCGATTGGTGAATCGCCTGCGCGATGAGTTCCTTGCCGGTGCCCGATTCGCCTTCGATCAGGATCGTGGCACGCGACGGCGCGACGAGCTTCACGCGATCGATCACTTCCTGCAGTTTCGGGGAATGGCCGATGATGCCTTCGAAACTGAATTTCTCGTCGAGGCGTTCGTGAAGCTGCTTCACCTCCACCTCGAGCGTGCGGGTTTTTAGCGCACGTTGAATGAGGACTTCGAGCCGCTCGATATTGACGGGCTTCGTGAGGAAATCGACCGCGCCCCGCTTCATCGCTTCGACGGCGGTTTCGATGTTGCCGTAAGCCGTCATCATCAGCACCGCCGGGCGGTGCGGAAGCGCCAGCGCTTTGTCGATGACCCTGAGGCCGGATTTTCCGGGCATGCGCAGGTCCGTCACGATCACGTCGAACGGCTGCGCGTCCATGAGGTTGAACGCCTCGTCGGCATTGGCGGCAACCGAGACGTCGAAGTTGTCGATCAGCGCCTGCTGCAGACCCTCGCGCGTGTGCTTCTCGTCGTCGATGATCAGGACGCTCGGGACCATGGCATTACGAAGGAGCCTGCGGCCGAAAGCGGGTCAATGGGAAAGAATGGCGCAGTGCGTAGCGGAACAATAACTGCCGATGGAGGCGCGGTGCCCTCACCGCGCGTGAACGCTCCTGCGCGGTGAGGGCACCGCGCCTCCA
>JAEWBF010000119.1 GCA_023391285.1 Verrucomicrobiota bacterium
GGCCCGCCGACCCCGGCGCGCCGGATGGACCCCGACTTCCCATCCGGCTCACTCGCCCCCCCCCCTCAAAGCTCCAACCCCTTCAAATACTTCAAACTCGCCGGAATCGCCTGCAACGGCGCCGGAGTCTCATCTTCGATGATGTAATACTTCACGCCGACCTTCTGCGCCGTGCTCAACACCGCCTTCCAATCGATCTGGCCCGTGCCGACCGCGACATTGTCCGTCGGCGCCGCATGCCCCGTCGACAGGTTCGTGATCGCGCCTTTCCGAATGTCTTTCACATGCAGCGAGAACCAGCGGTCGCCGTATTTCTCCAACAACTTCACCGGGCTCTGGCCCGCGTGATAAACCCAGAAGACGTCCATCTGCAGCTTCACCAGCTCCGGATTCGTCTCGCGCGCGAAAACATCGAACACCGTCTCGCCCCGCTCGCCGCCCGTGGCCACGAACTCGTAACCGTGCGGATGATACGCAAACTGCAACCCCGCCGCTTTGCACGCCTCCCCGATCTTGTTGAAATTCGCCGCAACTTCCTTCGCCGCTTCCACCGTCCACGGCTTGTCGCCCTGCCGCGCCCACGGGCACGTCACGTATTTCGCCCCGAGTGCCTTCGCGAACGCGATCGCTTCGGCCGGATTCTTCACCAGCGGCTCGTAGCTCGCATGCACGCTGGGCACCGTGAAACCACGCTGCTTCACCGCCGCCGCATATTCCTCCACCGACATGTCCGCCGGCCGCACCGCTTCGATCTCCTTGAAACCGTATTCCTTCGCCTGATCGAGCGCCTTGATCGTGCTCTCCTTCGCCATCTCGCGCAGGCTCCACATTTGAAGCCCGAGATGATCTTTGAAGGTCGCGGTCTGCGCACTGGCAAACGCCGCAACCGACACGAAGGGTAAAGCGAAACGGAGCAGATGAGTTTTCATGGGGATAACGCGTCTGACGTTTCCCCGCGCCGAACGTTTTGCAAGCGCCCGCTCAGCTCGATTTTTGGAGAATATGGTAGTTCGCCATTGAGATTCCGCTCAGCATCGCGCCGACGATTCCCAAAAATCCCTGGTCCGTTCCGCAGAGGTAAACATTGCTCAACGCCGTTCGCCCCTGCCGATGCTTCAGCGGCGATCCGTAGATCGCCCCGCCGAAATGCCCGGTGAACTTCACGATCGTCCGCGGCGTAAACATATCCGTCGCCACCGTCGCCTTCGCCAACGCCATCTCCTCGCTCAACTCCGGCAAAAAACGCCGCGCGCTCCGCTGCACCGCGTCGAACCACCGCGCCTTGTCCGCCCGATATTGCTCCTCCTGCAAACCCGCCCAGCGCTCGTAGTTCGCCAGACACGTCACTCGCACCACGCCTTCCGGCAACGTCCGCCCCGGCCCAAAATCGAAATTGTTCGGAATGCAGATCACGCCGCTCCGCCCATCCACCTGCTCTTTCGGCTGCACATAATCGAACCGCTCCGAATCGTTGAAAAACACGATCGTGTCGTCGCCCCAACCGAACTCCGCCGGCTGCTGATCCAACACCGAAATCGTCTCCACAAACGACAACCGCCCCACCGGCAGCGCGTTTTCCTGTCCGCTTTCACCCGCGATCAACCGTTCCGTCTCCGGCGCGCCCGCCGACGAAATCACCTCGTCCGCCGTCACCGTTTCCCCGCTGTCCAATTCCAGCGCCACCGCCCGCCCTTCGCGCCCCACGATCCGTTTCACGCCACATTTCATCCGACGCTCCCCGCCCGCCGCGCGATACTTGTCCAACAGCACACGCAGGATCACCCGCACGCCTTCGAACGGCCGCGCGAATCCCTCCAAAAACAGCGCCTTGAACATGATCACGAACTGCCCGAACTCCATGTCCCGCTCCTGCGCGCTGCCGTAATACATCACGGGACAAAACAGCATGTCCTCCAACAGCGGATCCGTCACATGCCGCCGCACGACCTCCCGTGCCGACACCGGCGCCGCCTCGAGCGAAACATCGTCGAAGGTCTTCACCATCTCGACCAACTTCCGAAATCCATCGATCTGCGCCGGAAATTTCGCCGCCACCTCGCTCTCGAACACCCCAAAATCATTCGTGAACCGCAACGAGGTCTCACCCCGCGGCCCAAACGCCACCCGCGACTGCTTCTGCTCGCACAGCGCAAACTCGTCGCGATCGATCCGCAGCTGCCTCAAGAGTTTCGTTAACGGCGTCCCTTTCACGCCCGGCCGCACGTAGTTCGTCATCGCGTGCAGCCCCACGTCGTATTTCCGCCCCGCGATGCTATAAAAACTGTTCAGCCCGCCGACCGCGTTGTGCCGCTCGAAGATGCACACGCGTTTCCCGAAATGCGCCAGCCGGATCCCCGCCGCGAGGCCCGACATCCCCGCACCAATAATCGCCACGTCGTAATGCGAAGCCGTGTTCACGTCGCGCCCGGAAAACTCAGTTTTTTTGAACCACGAATGGACACGAATTCACACGAATAACCGATTCGGAATTCGTGTTCATTCGTGTCCATTCGTGGTTAAAACCAGACCACGACCGTTGAGAAGGCCCAATGAAATCGGCGGCTTGTTCCGTGTTCATCCGTGTCCATCCGTGGTAGGAAAACAAAAGGCCGGGCATTCCACCCGGCCCGTCAAAACCACCCTCTTGCGCCCGACTCAACTTTTCGTCGGCAGCGCGTTGAACTTCGGCGTGAGATACTCCGCCGAGCTGTCGAGCGACGCGAGCTGCAGGTAGTCCTTCTCCGGCACCTCGATGCCATAGCGCTTCCGCAGCTCCATCACGATATCGAGGAAATCCATCGAATCGAGCTGGAGTTGATCGCGCAGGCGAACGTCCGGCTTCACGTTGCTCAGGTCCTCGTCCGGGGCGATGTCGGCGATGATGTCGAGCACCACCTTCTTGCATTCGTCTTTGGTCATTTGATCTGGGGCGCAGGATTAGGAAACAAACCGTTTAACAATCAACGTGGAATTTATCCCAAGCATCCCGAACGAATTGTTCAGGATCGTATCCACCTTCGCAACTTTCCGCGGCTGATTCAGCACCAACCCCGGCAGCGCGCACTGCGGATCGAGTTCGTCCACATTGATCGTCGGATGCACCGTAAGATCTTCGAACGACGGCAAATTCCCCGCCAACTCCAGCGCGCCCGCCGCCCCCATGCAGTGCCCGATGTAACTCTTCGTGTTATTGATGTGCGTGTCCGGACACCCTTCGCCAAACACCGCCCGAATCGCCTCGCATTCCTGAATATCGCCCAACGGCGTCGCCGTCGCGTGCGTATTCACAATATGGATGTCCTTCGGCTCCAACCCCGCCCGCTTCACCGCCGCCCGCACGCACTCCGCCTGCCGCGTCGGATTCGGCAGCACATAATCGCTCGCATCCGAGTTCACGTGATAACCCGCGATCTCCGCGTAGATCTTCGCCCCGCGCGCCTGCGCATCCTCCAACCGTTCCAACGTGTAAAGGCATCCGCCTTCGCTGATCACGATCCCGTTGCGCGCCTTGTCGAAGGGCCGCGACGCCTTCTTCGGCTCCTCGTGCATCGCCAGCGCATTCTGCGATTTGAACCCAGCGAAGATCCCAAACGTATGAATACTTTCGCTCACCCCGCCGCAGATCGCGAAATCCACCTCGCCCAACCGCAACATCTGCGTCGCATGGATCAAACCGAGATTCCCCGCCGCACACGCCGCGCCGATCGTATAGCTCGGTCCCGTCACGCCCAGGTTCAACGACGCCTCTCCCGCCGGGTTGTTCGCGACCGTCCGGGGATTGTGATAATGCGACCAGAACTTCGTGTCGTAGTTAAACTTCGATACGTTGTAGATCTCGTTCTCGGTCTCCACATTGCCGTGCTCCGTGCAACCGATGTAAATCCCCACGCGATCCTTCGTCACCGCCTCCCAATTCACCCCGCTGTCCGCCACCGCCTCGCGCGCACAATAGATCGAAATACTCCCCGCCCGCGTGCCAACGCGCACTTCTTTCTTCTTCTGATACTTCAACGGATCGTAATGGCACACGCCCGCCAGCTGCGTGCCCATGTAACGGATCTCCATCCGTTCGACCCCCGCCACGCCTTCGAGCAGGTTGCGGCGAAACTCAGCGAGCGAATTTCCATTCGGCGCGGTCAGCCCGACACCTGTGATCACGATACGCGACGACTTCATTGATTCGGCAAAACGGACATGCCTAGCGACTGCCCCGCCGAAAGCAACCTTCACCGTATCTGTAGCGGAACGCGTGAGCGTTTCGTCACCACCGCCCACATTCTCCCGAACGCCCCGCGCTTTCCTTTGTCATTGCAGCCCGACAGCTAACATCACACTCCCTCTCGCACTCTTTTCCTTATGAACGTTCTCGTCGTCGGAGGCGCCGGTTACATCGGCAGCCATTGCGTCCGCCAACTGATCGCCGCCGGTCACCGCCCCGTGGTTCTCGACAATCTCGTCTTCGGCCACCGCGCCGCCGTCGCTCCCGACGTCACGTTCTATTCCGCCGATCTCGGCGACGAAGCGGTCGTCGGCAAAATCCTCACCGACGAAAAAATCGACGTCGTCATGCACTTCGCCGCCTTCGCCTACGTCGGCGAATCCGTGCAAGACCCATTGAAATACTATTTCAACAACGTCGTCGCCACGCTCCACCTGCTCCGCGTGATGCTCGCAAAGGGCGTGAAGAAATTCGTCTTCTCCTCGACCTGCGCGACCTTCGGCGTCCCGGCCAAAATGCCGATCACCGAGGATCTCCCGCAGTCGCCGATCAACCCCTACGGTCAGACGAAACTCGACATCGAAAACGCGCTCAAATCCCTCGCGCACGCCCACGGCCTCAGCTTCGCCGCCTTCCGCTACTTCAACGCCGCCGGCGCTGCCGAGGACGGCACGATCGGCGAAGACCATTCGCCCGAAACCCATCTCATCCCGCTCGCGATCGACGCCGCCACCGGCCGCCGCCCCGCGCTTCAAGTCTTCGGCAACGACTATCCCACGCCCGACGGCACCTGCCTCCGCGATTACGTTCACGTCGACGACCTCTCCCGCGCCCACATCGCCGTCTTCGACAAACTCGCGAAACCCGGCGCCGCGCTCTTCTACAATCTCGGCACCGGCACGCCCACCTCCGTCCTCGAAGTGATCCGCGCTGTCGAAAAAGTCACCGGCCGCACCGTTCCGCACACCTTCGCACCGCGCCGCGCCGGCGACCCGCCCGCTCTTTACGCCGACTCGTCCAAAGCGAAAAACGAACTCGGCTGGACCGTGAAATTCCCCGACATCGAATCCATCGTCGCCACCGCGTGGAAATGGCACTCCACCCGCCCCACCGGCTACGCCGACCGCAAGTAGATCCCGAGTCGTAGCGGAACGCGTAAGCGTTTCGTTCTGTTTGGAGGCGCGGTGCCCTCACCGCGCTCATTCGCTGTTTGGAGGCGCGGTGCCCCCACCGCGCTCATCCGCGCCCATTCGTGGTTTGAACAAAAACCTTCCACGCTCGCGCGCCCTCGCGTTCAAAATTCGTCACCAAATTTACACGAAACCTATTCTGCACGAAGGCGTCCGAAAGCCCCATGGATAAGCCCTCGTCGTTCTCTCCCCAACTCCTGGACGAAGACCTTCAAATCGTGCGCGCCACCCTCGCGACGATCTCCGACGACGTAGAAAAGCTTTCGCCCACCGCCGCGCGCGCCGTCCACGACGCGATGGAAAAAATCGACGAAGCGCACGCCGAATTCCTGCGCGCCTCGGTCCCCGGTTCGTAATGATGGAGGCGCGGTGCCCCCACCGCGCTTTCCCCACAAAAACACATCGCTCCCGCACGCGGACCGGCCACACTCGCGGCCCATGCCGCTTCCGACTTCCACGCGCCTTCCCTGGGTCGATCACCTGCGCACCTTCGTCATCGTGCTCGTCGTCAACATGCACGCGTGCGTCACCTACAGCCACGTCGGCGATTGGTATGCGATGAGTGAATACGAGCCGACGCTCGCGCAAAAAGTCCCCTTCATTATCTGGCAGGGACACCTGCAGTCCTTTTTCATGGGCCTGCTGTTCTTCGTCTCCGCCTATTTCGCGAACGCCTCGCTCGCGCGCCGCGGCCCTCGCTCGTTCACCCGCGAACGCCTCATCCGCCTCGGTCTTCCGACGCTGTTTTACATGCTGGTGATTCACCCGTTCATCCTGCTCGTTCTGAATCCTTGGAACGCCAACTTCGGCTCGCCATTCGCTTGGTATAAAAACTACGTCATGAGCGGTCGCTTCATCGGCGAAAGTGGCCCGCTTTGGTTCGCCTTCGCCCTCCTGATCTTCTGCCTCCTGCTCGTCGCCTGGCGCTCCGCCCGTCCTGCCCCTCCACCGCCGACGCCCGCTCCCGCGCCCTCCGCTCGCGCGCTCTGGCTTTTCGGCGCTGTCCTCGTTCTCACCACCTTCGCCACGCGCCTCGTTCAACCGATCGGCACCAACGTGCTGAACCTGCAACTGTGCTTCTTTCCTCAATACCTCGCTTTCTTCCTCGCCGGTCTTCACGCGTCCCGCCACCGCTGGCTCGACGCTCTCGCCTCCTCCTCGCGTGCTCGCGTCGCTGGATGGCTCGCATTAGTCGGCGGACCCGTATTCCTGCTCGCACTGCTTTTCTTCGGCGCTCCCAGCGATGGTAATCTTGAGGTTTTTTTCGGCGGATGGACTCCGCAAGCGTTCGGCCTCGCCGCCTGGGAACAACTCTCCGGCCTCGGACTTTCGCTCGGCCTCCTCGCATTCTTCTCTTCAAAACTAAACGTCGAAACACCCGGGCTTCGCTGGCTCGCTGATCGTTCGTTCGGCGTCTACGTCCTGCACGCGCCGGTGATCATCGCGCTGTTTATGCTCTTCCGAGCGCTGCCGCAAAATCCCTATGTTCTCGCCGCGCTCCTGACGCTTGCCGGCCTCCTCGCTAGCTACGCCGTGGCTGACCTCGCCCGCCGCACTCCGGGCCTACGCTCGATCCTTTAGGTCGCGCTCGGCGCGGCCCGATCGGCTACGCACTGATCACATCACGGGCTCCGCCCACGCATTCACTCCGCGCACCTTCACCTTCCGCCGATAAACCGCCTCGTTGCACGTCGCGTAGAGCACATCGAACTCCGGCCCGCCAAACACCAGATTGGTAATCTTCCCATTCGGCGTCGGAATCACGGCGATGACCTGCCCGGACTCGTCGCACACCTGCACGCCCAAGCGCGTCGCAACATACAACCGCCCTGCCGTATCGAATTTCAAGCCATCCGCCAAACTCTCCGCCTCACCCGGCGAACGCATCCGCACAAACTTCCGTAACTCTCCCAACGTCCCATCCTCCCGCACCTCGCCACGATACACCCATTCACCTCGATAATCCGCCACGACCACCGACCGCTGGTCCGGCGACAGCGCGATCCCATTCGAATACTTCAACTCTCCCGCATCGAACTCCACCTTCTCCCCGCTCGGCCGAATCAACCACAGGCGACTCCGCTCTCCGTCTCCGCGCGCCGGATGCGTCACATAAACGTTTCCATTGTGCGCCACGACCAAATCGTTTCCCGCAATTCCTTCCGCGATCACCGTCGCGTGCGCCTGTTCATCATACGCCACAATCCGTCGCGTCCCCGTCTCGACCGCATACAGCCGCCCGTCCGGCCCGAAGATCTGCCCATTCGTCCGCTTCGTATCCGCCACAAACACCTGCGGCTCTCCGTTCGCGTCGATTCGATAATTTTTGCTGCCCGGAATATCGCTGAAAAACACTTCCCCGCGCGCATTCACCGCCGAACCTTCGCTCAATCCATATCCTTCCCCAACTAATTCCCACGCCTCGCCCGGCAGCAGAATCTCCCGCAACACCGCGGTCTCTTCCTCCGCCGCAACCAACGCGCCGACGCCCGCCGCCGCGAACGCCAGCGACACACCCGTTCGTCGCAGCATCGCAACGATCACGCTCACGCTTCCTTCGCCCGTTTCGCCAGTGCCGCTTTCGTCACGCCCAACAGCTTCGCCGCTTTCGTCGCATCGCCCGCCTCCGCCGCCAGCGCGCGCGTGATGAACTCCCGCTCGACCCGCGCCAGCATCGATTCCTCCCCGTTGCGCAACGCCTCAAACAGGAAATCGATCGCTCGCTCCACCGTCAGCGTCGGTTCCGCCCGCGCCTCCGCTGCCTTCTCCTCATTCCCCGCCGCAGCTTCGGCAGCCGGTGCCGCCGCCTCAACCTCCACCCCAATCGCTTCCCGAATCTCCGCCGGCAAATCCTTCACCAAGATCGCATCGCCCTGCGCAATCACCGCGCTGCGATACACGACATTCTCCAACTCGCGCACGTTGCCCGGCCAGCTGTGACGCGTCAGCGCATTCATCGCTTCCGGCGAAACTTTCGTCACCCGCGCCTTCCGCTGCTTCACCAGGTTCTGCAGGCAAAAATCCACGATCTGCGGAATGTCCTCCGCCCGCTGGCGCAACGCCGGCATCCGAATTCTCACTACATTCAATCGATAATACAGATCCTCGCGAAAGGTCTTCGCCTTCACCATCTCTTCGAGGTCCTTGTTCGTCGCGCCGATCACCCGCACGTCGACCTTGATCGTTTCGGTCCCGCCGACGCGCTGGATGTCTCCCGTCTGCAACACCCGCAAAATCTTCGTCTGCGTCGCGAGCGCCATGTCGCCGATTTCGTCGAGGAAGATCGTCCCGCCATCGCACAACTCGAATTTCCCCAACCGCTGCCCCGTCGCCCCCGTGAACGATCCTTTCTCGTGACCGAACAACTCGCTCTCGATCAAATTGTCCGGGATCGCCGCGCAATTCACCGCAATGAACGGCTTGTTCGACCGATGGCTGTGTTTCCAGATCGACCGCGCGACGAGTTCCTTCCCCGTCCCGCTCTCGCCCGTGATCATCACCGTCACGTCGCTGGCCGTGACTTGTCCGATAACTTTGAATACATCCTGCATCACCGGCGAGCTGCCCACGATGCCTTCGCGATAATCGTCCGCGTTGATCGTCGGCTTGTAATCGCTCACCGCCCGCAAATCCGCCCGCGTCTTCAACGCCGCCTCCGCCAGCGCCAGCACCTTCTGCGGATCGAAGGGCTTCATCATGTAATCGAAGGCGCCATACTTCATCGCCTCGATCGCCGTCTGCGCCGTCCCAAACGCCGTCATCAAGATCACCAGCTGCTTCGGATTCGCGGAGCGAATCAGCTGCAGCGCCTCGATCCCGCCCATTCCGCCCATCCGCACGTCGAGCAGCACCAGATCCGGCGCCGGCCCCTTCTTCACCATCGCCACGCCTTGCTCGCCGCTCGGCGCCTCGATGATCTGATAACCCCGCGTCGACAACACGCGCGACAGCGAGTAGCGGATCTCCGCATCATCATCGATCACCAGAATCGTGGCAGGCTTCACTTCGGACATGCCGCCCACGATGAACGAACCCATCCGCCAAAGTAAACACCTCACCCGCCCTTCCTCCCCATGTAGGGCGGGGTCTCCCGACCCCGCCGTCCCTCCGCCCCTCCGCTCGTCCCACTCCCATTCCCCGCTGGCGCTTCCCCAAACATCGCATTGATTCCGTTCCAATGCTCAGCTGGTCCCTCAACCTTTTCCGCATTCGCGGCATCCTTCTTTCCGTCCACGCCAGTTTCTTCCTCCTGCTCGCCTGGATCGCCCACGAGGGCTGGCAACTCGACGGCTGGACCGGCCTGTTCTGGAGCACCGGCACCTTGCTCGCGTTCTTCGCCTGCGTCGTCCTTCACGAATTTGGACACTCCTTCACCGCCATGCATTTCGGCATCGGCGTCCGACGCATCCTCCTCATGCCGATCGGCGGCATGGCCGAGTTCGAATCCATCCCACGCGAACCGTCGCGCGAATTTCTCATCACCCTCGCCGGCCCCGCCGTAAACTTCGCCATCGCCGCCGTGCTTTGGATCACCGTCGGCTTTCCCGACGGCGACGGCTACACGCTCACCCCGCTCGGCCTCGCCCAGCTTCTTCTCAACGCCAACATCGCGATGGGCGTCTTCAATCTCCTGCCCGCCTTCCCCATGGACGGCGGTCGCATCCTTCGCGCGCTCCTCGCCAGCCGCATGCCTTATCTTCGCGCCACCGCCATCGCTGCCACCGTCGGCAAACTCGTCTGCATCGCCGGCATTATCTACGGTGTTTGGACATCGTGGTGGATGCTCGCGATTCTCTTCGGCTTCATCTTCTTCGCCGGCGAAGCCGAATACCGCGCCGTCCGCCGCCGCGAAATCGAAGACGCCCACTGGCGCGAAATGCTCGCCCGCTACTACGCCAGCCGCGCGACGGACGAATCCCCTCCGCTCCTTCGCTAACCGCGATGACAGAGCGCCTCCCGCAAGCGGCTTGCTCTTGACGCCAGCTTGTGGTCGCGTCCTGCCTCGGATCGGCTCTTCCGAGCTGTAACTCCGATCACATCTCCGCGCGCTTTTCCGCTTCAGCGCCATGTCCACATTCAGAGAACGTTTCTGCGAGCAGCATCACTGCTCGCCCGACGCCTTCGTTCAGAAGGTGTTCTGGGCTTCTCTATATCCTCACGCCATTCCTTTCGCCGCTTTCGTCCTTCTAGTGAATCGCGACTTCTTCTGTGCCGATCGCGCCTTGATCCTCGGTGTGGCCGACGCGACATCCATGAAACACGTCCGCGAAGAGGTCCGGGATTACTTTTGGGATTCCACTAACCGCCACTGGCTCCGTCGCCGCATCCACCTCCGCGTCTCCGGTCAGCGCCTCAAAAACCTCGCGCGCCGCTACCTTCCCGAAGGGACCGCCCTTCCTTTTCCCCCGCGCTCGTAGCGGCCTCGTCGTCCGAGCGATCCGCAGCACGAGCGGTTTCAATTCCCCTAATGTCACGGATGTGCGCGGCCTCTGACGTCGCGCGCGCGACCGCTTCCCCGTTGAGCGCTTCGAATGAATCGGCTGCTCTCAACCCACTCGCTCCGATGCACCTCACGACCGCTCTCGCCAGTGTCGCCGCTGCCGACGTGGAAATTCCGCTCTGGCTCGTCACGCCGTTCGCGTTGCTGCTCCTGCTCATCGCCGTGATGCCGCTCACGCCGCCGCGCGTGAAACACTTCTGGGAGCATTACTACCCGCATATCTCCATCGCGCTCGGCCTCACCATCGTCGGTTTCTATCTCTTCCGGATCCCCGATGGCGGCAACACCGTCGCCCACACGCTCCACGAATACTTCTCGTTCATCTCCCTCATCGGCTCCCTTTTTGTCGTCGCCGGCGGCATCCACCTGAAGGTCCGCGATGAAGCGACCCCGCTCGCCAACCTCACCTTCCTCGCGATCGGCGCGATCATCGCGAACGTTATCGGCACCACCGGCGCTTCCATGGTCCTCATCCGCCCATGGATCCGGATGAACAAGATCCGCATCAGTCCCTACCACGTCGTCTTCTTCATCTTCATCATCTCGAATCTCGGCGGCGCTCTCACTCCGATCGGCGATCCGCCGCTCTTCCTCGGATACCTTCGCGGCGTTCCGTTCTTCTGGCTGCTCGAACATGTCTCCGTCCAATGGCTCGTCACCGTCGGCGCGGTCCTCGCCGTCTTTTACGTCTTCGATCGCCGCAGCTACCTTCGCACACCCACGCCCATTCGACGCGACATCGATCGGCCGTCCGAAGGCCTGCGCTTCGACGGCAAGCGCAACCTTCTCTTCCTCGCCGCCATCATCGGTGCCGTCTTCCTCCCCGAAACGTTCTTCCTCCGCGAGGGCGTCATGCTGTCCGCCGCCGCCGCTTCCTATTTTCTCACGCCGCGCGCGCTCCATCAGCAAAACCAATTCACCTTCGGCCCGATCAAGGAGGTCGCATTCCTCTTCGCCGGCATCTTCGCCACCATGATGCCCGCGCTCGGTTACATCGATCAGCACGGCTCCGAATTCGGCGTAAAGAGACCTTTCCACTACTACGTCGCCACCGGCTCGCTCTCCGCCGTCCTCGACAACGCCCCCACCTACGCAACCTTCCTCCGTCTCGCCGAAACCACCGCCCAAGCCGAGCATCCCGCCGACTTCCCCACCGATCCCCAGCACGAATCTGAAATCGTCGCCGTTCTCCTGAACCACCCCGCCGATGCCCGCCTCGTCATCGCCGTCAGTCTCGGCGCCGTCTTCTTCGGCGCCATGACCTACATCGGCAACGGCCCCAATTTCATGGTGAAATCCATCGCCGACAGCACCGGCGTCCACACGCCCACTTTCTTCGGCTACGTCTTCAAATTCAGCCTGCCTTTCCTCCTGCCCATTCTCCTGCTTTCCGGCTGGCTGTTCTTGTAGGCGCCATCCCGCAGGTCGCACGCTCGCTCACGCTCCGCCCTCACGCCCGCGGATGCGCCTTCGCGTAAATCTCCTTCAACCGCGCCACGCTCACATGCGTGTAAACCTGCGTCGTCGCCAGATTCGCATGCCCCAATAATTCCTGCACCAGCCGCAAATCCGCCCCCGCATTCAACAAGTGCGTCGCAAACGAATGCCGCAATTTATGCGGCGTCAGATCCATCGGCAGCTCCGCCGCCGCCAGATATCGTTTCAACATTTTCTGCACCTGCCCGTCGTCCATCCGCTCGTGCCGCACCGTCACCAGCACCGGATCCTCTGGCGCCCTCCGCATCGCGAACTCCGCGCGAAATTTCTTCACCAGCTCCGTCGCCACGCGCCCCATCGGACACAACCGCTCCTTCTTCCCCTTGCCCAAAACCCGCGCAACACCCGCCTGTAAATCCACCGCGCCATAATTCAGCCCAATCAGCTCGCTCACACGCAACCCCGCGCCATACAGCAGCTCCATCGCCAGCCGATCGCGACACGCCGTAAGCGCATCAATCTCCCCCGCCTTCAGCAACCGCTCCGGCCCCGCCAGCAGCCGCACCATCTGCTCCTCCGTCAAAAATTTCGGCAGCCGCTTTTCCAACTTCGGCAGCGGCACCCCCAAAAACGGATCCCGCCGCACCCGCCCGCGCCGCAGCCAGAACTTAAAAAAAGACCGCAGCCCCGACACGTGATTGTGCAGCGTCCTCCGTCCAAACCGTCGCTGCGCCTCGATCACGAAATCCCGCATCGTCCGCACCTCGAGCGCATCGAACCCACTCCCCCAAAGCCCCGCCTCCTTCAGCCAAAGATAAAAGTCCTCAAACGCCTGCCGGTAGTTGCGCACCGTATAAGCCGAATACCGCCGCTCCAGCGCCAGAAACTCCTCGAACGGCCGCCACCACTCCTCCCTCACCGCCTCCGGCAGCCCCTCTCGGGATTCATGTCCATTCGTGTCCATCCGTGGTTCACTCGCGCTCCGCGTCCGGGTTCTGGGACTCTGCTCTCAACTCTCAACCCTCAACTCACAACTTCTCCTCCACCTCCCGCATCACCTTCGTCGCGTGCAGCCTCAACGCTCCTTCCGGATCCAACCCTTTCGCCCGCGCCGCCGCCGTCAGCTCGAACAACATCTTCCCGAGCGCCGCCTCGTCTAATTGTTTCCCCAACGCCTCCACCTGCGCGCGATCGACCACGTCGTCCGCCGGCAGCGCCTTCTTTTCGATCTGCTTCCATACCGCCTCCGCAAACATCAACGCCGGCAGCCGCGGCGGCAGTTCCTTGAAGACGCCCGGCCCCTTCGCCGCCGGTCCGTTCTTCTTCTCCGTCGCCTTGATCTTCTCCCACTCGGCAATCACCTGCTCCGACGTATCCAGTTTCCCACTTCCAAACACATGCGGATGCCGCCGCACGAGCTTGTCGTTGATCTCCCGCGCCACGTCTTCGAACGAAAACTCGCCTTTCTCCGACGCGATCTGCGCGTGAAACACCACCTGGATCAACACGTCGCCCAATTCCTCCCGCATGTGCGGATAATCCCCGCGGTCGATCGTATCGATCAGCTCGCTGATTTCATCGATCAGGCAGCGCACCAGCGTCGCATGCGTCTGCTCCTGATCCCACGGACATCCCCCCGGCCCCCGCAGCCGAGCCATCGTCACCAACAAATCCTCGATCGCACTCATGGCGTCAGGAGAAACCACGAAACACACGAAACACACGAAAATTCCCGTTTCATTCTGGTCTGGTTTTCGTGTTTTTCGTGTGTTTCGTGGTTCCCTCATGTCCGACAAACTCACCGAGATCATGGACCACAAGCGCCGCGAAATTGCGCCGCTCGTCCGCCCCGTTCTCGAATCCGAGCTCGCGCAACTCAACGCGTCCCTCCCGCGTCCGCCGTCTTTCCTCGACGCCTTGCGCCGCCCCGATCGCACGCTCGCCGTCATCTCCGAAATCAAACGCCGCTCGCCTTCCGCCGGCGACATCAAGGCCGGAGCCTCTTCCCTCGAACAAGCCCAGCGCTATCAAGCCGCCGGCGCTGACGCCCTTTCCGTCCTCACCGACGAAAAATACTTCGGCGGCACCCTCGACGATCTCCGCGGCGTCACCGCCCATTTCCGCGCCTCACCGCCCGCCCGTCCCTGCCTGCGCAAGGATTTCATGGTGCATCCCATCCAGGTGCGCCAAGCCCGCGAAGCCGGCGCCAGCGCCATCCTCATCATCGTTCGCGCCCTCACCGATAACGAAATCCGCACCCTCCACGCCGCCGCCGCCGCCGCCGGTCTCGACGCCCTTTTCGAAATTCACAACGAAGCCGAACTCGAACGCGCCGTCGCCCACGGCGCCGCCATCATCGGCGTCAATAATCGCGATCTCGCCATCTTCAAAACCGACCTCGCTCTCAGCGAGCGTCTCATCCCCCAATTTCCCCGCGACGTGATCGCCGTCAGCGAAAGCGGCATCTTCACCCCCGCCGACGCCGCCCGCGCCCAAGCCTGCGGCGCCCACGCCATCCTCGTCGGCGAAGCGTTGATGAAGGCCCCCGACCCCGCCGCCCTCATCGCTCAGTTCCGAAACCACGGATAAACACCGATACACACGGATGACGATCCGCTCCGATCCGTGTTCATCCGTGTCCATCCGTGGTTAAACAGACCATGCCTTTAACCCCGACCGCCACCCGCGATCTCCTCGCCAAGCTCGGCCACCAGCCGAAGCGTTTCCTCGGGCAAAACTTCCTCGTCGACGGCAACATCGTTCGCAAATCCCTCGAGCTCGCCCAAATCCGCCCCGGTGATCGCGTCGTCGAAATCGGCCCCGGCCTCGGCACGCTCACGTCCGCCCTCCTCGAAGCCGGCGCCGAGGTCTGGGCCGTCGAAAAAGACCGAAACCTTCACGAGCACCTCACCACGCACCTCGCGCCGCGTTTCCCCTCCACGTTTCACCTCACCGAAGGCGACGCCCTCGATCATCCCCTCGCCAATCTCTCCGCCCCCGACGCCACTTCCGACGACGGCGCAAAACCCGCCTTCAAAATCGTCGCCAATCTCCCCTACGCCATCGCCACCCCTTGGCTCGACGCCGTCCTTTCCGGCCCGCTCCCCGAACGCATGGTCCTCATGCTTCAACAGGAAGCCGCCCAGCGCTACGTCGCCCAGCCCGGCACCAAATCGTTCGGCGCCATCTCCATCTTCCTCCAATCCGCCTACGCCGTCGCCCCCGGCCACAAGGTCGAACCGTCCTGCTTCTTTCCGCGCCCCGACATCGATTCTTATCTCCTTCATCTCGTCCGCCGCGACGCACCTTTCATTTTCCCCGCCGCAACAAAAACTTTCATCCGCGCCGTCTTCCAACAACGCCGCAAACAGATCGCCGGCCTGCTCCGCCGCCAGCTCCCCGACGACGGCACCGCCTGGCTCGCTCATCTCGCCGCCCACGGCTTCCCACCCCAAACTCGCCCCGAAGCCATCCCCGTCGCTCTCTGGCAATCGCTCTCCTCATCCTGATCCTGTCGTGCTCGTGATTCGTAATCGCAATCGTGCTCCATCCTTCCCCCGCCCGTAGGTGGCGCGCTCGCCGCGCCACATTCACGCCACCCACCTTCCAACCTCCTTCCCGCGCTTGAAAGCGCGCCGTCTGCCTCTACTCATTCCTCAACGATGAACCGTCTCCTGCTCGCGTTCCTCTCCGTCTTCCTCGCCCACTCGCTCGTCGCCCAGCCCGACGACGGCATCGCCGGTCGCGTCGACGGACAAACCTACATCTCGGCGTCCGGCGCATTCCGCATCCGCATCCCCGTCCTGCCAGAACTCGGCGGACGCATCCAAGACACGCAGACGGCAGTCACTTTCCAGGACGATTTCAACGTCCTCTGCACCGTCGCCGCCATCCCCATGGACGCCACGCAGCGTTGGGAACACTCCACCCGCGGCGCCAAGGACTACCTCGCCTGGTTCTTCGCCAACTTCATCATGCCCGATTTCCAGGCCACGTTCCCCGGCGCTCGCGTCGAAAACGTCCGCTTCGCGTCAGGCATCGCCGACGGCACGCTCTTCGCCTACATCGTCCTCCCCGAGGGCTCGATGTTTAATCACAAGCTCGCCTTCCTCGGCCCCGACACCCCGCTGCCCGACGCCAAACGCGGCAACATGCTCTTCGTCCGCAACAGCAACGTCTTCGTGCTCAGCGTCGAACTCGCCGAACGCGTCCTCGAGCGCAGCACCTACAACAAGACCCCCGAAGAAGAAGACGCTCTCCTCCGCGAACGCCTCGTCGCCCTCTTCGACAAAATGTCCTTCCCCACTCCCGCCGAGTGACCGCCCGCCCCCGCGTAAAACCGGGATCTATGTAGGGCGGGGTCTCTCGACCCCGTCGCCCTCTTCGTCAGCCCGCACGCACGCGAAAGATCTCAGTCTTTCCATCCTGACGTTCCGCTGCGTCCGGTCAGTGCTTCGTGCCCTTCGTGTCCCTTCGTGGTTCACATCACCGCGTTAGCTCCAAACGACCTTACCGCGCAATCCGCGTCCACCTGTGTCCATCCGTGGTTAAAAACCTCTTCGACAAAACGTCCTTCCCACCCCGGCGAGTAATCGCGCGGTAAAACCCCTGTAGAGCGGGGTCTCCCGACC
>JAEWBF010000022.1 GCA_023391285.1 Verrucomicrobiota bacterium
GCCCCACTCCTCGCGCGCCCCGAGCACCAGATGATTGCTATCGCCGGCCCGGATCGCCGCCGCCGTTCCCGCGAAATACCGCCGCGCCATCTCGCGCGTCCATTGCCCATTGTCCCGCGCATATCCCCGCGTCGCCAGCGCCTCATCCGCCCGCGTCATTTCCCGCACCACTTCCTTGTTCGCGATCGGCACCCCCCACGCCTTCGCCATCGCCTCCATCCGCCCGCGATGCAGCGCCAGCACGAACTCCCACGCCGCATGATACGCCGCAAACCCCGGCTCCAAACTCAAACACACCTGCAACAACGTCACGCCTCCGCGCCCCCACGCCAGCCCGTCATCCGCGAGCCAGCCCACCAAACCCCGCTCCTCCACCCCGCTCGCACACACCTCCGCCGCCCGCTCCATCGCGCGCTCCTCCCAATCCGGATCGAACACATCCGGCACGCGCACGCCGGCCGCGCGAATCACCGGTCCCGCGCCACAAAAATCCACCGTGCCCACCCACGGCCAACCTTCTCCTCGCAACTCCTCCGCCGCACCCGCGCCGAGTGTAGTGAAATTCCAGCTACGCAACCGCTCCGCCGCATCCGCTTCCACGTCGTTGACCGCCGCCGCGAAAAACGCCCGCCCCTCCGCATCGATCAACCACCACGCTCCATCGCGCGCCTGCCCCACCCGAAAAAATCCCGACCGCCCCCGCACCGTTTCGCTCCTGATTTCTTCGGATAAGTCTCCGGCCAGCGCCATCGCCGCATCCTGCCGCGCTCCCTCCGCAAAACGCAAACGCGTTTCCGCCAACCGTGTTCACGCTAAACCGCCCTTGCCACCCCACGTCCCCCACCGCACAACACCTGCAATCCCCGCCCCATGGCCACCGCCGTCTTCGTGATCCTTCTCCTCGTGGTGGCTCTCGTTCTCTTCCCGATCTGGGTCTTCGTGCGCTTCAGTTCGCTAAAGGACGAACTTTCCTCCCTTCGCACGCGGCTCTCCTTCCTCGAGAACGAACTTCGCTCCACCCGCATCGCGCCCACCGCTTCCACCGCTCCCTCGCCGGTTCTCAAATCTGAAATCTCAGATCCGAAATCCTCCAGCCCTCCACCCCTCCCTCCCGTCACCCTTCCACCCGCCCCGCCTCCTCCGCCCCAACTCAAAACCTCACACCCAGAACCCAAAACCGAAGTTTCCATCCCGCCCGCTCTTCCCCAACCCAAAACCCAAAATCCAGAACCCAAAACCAAATCCCCCAGCCTCGAACACTTCGTCGGCGCCAAACTCTTCGCCTGGCTCGGCGGCCTCACCGCCTTCCTCGCCGTCGCGTTCTTCGTCAAATACTCCTTCGAACACGACCTCATTCCACCGGAGGTTCGCGTCGCGATCGGCTTCGCTCTTTCCACCGCCCTCATCGTCACCGGCCTGCGCATCACCCGCGAAAAATACCGCATCACCTCCCACGTTCTCTGCGCCACGGGCGTCGTCAGCCTCTACGCCGTCACCTTCGCTTCGCACACCGTCTACCGCTTCGCTCCGTTCACGCCGCTCCTCACGTTCGCACTGATGGCGCTCATCACCGCCGGCGCGTTCCTGCTCGCCGTCCGTCTCCGCGCCCAGGTCGTCGCCATCCTCGGCCTCCTCGGCGGTTTTCTCACGCCGCTGGTCGTCTCCACCGGTCAGGACAACGCCGTCGGCCTCTTCACCTACATCGCACTCCTCGACGTCGGCCTTCTCGCCGTCGCCCTGCACCGCCGCTGGCACCACCTCATTCCGTTCGCCGCCGCCGGCACCATCCTCCTGCAAATCGCGTGGACCGACCAGTTCTTCACCGCCGTTCGCGCGCCCCTGCTCATCGCCATCCTCCTCGCCTTCAACCTCCTCTTTTCCACCGCCGCCGAACTCGCCCGCCGCCTTCAACGTTCCTCCCTCCACGTGTCGTGGACCGCCGCTTCCCTCGCTCTCGTCACTTTCGGCTTCGCGTGCTTTTTTCTCGGATACGATTCCATCGCCACCCGCCCCGCGTTGTTCTTCGGCTTCGTCTTCGCGTCCGACGCATTTCTCCTCTTCCTCGCGTGGCGCGACGAACGCCTGCCGCGCGTCCACCTGCTCGGCGGCGCGATCGTTTTCGCCATCCTCGGTTTCTGGATCGCAGAACACCTTTCCGCGCCACTCCTTCCTTGGGCGCTCGGCGCCTGCCTGCTCTTCGCCGCGCTCCACACCGCGTTTTCGCTCGTCCTGCAACGTCGGCGCCCATCCACCGCTCCGGGTTTCTGGAACCAGCTCTTCCCCCCGCTCACCCTGCTCCTCCTGCTGATCCCACTCTTCAAACTCGATGATCCCACGTTCCTCGTTTGGCCCGTTATCCTGCTCATCGACGCGCTCGCCATCGGTCTCGCCCTCCTGACCGGCTCGCTCCTCGCCGCCGCCGCCGTGCTCGTCCTCAGTCTCGCCGCCGTCGGCGTCCTTATCGTCAAAGCCTCCGCCACGCTCCCCGCGCCCGAATCCGTTTTCATTCTCGTCGCGCTCTTCGCCGTCTTCTTCTTCGCCGCGGGGCTCCTCCTCGCCCGCCGTCTTTCATTTCGCGCCACTCCTTCCCACAGCGATCGCGTCTTCGGCGACACCTCCGCTCAAATCCCTGCGTTCGCCGCCCTGCTGCCGTTCATCCTCCTCGTCTTGATGTCGCTCCGGCTGGCGCTCTCCAACCCTGCTCCTCTCTTCAGCGTCGCGCTTCTGCTCTGCATTCTCATCCTCGCGCTCACGCGCCTGTTTACCATCGACTGGCTCCCCGCGTGCGCACTCGTGGGCCTCGGCGTGCTCGAGTTCTCCTGGCACACCCGCTTCTTCGTCCCCGAACACGCGCCGATCGCGCTGTCCTGGTATGCCGGCTTCTACGCGCTCTTCTCCGCGTTTCCATTTCTCTTCCGCCGCGCGTTCGCCGATCGCACCGGCCCCTGGGCCGTCGCCGCTCTCGCCGGCGTCGTGCAGTTCCCGCTCATTCACGACCTGATCGACCAAACCTGGCCCAATTCCTCCATGGGCCTCGTTCCCGCCGCCTTCGCCCTCGCCCCGCTCGCGAGCCTGATCGCCACACACCGCCCGCCCGCGCCCGCTTCACCTTCCGCCCGCCTCAATCAACTCGCCTGGTTCGCCGGCGTCGCCCTGCTCTTCGTCACGCTGATCTTCCCGATCCAATTCGAACGCCAATGGCTCACCGTCGCATGGGCGCTGGAAGGCGCTGCGTTGCTCAGCCTCTTCCACCGCATTCCGCATCCGGGCCTCCGTGCCACCGGCGTCGTCCTGCTCGTCATCGTCTTCGCCCGCCTCGCGCTCAACCGCGCCGTCTTCACGTATCATCCGCGCGGCGACATTCCCCTGCTCAACGTCTATCTTTACACCTACGGCGTCGCCATCGTCTGCCTCTTCATCGGCGCCCGGCTCCTCGCTCCGCCCCGCCACCGCGTCTTCCGCCTCTCTGCGCCCGCACTCCTCAACACCTTCGGTATCATCCTCAGCTTCCTCCTTCTCAACATCCAGATCGCCGACTTCTTCAGTCCGCCCGGTTCCACGCTCACGTTCGACTTCTCCGGCAACTTCGCGCGCGACCTCGCTTACACCGTCGGTTGGGCCTTCTTCGCTCTCCTCCTCCTCGCCGCCGGCATCTGGAAACAAACCCGCGCCGCGCGCATCGCCGCCATCGCCCTCCTGGGCGTCACGCTCCTCAAACTTTTCTTCCACGATCTCGCGGAACTCAATCAGCTCTATCGCGTCGGCGCGCTCATCGCCGTCGCCGCCGTCGCTCTCGTCGCCTCCTTGCTCTACCAACGCTTCGCCCCCAACGACGCACCGCCTCCCGCGCCGTAACCGTCGTTCGCGCGTTGTCTCGCCCCGCGCCAGCCACGGTGCCGCGTCGCCGTCGTCCCCGCATCAACCCCTCCGCGCCCGGCCGTCGAAATCGAACGCCGGCGTGTTTTGCGTGTCCCTACCCGCTCGTCCGCTTGTCGCTCAGACTTCCGGGGTTTTACGCCAACACTTGTAGTTGCTTTGCGTAAAAATCGCCGCCCCGTTTGGGGGGACAATCGCTCGCGTTTCCCGGCCCGCTCCACGCTTGAACTCTTCCCTCGAAAAGAAAATCGCCATCGGCTTCGCCGCAGCCGCCCTCGTCCTCATCTTGATCGCCGCGACCGCCGGCTGGAACGCTCAGCGCTTCCAAGGCACCTTCGAACGCGTCGAGCAAACCCACCGCATTCTCAACCGGCTTGAGACCGTTGTGGTCGAGACGCTTACCATGCAGTCGGCGACGCGTGGCTTTGTGCTGACCGGCGCCGAAAGCCTGCTGACGTCCTTCGAGAGGTCCGAATCCGCCGTCCGCTCCTCGCTCTCCGCGCTGCGCCGCGACACCGTCGGCAACGCCGAGCAGCAACGCCGGCTCGACCAACTCGAACCCGCTATCTCCGCCGCCATCGAGATCATGCGCACGCGCATCTCCGAGCGTCGGCAAGGAGATCTCAATATCCCTACCACTCCGGCCCCATTCCTCAGCGGCCAGCGATCCGTTGACCGGTTGCGCGGCATCATCCTGCTCATGCAGCAGGAGGAGCGTCGCCTCCTCGCCGAACACACGTCCGCGACGTCCAACGCCGCTCTCTCCAACACCGCCGTCGCCTTTTTCGGCTGCGGACTCGCCATCGTTTTCCTCATCGGCTCCGGCCTCCTCGTTCGCCGCGATATTCGCGAGCGTCTCCGCGCCGAAGAGGCCGTGCGCAAGAGCGAACGCATGTTCCAGCGCCTGTTCGACAACGCCCCCGACGCCATCATCCAAGTCGGCGCCCGCGGTCAAATCACCCGCGCCAACCGCCAGGCCGAACGCCTTTTCGGGTGGGGACGCGATGAACTCACCGGACAACGCCTCGAACAACTTCTGCCTCAACGTTTCCACGCCCGCCACCGCGGCCATCTCGCCGCCTACTTCGCCAGCCCGCGCACCCGCCCCATGGGCGCCGGCCTCGAACTCTCCGGCCGCCGCAAGGACAACAGCGAATTCCCCGTCGATATCATGCTCAGCCCGCTCGAAACCGACGAGGGACCGGAAACGCTCGCCGTCATTCGCGACATCACCGAACGCAAACGCGCCGACGCCAAAATCCGCGAACTCAACCGCGACCTCCAACTCCAGAACGCCCGCCTCGAAATCGCCAACAAGGAGCTCGAATCCTTCTCCTACTCCGTCTCGCACGACCTCCGCGCACCCCTCCGCCACATCGACGGCTTCGCCGCCCTGCTCGCCAAACACGCCGGCACTTCCCTCGACGAAAAATCCACCCGCTACCTTACCGTCATCTCCGACTCCGCTCGCCGCATGGGCCGCCTCGTCGACGATCTGCTCACGTTTTCCCGCATGGGTCGGGCCGAGATGGATGTCACCACCCTCGACCACAACCAACTCGTCGCCGGCGTCGTCCGCGACATCAGCCTCAATCGCGAAAAACCCATCGAGTGGCACATCGAACCGCTGCCCGCCATCCGCGCCGACGCCGCCATGCTCCGGCAGGTCTGGTCCAATCTCATCGAGAACGCCGCCAAATACTCCACGCCCTCCGCCCACCCGCGCATCGAAATCGGCTCCGTTCCCCAAGGCATAAACGCCACCGAACACGTCTTCTACGTGCGCGATAACGGCGTCGGATTCGACATGAAATACGCCGCCAAACTCTTCGGCGTCTTTCAACGCCTCCACTCCGAGTCCGAATTCCAAGGCACCGGCATCGGCCTCGCGAATGTCCGCCGCATCGTCACTCGCCACGGCGGCCGCACTTGGGCCGAAAGCTCCATCGGCGAAGGAGCGACTTTCTTTTTCTCCCTACCCGTGCAACCGATCTGACGATGCACCCGACTTGCAAGCATAGTGGTCATGAGGATTCTGCACCTGGAAGATAGCCCGCAAGACGCCGAGCTCGTTCGCGAGCTTCTCGCCGAGGAGTGGCCCGATTGCGCCATCACCACGGTCGCCACGCGCGAACGCTACTCCGAAGAACTGCGTCGCTCTTACGATCTCATCCTTTCCGATTTCGCCTTGGTGGGCTTCGACGGCACCGAAGCCCTCCGCCTCGCCCGCGAGGTCGCCCCCGCCACGCCCTTCATTTTCCTTTCCGGCAACATCGGCGAAGACCGCGCCATCGATGCCATGCGGGCCGGCGCTCACGATTACGTCCTGAAAGATCGTCCCCTTCGCCTCGTCACCGCCATCCGCCGCGCGTTTCGTGAAAGCCAGGAGCGCAAACGCCTTCGCGCCACCGAGGCCGAACGCGAACGCCTCGCCGCCACCCTCGAAAGCTCCCCCGATTTCGTCGGCCAGGGCACCCCGGAAGGAAACATCCTCTACCTCAACCAAGCCGCCCGCCGCCTGCTTCGCCTCCCGGACGATATCGACGTTCGTTCCTTGAAGTTCCCGGACTTTCATCCCCCCGAGGTGATCCACCTCATCGAGGGCGATTACCTGCCGGCCGCCGCCGCCCACGGGCGATGGTCGGGCGAAAACATCCTCCTCAATCGCGACGGCCACCGCATCCCCGTCGCTCAATCGATTATCTGCCACCGCGCGTCCGACGGCTCTGTCGCTTACTTCTCAACGTTGATGCGCGACCTCACCGAGCGAAAGCGACGCGAGGACTTCTTCAACGGCCAGAACCAGGTCCTCGAGATGATCGCCGGTGGCGAACCGCTCGCGGAAACCCTCGACACCCTCCTCCGCGTCATCGAGCACCAGGCCGAGGAGATGATCTGCTCGATCCTCGTCCTCACCGAAGCCGGCACGCAGCTGCATCACGCCGCCGCCCCACGCCTGCCCCGCAGCTACACCAGCACCATCGACGGAAGCTCCATCGGCCCCGCCGCCGGTTCGTGCGGCACCGCCGCTTTCCGTCGCAGCGCCGTGGTCGTAAGCGACATCGCCGCGGATCCTCTCTGGCACAACTACCGCGACGCCGCCCTCGCCCACGATCTCCGCGCCTGCTGGTCCACCCCCATCTTCGACATCCAGCACCGCCTCGTCGGCACCTTCGCCGTCTATATGCGGCAACCCGGCGAACCGTCCGCCCGCCACATCCACCTCATCGACGTCGCCGTCCACATCGCCGCCATCTGCTTCAGTCATCACGAAACAGAACGCCGTCTTCGCGACCAAGCCGACATCCTCCAAAAAGCCGGCGACTCGATCGTCGTCACCGACCTCCAGGACCGCGTCACCTTCTGGAATGCCAGCGCCGAACGCACGCTCGGCTGGCCCGCCACCGAAGCCCAGGGACGCCCGCTGCGCGAACTTCTCGGCGAGTCTGTCCTTCGCGACATCGAAACCGCTCGCGCCGCCGCCCACGCCAACGCCGACTGGCGCGGCGAACTCCATCTTCGCCACCGCAACGCTCAACCCGTCGTCGTCGACGCCCGCATCACCGTGCTTCGCGACGCCCGCGGCGAGGTCCAGGGCCGCCTCATCATCGCCACCGATATCACCGAGAAGCGTCGCATCGAGGAACAATTCTTCCGCGCCCAACGCCTCGAAAGCCTCGGCATGCTCGCCGCCGGCATCGCGCACGACCTCAACAACGTCCTCGCGCCCATGCTCCTCGCGGCCCCCATGCTGCGCGACCACGCGACCGACCCCGGCGATATCCGCATGATCGCCACTCTCGAGAAAAGCGCCGAACGCGGCGCCGCTCTCGTCCGCCAAATCCTCGGCTTCGCTCACGGCGCCGATGGCGGTCATCGCATCATCCAGGTCAAACACCTCCTGCGCGACGTCGCCACGTTCATCCAGGAAACTTTTCCGAAATCGGTCGTTCTCGACGACCACATCCCTGCCGATCTCTGGCCCATCAAGGCGAACCCCACCCAAATTCATCAGGTCCTCCTGAACCTCACCGTCAACGCCCGCGACGCCATGCCGCAAGGCGGCACCTTGTTCCTTCGCGCCGAAAACATCGTTCTCTCCGCCGAAGCCGCCAGCGAGATCCAGGAAGGTCGGCCAGGCGCGTTCCTTTCCATCCAAGTCGAAGACACCGGCACCGGCATTCCACCCGACGTCCTCGCCCACGTCTGGGAACCTTTCTTCACCACCAAGGGCGCCGGCAAGGGCACCGGCCTCGGTCTCTCCACCGTGCGCGGCATCGTCGAAACCCACGGCGGTTTCATCTCGCTCCAAACCACGCTAGGAAAGGGCACCTCCTTCCGCATCTTCTTTCCCGCGGACGGCTCGCCGTCTTCCCCTGCCATCGCACCCACGAGCGCGCCCGCGATCCAGCCCCGCGGCAACGGCGATCTCATCCTCGTGGTCGACGACGAGCCGAGCATTCGCAACATGTCCGCTGCGATTCTCGCCCGGCACGGCTACCGCGTCCTCACCGCCGGCGACGGCGCTGAGGGCATTTCGCTCTTCGCTCCACGCGCCCGCGAGATCCGCGTCGTCATCACCGACCTCAGCATGCCGAATCTCGACGGCGCCGCGTTTGCGAGCGTCGTCCAACGCTTGAACCCGGCCGTGAAGATCATCGCCGTCAGCGGCCTCGGCCAGGAAAACCAGAGCCGCCACTCCACTCTCCCTTTCGCGCACGCCTTCCTCGTCAAGCCGTTCCGCCCGGAACTCCTTCTCACCACCGTGCACGAGCTTCTCTGCCCTCCGCCGCTGTAGTGGCCTGCCGCGCGGCGACGCCTTCGTTTCACGTTCGCCCGGAGGACGATCCGTCCTCCACGCGCAACTCCCCGACGTCCGCAGTCGCGAGCCCGCCAGCGCCTCCTATCCCGGCCCGCGCGTCACCCACCTTCACGCTTTTCCCCACCGTCTCCTCGCCAGGCATCCAACACCGCCATATTCCCCAACGTATCCGCCACCGTCATCTGCGGCACCTCCTTCAATCCCGCCCACAACGCCGCGCCAAACGCGTCCGCCTCCAGCCCGTAAAGCCACTCGCCCGTCTCAACCGCGATCTCCTCCGTCGCGTCTCCACGTTTTAAATACATCCGCACCGCGCCGCCTTCGCGACCAGGCACCCACGGCTCCGGCACCTGCAGCCAGCCGTCCGTCCCATAAATCCGCGCGCTGTTGTCCTGCGCCAACGCCACGCCGCACGACACCTGCGCCAGCATCCCGCTCGCAAACTCCAGCGTCGCCGCCGCCCACGCATCCACTCCGGTCTGCGGATGCCACCGCACCGCCCCCGACACGTTCACCGGATCCAAAAACGCCCGCCCTTCATCCGCGCCTGCAATCAACCGCGCGAACGAAACTGGATAACACCCGACGTCCAGAATCCCGCCTCCTCCCAGCTCCTTGCTGAAAAATCGATTCTTCGGATCGAACGCCGTCGAAAAACTAAATGTCGCCTGCACCAGCCCCACGCGTCCGATCGCCCCGCTGCGCACGATCTCCACGATCTTCGCGGTCTGCGGATGACACCGATACATGAAGGCCTCCATCAACATCACCCCCGCAGCCCGACACGCCTCCACCGCCTCATCCGCTTCCGCTCGCGACATCGCGAGCGGCTTCTCGCACAAAACGTTCTTCCCCGCCCGCGCCGCCTTGATGATCCACTCCGCATGCTGCGGATGCGGGGTCGCGATATACACCGCGTCCACCTCCCGGTCCGCCAGCAACGCCTCATAGCTCCCATGCGCCCGCGGCACGCCCATCTCCCGCGCAAAGGTCTCCGCCCCTCCCACCGACCTGCTCCCCACCGCCACCACTTGTCCCGTCTTCGATCGGGCCACGCCCTCCGCAAACGCCCGCGCAATTCCCCCCGTCGCCAAAATCCCCCAGCTCACTCGTTTCTCCATATTGCGCGCCACAATGCCTTTCCCTCCTCCCACCGCAATCGTCCTCCGCCTCGCCCGCCCACCTCTTTCCGCACTCGGTCCTCTGACACCAAGCTCGCGCCCCGCCGCCCGTCACCCACACTTCGCGCGTTCGCATGCTGACCAAAGCCGACATCCAACGCCTCCGCTCCCTCCGCGAAAAAAAACATCGCGAAGCCCTCGGCCTCTTCGTCGTCGAAGGCGAAAAGGTCGTCGCCGAACTCCTCGCCGCGAATTTCTCCTTCCTCGAAATCTACACCACTCATGGAGGCGCAATGCCTTCACCGCGCACCGCTTCGACCGCCCGCATCATTGAAATCTCCGCCGCCGAAATGGCGCGTATCAGCCATTTCCCTACTCCGTCCTCCCTCTTCGCCGTCGGACACCTGCACCGCCACCCACTCACCCCCGACGCCCTGAACCACGGGCTCACCCTCGCGCTCGATGGCCTCCAAGATCCCGGCAACGTCGGCACGCTCCTCCGCCTCGCCGACTGGTTCGCCTTCGACCGCGTCCTGCTCTCGCCCGACTCCGCGGACCTCTTCCACCAAAAGGTCATCAACGCCAGCATGGGCTCCTTCGCCCGCGTCCGCGTTCACACCGCAGACCTCGCCGCCACCCTCGCCGCCACCGCCGTTCCCATCCTCGGCTGCGATCTCGTCGGCGACGACGTCCACACGCTCCCTCCGCTTCATCACGCCGTCGTCGTCATCGGTAGCGAAGGCCGCGGGCTTTCCCCCGAGGTAAAAGCCCGCGTCACCCGCTTCATCACCATCCCGCGTTACGGCAGCGCCGAATCCCTCAACGCCGCCACCGCCGCCGCCATCGTCTGCGACAATCTCCGCCGCGCGCGATCACCGTAGCTGCTCAGACACAAACGCGACGCCGCGAGGCCCAGCGAGCCGTTCGCCCGCTTGGCACTCCCACGCGTCGCGTCAGCCACCGCCTACTTCGCTTCCGCGGCCACCTCGCGCGCGGCCGCACCTCCGCCCGCGACCTGCGCCCGTTCCCCGTTCATCTTCGCCGTCTCGAGCTGCCCCTGCCGCGCATAATCGATCGCTTCCGCCAACACCCGCGCCGCTTCCTGCGAGGCATGGAAACCCATCGAGTTTTCCGCGTAAACGAAGTCGAGCCGCCACTGCGCCTTCCGCTGCAACTCCCGCGCGCGCTCCAACTCCGCATCGCTCGCGCCCGCATTCTTCGCCTCCGCCAGGCTCGTGATCAACGCCACGATCGCCTCCTGCCCGCGATCCAGCAGCCCGCGATTCCGATCCTGAATGATCTCCACGCGCGCCTTCAACTCGGCCTCCGGCACGCGGTGACAGGTCTGGCACGACGCCGCCACATTCAACAGCGGCGAACGCACATGGTGATTGCTCACCTTGATCGCACCTTCGCGCTGATACGGCATGTGGCAGTCCGCGCACGACACGCCGCTGCGCGCATGAATGCCCTGACTCCACATCTCGAATTCCGGATGCTGCGCCTTCAACACCCCCGCGCCCGAATCCGCATGCGTCCAATCCGAATACTTCTCCCCATCGTAATACGCTTCGATCTGCTCCGCCCGCAGCCCGTTGTTCCACGGATGCGTCACGAGTTTCTGCGTGCCTTTGAAATAATACTCGTTGTGACACTGCGCACACACCAGCGAACGCATCTCCTGCCGCGTCGCCTCGAGATTCGGCTGATACTCGCCTTGCCGCCCGTCGCGCCGCCACCGCTCGATGCTCGGCAAATGCGGCGTCGGATACTCCGACTTCGCCAGCGCGCGAATGCCATTGAGAAACGCCGGACGCGACACCCGCAGGTTCATCGTCTCCGCATCATGGCAATCGATGCACGACACCGGATGCTCCACCAGCTTCTCCGCTTCCGTGAACGGCATCGCGCACACCACTTCGAATCCTTTCTGAATCTGCTCCTCCCGATGCTCCTTCCCCGCCGGCGCCCCCGCTTCCAAGCCTTTCGCGATATACGTCGGGATCACCGACGAGTGGCACTGCAAACACGAGCCCGGCTGCTTGAATTTATGCACCCGCTCCGTCTCCCGCTGATCGCTCAACATATACGCGTGCCCGCGCTCCTCCCGATAATCGATCGCGAACGCATACCCATTGAAAATCGTCCGCCACGCCGGATCGCGATCGAGATGCTGAAACGCCTCGCTCCCGCCATACTTCGTCTCGATCACATCCACCGTCCGCCGATAGCTGTCGTATTGGCGCGGATAATTCTTCCCCCACAACACCGGGTCCGTCGTCTCGTCATCCACCTCGACCACCCGAAACACGTGCTGCGTCGCCTCCGCCTTCCGCGCCACGATGTTCTGATAAAGCAACAACACCAAAAACGTCGCCACGCCCACCGCGGCCAGCACCGCGACATACACCCACAGCGCGACGCCACGCTGCCCCGACATCCGTGAAGAGTTTTCAGATTTCATGGCTTGAAAATAGAGGAGCCCGCTTCGGGGCGATTCATTCGATCAAAGGAAAGATTCATCGTCGCTCATCGCACCGGCCCATGCCCCACATCCCGGTGACAGCTCATGCAATCGAGCAACAAACGTTCGTCGCCCGCGTGTGTGTTGATTCCGGATACGATCTGCTGGTGACAGCCCACGCAGTTCTCCTGCAGCACCGCCACGTTCTTCTGCCGGATCATGATCGGTTCGTGAAAATCCTGCAGCGTGAACCCTTTCGAATGCCAGTAGCCGTTTTCCGCCTTCGTGATGTATTTCCGAATGAAATCGTGCGGCGTGTGACAATCGTTGCACGTCGCCACCGCATGATGCGGCGACTTCAACCACCCGTCGTATTGCTCCCGCATGATGTGGCAGTTCACGCAGGCGACCGGATCGTTCGAGAAATACGACAGTCCTTCCGCATAATAGAAGGTGTAACTCCCAATTCCGGCAAACAGCCCCACCGTGCTCGCCAAGCCGAGCAGCAACAATATGCGCGTTCGTGTCGTGGGAAGTTTCACGATCTCTTTGGGGTCGCGGGACCTTAACAACCAGGCCCTGAAAAACAACCCGCTTTATCCGCTTTCCACTCATCGTGCCACTTCCGTCGTTCGCACGCGTCTTGCCGTCGAACCCTCAGCCCCACTTAAACCGTCCCGCCCGCTCTGCACGTGCATTCCGTATCCAGGATTTGATTATGCGCTCCGCGCGAAGTTTCGGAGACTCGCGCATCCTCGCCCCCTCTCTTCCCGTTCGCGATTTTCCGCTTGTTCACTCACTCCTTCTCACCCCTATGAAGCTCCGCCCTCCCCTCCTCACGCTCGTTCCGATCCTGCTCGCCTGTGCCGCGAGTCCCTTCGCCCACGCGTCCCAGCCCATGCAAAAACTCCTCCTCATCACCGGCCAATCCAACAAATACCACGACTGGACCAAAAGCGCTCCCGTCGTGAAAAAACATCTCGAGGATACCCAACTCTTCTCGGTCGACGTCGCCACCACGCCGCCGATGGGCAGCGACATGTCGTCCTTCAAACCCGACTTCAAACCCTACGCTGCCGTCGTGGTGGTTTACGAGGGCGACGAATGGCCCGCCGAAACCAAAACCGCCTTCGTCGACTACATGAAGAATGGCGGCGGCCTCGTCACGGTTCACGACTCCGACAACGCTTTCCCCTACTGGAAAGAGTGGAACGAAATGATCGGTGTCGGCGGCTGGGGCTTCAAAGCCGACGGCAACATCGGCGCGCGCGACGAATCCTGGGGCCCGAAAATCCGCTGGCGCGACGGCAAGATGGTCCTCGACGACTCCCCCGGCAACGCCGGCCACCCGCCCTCCCACGACTTCATCATCACCACCCGCACCCCCGACCACCCCATCATGAAGGGCCTTCCCAACGAGTGGCTCCACGCGAAGGACGAAATCTACAGCCAACTTCGCGGTCCCGCGAAAAACGTCACCGTCCTCGCCACCGCCCACGCCGACCAAGCCAAATTCCCCCGAGCCTCCGGGGAACACGAGCCCATGCTCATGACGATCACCTACGGCAAGGGCCGCGTCTTCCACACCACGCTCGGCCACGTTAACACGAAAGACGAAGCGCCCGTCCCGTGCCTCTCCTGCGTCGGCTTCATCACCACGCTTCAACGCGGCACCGAATGGGCCGCCACCGGCCAAGTCACCCAACCCGTGCCGAAAGACTTCCCCACCGCCGACCGCATCTCCCTGCGCCCTTCAATTAATTGTAGGGCGGGGTCTCCCGACCCCGCCGTCCCTACCCCGTAGCGCGGTCAACCTGACCGCGCTTTTTTTCATCCCCAAAAAAACCGATACGGCCCTGTTCTCTCATCGCCAGAACGCCCTCACCTCGGCTCCCCCGCCTGCACCCGCACTTCCGGATCTGGACCTCCCGCTCTCTTCTTCTTCCGCCAAATCCACTTGAAATTCGTCAACCAACTCACGCCAAACGACCCGATCATCGCCAGCACCGACGCCAGCAGATAGTGCACCCCGAGCGCCTTCAACCCATTCGCTCCCGCCCACCACACCGCGAACCCCATGGCATTGGCCACGTGATATTGCACCAGCCGCTTCCACGTCGGTCTCCGTTTTCCGAATACCCAACGGTCGTTCACGAAGAACCGCAGCAGATTGCACGTCTCCGACTGCACCAACGTCGCCACCGCATACGGCCAGTGCAGCACATCCACGAAGAGCTTCAGCAGCCCCAGCCCGACCGTCGTGAACACCGTCGCCACCGCGAACCACCGCACGCGATCATCCCGCCGCACCCACTCTCGCACTCGCCCCATACTCTACCGAACCCTCCCGCCCACCCCAGTTCCCCGCCCCTCCATCTTCCCCGGCCCACCCCCTCCATTTCCGCCGCCCAACCGACCTCGTGTAACCTAATAGGTTACACCACCCCCCCAACACCTCTGAGGAAAGCGTAAC
>JAEWBF010000050.1 GCA_023391285.1 Verrucomicrobiota bacterium
GCCGAGCAGCATGCTCCCGCTGAACGCGTTGCGCGCCTCCGGCCGGTTCATCGTGACGATGACGACGTGACCGTCGCGCTCGACGGTGCAATGCTCGGTGCTGATCGGCAGCCGTTCCACGGCGGTCCCTCCTGCAGGCGGCAAAACAAGAACAGATTCTAGTAACAGTCTTCCCCGGCCGGTAGGTCTTGCTCTGCAAAACAAGAACGTGATCTACTTTTCCCGTCGAGGCGCCGGCGAGGGCGAGCTCGAGGGTGAAGCGATACCAGTCGCGCCAGAGGGTTTGGTCGGAAGCGTTCTTCGAGGCGAAGAGCGCGCGGCCCATTTCGTAGGTGTAGCGGCCGCTGGTTTTGATCTCGAGGCGGGTGCCGGTGGCGGCGCCCATGACCTGGTAGTTTTCGGCGGATTTGCCGGAGCCGGAATGGAAGCCGATGGAGACGCCGAATTTTTCGCAGACGGACCATTGTTTCGCGATGAGTTCGCGGAGGGCGGCGTTGTCGGCGACGGGAGTGTTTTTTTGGAAACCGAAGGCGGGGGCGACGAAGTGGATTTTCATGCCGAGCGCTTCGCAGAGCGCGAGCATGATGGCGGTGGTTTCCGGGGTGGTGAGGCCGGGAAGTTCGTCGATCGAGAGTTCGCGGAGGTAGTTGCGGGCGCCGGGGACGGTGAACGCGGCGGCGCGGGCGGCGGAGTATTTTTCGTCGCGGCGCTTCATCTTTTGGAGCGCGGGCCAGACGGAGCAGAGGAGTTTTTCGAAGGCGGCGTCGTCGAGTTTGAGGCCGGCGGTGGGGACCTCCGCCTTCGCCGAGGCTATGGCGGACAGGCGGGCGCGGACTTTTTCGACGAGATCGGCGGGGATGTCGGCGAGGCGCGCGGGTTGGTTGAGCGCGAGTTCGGGCGAGAGATCGAAGGTGATGTAGCTGGCGAGGAGGCAGCCGCGGACGAGTTGGTCTTCGCGGGAGTCGAATTTGCCGCCGATGGGTTGGTGGTCGGCGTTGAAGGACCACGGAATGCGGCGATGGTGGAAGCCGTGTTTGAGTTTGGTGAGGACGCAGCCGTGGCTCATGCCCTCGACGGATTGGCCCTGATGACCCTCGGGGACGTTGGTGCCGATGAAGGGGAAAGGAACGGTGTCGAGCTGGCCGGCGAGCATTTGGTCGACGTCGAAGACGAGCTCGCGCGGGATGGAATTTTGGTTGGCGGTAAGGCCGAGATCGAGGGCGCTCATGGCCCAGTCGACGGCGGGCCAGTGAAGGACGGTGAAGCGGGCGCCGACGCCGAGGGTGCTGCGGCCGAGATTGCCGCCGGTGGACGGGAAGATCGTGGAGGCGGCGTCATGCTCGAGGACGAGATTTTTGAGGCGGAGAAGATTTTCCCAGGTGGCGGGGAAAATGGCGAGAGAGCCGCCGAGGGCGATGCCTCGATCGAGGGTGGCCGCAGCTCCGGAGGCGCGCGCTTCCAAACGCCAGGCGCAATCGCCGGTGAGCTCGTCTTCGAGGAGCGACCAGCGGCCGGCGGCGGTCTCGAAGTGGCTTTTTGGATACTCGCGCAGGGGCGTGCCCGCGGTGAGCTTCGCGCTGAGCGCGGGCCAATCGAGGCAGAAGTCGGGGCTGACGCAGGGGTTCTGCGCGATGCGGAGATCGTGGCGGAGGAGGAAGTCGTTGATGGAACTCAAGGGGAGAAAATCGCAGACGCCAGAATCCAAACTCCAAAGGGAGAGCGAGGTGGGATCGTGGCGTTTGAAGGTTGGCGTTTGGGATTTCAGATGGTCATCGCGTGGTAGCCGCCGTCGACGATGAGCTCTTCGCCGGTGATGAAGGAGCCGGCGGCGTCGGAAGCGAGGAGGAGCGTGGCACCGATGAGTTCGCGGGCTTCGCCGAAGCGTTTGGCGGGCGTGTGGCCGAGGATGGCGGCGACGCGGTCGGGGGTGAGGACCTTGCGGTTTTGTTCGGCGGGGAAGAAGCCGGGGACGAGGACGTTGACGCGGACCTTGGCGGGCGCCCATTCGCGGGCGAGGTTGAGAGAGAGATTATGGACGGCGCCTTTCGAGGCGGAGTAAGTGATGACGCGGGAGAGCGGGACGATGCCGGACATCGAGCCGAGATTGATGATGGAGCCGCCCTCGCCGCGTTCGACGAGGTATTTGCCGAAGACCTGGCAGCCGAGGAAGACGCCCTTCACGTTGACGCGAAGGATGCGTTCGAACTCCTCTTCGGTGATGTCGAAGAAAGGCGTGGCGGAGTTGATGCCGGCGCCGTTGACGACGACGTCGACGCGGCCGGATTTTTTCAGGACGGCGTCGAGAAGGCCCTGGAGTTGGGCTTTGTCCGTGGCTTCGGCGGAGTGGAACCAGGCCTCGCCGCCGGCGGCGGAGATTTTGTCGAGGCGGGCCTGAGCTTTTTCGAGATTGCGGCCGACGATCACCACTTCGGCGCCGGCGCCGGCGAGACCCTCGGCCATCGCGCCGCAGAGTTCGCCGGTGCCGCCGATGACGACGGCGACCTTACCGGTGAGGCCGAAGAGTTGGTGGAGGTAGTCGGGGGAATTCATTGGGAAAAACGTTTGGAGGCTGTGATGGGCCAGACGAGCGTAGAGTTAAGACGGTTCGAGGAAGCCGAAGGGGGCGTCAAACGTGTCATGGTGCGCGGTGGCGGGAGCGAGGATTTCGCGCAGCCACGAGATCATGCGATCGGGGTAGTCGGGCAGGAATTGCGGCCAGGTGAGAAGGCCGTGCGGGGCGCCGGGAAGGGTGATGAGATCGCAGCGCACGCCGGCGGCGCGGAGCTTTTGTTGGAAGGCGAGGGATTGTTCGAGGCGGACGGTTTTGTCGGCTTCGCCGTGGAGGAGGAGGAAGGGCGGCAGTCCGGGTTTAATGTGGGTGAGGGGCGAGGCGGCGCGGAGAAGAGCGAGCGATTCGGGTGTGGGGGCGGCGGGGAGAGCGAAGAGCGCTTGAAGGGAGGTGCTGAGTTGTCCGCCGCGGTGAGCGACGTCGGTTTCGAAATCGGTGACGGGAGCGAAGCCGACGACGGCTTGGACGCGGGTGGAGTCGTCGGCGAGCGCGGCGGCGAGGCAGACGAGGTGGCCGCCGGCGGAGTGGCCGAAGAGGGCGATGCGTGAAGGGTCGCCGCGGTAGTCGGCGGCGTGGGCTTTGACCCAGCGAATGGCGGTTTGGACGTCTTCGAGAGCGGCGGGCCAGCGGTGCGCGGGGGCCTGGCGGTAGTTGATGGAGAACCAGGTGAAGTTCGCGGCGGTGAGCGGGGCGAACCACGGGGTGATGTCGGCGCCGTCGCCGGGTTTGTCGCTGCCGGATTTGTCGCCGCGGGACCAGCCGCCGCCGTGAACGAGAATGGCGATGGGGTGGGGGCCGGGCGTAGGGGGGACGTGGGCGTCGAGGAGGAGGGTTTCGCCGGAGGCGCGGCCGTATTCGATGTCGCGAAAGATTTCTCCGGCGAACGCGGGCAGGCCGGAAATCGCAACGGCGATGACGGCGAAAAAGAAGATGAGGCGACGGGAGAAAAAGCTCATGGGACGCGCGGGAGCGAATCCGCGGAACGGATACGCCGCCGAGGGGGAGATCGATCGGGCGGCGCTGGCGAGTGCGAAGAATCGTGTGCGGGGGGAGCGGGGTTTCGAATGTGGGGGTGCGCTCATCGTTGAATGGCAGCGCGGGATTTGTGATTTGAATTTGAGCGGTTATCGCTGGAGGCGGCGGGCGGCGCGGAGGTGTGTCTCCGCTTCGGCACTACGGCCTTGGGCCGTGAGGGCGCGGGCGAGGGCGATGCGGTGCGCGGGGTTCTCGGGGTCGAGTTCGATCGCGCGATGGAAGTGCGGTTCGGCGGCGGCGAAGCGGTTGCTCAAGAGGAGCGCGATGGCGAGGCCGAGGTGGGCTTGGGCGTCGCGCGGGGCGAGTTCGACCGCCTGGGTGAAGTGCGGGATGGCGTCGGCGTTGCGGCCCGAGGCGGCGATGGCGAAGCCGAGATTGCGGTGGGCGACGGGGTGTTGCGGATTGAGCGCGAGGGCGCGTTGGAACGCGGGGATGGCGTCCGTGTAGCGATCGAGGGCGGCGTAGGCGGCGCCGAGGTTGTTGTGGGCGTCGGCGAAATTGGGCTGGAGCGCGAGGGCGCGTTCGAGATGCGGGAGGGCTTCGCGGGGTCGGCCGAGACGGGTGAGGTTGTCGCCGAGATTGGAGAGGGCTTGCGGGTAGTCGGGGCGGAGGGTGAGCGCGGTTTCGAGGTGTGTGATGGCTTCCTGGATACGGCCGCGTTCGGTGAGGGCGAGGGCCAGATTGTTGTGGGCGATCCAGGCAGAAGGATTTCGCGTGGCAGTGGTTTGCCAGAGGGTGAGGCTGTCGTGGTAAGTGCGGGATTGTTGGAAGGTGAGGCTGGCCAGAACGAAGAGGACGGGGACGGCGAGGAGGAGGGGGGTGAGTTTTGGGTTTTGAGTTATGGGTTTTGAGTTTTGGGTTAGGGCGACCGTCGCGGTGGCGGCGAAGAGGGCGAAGATGGGAAGGGTGGCGAGGTATTGGAAGTGGTCGGCGACGTAGGAGAAGAGGAAAGGGTAGACGTTGAAGAAGCCGAGGACGGGGAAGAGCGTGCCGCCGAAGAGGAGAAGTGCGGTGAGGGCACCGCGCCCCCATGGGGTGCGCTTCGATGCGAAGAAGGCGGTTGAGAGGAGGACGAGCGTGGCGAGGATCCAGAGCCACTGGGCGAGTGAGGAGGGATCGAGAGACCAGCGTGGGTAGATGAAAATGAGGTTCGCGGGCCAGAGGAGTTTGCCGAGGTAGAACCAGGGGATGCGGCCGGCGAGGAGGAGGCGCTCGGCGACGGTGAGATCGAACGCGGCGCCGTCGGCGCCGATGTGCGTGCGTTCGAAGTGTGCGGTGTGGAGACCGGCAGCGAGCGCGAGGGCGAACCAAGGAAGAAGCGGGAGGACGTCGCGGCGGAAGTGGAGCGAGCCGCTGCGCCACCAGACGATGACGAGAAGGGCGGCGGGGAGGGTGGCGGTGACGGATTTGGTGAGGAGGGCGGCGAGGAAGAGGAAGGTGGCGACGAGATAAGTTGAGAGTTGAGGGTTGAGAGTTGAGAGACTCGGAGCGGCGTTGCGGGCGTGTTGGAAATTTAGATACGTGAGGGCGGCGGAGAGGTAGAGGAGGGTGGAGAGGGTGTTTTTTTGTTCGGAGATCCAGGCGACGGATTCGACGCAGACGGGGTGGAGGGCGAAGAGGAGGGCGGCGAAGGCGGCGCCGGGGATGGCGAGGCGATGGAGAAGTCGGGCGAAGAGGCAGGCGTTGGCGGCGTGGAGGAGGATGTTGAGGAGGTGATAGCCGAGGGCGGAGTCGGCCCAGAGTTTGTGTTCGAACCAGAACGCGGAGTGGAGGAGCGGGTAGTATTGTTGCGTGGCGCCGACTTCGAACCAGATGCGGAAGAGCCCCGAGAGCGATTGGAGATCGGGACGCGTGACGTGGCCGGCGTCGTCCCAGATAAAGCCGGCGGAGAGAGCGGGCCAGTAGGCGATGAGCGTGGCGACGAAGAGGAGCGGGAACAGCCAGCGGGGGAGCGGGGTGGAGGGGGGGCGCATCGCAACGTGAGGTGAAGGTATGAACCACGAGTGGATGCGAAGGGGCACGAAGAAAAGCGGTTTGCTGGCGTTCGCCGCTACATGGGGGAGTCGAACGCGGCGCTCTGGGTGAGAGCGCCCTACCGGCGAGCTGCGAAAAAAAGGCCGCCGCTTGGGGCGGCGGCCTGGTGAACCAAGCGAGAAGCGTGACGGTTAGAACTCGAAGGTGGCGGTGAGGAAGAACTGTCGTGGATCGATGATGCGGTAGGTGTGGATCTCGCCGTTGGGGAAGGCTCCGACAGGGCGCAATCCGCCGCTCTCGGTGATGTTGCGCGCGTTGAGCTGGAACGAGGCGCTGACTTTGTCGCGCCACAGCTTGGTGCGATAGGTGATGAACGCGTCGATGTAGGTGTTGTCGCTGTCGAAGATCGGGCGATTGGTGTCGAGCTGCGTGATTTTGTCGGGGAGCGATTGCACGCCGTAGTAGCCGATGGCGGCTTTGCTCTCCCAGCGGACCGCGCCGCCGATGGAGACATTGCGCCAGATGCGGTTGTCGGTGAGTTCGTCGAGGCTGACCTTGGTGCTGAAGCGGGCGCTCCATTCGCGGCCTTGCGGGTTGGCTTTGCCCTCGAGTTCGCGGAACGCGCTGTAGGGCGCGCCGACGAAGGCGGTGAAGTTATCCTCGGGGGTTTGGTTGCCGGAGGCGCCGGAGTAGAGCTGTTTCCACCAGAGGCGGCCGGTGTTCGCCACGCCGCCGGAGACCGTCGGTTCGAGCCCACCTTGGTCCACCGGCGCTCCGATGCGGGGGTCCTCAATGCTGGTCCAGATCGGCATGCGTTCGTCGATCCAGCGTTGGGTGGCGGCCGAGACGTTGCGGTTGGTGACGGTGGATTTCGTCACGGAGCCGGACACCGTCCACCAGGAGGTGGGGTTGTAATTGATTTCGATTTCAGTGCCTTTCGCGACGACGTCGGCGGTGGCGGCGAAGGGGATGCCGGGTTCGAAGAGGAAGGCTTCGAGTTCGGGGGAGATGCCGGTCTGCTTGGTGACTTCGGCGCGAACCTGCTCGTCGGACCAGCCGGGGTTTTGCCAGCGGACCCACGCGTCGGCTTGGAAGAGCAGACGGGCGGGGTTGGCGGTCTGGCCGCGGGGCGACATGTCGATGCGGGTGACGCGCTGGTTGAAGACGCCGGCGTCGCCATTGCGGGAGTCCTTCTGGATGTTCTCGTAGCGGGTCGCGCGGATGACGAGTTTTCCGTCGAGGAGATTTAGACCGAAGGTGAAACTCTCGTCTTCGCCCGTGGGATTCGGCAGGAGCTCTTTATAGAGGGACTGCGCCGGGCTGTCGGGAAGGAAGCTGTCGGATTTGTTGTAGCCGAAGGAAAATCCGCGGGCGAGGTCGGAGAGGAAGCCGGTTTCCGGCAGGAATTTGGCGTCCCGGAAGGGGCGAATGATGGCTTGATAGTTCGTGGTCTGGCCGGAGTTGGCGACGTAGGTGCCCGACCAGCGGTCGGCGGAGGCGTAGTCGAGGGTGATGCCGTCGGGGTTGAGGCGGACGTCGGAGTGGCCGAACATCGTGTAAACTTCGTCCTCGCGGGCGCCGAAGGTGGTGACGAGGAGGCCGTTCAAGAATTGGCCCTGCCAGACACCGCCGATGGTCTTGATGGTGGCCTTGCGATTGTTGGTGCCGCCGGTGGCGTCGGAGGCGGCGGCGAGGCCGAGGGTGACGGGGTCGCGTTGGAAGACGCCGGTTTGGGCATTGCCCCAGACGTATTGGTAGGAGCCGGGTTGGAAGTCGGTGGGCGCGTAGTCGACGTTGTCGCCTTGCGCGTCGCCGACGTAGTAGCGGAAGAAATTACGCGTGGCTTGGATGGCGGGATATTGGCCGGTGACGCCGTTGGTCTGGTTGGCGACGGCGATGCCGGCGGGGAGGAAGGACGGGCTCGAGATCATGGCGTCGCGCCAGGAATACTGCCGGTCGACGCGGTATTTGTATTCGTAATACCCGGTGATCTGGTGGGTGCCGAGGTGTTTCAGCCAGCCGTCGAGCTGGCGGAGGTCGGCGCGGTAGGCGAGTTGGCCGCGCGTGGTGTCCCACTTGGCGGGACGGTAAACGGTGCGGGGGCGGGCGACGCCGATGTAGGGGCGGAGGAAATACGGATTCGGCGTGCCGTCGAGGAGGCGTTCGTTGACGTCGACGGACAGCTGGCCGGATTGGCCGAGGTCGTTGGCGATGCCGATGTAGTTGCGGGTCCAGCGTTCGGAGTCCTCGCGGAAGAAGTTACCTTGGAAGGCGAGCGTATGGAACGGATTGGAGACGAAGACGTGATCGAGCTGGAGGTTGATCGTCTCGTGGCGATCCCAGAATCGGTTAACGGCGGAGATGTTGATGTTTTCCCAGTCGTAGATCGAACGATCGGTGACCGTGGGCGTCGTCAGGAAGAGCGGCTGGGTGTTGGAGCGGACGCCGGTGCCGCGTGCGTCGGGTGCGCCGGTGATCTGGAGGTAACGATAGCTTTGGAGCGAGGACGGTTGCCAGGCGGGTGCGGTGGAGGCGGTTGACGTCCAGGGATGGTCGCCGGTCCAACCGTTGGGCGAGGCCCAGTAGCCGGCGCCGTTTTGGTCGATGAAGAGCTGGCTGGAATCGAAGCCAAGCCAGCTGGCGGTGAAGTAATCGACGTTTTGGATGTCCGGGTTGGCGGCGGTGCCGAAGTTGGCGGAGGTTGGGAAGGTCGTGGCGGTGATTGGAAGGCTCTGTTTGCCGTTCACTTTGATCACGCGGGCGACGGGATCCCAAGTGGGGCGGCCGCTGCGCTGCCAGTAGGAAATGTTGTCGCGAGGCGGGAGGGAGTTGGGGCGGTTACCCTCGGCCTTGTAGTAATTGTAGGAGGCGCTGAGCGTAGTGTTTTTGAACGGCTGATATTTGATCATGCCGTTGTAGCGTTCGGTATCGACGCCGGACGGTTTGCGCTCGAAAGCCTCGTGTTGGAAGACCTGTTGGAAGCGGACAGCCAGCTTGTCCTGGATGAGGACTTTATTGAAATCGAGACTGTTGCGGTAGCCTTCATAGCTGTCGACGCGGAGCACGAGTTGGGCGCGGTCGCGTTGGACGTTGGCGGAGGACGGCACCTGGTTGACGGTGCCGGAGGGGTTGCCGAGGCCGAAGACGTTGGCGTTGGGGCCGCGGCTGACTTCGATCGAGTCGATGCCGATCGGGTCGACGGGCACGCGGCCCATGGTCTCGATGTTGCCGAGAGAGACGTTGGCGGGCGCGATGCCGCGGACGCGATTGGCCTGGGCGGGATTGATCTGGACGTTGTCCGAGATGCTGCCGTTGCGATCGATGGTGTAGTCGGTGTAGGTGCCGGTGCCCTCGGTGCCGGCGACGTAGAGGAAGACGTCGTTGATGTCCGTCATGGCGAAGTCGGTCATCTGCTCCTTCGTCATGATGGTGATCGAAGAGGCGAGGTCCTCGAGCTTCGTGTTGAAGCGCGTGCCGGACATGGTGTTGGCGCTGTAGTAGCCCTGCTGGTCGCTCACGACCTCGAAGGGGGAGAGGACGACGACATCGTCGTCGGGTGTGGAGGTGGTCGCTGGCGGTTGAGCGGACTGCGCGTGCGCGATCGATAACGCGAGCGGAAGGCAGGCCGATGCGAAGAGCAATCGGTGCAACGGGGTTCGCTGGGTGTCGGAGTTCATGGTGTGATGTGTCGGGTTCAACAAAGAAACGGTAAACGAGGGATCACTGGAGAGAATGATCCGAAGAAACGGACCGGAGAGCACCGCGAGGGCGTCCGGGAGGCGCGGCAGGGTAGACTAACGTTTTGAAGGCAAAACGGTCAGGGGAAGGTCGGAGGGCGAACGAAGATGCGAGATCGGCTGCGATCGACCGGCGGGGCGCCGGGGGAAAGATCGCGGGGTGCCGTAACAGACTGCGGAAACGGAACTGCGTGCGAAAAAACTCACAATCGCACCGTTGCGCACATCGTTGACTGCAGCGACGGGTGCGAAGGTGCAGGTGAGGCCGATGCGGAAAGGCGTGCGTGTATCCGGAGTGCGGAGACAAAGCGCGGTGAGGGCACCGCGCCTCCATCGGAACGGTTAAAGGCGGGCGGGGAGGAGGTGGTGTTCGCGCCACTCGCCGGTGAGGAGCACTTCGTGTTGCACGGAGGGGACGCCGGTTTCGTTGCGGTGCATGAGGCCGATGAGCATTTCGATGGCGAGGCCGCCGATCTTGGCGGGGTCGTAATACATGCCGGTGCACTCGAAATCGCGGCGATGCTCGAGGGAGACAATGCCGACGTCGCCCGGCACTTTCACCTTCAGCTTTTCGAGCCATTCGATGAGAAGGCGGGCGTTGTTGACGAGGATGGCGTCAGGCTTGTTTTTCAGGAACCAGGCGCGGAACGCGGATTCGTCGGTGGGTTTTTCGGAGCAGAGAGGAAGGCGGTCACGCAGGGGAAATCTGAGCTGCTGTGTGAAGTAGGCGCCGAGCCAGCGGTCGCCGACGCGCGGGCTGTCGTTGCCGTCGGGGAAGACAATGCCGATGCGTTTATAGCCGCGTTCGCGGCAGCGGTCCATCGACTGCCAGACGGTGTCGTAGTGGTTTTCGGTTACGTGATGGAGGATGGGCGAGCGGAGCGTCATGCCGAGGGCGACGCAGGAGAAGCGATTCCATTCCAGTTCGAGCGAAGACTGGCCGGGCGGGAGGCGGCCGATGATGAGGCCGTTGATGCTGCGGGCGGAGAGCATGTCGCAGAAGCGGCGGGGCGTCATGCCGGGTTCGGCGAGCCAGAAGTGTTCGAGCTTGTATCCAAAATCCTGGGCGCGTTCGGCGGCGCCGGGGAAGAAGTTGGGGCGGTCGTGATGTTCGGGGCGCCAGCCGTAGCGAGTGGGGTAGTTGGTGACGTAGGCGAGTGCGGCGTGTTTGACCGGTTTGCCGGAGCGGCGGGATTGCATGAGCGCGGAAACGAGCGGGTTCATGCGATAGCCGAGCTCGGTGGCGATGGCTTTCACGCGTTCGCGCGTGGCGGCGGGGATGCGCGGGTGATCGCGGAGAGAGAGCGAGACGGTCGTGCGATGCACGCCGGCGCGTTTGGCAACGTCTTCGAGGGTGGCGGTGACCTGCACGAGGGGTTAGTGGCCCGGATGCGGAAGGGAGGTCGAGAGAAAAGTCGACGATGAGCGCAGAGGGGCGCCGAGCTTCAGCTAGCGGAGGAGATCCGGCATGATGGCGCGGAGGTCGTCGGCGAGGAGGCGGGCGAAGGCGAGGGAGCCGGCGGAGTTGAGGTGGGTGCGGTCGGGGCCTTTTTCGGTGGGCGGATTGAAGGCCTCGACGGCGGCGGGGCCGAGTTGTTCGCAGAAGGCGATGCTGCGGGCGTGAAGGTCGAGGAGCGGGACGTTTTTCGCTTTTGCGACGCGACGGGCGGCGGCGGCGTAGGGTGCGAGGGTGTCGGAGAGTTTGGTTGGATTCTGCGGATCGAAGGTGCGGCGGCAGAGCGAGGTGACGAGGATGGGTTGGGCGTTGATGGCGCGGACGTCGTCGATGTAGCGGGCGAGGTTTTCGGCGTAGGTGGTGTCGGGATCGGTTTCGCGCGCGGGACCTTTGCCGGGCTGGTCGTTGTGGCCGAATTGGATCAGGTAGTAGTCGCCGTGAAGGGAGAGCGCGTGATCCCAGTGACCTTCGTCGCGGAAGCTTTTCGAACTGCGGCCGCTGCGGGCGGTGTTGAGGCATTCGATGCCGGGGGCGAGGAGTTGTTTGAAGCCGCTGCCCCAGCCGGCGTGGTCGGTGACCGTGGAGTCGCCGACGAGGACGATGCGCGTGCGGCGCGGGGCGTCGCCGGAGAGCGGGCGGGCGATGAGGGGATTGAAGATGCGCTCGCGATTGAGGTCCGCGGCGTCTTCGGGCGTGAGCGTGTGGGCCCAAGCGACGCGGGTGGACGGCGAGGCGCCGGCGCCGGTGCTGGCGTATTCGGCGTAGTAGGACGTTTGTTCGGCCTGGGGTTTGTTCCAGTTGTGCCAGCCTTCGGGGCGGACGACCTCGGACATCTCGGTGCGGATGAAGACGGTTTTGGCGTAATCGCGCCACGGGCGACCGAGGTAGGTTTGGGCGTTTTCGGCGCCGGTGATTTTGCAGTCGAGAAAGACGAAACCGTGCGGGGCATCTTTGGGGGTGGAGGCGGCGGTGATGTAGCCGTTGGCGAGGCAGTGGATGTGGCAGCGTTCGAAGAGGGCGGTGGCGGCGCCGAAGATGAAGTCGACGTGGCCCTCGATGTAGCAGTCGGTGAAGTGGTGGCGGCCGCGGTTGACGAGGATGGTGTCCTGCCAGCCGAGGAAACGGCAGCGACGGAATTCGAGGAGGTCGCCGTCGGCGCGGAGGGCGAGCGCCTGGCCGACGGGACCGGCTGTATTCGAAAAGGTGATATTTTCCCAGATCATGCCGTCGCCATCGATGTGGACGGTGGGCGTGCGGAACGTGCCGATGGGTTTGCCATCGGGGCCGGGGAGATTCGCGTGGAGGTCGAAGGTGACGATTGTGGTGGCGGCGTCTTCGCCGAGGATGTGGAGATGGCCGCGCTCGCGTTGGACGTGGATGCGTTCGCGGTAGGTGCCGGGTTTGACGGCGATGACCCAGCGTGGCGTGGCGGGGTCGGTGTTCATCGGCGCGGCGCTGATTGCTTCCTGGAGCGAAGTGTAGTCGCCGGAGCCGTCGAGGGCGACGGTGGCGTTAGGTGTGAGGGATGCGGCGGGCGCAGCGGCGGCGAGGGAGACGAAAAGAAGGAAGAGGAAAGCGGCGAGAGACTTCATGGCGGCGGGCGGAATGAGGTTGGGAGCAATCGCCTGCAAGCAGGCTCCTACATGGACAGAGAGGGCGATGGGGCGCGTCGAGGGAAGTGTCATACATTAGATGACACTTTAAGCGCGAAAAAAGGCGGGGTCGGTAGACCCCGCCCTACAATGAAACTGGAGGCGATGCCTAGGCTTGCTCGAGTTTCGCGGGTTCGAGGCGGGGGACGAGGAGGTGGATGACGAGCAGTGCGATGAGGTAGGCGGAGCCGGCCATGAACCAGAGGATTTGATAGCTGCCGGTGCGATGAAGCACCTCGCCGACGACGATCGCGAGGACCATGCCGCCGATCGCGCCGCCCATGCCGCCGATGCCGACGACGGAGCCGACGGCGCGTTTGGGGAACATGTCGGAGGTGAGCGTAAAGATGTTGGCGGACCAGCCCTGGTGCGCGGCGGCGGCGAGGCCGACGAGGAGGACGGAGACCCACAGGCTCGACGTTTGGGATGTGAGCACGATCGGGACGACGCAGAGCGCGCAGATGAGCATGGCGGTTTTGCGGGCCTTGTTGGGCGTCCAACCGTTTTTCAGGAGGCGCGAGGAGATCCAGCCGCCGCCGATGCTGCCGACGTCGGCGAGCAGGTAGATCACGATGAGCGGGAGACCGATGGACTTGAGATCGAGATCGTAACGACGGTGGAGGAAGTCGGGAATCCAGAAGAGGTAGAGCCACCAGATCGGATCGGTCATGAACTTGCCGATGGCGAACGCCCAGGTTTGGCGATGGCCGAGGAGCTTGGCCCATTTGACCGGCGCGGCGGGAGGTTCGGGCGGGTCGCTGCGGATGTAGGCGAGTTCGGCCTGGCTGACGGTTTTGTGGTTTTCGGGAGCGCGATAGTAGATCCACCACCAAAGGAGCCAGACGAAGCCGAGCGCGCCGGTGATGATGAACGCCCATTCCCAGCCCCAGTGGAGGGTGATCCACGGAACGAGGAGGGGAGTGAGGAGCGCACCGACGTTGGTGCCGGAGTTGAAGATGCCGGTGGCGAGAGCGCGTTCGCGTTTCGGGAACCATTCGGCGACGGCTTTGATGGAGGCGGGGAAGTTGCCCGCTTCGCCGAGGCCGAGAAGGAAGCGCATGAGCGCGAAACCGGCGGCGGCGCCGGTGAGCGTGATGAAGCCGAGGCCGATGTTGGCGTCGACGACGAGCGTGGGGAGGGTGAAATCGGGCAGCTTGTGGGCGAAGGCGTGGCCGATGCCAGCGATGCTCCAGACGGTGATCGCGATGGCGAAACCGAGGCGCAGGCCGATCTTGTCGATCACGCGGCCGGCGATGATCATGCCGATCGCGTAGGCGAAGGTGAAACTGAAGACGATGCCGGCGTAGATGCGTTCGTCGGACCAGCCGAATTCCTGGGTGAGCGTCGGCTTGAGGATGCCGATGACCTGGCGGTCGATGTAATTGATCGTGGCGGCCATCAGCAGCATCGCGCACACGACCCAGCGGGAGTGCGCGGTGCGGAATGGCGGGGTGGGGAGCGGGGCGGCAGGGGTGACGTTGGCGGACATGATGAGGATGACGTGACGTGAGTTGAGAGAAGGGGAGTAACTCCGGGCGGTTGAGGGCAAACGTCCCTACCTATTTTGCCGAAGCGGGCGGAGGCACGGAGTTGAGGCTGCGGGCACCTTTGGCGGGGTTGATGGTGACGTTGTTGAACGTGATCGTGCCGGCGTGCTGCACGACCTCGGTGTCGGTCACACTGTTGAAAGTGGAGTTGCTGATGCGAATGTTTTCTACGACGGCGCCTTCGAAACCGCGGATGAACATGACGCGAGGGCTGGCGGTGCTGGTGATGTTTTCCAAGTGCACGTTGCGGACGACGGGTTTGAAGTCGCCCCTCGCGCCTTCCTCGTAGAGCAGGTCGATCGTGAGGACGGCTTCGGCGACGCGGCCGATGGTGACGTTGCGCATGAAGACATTTTCGAGGACGCCGCCGCGGACGGCGTTGTTCTTGAAACGCAGGCCGCGATCGAGATCGGGCGAGTCCATCGTGCAGTTTTCGACGAAGATGTTGCGGATGCCGCCGGAGCATTCGCTGCCGAGCACGACGCCGCCGTGACCATCCTTCATCGTGCAGTTGCGGATGATCATGTTTTCGGTGGGGACGTTGACGCGGCGGCCGTCGCCGTTGCGGCCGGATTTGATCGCGATGCAGTCGTCGCCGGTGTCGAAGACGGTATTTTCGACGAGGATGTCGCGGCAGGATTCGGGATCGAAGCCGTCGTTGTTGGGGCCGTGGGTGGTGATGGTGACGCCGCGGACGGTGATGTTTTCGGAAAGGACGGGGTGGATCTCCCACATCGGCGAGCGGAGGATGGTGACGCCCTCGATGAGGATGTTTTTGCAGCGGTAGGGCTGGATGAAATTGGGGCGGAGGAAATCGTTCGGGCCGAAGATGCGTTGGGTGACGGGGGTGTCGGTTTCGGCGAGGGCAATGAGCCGGTCGCGGGCGGGCTTTTGTTTGGAGCCCTTTTTCTTGTCGTTCCAGGACCACCAGGTTTCCCAGGTGGAGCCGCCGTCGAGCGTGCCGGAGCCGGTGATGGCGATGTTTTCTTTTTCGAAGGCGTAGATGAACGGCGAGAAGTTCATGCACTCGACGCCTTCCCAGCGGGTGAAGACGATCGGGTATTTCGCGAGGTCGAACGTCCAGAGGAGCGTGGCGCCGGCGGAGACGTGGAGGTTGACGTTGTTGTCGAGATGGATCGCGCCGGTGAGCCAGGTGCCGGGTGGGATGACGACGCGGCCGCCGCCGGCTTTTGTGCAAGCGGCGATGGCGGCGTGAATGGCGTCGGTGGAGTCGGTGTCGGGTTTCGCGCCGAAGTCGGTGATGGGAAAATCGCGGGCGGGGAAGGTGGGCGGCTTGATGCGGGCGAGGATGGTGTCGGCGTAGGACCAGTCGCGGGCGTGAGATTGCGCGGTGGGGGCACCGCGCCCCCATGAGCTGGAGGAGTCGGAGGCGAGAAGTTGTTGGACTTCGATGCCGGCCATGATGAAGGGGCCAACGCCTTTGAGGTCGTTGTCGATGATGGGTTCGCTGATGTAATACTCGAAGGAGCCGTCGCGGGCGCGGCCTTTGGAGTTGGTGTAGCCGAGGCCGGCGACCTCGCAGCAGCGCGTGAGGCTGATGGTGCCGTCGGCGTCGGTGCGGATGAAATCGCGGATGATGCCCTCGTAGGCTTTGAGGACGACGGGGAGGTATTTGTCGCGGGGGAGGTAGCCGCGGTTGATGCCCTTCGCGAGGGAGTAGACGAACATCGAGGAGCAGGTGGCTTCGAGGTAGTTTCCTTCGCGCGGGCCTTGATCCATCACCTGCCACCAGAGACCGGTTTTCGGATCCTGCCATTTCGCGATGCCGTCGGCGGTGCGGCGGAGGATGTCGTTGATGTGTTCAACTTCTGGATGCGTGGGAGAGAAGAAGTCGAGCGAGTCGACGAGTGCCATCGACCACCAGCCGACGGCGCGGCCCCAGAAATGAGGGGACGTGCCGGTTTGCTTGTCGGCCCAGGGCTGTTCGCGTTTTTCGTCCCACGCGTGGTAGTAGAGGCCGCTTTTCGGATCGTAGGCGTGGCGATCCATGAGCGTGATTTGATTGGCGACGTCGTCGAAACGCGCGGGTTCTTCGAAGACCTTGCCGTAGTGCGCGAGGAACGGCGACGCCATGAAGAGGCCGTCGAGCCACATCTGGTGCGGGTAGCGGAGCTTGTGCCAGTAGCCGCCCTCGGAAGTGCGCGGATGGCGCTGCATCTGGGTGATGAGCGTGTCGAGGGCGGTTTTGAGAGGAGCATCGCGGCGGCCCTGCTCCCAGAGGTGGAGAAGGACTTTGCCGGGCGGGATCATGTCGATGTTGTATTCTTCCATCCGATACGTGGCGATGGAGCCGTCGGGCTGGATGAAAGACGTGACGGTTTTCGCGCCGTAGTCGGCGTAGCGCTCGGTGCCGGTGATTTCGGCGAGTTTGAGGAGCGAGAGACCGAAGAGCGAAGTCGTGTAGTCCCAGCGCGCGCGAGGGGCGCCGCCGTGGAACATCGTTTCGCCTTTGCGCTTCATTTCGGACTCCGCGAGGCGGACGGACCAGTCGAGAGGAGAGGAGCCGTGGAAGTCGGGCGGCGCCGATGCGGCGCGGAGGGTGGGGGCGAGGACCGCTAGAGCGAGGACGGCGGTGATGAGGAGGGGACGCGTCATGACAGGCTGGATACGCGAGCCGAACGGCGGACGGCTGGGGACAGCCGTCCCTACCTTTTCCAGGGCGGGGATCATTGGGGGACGCTGACTTTGACGGGGGAGTTGAGGCGGGCGGCTTGGGCGGCGACGTAGGCGTCCCAGGCTTCCTTCGTGGTGAATTCGCCGGCTTTGGACCAGCCGGCGCCGGCGCGGTAGCGGAGCGGCTTTTCCGGGGCGATTTTGGCGAGGAGGAGGAGATTGCGGTCATCTTCCGCGTATCCGGAAAATGAAGACGCGTCGACGATCACGGCGGTGCCGAGGGACCCGTTGGATTTTTGGACGACCCATTGGGCGAGCGAGGCGTCTTTTTCGGCGCGGGTGATCGCGATTTGAGGGTCCTGGCCGCGGTCGGTGGGGTTCTTGTTCAGGCCGATGGCGACGGTGAGTTCCTTGGTGTTTCCGGTCGCGGAGAACGTGCTCTCGATGAGGTCGAGGTTGTGGCCGGCGTCGACGGTGAAACGTTTCACTTCGGAAACGTAGAGGCCGTTGGCGGCCCAGGTGTCGTAGGAGAGTTCGAAGATGGCGCGGATGGGACCGTTGGCGAGGATGCGCCACTGGGCGTAGTTGCGGCCGACGTGGAGTTGTTTGCCGTCCCAGATGCCGGTGCCGCCGCAGCCGCGCGACGGGCCGACCTGATACATGTCCATGCCTTCGCCCTCGTCGATGTGGTAGTGGTCGTGGCCCTTGTTATACCAGCGGTCGACGATGGGGTAGTCGACGCGCTTGCACCAGACGTCGAGGCCGGAGGTGACGAGGATTTCCTTGCCGGTTTTGCCGGGATCGGTCGCGGCGAGGGCGGGTCCGTAGGTGCGGTGGGCGATCTTGTCGTTTTCCCAGGCGAAGTCGTCGAGACGTTCGGGAATGTAGCGGGCGAAAGCTTTGGTGGGGAAAACGGGGGCGACGCCTTCGGTGCGTTCGATGGTGAAGGTGGCGGATTTTTCGCCGGCGGCGAAATCGTGTTGGAAGATGAAATCGCCGTAAGCGATGCCCTTGTTTTGGGGATCTTTCGCGTGCGGGTTGATGTTGGTAACCTGGTAAGGGAGCGATTCGCCGCGGGCGTTTTTGACGGCGAGTTTTTGGAGGAGGGCGCCGGGGATCGCGCTGGCGATTTCGGAGAAGGGGACGGTGATGGTTTCGGAGGGGCGGGCGATATCGAGGTCGTGGGTGACGGTGACGGTGAGAGAGTCCGCGGCGAGGAGCGAAGCGGGCGCGAGCGCGGCGGAGAGGAGGGAGGCGAGAAGGCGGAGGGGTTTCATGGGGCGAGAAATGAAAGGGCTGTCATCCTGAGCGTAGAGGTGCTCTCGATTTTCAAGCGAGATTTGGTGTGGTGACGCGCCATGGTTCAGGCGGGTTGGTTCGGCTGGAGGGCGATGAGCCAGGAGCCGTGTTTGACCTGATTGCGGGTGTGCA
>JAEWBF010000041.1 GCA_023391285.1 Verrucomicrobiota bacterium
GTTCTATGGGGAGCTGGGGCAGCATCGGGGGCGGTGGCAGTTTGTGATTCATGATGCGCGATGGGTGCGGTAAGGGGAGGGAGTTGAGAGTGAGGAAAGCGGGGGGAACAGAGATGCTTCCGCCTTCGCCAAGGCTTCGGCGGACAGGTCGCATGTCGGGCTTCTCGCTTCGTTCGCAACGATCAGGATGACGGGGTGGGGAAAAAGAGAGAGAGGCGTCGCTTTTTTGGGGCGGGGCGGTAGGAAGAGGAATTTATGTTGAAGGTTTACACGTTGAAGCAGTGCAGCACGTGCAAGGACGCGACGAAGTGGTTGCGGGGGCGCGGCGTGGAGTTTGAGGAGAGGGCGATTCGCGAGACGCCGCCGACGGTGAAGGAGTTGAAGGCGATGCTGGCGGCTTACGACGGGCAGGTGCGGCGGTTGTTCAACACGTCGGGCATCGAGTATCGCGCGCAGAAACTCGCGGAGAAGTTGCCGGAGATGAGTGAGAGCGAAGCCCTGAAGCTGCTGGCGGGGAATGGGAGTTTGGTGAAGCGGCCGTTTGTGATTGGGGATGGCGTGGCGGTGGTGGGATTTGATGAGGAGCGTTGGGCGGAGGCGCTTTCGAAGGAGGGCAAACGATGAGCGCGGCGGGCGAGAATCCGCTGGAGCGGACGGTGAAGTGGCTGGCGACGAATGTCGGTTTTCCGGCGCGACGAATGGAAGCGCGGGCGGAGGCGTTGTTGTGCGTGGGGATGCTGGCGGAGGCGCAGGAGCGGGCGGCCCAGGCGCGGTTTTTGATCGAGCGGCGCGATGGAGCGAAGGACTCGGCGCTGAAGGCGCATGCGATGCGGCGGTCGCTGGTTCATTACAAGTGCGATAATAGCGCGAAGGTTTAACGCACCGCCTCCCGGAGGGAGGCGGAGGATCCAAGCTCCAAGATCCAAGCTCCAGAGAACGGCCAAGTCCCAAACATCAAACCTCGGTGGCTTTGGTGTTTGGAGGGTGGTTCTTCTCTGGAGCTTGGAGTTTGGTGCTTTTCCGAAGGAATTCGTAACTTTGTCGCGGGATGCGGGGTTTTCGGGGAGTATTCCCATGAAAACCTATTCCTTGTTGTTGGCGTTGGTGTGCGCGGCGGTGTTGCCGGTGTCGGTTTCCGCGAAGGTCGAGCGGGTGGTTGAAAAGACTTTTTCCGTGAAGCCGGGCGGGCAGCTGACGGTGGAGACGGAAGGCGGAAATGTGTCGGTGGTGACCGGCGATGATGCGACGGTGAAAGTCGTGGCGCGGCAGGTGATTCGCGCGGGGTCGGAGCGGGAAGCGGATGAGGTGTTGGAAAAGTTGAAACTCACCATGGAGCAGAGCGGGAACGACGTGGCGGCGCGGGCGAAATACGAGCGGAAGAATTGGGGGCGGAATCCGGTGAGCGTGGATTTCACGGTGACCGTGCCGGCGCGTTATGATGTGGAGTTGCGGACTTCGGGCGGGGACGTGCGGGTGGGGGATTTGGACGGAAAGGTGCGGGCGCGGACGTCGGGTGGGAATGTCGTGCTCGGCAAGATGAGCGGTCCGGTGGATGCGCACACCTCGGGCGGAAACGTGAGTTTGGTGGAAGGGCGGGGAAGGGTTTCGCTGGGGACATCGGGCGGGAATATTCGCGTGGAGCGATCGGTCGGTGAGACGGATTTGGATACGTCGGGCGGACATATCGAAGTGAACTCGGTCGAAGGCGTGCTGCGCGCGGAGACCAGCGGGGGAAATGTGACGGCGGGGATCGTGGGGCGGTTGCAAGGTGATTGTGTTTTGGATACATCGGGCGGACGCGTGAAGGCGACGGTGGACAAGACGGCGGCGTTCAATCTCGACGCGTCGACGAGCGGCGGCAGCGTGCGCGCGGACGGGTTGACGATCACGATCGAGGGCGGCGCGATCGGGAAGAGCACGTTGTCGGGAAAGGTGAACGGCGGCGGGCCGTTGTTGAGGCTGCATTCGAGCGGCGGGGATATTGTGGTGGCGACGCGGTGAGGGGCGTCAGGCAGCGGAGCGGGTTGCGCGGCTAGCGCGCAACCTACGGGAAAGTGTCATACATAATATGACACTTTCGCGGAGGCGCGCGGGGGCGTGACAAGGGGCGGGGGGGCGGTTTGGGTGGGGGGATGAAGCATGAGGACGCGTATGCGGAATTGGTGGGGCGGTTGCGGCGTATCCAGATTTTGGGGAGCGTCGGGGAGTTGTTGGGTTGGGATGAGCAGGTGAATCTGCCGGCGGGCGGTGCGGAGCAACGGGCGGAGCAGCATGCGGCGTTGGCGGAAGTCGCGCATGCGGCGGGGAGCGAGCGGCGGATTGGGGAATTGTTGGAGGTTGGGGAAGGGGCGGAGTTGTCGGAGGAGCGACGCGCGGTGGTGAGGCAGGCGCGGAAGGATTATGATCGCGCGACGAAGTTGCCGGCGGAGTTTGTGCGCGAGAAGGCGGCGCAGGGGAGTCGCGGGTATCACGCTTGGGCGAAGGCGAAAAAAGAAAACGACTTCGCGAGTTATGCGCCGGTGTTGGAGAAGAATCTCGAGCTGGCGAAGCGGGAGGCGGCGTATCTCGGATGGGAGGGACGCGAATACGATTACATGATCGACAAGTTCGATCCGGGGATGTCGGCGGACGTGATCGCGCGGTTGTTTGCGGAGTTGAAGCAGGATTTGGTTCCGCTGGTGCAGGAGATTGCGGCGTCGCCGGTGCGGGCGAAGAAGGAGCTGTTGCGCGGGTTTCCGGTGGAAGGGCAGCGGGCGTTTTTGCGCGAGGTGACGGAGCGGATTGGCTTCGATTATGGGCGCGGGCGGATCGATGTTTCGCTGCATCCGTTTTGTTCGGGGACGGGCGCGGATATTCGGATGACGACGCGGTTCAAGGCGGACGAGCCGCTGGATTCATTGTTCAGCGCGATTCATGAGACGGGTCACGGATTGTATGAGCAGGGATTGCCGTGGGAGCATCTCGGGACGGCTCTCGGAATGAACGCGGGGATGGGCGTGCATGAATCGCAGAGCCGGATGTGGGAAAATCAGGTGGGACGGAGTCGCGGGTTTTGGCGATTTTTCGAGCCGAGGTTTCGCGAGTTATTTCCGGAGCAGACGCGCGGGGTGACGTCGGAGGAGTTATATTTGGCGATCAATGCGGTGGAGCCGACGTTGATCCGGGTGGATGCGGATGAGGTGACTTACAATCTGCACATCGTGCTGCGCTTCGAGATCGAGCGGGCGCTGTTTCGCGGGGAGTTAAAGGTGAAGGAGCTGCCGGTGGTGTGGCGGGAGAAGTCGAAGGCGTTGCTAGGGCTGGAGCCGAAGGACGATCGCGAAGGCGTGTTGCAGGACGTGCACTGGAGCGATGGAGCGTTTGGGTATTTCCCGAGCTATTGTTTGGGCAACATGATGGCGGCGCAGTTGTGGGAGAAAGTGCGGGCGGTGCGGCCGGACGTGGAGGAGGAGTTTGCGCGAGGAGATTTCGCGTGGGTGTTGGGGTGGTTAAGGGAGAATGTGCACGCGCAGGGGCGGCGGTATGAGATGCCGGAGCTGGTGAAACGCGTGACGGGGGAGGACCTTTCGCCGCGGGCGTTGGTGGGGTATTTGCGGGAGAGATACGGTGGGTTGTATTTGGAATAGCCGCAAAGAAGCGCAAAAGGCGCAAAAAAGGAGGGCTTGGTTTCTTTGCGCTTCTTGTGACTTTTTGCGGCTACTCACGTGAACATGGGACTCATCGATACACACACGCATTTGGAATCGTTTGCGCGGAAGGGCGCGTTGGCGGAGACGCTGGGGCGGGCGCGGGCGGCGGGGGTGGAGGCGATGATCACGATTGGGACGTCGCCGGATGATTGGGATTTGTATCGCGAGATCGCGGAGGGGAGCGCGGGGTTGGTGCGGTATGCGGTGGGGGTGCATCCGTGTTCGGTGGAGGACGGGTGGGAGAAGGCGGTGGAGGGGATTGAGGGATTTTGGAGAGGGGAGCGCGTGAGGCCGGTCGCGCTCGGGGAGTGCGGGCTGGATCGGTTTCATTTGCCGAAGGACGCGGCGGAGGCGGAGCGGATTTTTGCGGCGCAACGCGGGGCGTTTGCGGCGCAGTTGGAGATCGCGAAGCGGCTGGGGTGTCCGGTGGTGGTGCATTCGCGCGGGGCGTTTCGCGAGTGCGTGGAGATGATCGACGCGAGCGGCGTCGATTGGACGAAAGTGGTGTTTCACTGCTTCACGGAAGGCGAAGCGGAGATGAGCGAACTCGTGGGGCGGGGCGGGTTCGGGTCGTTTACGGGAATCGCGACGTATAAGTCGGCGGACAACGTGCGCGCGGCGGCGAAGCTGCAGGGGCTGGGGCGGTTGATGATCGAGACGGATGCGCCGTATCTCACGCCGATGCCGCATCGCGGGAAGCCGAACGAGCCGGCGTTTGTGCGGCACACGGCGGAGTTTTTGGCGCGCGAAGTGTTCGAGGTGAGCGAGGAGGAGTTGGCGCGGGCGACCTCGGAGAATGCGCGGAGGTTTTTTGGGATCTGATTACCGCCCGCGAACCACGCGAAAGAACGCGAAAGACGGCAGAAACGAAAAGAGCCGGTAAATACCGGCTCGGATTTTAGCGTGGGTTCGCGTGTTTCGCGGGCGATCAGGCCTCGTCGAATTTGCGGGCGAAGAGGGCGTCGAGTTCAGAGAGCATCGCGGCGGCGTCGTCGCCGGTGGCGATGAACTTGACCTTCGAGCCCTTGCCGGCGGCGAGCATCATGAGGCCCATGATGCTTTTGCCGTTCACCTGCTCCTCGTCTTTTTCGACGAAGACCTCGGATTTGAACTTGTTGGTGACGCGGACGATCATCGCGGCCGGCCGCGCGTGGATGCCCATTTTGTTCTGCACGACGAGCTCCTTGACGAGCTGCTGGGGTGCGGACGGTGTGGCATCGCTTTTGTTCATGTCAGTGTTTGGAAAAAAGAGGGACGTAATTCCCGGAGCCGGGCGTGGCTTGCAACCTAAAAACCGGGCGGCAGTGTGCAAGTGAATGCCCCACACAGCGATCATCGTGCCGTGCCGGTTGGAATCCACGCGCTTCCCGCGCAAGCTGTTACATCAGATTCGAGGCAAGCCGTTGCTGTTGTGGGTGGCGGAGCGGATTGCGCGCGAAGCGCCGGAGTTTCCGCTGTATTTCGCCGTCGATCACGCGTTGTTGCGGGCGTGCGTGGAAGAGGCGGGGTTTCGGGCGATCCTGACGGATGCGGGACATCAGAGCGGGACGGATCGGATTGCGGAGGCGAATCGGCAGGTGAGGGCGGACTTTGTGGTGAACGTGCAGGCGGACGAGCCGCTGGTGACGGGCGGGCAGATTCGGGCTTTGGCGGAGTTGCTGAAGGGAGGCGCGCCGATGGCGACGCTGGTGACGCCGTTCAGGCGGGTGGTGGATTTTTATAATCCGAACCAGGTCAAAGTCGTGCTGCGACGGGATGGGCGGGCGCTGTATTTCTCGCGATCGCGAATGCCGTTTTCGCGGGATTTGGGGCTGACGATCGACGATGCGTGGGTGCAGTCGAATCCGTGTTACAAGCACCTCGGGCTTTATGGGTATCGCGCGGAGCTGTTGGAGAATTTCGCGAAGCTGCCGATGGGGCGTTACGAGCAGATCGAGAAACTGGAGCAGCTGCGTGTGCTGGAAAACGGATACGACATCGCGTGCGCGGTGACGGAGGATCCGACGATTGGGGTGGATACGCTGGAAGACGCGGCGCTCTTCGAGCGCAGTTTAGGGTTTTGAGTTTTGGGTTTTGGGTTTTGAGTTTGAGCGCAAAAAAGGACGCCGGGGGAGGCGTCCTGAGGGTGGGGCGAGGCGGCGCGTTGGGGACCCCGACAGGTCGGGGCGCCCTACCTAGTCTAGATTTTGCCGGCTTTGCGGGCTTCGACCATTTTGTAGAAGTCCTGGAAGAGCGGGTCGGCGTCGTTGGGGCCGGGGGCGGCTTCCGGGTGGTATTGGACGCTGAAGACGGGAAGGTCTTTATGGCGGAGGCCTTCGACGGTGTTGTCGTTGAGGTTGATTTCGGTGACCAGGGCGCCGGCCGCTTCGATGGATTTCGGATCGGTGGCGAAGCCGTGGTTTTGCGCGGTGATGGAGACTTTGCCGGTCTCGAGATTTTTCACCGGCTGGTTGCCGCCGCGATGGCCGAATTTGAGTTTGAAGGTTTCGCCGCCGAGGGCGTGCGTGACCATTTGGTGGCCGAGGCAGATGCCGAAGGTGGGGTAGTGGGGGAGGAGGCCCTTGACGGTCTTGTGAACGTAATCGAGCGCGGCCGGGTCACCGGGACCGTTGGAGAGGAAGAGGGCGTCGGGGTTGTGTTCGCGGACCTGTTCGGCGGTGGCGGTCGAAGGGAAAACTTGGACGTCGAAGCCGTGGCGGACGAGTTTGCGGAAGATCGAGTGTTTCGCTCCGAAATCGAAGGCGGCGACGCGGAATTTCTTCGCGGGGATGCCGGGGGCGTTGAGGGTGGTGCCGACGGGGAGGTAGGGAGCGTTGAAATTGGCGGGATCGTCGCCGCGCCAGATGTAAGGCGCGTCGCAACTCACGTCCTTGACGTAGTCGGTGCCGGACATGTCCTGCCAGGAGCGCGCGCGTTGGATGGCTTCTTCGTCGCTGATGGGCAGCGTCGAGAGGCAGCATTTCATGGCGCCATCGACGCGGAGTTTCTTGGTGAGGGCGCGCGTATCGATTTCGCTGAGACCGGGGATGCCGTGTTTCAGGAGGTAGTCGTGGAGCGAGATTTGGCTGCGCCAGTTGGAGACGACGGGGGAGAGTTCGCGGACGATGAGGCCGGCGCATTTAGGGCCGGAGGATTCCTCGTCTTCGGCGGTGAGGCCGTAGTTGCCGATCTGGACGGCGGTCATCGTGACGATCTGTCCGAAGTAGGACGGATCGGTGATGATTTCCTGATAGCCGGTCATCGAGGTATTGAACACGCATTCGCCGGCGATGGTGGCATCGGCGCCAAAGGCGCGACCGCGGAAAATGCTGCCGTCTTCGAGGGCGAGGACTCCAGGTTTGAACGAGGACATTGAAGGACAGACGAAAGGGGCTCGGCGGGGGCTCGCAAGGGGAAAGGGGGGAATCCTCGCAAACGGATGTTCAGGCCGGTATTGCGGACCGGTTGCGCGGTGGGGGCACCGCGCCTCCATCAGCGGATGAACCGCCTAGTCGTCGAGGCGGGGGGTGGATTCGAGGAGGCGGACGATGTCGGGGGCTTGGATCGGTTTTGTGAGATAATCGTCCATGCCGGCGGCGACGCATTTTTCGCGGTCGCCGACCATGGCGGAGGCGGTGAGAGCGATGATGCGGAGATTTTTGTTACGAGGGCCGGTGCCGCCGGAGCGGATATTGGCGGTGGCGTCGTAGCCGTCCATTTCCGGCATCTGGCAATCCATGAAAACGACGTCGTAGGAGCCGCGCCGGAGGGCTTCGAGGCAGGCGAAGCCGTTATCGACGAGGAAAGGCGCGTAGCCGAGGCGTTCGAGCAGGCGGGTGATGAGCTTTTGGTTAACGACGTTGTCTTCGGCGACGAGCACGCGGAGCGGGTGGCGGCGGCCGAGCGTGGGATCGAGTTCGCCTCCGGCGGGTTTGGTGGGCGCGGATGGGGGCGATTCCGTGGCGAGCGTCGTGTGAAGCGAATCGAGCAATGCCGATTGGCGCAGGGGTTTGCAGAGGATGACGTCGAAGTGTTTTTCGGGTTCGAACTGGCGCAATTCCTCGCGACTGACGGACGAAAGGAGCACGAGCGGGAGGTTTTGATGCGGGCGCACTTCGCCGATGCGAGCGGCGAGGTCGGCGCCGTGCATGTCGGGCATCATCATGTCGAGCAAGGCGACGTCGGCGATTCCGCCGGTGCGGAGGTATTCGATGGCTTCGGCGGGTTTTTCGAAGGCGTGGCAGACGAGGCCCCAGCGGCTCAGTTGGCTCGAGAGAATGCGGCGGTTGGTTTCGTTGTCGTCGACGACGAGGGCGTGACGGCCGGAGATTTGGACATCGATGTTTCCGGCGCTCTGGCTCGTGACCTGGCCTTCGGGGGCGGGGGTGGGCGACGCCTCGATGAAGAAACGGAAGCAGGATCCTTTTGGTGACGTGTCGGCGAGGCTGATTTCGCCGCCGAGAAGCTGGACGAGTCGGCGGCTGATGGCGAGGCCGAGGCCGGTGCCGCCGTAGCGGCGCGTCGTGGAGGAGTCGACCTGGCTGAACGGTTTGAAGAGGCGGTCGATGCGATCGGCCGGGATGCCGGCGCCCGTGTCGCGAACGGAGAAGACGATGCGGGCGGCGTCGCGTGCGTGGGGTGCAGCTTCGGCTGTGACGCGCACTTCCACCTCGCCCTCGGAGGTGAACTTGATGGCGTTGCCGACCAAATTGACGAGCACCTGGCGGAGACGCGTGCCGTCGGTGATGATCCAGTCCGGCACGCCCTCGTCGATCCAGTGGAGCAGCTCGATTTTTTTCTCGCTGGCTTTGCTCCAGAGAAGGTCGAGGACCTCTTCGACGCAGCGGCGGACGGGCACGGGATGGCAATCGAGCTCCATGTGCCCCGATTCGATTTTGGAGAAATCGAGGATGTCGTTGATGAGCGTGACGAGAGATTCGCCGCTGGAGCGGATGGTGAGGAGCCAGTCGCGTTGTTCGGCGTTGAGGGAGGTGTCGAGCAGGAGGTTGGTGAAACCGATCACGCCGTTCATGGGCGTGCGGATCTCGTGGCTCATCACGGCGAGGAATTCGCTTTTGGCGCGATCGGCGGCTTCGGCCTCGTCTTTGGCGAGGCGCAGTTCGGCTTCGATTTCCTTCTGGTGAGTGATGTCGATGTGCGTGCCGAGCATGCGGCGCGCATGGCCGTCGGCATCGACCTGGGCTTTGCCGCGGGCGAGGATCCAGCGCCAGGAGCCGTCCTTGTGGCGCATGCGGTATTCGCAGCGGTAGTGCTCGGCGTGATTATCGAGGTGAGCGCGGAGGGCCTGTTTGGTGCGGATGACGTCGTCGGGGTGGATGCGTTCGGTCCAGGAGTGGCGCTGATTGGGCAGTTCGTCGTCGGTGTAGCCGAGGATGCTTTTCCAACGAGGTGAGAACCAGACGCTGTCGGTTTCGATGTTCCAATCCCAGACGCCTTCGTCGCTGCCGGCGACGGCGAGTTGCCAGCGTTCTTCGCTTTCGCGCAGGGCGCGTTCGGCGCGCAGGTGGGCGGTGGCCTCGCGATCCATGCCGAGGACGAGTTCGCGGCCGCCGACCTGGATGAGGCTGGTGAAATATTCGATATCGATGATGGTGCCGTCCTTGCGGCGGTGGCGGCTGTAGCCCTCGCGCCGGGGATTGGCGCGGTAATCGTTGATCCAATCGCCGGGCGGCATGTTGTGGGCCCACGGCGTAGCCTCGATGAAGTCGACGCTCTGGCCGATGAGTTCTTCGCGGGTGTATCCGTGGACCTCGCAGGCGGTGGGATTGCAATCGACGATGCGGATGGGGACGACGGGATCGAGCGGGTCGAACAGAAAGATACTGACGGGGGACTTTTCCCAGAGAGCGGTGAGCTGTTGGGTGGCGGTCGCGAGCTCCTGTTGGTGTTCCTCGGCTTGGCGGCGGAGGTGTTGCGCGAGGGCGACGGCTTGGGCGGCCTTCCGGGCGTTATACAGGATAACCGAGGCGGCAAAGAGGGTGAAAAGCCCAACCGTGACGGCGAGAGTGGGTTCGGAAGCGAGCCGGACGGTGAGAACGCCTCCGACCAAGAGAGTCGCCAAAGCTGACCCTACGGACACGGGCGTGAGCGCACGGAAAGACGGACGTGGGGTCACATCCACCGCTATGGGAAGGCTGATGGAGCTTGGCAAAGGCAATTGTAGAGGGGGCGAAGGACTTGAGGCTAAAAAGCAGTGAAACGGCCGGACGAAATAAACCGGCCGGCCGTTTGACAGGCAGTAGGGGGTGTTTAGGCCTATCGGCACATACCGCCCATGGCTTATCACGAAAATCGCGCCGCTTGGTTCGAGGGCCAAGGGCTTTGGCAACACGTTCCGGCGGCGGACTGGCAGGATTGGATCTGGCAGTTGAAGAACCGGCTGACGAGTGTGGCCCAACTCGAGCAGTATATGACGCTCACGCCCGAAGAGCGGGCGGGCTGCTACTTTGCGGACAAAAAGCTGTCGCTCGCGATCACGCCGTATTTCTTCAATCTGATCGATCGCGACGACCCGAATTGCCCGATTCGCAAGCAGGTCATCCCGCGCGCGGGGGAAATGCAGTTATCTGCCGAGGAGATGCTGGACTCGCTGGGCGAGGACGAGCACTCGCCGGTGCCGGGTCTCGTGCACCGTTATCCGGATCGCGTGCTGTTTCTCGTGACGGACCGCTGTGCGTCGTATTGCCGGTATTGCACGCGCAGCCGGCTGGTTTCGAACGCGCAGGACTACAATTTCCACCCGGAGTTCGAGCAAGGGCTGCGCTACATCGAAGCGCACCCGGAAGTGCGGGATGTGCTGCTTTCGGGCGGCGATCCGCTGCTGTTGTCGGACAAGAAACTCGAACATCTGCTGAGCCGGTTGCGGGCGATCAAGCACGTGGAGTTCATTCGCATCGGTTCACGGATTCCGGTGTTTCTGCCGCAGCGGATCACGCCGGCGTTGTGCGAGCTGTTGAAGCGTTACGGCCCGATCTGGATGAGCATCCATGTGAATCATCCGAAGGAAGCGACGGCCGAGCTGCGCGATGCGTGCGAGCGGCTGGCGTTTGCGGGCGTGCCGCTGGGAAATCAGAGCGTGTTGCTGCGCGGCGTGAACGATGATCCGGAAGTGATGAAGGCGCTGGTGCACCGGCTCCTGCGGATGCGGGTCCGGCCTTATTATCTTTATCAGATGGATCTGATTACGGGCGGTGCGCACTTCAAGGCGGACGTTCGGAAGGGGATCGAGATTATCGAGGCGTTGCGCGGGCACACGACCGGGTATGCGATTCCGCAGTATGTGATTGATGCCCCCGGTGGCGGGGGCAAAGTGCCGATCAATCCGGAGTATCTGGAAAAGATCACCGACGACGAAGTGGTTTTCCGGAATTACGAAGGGAAGGTTTTCAGCTATCCGCTGAAGAGCACGCCGGTCGTGCCGGCGGATGTAGCGGTGCCCGAGGAGAAGGAGATGGAAGCTCCCGTGGAGCGAGATGTTGCGTCAGAGGCTTTGGAAAAACGCGGGTTTTAGGTCTGCGGTCGCGCAGGTTTAGGTGCGTGAGAGCATGCGCTGACGGTTTTGGGCGTGGATGACGGCGGGGTCGGGAGACCCCGTCCTACAACTGATCGCGGAGCAAGGGTTTGGAGGCACTTCCGCTTTGCGCCAAATTTCTTCGATCTTTTTTTGAGCGTTATGACGCCGACCCCGTCTATCTCCGTGTAGTCAGCATCGTCCACAAGGACGGTGATGTTTGTAGTTCTTACGGTTTGCTTGGTGTTAGGTCACTTGAGCCGCCCCGCGAGGGGCGGCTCTCGTATTTCAAACGGGTGGAGTGCTGGAGGATCCGTATCGCTCGGATTTGGCTTTTGAGGGTTGGGCGAAATCGGTCTTGAGCGGAAATCGACGGAGTGGTGAGGTGCGGCGTCGCGATGTCGCTGCGGTTGGCGCGTCGGACTCAACCCCACACCCCTCCTATGGAAACAGATGCACTCAGCGCCGGCATGTTGATCGGTATGCTCGTCGGCGGTCTTATCGGCCTCGCGATCGCGGTTTTTTATCTCCTCACTCTGCAAAAATGTCTCAGCCGGGTATCGCCTCAAAATCGTGCGATGGCGCCGGGATTGGTGTGGCTGAGTATCATTCCGTTCGTGGGACTCGTGTGGAATTTCTTCATTGTGCTGAACATCGCCAAATCGCTGGTGGCCGAAGGGCAGACGCGAGGCATCGATTTCGGAGATGGTGGAAAGACGATCGGGCTGGTGATGGCCATTCTCGTCGCGTGCAGCATCATTCCGGTGCTTGGCATGCTCGCGAGCGTCGGTGGGCTCGTTTGCTGGATCCTTTATTGGGTGAAGATCTCCGGATATTCGAATCAGCTGGCGAATGCCGCGTCCGCGGCGCCGGTCCTCCCGACGGCTTGAGCCAAGGCGCGAGGTTCGCGGATCTGGTTGGAGTTTTGCGAGCCGGCTCTCGAGGCCGGCTCTTTTTGCGCAGAGGCCGACGGCGGCTCAGCGGCCGAGGAACCAGACGAGACCCTGAATCAACGTCGTGCCGCCGGACGAAAGGAACAGTGCGCCCACGACCGGATTCTCCCAGAACGGAACGAAGGCGCCGCGATCGAGCTGGCGGATTTCCTTGAGCAGTTCTTCGGCGCGGGCGGCGCTGTGTTGGGCGGACGTGGGGGCGATCTGCGCCTGGATTCTCCGCACCTTGGCCACGAGGCTTTGTTCGGCGCGGTGTTTTGCCTCTTTGGCGGAGTGCTGGAGAATAACGACGCTGGCGAGGGCGAGGAGGAAGTTCAGCCCGAAGACAACGAGGAGCGAGGTGGGCCAGGTCCACGCGTCCCACCACGTGTTTCGCGCCAGCATCATCAGCACGAACAGGATCGCGGGATAGTAAACCAGCCGGCCCACTTTCTCGGTGAGGTCAGCGATCAATTGCAGGTCGATCCATTCGTCGAGATACTCGTCTTCGAGGCGGCCCATCTGCCGTGAGAAATGAGCGCGCGTCGCTTCCGGATAAAAGGTGGTGCTCGCGCTCAAGCGATCGATGAAACGCCGGCATATCCACGCCGTGGCGACCGTGGCGAAAGCGACGGCGATGAATCCAAAAACCGACATCACCAAGATCGTGGAGTCAACCTGCGTGATGATCTCTCCGCGATAGGGTCGGAACGTGAATTCGCCGGAAGCGTCTCTGATCGCACGAAGCAAAAAACGATAACCGATCGTGGCGGCGATCACGCCGATTACCGCGAGCAAGACGGGGACGGGCTTGGCTTGATCGAACCAGATTTGCTGCGCGCTCACGCGGCTCGGCGGCGTGGGAGCGGCTGGGTCAGGGCGCGAGAGTCGGAAGGCGCGCGTCAGCGCATGGAATGTTTCGCTGAGCCGAAAAACGATCTCGATCAAGAACACGACCGACAGTGCGACGACGACCGCGCGGACAACGGTCGCTGGCCAGGCGCTGATGCCACTGGACAAGCTGAAAGGCTCCCCTCGCGGAAGCTCGAAGGTGTCCTGCCAAATCCAATGCCAGAGCAGGACCGCGAGGACGAAGCACGCTGCGACGCTCAGCCACCAAAGAGCGCTGCGATACATGCGCAGATGGAACAGGTGGGACGAGGCGGTGCGGGCTTCCTGGGCGGCTTCGAGCGCCGGCCCGTCGGCCGGATGAGTTCGTCGGGAAGCATTCTGGGTGAGCTGGGTGGCGCGCAGGAAATCATCCAGTGTCCGGCGCTCGCTCCATCGACGCATCGCGCGGAGAGGACTTGGTAAGAATTGCAGATGAATCCAGGGGCTTCGCGGTTTGACGTGGTTGGCCGTCGCGATGCTTGGAGCGATCGCTGGGTCGCCGAAAATCGTGCGATTCAGTCGATCGAGAAGTTCGTCCTGCAATTCGATCATCCGATGATCGCGGATCCACAGAACAGACCGTTCGGTCGCGAGGAGAGATCGCTTCAGCTCGGACGCTTCGGGCGCTCGGCCGAGTTCGCGTTTGATGCGGGCGAGTTTCAGGTTCAGGCCGAAGATTTGTCGGCGCAGGGTGATGAACGCAGGGATGTGCGAGAGGAGTTTTGCGCGATCGTCCGTGCGCGCTTTGCGATGCAGACGCCGCACCAGCGCGAAAGCGCCTTCCGGGCCGCCCACGTCTTCTTCGGTGTAGCGGAGCGTTTCGGCCGGGTAAGTCCAAAGCTGCCACGTGACGCGCCGCAGCGGTTTCCATAGCAGCGTGGCGATGAGCAACAGGAATGCCGCCGAGATCGCGGCCCCTCTGAGCCGAGTGGACCGGTGGTCTTTTCGGTCGCGGTGGATATCGATCTCGGTGGGTAGATGGAGGCCAAATTCGCCGCCGGACGGATCGATATTCGGGAAGCTGAGGCGCCGGTTTGCCGTGACGCTCAGATCGACCGCGTGGTGATTTCCGATTTCGAACCGCCGGGGCGGGATCGTCTCGACGTTCTGAAGGGCGCGGTGGCCGAGCGCGGCGAGGGTCGCGGCGAATTGAGCCGTTTGCGTGCTGTCGCGAAAAGGAGCGACGTCGCCTTGCAAATCTGGGTGCAGCGAAAGGCCATAGGAACTGGCAACGATCAGATTGCGCGCCCAGTCCCGCTCGCGGGGACTCAGGACTCTGACGTCGAGATCGCTGGTGAAGAAAAGTGCGCTGGAAAATCTCTGCCGCAGCGCCTGCAGGAAGAGAAGCGTATCGTAAACATCACTACCGACGATGCCGATGGCCGCGATCTTGGCGCCCTCTTCGCGTTGCAACGATCGCTGCAGGACAGCGAGGCGATCGCCGATCCGCCCGAGATAATCGAACTGCGCGTGGCCTTCGGCTCGATTGACGTCGGGCTCCCATTCTCTTGGGTCGGCGGGCCGTTTCCCGAGAAAACGCGAGGCGGTGCTCTGGTCGGCGCTGGCGGTTTCCTTCGCGGACGTTGGGCCGACGGTCTGACCGTCGAGACCTCGCAAGTAGACAAACGAATGGAAGTTTTCGGGGATCGGAAGAGGATCCGTGGTCCGCGAGCTGAATGACTTGATGTATTTGGCGCGAGTGAGGCGGGGTTCGTTTTCCTTCGTCGCATTTTTCCGGATCGCGAGCTCCGCGCCGTAGGTGAGCGACAACATGCGCGCGAAAAAGCTGTCCCACTCCGAGATCAGCACGATGTGATTCTTCCCTTCGACCAAGCCGGCGTTGCGAAGCTCGAGCTCGTCGAACAGCTCGTGCGCGAGTTGGGCGTCGGTCGCGCAGAAGTTGCGCACCGATTTGAATCCGGCGTAAGCCTTCAGCTCTTCGATGACAGCCGAACGCGGAGGTTGGTAGGGATCGATCTGCGTGCTGATGAGCACCTCGTCCATTGCACTGGGCGTGGCGCAATAGAGATCGACGTGCTCGAGGACGCGGCGCGTGAGACGGCGGAGATTGGACGTATCGGCGGGTGCAGGCTTTTGCTGGTCTTGTTCCCACTTCGGCAGCATGGCGCGAAGCGTCGCGGAGCGGCGGGGGCCGATGACGGCGAACGTGCGATTTGGGACGAGCTCGTTCGATTCGAGCGCGAACACGAACGGCTCGATGAGCAACGCGAGTCGCAACAACGGATCATCATCGAAGAACGTGTCGTCGAGCCAGAGGACGAGGACGTGCGAGTGACGTTCGATCCGAGGATCGGCCGTCGAGAAGACTTTTCGGCGATACCACTCGAAGCGCACGTCCATCGCGAGCGGAGGCCTGGTGGCTCGGACGCCGAGGAGACGCGGTGGAGTGCGGCCATGGTCATTCCAGAGGCGTGAAATCGAGGTCTGGTTTTCACGATCACGTTGCTGCGCGCGACTGAGGTCGTGCTGGTTCAGCCACGGCAGACGGAGCACCCCGATGCGCTCAGCGTCTTCGGGCACATAGCCGGAGCGTCCCAAGGCGGAGACGATAGCGTAGCGGCTGCGAATGCGAACCTCTCGATCTTCGCTGTAATTCCCGCCAGGAACCATGACGGGCATCACGAGAAGGCTCTTTTGCGCGGGACCGCTCTCGGGCGTCGATTCGCGGGCTTTCACCTGCTCACACAGCGCAGTCAGAGGGGTCGTGACCTCCTCGTCTTTGCGATCGCGACGGTTGGCGAAAGGGTCTTCCCAGAGGCGTGTCGTAAGTTTCTGATCGCCGATGGAGACGGGCCAGTCGCCCCCTGCGATCACGGGACGGTGGCTGGTGAGTTTTTGTGAGACGAGCCACAGGCCGCCGGCCACCGTGAGGAAGGCCAGCCAGGCGTTCGGGTTGCCGAGGAACGTGCTCGCGGCGTGTGATTTTTCGTCGGCCATGGTCGGAGCCAGGGGGAGCTGCCGACGCGGAGGAAAGCTGCGGAGATGAGCAGCGGCAGGAAGGCTGGGGGCGGAGCGGGATGAAGGGCGCAACGCCGAAGCGAGGGCCGCCGCGGAAAAGCGGAGAGGAAGAGGAAGGGCGGGGTGGGGAGCGCGACCCCGATAAAGGGTCTGTATGCAAACTATAGGACATTTGCGGGCGTATCAGCTATCCGGAGACATCAGAGGCCGCGCATCGAAGAATACTCGATGGCGCGTCGGTGAAGCGCATCGTAAAAATACGTAGTCTTCGCGTTGGAGATTCGCCCCGCCGGGCAGGACATGTTGCGGCATGAGCGACCGGTCCACTGAATCTACCTGGGGCGAGACCGCGCGACGGATCGCGAGCGAATTTGATGAGCGGTTGGGATCGCCGGCGGCGGAGATCGTGACATTCGAATCCTCCCAGCGGGCGATTGCGGTCGGGATCGTGTTGGCGGGGACGTGCGCGCGTTTACCGATGGCGAAACTCCTCGGAGTGGCGGCGAAGCAAAGAAGGTCGCGTGGGCGAGGAAGGATCCGAGTGACGCAGGTGCGGCGAAAGGCGGCAGCGCTGCGCGAAGTCGCGCGCGTTCATCGCGTGATCGTGCTCGGAATTGTGCGCTGCGTTAACTGTGTGTATCTCCTACAAGGATCGGGTCAGAAGTTGTATGCTTTGCATGGCGTCGGCGCGGAGGACATGCAGGATGAACTCCGGGCAGATATGGATGCGATTGCGGCGAGACTGGCGGCCGCGGAATGAGGCCGCTGCTGCCGTGTTTAAAGCAGCGAGTAGATGAGAGCGCCGCTCGCGAATGCGGCCGCGGCGGTGCGAACGTGATTCCAAAAGAGCCAGCGTGAGAGGTAGTGCCGCCACGCTGAAGCGGCGGCGGAGGAAGAAGGATCGGCCGCCGCAAGGCGATGGTTCAACGGAACGTTGCAGATGATCGTTACGAGCAGCGTGCCGAAAAGATAGAGCGCCGCGGCGGCAGAGATCGCGGGGAAACTCGACTGCGAGCGCGCAGCAATCGTGGTTGCGATGCAAGTCAGCGCGGTGCCGAAGAACGGCCCGAGAAAGAGAGGATGGATCACCGCGATATTGATCGACTGCATGGCGGCGACCGCGTGGGGCGCGGGCAGTCGATCGAGTGCACGCATGACGAAAGTGGAGAAGGCGAAGAAGACACCGGCGACCAGTCCGCACCCGAGCGCCGAGGCCAAGATCAGAACCTGAAGCAAAGTCGGAGCTGTCACGGTCGAAACACTTCGCGACGAGGCGGACGAATCAACGGCTTTCGCGCGGAGCGATCCAGCGCAGCATCGAGAGCGAACCCGATGCCGAACCCGTTGCGATCGGATGCGATGATCGCGAACCAAGCGCCGGCGCTTGTGTCATCGCATGAGCACCCTCCACCTGTGAATACGTCGCCCTCATTTTCCCAACTTCGGCTGATGTCCGAAGACGATCTTGCGAAGGAACTTGCCGCTCGCGACCACGACGATGTCACGCGCGGCGCGATCCAGTCCGAATTGTTGCGACGGATGGCCCGCGCGCGATCCCGGCCGAATTGGGTGCAATGGTTGACGCTCGGCTTCGCGGTGCTGGCGGCGATCCTCGCGGGCGTGGCGGCGTTTCCGGTGATCGAAGGGGTGGGGGAGAGCCGGTGGTTTGATTTTTAGCGACGGCCTCGGGTGTGATTCGAGCAGCGTATCAGGGGAAGTTGGACAGGTCTTTAGGAGGTTTGGGCCCAGCGTGGAATGGACGCGCGAGGCGGGAGCGCCGTAGCTGAACGGCGGCCGGCTGAGCTCAAAACACAACCCCAACCCATGAACATGCCTTCTCTCCGTTTCGAAGCCCCGCGTGGTATCCACGCTGTTGTTACGCTGGTGCCGAGTCTTTTGTCTGTGCTGCCGGGGTCTCGTTGGCCACGGCTGGGCGTGGCCTTCTGCGCGCTCGCAGTTGGAAGCGCCGCTGCGGCGGAATTCTCGCCGCGCGCGGTGGTGAGCGGACTTCATAATCCGCGCGGAATCACCTTTGGGGCGGATGGCGCGTTGTATATTGCGGAAGCGGGACAAGCGGGCACGCCGGGAGCGGACACGCCCTCGATCACGGTGCGGGGAGCACCGCTTTATTATGGCGAGAGCGGGGCGATCACGCGGTGGGAACCGGGTTCGCGCACTCAGCTGCTTTCGAATCTGCCGATGCTCTACAATCCGGTGAGTGGTGAAGTCACGGGCGTGCACGACGTCGGTTTCGATGCGGGCGGGAATCTTTATTACACGGTCGGCTTGGGAGCGGATCCGGCACAGCGGGTCGGCTCGGAGTTGAACGGCCTCGGGCATCTGATGCGACTTCCCGCGGGCGGGACGGCGCCGGAGAGCGTGGCGGATGTTGCGGCTTACGAAGGGGCGAACAATCCAGCAGGGGGGCCGGTCGATTCGAATCCGTTCAAGTTGAGTGTGCATGCCGGCGGCGTGCTCGTCGCGGATGCGGGAGCGAATGCGGTTTTGAATGTGGGTTTCGACGGAACGATCGACGTCGTGGGCACGCTTCTGAATCTCCCACCGGGGGCGGACGCGGTGCCGACGTCGCTGGCGCTCAGCGACGTGGGCGAAGTTTTTGTGAGTCAGCTGACGGGGTTTCCGTTTCCCGTGGGAGGCGCGGGGGTGTTTCGCGTGGACGACGCCGGGCTATCGCTGGTGGGCGACGGTTTCACCAATGTGATCGATCTGGCTTACGGGGCGGACGGTTGGCTTTACGTTCTCGAGTTTGCGCACAACGGGCTGCTCTCGGGCGATCCGACCGGCGGCTTGTGGCGGTTGAATCCGGATACGGGATTCAAGGAATTGTTGATGACGGAAGGGCTGATAACGCCGACGGCGCTGGCGTTCGACGCCGACGGAATTCTTTACGTGGCGAATCGCGGGGTGATTCCGGGACAGGGCGAGGTGCTGCGTTTTCAACCGGTGCCGGAACCGGCGGTCACGGGGGCGATCGCGGCGCTTGGGTTGGTCGCGTTCGTCTGGTGGCAGCGACGTGCGCGCCGTGTGCAAGTGAGCGCGGAGGTGGCGGGATAAATTCGCGGTTGCGGAAGGGGCGGATCGATCGCGCGGCGGGACGTTGTCGACCTGCCGCGCGAAAAGTGCGGGGGATTCTTTGCGGATTGTGCGGGCCGCGGAAACGCGATTGATCGTGTCCGGTGGGAGCTGAAAGCCGGACAATCGGAAAAGCGATTCGTGCGTTTATCGGCGCGGAGCTGCGCGATCTCACCACGATTCGAAGAAGTGACCGGCCGTGGCAGATGCCGTTGGCGGCGGCGGGGAGCAATGCGCTGCCGTTGTTCGCGGGCGCGTATTTCGGCGAACTCGCGGATGGCGTGGTGGCGTCGCTCGGCGGCCTGGCGTTTCTCTATCTTCCTGCGTCCGGCGCGGCGCGCAGAATAGGCGTCGTCGCGGCGTGTGCGCTGGGACTCACGGTTGGTTATGCGCTGGGATTGATGAGCCAGCAGGCGCCGCTGCTGCAAGGTGGATTGCTGGCCGGAATTGCGTTTGTGACAACGGTGTTGAGGCGATTGAATGCGCTCGGACCGCCGGCGAGTTTGTTCTTCGTGATGGTGGCGGCGATCGGAGCTTATACGCCGGTGTCGGGCATTGAAGCGGCGCGTTTCGTTGGGTTGGTCGGGCTCGGTGGAGCATGGGCCTGCGTGGTGGCGTTGGGCTACGGGTTGCAGGCGCGAAAGGGCGAGGAAAGTCGCCCGAGCGCTCCAGGTGGGCGGGACGGAATTCCGTGGATGGTGTTCGACGCTGCCGTCATCGGAATGTGTGTGGGCCTTTCGCTGTTGGCGGCGCAGGCGCTGGAGGTGGAGCGGCCATATTGGGTGCCGGTCGCGTGCGTGGCGGTTTTGCAGGGAGCGACCTTGCGCGCGGTGTGGTCGCGGCAGGTTCATCGCGTGATCGGCACGAGTATCGGACTTTTGGTGACGTGGGGACTGCTGTTGCTGCCGTTGGAAAAGTGGTCGGTGGCGACGCTGATCCTGGTGCTCGTGTTTGTCGTCGAGGTGGCGGTGGTGAGGCACTATGCGTTTGCGGCGATTTTCATCACGCCGATGGCGATTTTGCTGGCGGAGGCGGCGACGTGGGGGCGGCCGGCCGACGGGACGGCGCTGATGTGGGCGCGTTTTCTGGATACCTGTCTGGGCGCGTTCGTCGGTTTCTTGGGCGGGGTGGCGTTGCACTGGAGCAGTCTCCGCGAAGCTGCGGGGAAGCTGCTGCTGCCGATCGGGAAACGCGCGGGCTAGGGGCGACGATTTATCGTGGAAGAAAGGAGTGCTTTCTGTCTGCTCTGAGCGAATGGCTTCTCCCGATCCTCTGCACGGCGTCACGCTCGAGAAACTCCTGACCGAACTGGTGTCGCAGTTTGGCTGGGAGGAACTCGGTCGGCGCGTGCCGATTCGGTGCTTTCAGTTCGACCCAAGCATAAAATCGAGCCTGACGTTTCTGCGGAAAACGCCGTGGGCACGCGCGAAGGTGGAGGATGTTTACGTGCGCTGGAAGCTCACGGGGACCTGAGTGCGTTTGGGAGAGTTGGCGGCAGGTATCGAGTCCTGTGATATCTTTCCATTCGCAGCTGGCCGCGATGCGGAACGTGCGCAGCGTGGGGGCACCTTTGTTGTTTCGATGAAAATCAAATCCGCCGAATTCAAGAAGAGCGCGCCCGACCTGAGCCTGTGTCCGAATTGGAGCTGGCCGGAGTTCGCGTTCATTGGCCGATCGAACGTCGGCAAATCGAGCCTGATCAACGTGCTCGCGAGCCGGCGCGATTTGGCGAAGGTGTCGGCGACGCCGGGGAAGACGCGGTTGATGAATTTTTTTCTGATCGATGGTCGGTGGGTGCTCGTCGATCTGCCGGGTTACGGCTATGCGAAAGTGGGGCAGCAGCAGCGGGCGGATTTCAACGAGGCTGTCGCCGATTACCTCTCGAAGCGGCCGAATCTGCGCCAGGTTTTCGTGTTGATCGATTCGCGACTGCCGCCGCAGGCGATCGATTTGGATTTCCTGCAATGGATGGAAAGCTGCGAGGTGCCGTATGCGCTCGTGTTCACGAAGACGGACAAGCAATCGGCTTCGCAAGCGCGCGAGAAAGTGGATGCCTTCAAACGCGCGATCTCGGCGTGGCGTGCGGAGTTGCCGCCGATCGTTTTGAGTTCGTCGAAGACCGGCACCGGTCGTGGAGAGATCCTGGCGGCGATCGGCTCGCTGCTGCGGGAGTGATTTATCGGCGGAAAAGCGAGATCAGGCAGACGATCCCTCCGACGAGCGCCCAGCCGACGGTGACCGCCCAGAAGACGAGTGCGAGCGTGGTGAGGTGCGGGCTGTGGCCGCTGGCGACGCCGAAGAGGGCGAGGATGGTGATCAGAGTTGTTTCTCGCACACCGTGTCCGCCGATGCTGATCGGCAACGCGGCGGCGGCATACGCGGCGGCGGCGGCACTTGCGATGGCGATGAGGCCGAGAGACAGTCCCACGGCGCGGGCCAGCAACCAGAGGGCGGTGAAGTCGAGCAGCCAGATGGAGAAGCTGATACCGATGGGAAGAAGGAGGGCAGCGAGTGGAAATTGGAAGGCTTGCGATACGCGGGACAGCGCGGCGGCGCGATGGGCGCCGAGAAAACGATGAGTGAACCTTTCCCAGCCATGACCGCGGGCGGCGCACCACCAAACGACCAGCGCGGCAACGAATGCGCCGACCGTGCCGAACCAGAGGGAACGAAGCGGCGGACTTCCGTCGTGGGAGAGGAGATGGACGCTGAGTCCGAGCGCAGCGAGTGAGAGCAGGGTCGCGAGGCCGAGCAAGCGGTCGACGACGAGGCTGGCGGCGTTGCCGGCTTTGCGGTCGGGCGCCACTCGCCAGAGCCAGGCGAAGCGAACGGCGTCACCAGCGATTCCTCCGGGAAGAAAAGAGTTGTAGAAAAGACCGATCCAGAACGCGCGGTGAACGGCGGGCGTGGGAGGATGGATGCCTTGGGCGCGGAGCAAGCGTTGCCAGCGCCAGGCTTGAAGCGGGTAAGTGAGGCCCGAGACGAGTGCCGCGCCGACGATCGCGAGCGGATCGAGATGGGCGAGGGCGGCGAAGTCGCTCCACGTGACGTTGTGCGCCAACCACAACAGGGCGGCGAGGGAGAGGCCGTAACGCAGGACGTTCGCGACAACTTGGGGCGGCGGGCGGCGAACCACGGCGCGTTGATGTCAAAGTGCGGGTTGTCCGCAACGTGGAATCGTTCGACGCGAATTTTGCATCGCCAAGTCCAGGGCGCTTGCAAGAAGGGCATCGCGCGAATGCATCCGGACGAATATCGCAAGCTGGCCGAGACGGAGGATCGGATGTGGTATTCGCGTGCGTTGAACCGGCGCGGCTTGCATTGGCTGGACCAGCTGTCGACGCCGGGGATGAGGCGCGTGCTCGATGCGGGCTGCGGAACGGGTGGATTCACGCGCTATGTGCAGGCCGTGGGCCGGCCGTGGGAGATTACGGGCCTGGATTTCTCGGGGCAGGCGTGTGCGCTGGCGAGAGAGCGGACGACGGCGCGGATTGTTCAAGGGTCGATTTTGGAACTGCCCTTTGGGGACGCTGAGTTCGATGCGATCGCGGCGCTGGATGTGATTTGTCAGGTGGACGACGGCGGAAGGGCGGTGAGCGAACTAGTCCGATGTGTGCGGCCGGGCGGAGCGGTTTTGATCAATGTGCCCGCATATCGATGGCTGTGGTCGTATCACGATGACCAATGCGAGACGAAGCATCGCTATACGCGGGGCGAGTTGCGGGCGCGGTGCATCGCGGCGGGATTGCGCGTGGAGTTCGCGACCTATGTAAACTTCGCGACGCTGCCCTTGTTGATCGGGAGGAGGAAAATCTTCCGGCCGAGAAGCCCGACCAGTGACGTGCGATTGTATCCGGCGCCGGTCGAGGCGGTCCTGCGGGGAGTGACTTGGATCGAACATGCGTGGACGAGACGCGGCTGGCGGTTGCCGGCGGGGAGTTCGGTGTTTGTGGCGGCCCGAAAGGCGGGTTGAACGGAAGGCGCGGACGGTCGCGGACGCGATCGGTCACCGGGTCGACTAAAGAGCGGTGCGGCGTCGGTTGACTCGCGAACGATCGCCCGCGTGGTTGTATGGATGGATGCTCCGTTCCTTCGGATGGTGGCGGCGATCTTGGGCGCCGCTGGGTTGATGGGTGCTTGGACGAATGCCGCGGAGAAGGAGGTGCGTGACGGGTGGTTTGTGTTCGCGCCCACCAACACGGCTGAAGCGGGCTCGATTGGGATGGCGGACTGGTTGGATGCGCCGGCGGGGTCGCACGGATTTGCAATGATGCAGGGCGACCGGATTGTTTTCGAGGACGGCACGCCGGCGATTTTCTGGGGGACGAACAACAACAACGAACACGTGGCGCCTTCGCGCGAACAAGCGGAACGTCTCGCGGCGTGGTGTGCGAAGTTCGGCATCAATGCGGTGCGGTTTCACAAGTTCCTCTGGCCGGGCGAGGGGATTGGCTCGCGCGAGCGCTCGACGGAGTTCGTGCCGGAGTTGCTCGAGCGGATGGATTACTACGTCGCGACGCTGCAGGGCGCGGGGGTGTATCAGGCGTGGTCGCATATCTTCGGGCATCGTCCGCAACCAGGAGATCGCGACCGGCTGCTCGCCTACGATGAAGTGAAGCGCGGCGGCGGTCCGCCGTTCCTGGCGGGTTCGACCTATGGGATCGTCAATCTCTTCGATGATCTGCAGGCGTTGAACATCGAGGTCACGGTCAACCTGCTCGAGCATGTGAATCCGCACACGGGCCGGCGCTATGCCGACGATCCCGGGCTGGTATTGATCGAATTGCAGAACGAGGACAACGCGTGGTGGACGGCGGGAGAGCAGCTCAAGACGATGCCAACGTATCGCGCGAAACTCGCGGAGCAGTTCAGCGCGTGGTTGAAAAACAAATACGGCTCGCACGAGGCGCTGGTGGCCGCGTGGGGGCAGGAAGGCATCGATCTGTGGCCCGAGTGGCAGACGGGCGAGCATCTGGATCGAGGGAATATCTTTCCGGTGCCGGATCGACGCTACTATCAGCCGGACGTGGTGGCGAAGTCGCCGTCGCGCCAGCGCCTGCTCGATGCGGCGCGATTTCTGCACGAGTGCCAGGATGCGTTTTACCAGAAGTTCGTCGCGGCGATTCGGGCGACGGGTTATCGCGGGCTGATCGCGGGGAGTTGTTGGAAGGCGGGTGACGGACTGCCGCACTACTACAATCTGCTCGCTGATGCGCGGGCGGGGGTCATCGACCGCCACAACTATTTCGGCGGGGCTGGTCACAAGTTGAACGATGGGATGCGCGTGGGCGATATGCGCAGCATGTTGGGGCGGGCGGATCTCGGCTTGCTCGGGGTCGGGCTCACGCAGGTGAGCGGTCGGCCGTTTTCGTTTTCCGAGTGGACGAGCATGTCGCCGAATCCCTGGATCGCGGAAGGGCCGCCGGTGGTGGCTTTCTATGGGATGGGGCTGCAGGGCTGGGACATGTCGTTTCACTTTGCAGCGAACATCGCGGGCTTCAGCCGGGCGCTCGAGGCGCCCAATGTCTATAATACAAACAGCCCGACGCAGGTGGGCTCGTTTCCGATTTTGGCGCGGGCGCTTTATCGCGGTGACGTGAAGGCGGGGGAGCCGGTGTTGCCGCGGCGGCGTCTGAGTTTGGCGAATCTCGAGCGCGGCGAGATCGGCTTCGAAGAGCGGACGTTTACGCAGGGCGATGCGAATCGAATTGATGGGACCATGCCGGCGGATGCGTTGTCGATCGGGCGCGTCGAGTTGGAGTTTACCGAAGAATTCGTGGCGGGGAAGATGACGCCGCCGAATCTGGAGCAATGGCGCGAAGGCAGTCGGGTAACGTCGAATACGGGCCAGCTCACGCGCGACCTTGCGAACGGTGGAAGCTTTTCGGTGGACACAGCGGCGACGAAAGGGGTGGTCGGGTTTGCGTCGGGAAAAACGCATGAGCTCGGCGACGTCGCGTTCAACATCGAATCGGAGTTTGCGGTGGCGTTGTTGACGAGCCGGGACCGCGATCGGGACTTGGCGAACTGCCGGTCGGCGCTGCTGGTGGTATTGGCGCGGGCGGAAAACACCGGTCAGCGATACAGTGCCGACCAGAAGGTGCTGGAGAAAGTCGGTGGGCGACCGCTGTTGCTCGAAGGCGTGAAGCTGGCGATCACGTGGCCGCGGCTGGCGAATGCGACCTTGCACGTGCTGGATCACGACGGGCTGCGCACGGGGCGCACCGTTGCAATCGATGCGGCGCAAGCGGAGATCGATAGCGGACGGGATCGCGCGATCTATTACGAGATGGTTTGGGAGTGAGGTGAGCGCAGCAGGTGGGACGAAACGCTCACGCGTTCCGCTACAAACACATGAGTAGCCGCGGCGTTATTCCGCGCGCAGGGACTCGGTGGGATTCACGTTGGCGGCGCGGCGGGCGGGGACGGCGCAGGCGATCAGCGCGGCGATCAAAAGAAGGAGTCCACTCGCGATGTAGGCGGGAAGGTCGTTGCCGGTGATGCCGAAGAGTTGAGAACTGAGCGCGCGGCTGCCGAGCCATGCGCCGGCGAGGCCGATGGCGACGCCGGGCAACGCGACGGTGAGTCCGCGGCCGATGACGTTGCGCAACACATCGGAACGCTGGGCGCCGAGCGCCATGCGAATACCGATTTCGCGCGTGCGCTGTCCGACCAGGCAAGAGAGCACCCCGTAGATTCCGACCGTGGCGAGCAGCAGCGCGGTGACGGCGAAGAACGCGAACAAACCCATGTTGAAGCGGCGTTCAGACGAGAAGTTCGCGATACGGGCGGACATCAATTCGACATCGAAAATCGGTTCGTCCGGCGCGACCTCGCGAATGGCCGAGCGAAGGGACGCCACGACGCCCAGCGGATCCTGCTGGGTCCGCGCGACCAAGTGCAGGGAGATCGTCGCCGGCCACTGAGAGAGCAGCGTGTAATATTCGACCTGTTCGCCGCGCTCGGCGCCCATTTGCAGGGTGTTGCCGACGACGCCGACAATTCGCATCCGTCCGAATTTCATGTCGGGCGTTCCGAGCTGAAACATCTTCCCGATCGGATCTTCGTCGGGCCAGAACCGATCGGCCATCTTGTGACTGATCACCACGTCGACAACGAAGTCCGCGTAGATCGCCGGGATCGACTCCATGGTGATGGCGGCGTCGGGAAGGGGCGCGCGCGGTTCGCGGCCGTCGAAGAGCGATCCCCGCAGCAGCGGAATGCCCATCGTTTTGAAGTAGTCGGGGGTGACAACGTGCAGGTTGGTGTGCGGAAACTTGCCGGGTTCGGGTGGCGGCTGGTCGGTGCGGAAGAACGTGTTGGTGGACAGACTCCACGTGAACGGGAGGGAGGAACAGAAGGCGGCGGTTTCTACACCGGGAACGGTGCGCACGCGTTCGAGCAGGGCTTCGTGGTGGCGAACGAACGCGGCGGCGTTGCTCACGATGGTCGCCGACGGCGGATTCGCGACGCGAAGCGTCAGCACCTGTTCGGGCTGCAGTCCGGTTGGGACGGCCGTCAACCGGTGCAGGCTGCGAATCAACAAGCCGGCGCCGACGAGAAGCATCACGGCGAGCGCGACCTGCACGAAAACGAGTGCGTCCGCCAGATGGAACCGGCCGAACAGCGTGCGAACGGCGGGGCGCGCGTTTTTCAGCGCGTCGTTGGGATCCGATTGCGAGAGCTGCCATGCGGGAGCGAGACCGAAGCCGAGGCCGGTGAGGACGGTGAGGCCGGCGGCGAAGAGCCAGATGCTGTAGTCGAAACCGTTCGTGCCCTGCAGCAGTTCGCGCATTTCCCACGGCGCGAGCCGAGCGACGAATTCGTAACCGTAGCGGCCCGCGAGCATGCCGAGGATTCCTCCGGCGGCGGCAAGCAGCAGGCTTTCGGTGAGGAGTTGTTGAAAGAGGTCGCGCCGAGTCGCGCCGAGGGCGGTGCGGATCGCCATCTCACGACGGCGGGCGAGGGAGCGGGCGAGCAGCATGTTGGCGACATTGACGCATGCGATCAGCAGGAGCATCGCGACCGCGCCCAGGAGCAGGTAGAGGCGGGTGGGGGCATCGCCGGCCAGCCGCTCGCGCAACGGGATCACGATGACGCCGATGCCGGCGTTGGATTGCGGATGTTCCTGTTCGAGGCGTTGTGCGATGGCGACGATCTGTGCGCGGGCGGTTTCGACACTGAACCCGGGTTTGAGCCGACCGAGGACCTGCGTGCCGTTGTGATTGCCGCGTTCGCGCATGAACTCGCGATCGACGATCGGCTCGATCGGCACGTAGGCGTCGGCCGCGCGATGAAAACGAAATTCGGCCGGAAGGATGCCGGCGACCGTCGTGGCGACCTCGTTGAGCAACACCGTTTTCCCGACGAGATCCTGCTGACCGTTGAAGAAACGCTGCCACGTGGCATGCGTGAGCCAGACGACGGGGGCGGCGCCGGGACGGTCGTCATCGGCGTGAAGATCGCGACCCAGGTGGGGGCGCACGCCGAGGACCGGGAAGAAATCCTGGGAAGCTTGAACGATCGTGATCTGTTCGGCGGCGTGGGGCGTTTTGAGTTTGGCGCCGGCGGTTCGGTAGATCGCGAGTCCGGAGAAGGCTTCCTGACCGGCGCGCCAGTCGAGGAAGTTTGGATACGACACGCTCATGTCGGAATGCTGAGCGGAGCGTTCCGAGACGTGCACGAGACGGTCGGCGTCGGGGTAGGGAAGCGCGCGCAGGACCGTGTTGTTGACGAGGTTGAAGATCGCGGTGTTGGCGCCGATGCCCAGAGCGAGCGTGAGGACGACGAGAGCGGTGAATCCGGGTGATTTGCCGAGCAGTCGCAGGGCGAGGCGGAGGTGGTGCATGCGGGTCGAATACACGACGGCCCTGCGCAAAGTTACGGAGAAGCGTCCGATATCTTTGGCTCGTGACAGGCGGATGCGGCCCGTCGACCCCACAGCGGGGCGAATGGGAGACGAGTCAGGCGGCGCGTTGGGTGAGCCACGCGCGGATAAGGAGCGACTGGTGGAAGAGAGTTGGCGGCTCGAAGCCGGCGGAGGCGATGAGCGCTTCCAGTTCGGGAACGGGAAGGATACCCACGTCGCGCTGCCAAGCTTGGCGCATGTTAGAGTGTTGTTCGGCCGGGATGCCGGCGATTTCCATCAGGCGGAACCAAACATCTTCTAGTTTTTCGTGGCCGGGATCGCGGCGGTCACCGCTTAGGTCGGCGCTTACGAGTCGGCCTCGCGGAGCGAGACGATCGGCGATTTGGCGGAAGAAAGTGCGACGCGTTTCCTGTGCGACGAGAAATTGGGAAACGAGCAGGCAGGTGGCGGCGTGAAACGGTTCGGCCGCCGGCAGGGTGTCGAGGTAACCGGAGTGGAACGTGCATCGGTCGGCGAATCCATGTTCGATGGCGCGACGCTGGCAGATGGCTAGCATGGGCGCGGAAGGTTCGACCGCCGTGAAGTGCCACTGCGGAAAATGCGGCGCGAGTGCGAGCAGTTCCTGTCCGGTGCCGGCGCCGACGCAGAGAATGCGAGCATCGACGGGCAAGTCGGCGAAAGCGGCGCGGACCATCAGCAGCAGCGAGTCGCGCATCGCGCTGATCTTCGCGAAGCGGTCGTCATAGGCCGCGGCGGCTTTTTCGTCGAAGCCGACCGGAGGTTCAGGTTGGGGCATTCGCCGAGAGAAGTCCTCGCGGCGGGAAAAACAAGCGAGTGTGATGCGCGGTTCAGCGTGACGCTTTGCGTCGTGCTCCCGCGGAACGTTGCAGCGGCACATCGACATCGCCGGGTTCGTCGTTGGTGCCGCCGAGTTTTTGCGCGAAGAACTTGATCATGTCGGGATCGACGCCCGGCGAGCTGAGTTGCGGCTCCTCGTCGAGGTCGGGCCAGGGAGCGCCTTCGGGAATATCGTCGGAGACTTGGAGCTCCTGTCCGTCTTCCGGATGGGGTCCATTCCAGATTTCGCCGGCGCGCGTGTAATCTTCGGGGCTGAAACGGAAGAGGATTCGATGCAGTCCCTTTTCTTCGTGGATGCGTGCTTCGGGGAACATCTTGTTGCTGACATCGGGGATGGGCAGCAGACGACCGACGTCGGTGCCGGTGAGCTTTTCGAGGGCTCGCGCGTAAGCGACGATGTGCACCCCGCCACGCACGAGGAGGAAACCGACCATGGCGCGGGCGGTGGGATCGTCGACCATCTCGTAGACGCGGATCTTGTTCGCGCGTGCTCCGCACTCGAGGAAGAAGTTGTGGAGAAGATCGAGCTTCAGGTTGCCGCTGGAGAAGACATTCGCTCCGGTCCACGGATTACCCATGGAGTCGACCGGGAGGGCGGCCTGGGCCGAGGCGAGAAAATGATAATGGTTACGCGCATCGGTCGCGCCTTTGAGAGGAGCGGCTTTCTCTTTCATCTTTCCGGCGTAGCGGCGATCGGCGCGCTTGGTGGCGCCGGTGAGCAGAAGGTTGATCGTCGCGGAGACGGCCTCGATGTGGGAATGCTCTTCGGCCGCGATATTGCACAGGAGATCGTAAAAGGGGCGGAGCTTGGTGCGCCCGCGGAAGTTGAACGACTGGAACGTGTAGTTCATCAACGTCGACATCTCGCCGAACTTTCCTCCGAGCAGTTCCTGCACGGCGGAGGCGGCGTTGGGGTTGGCGGAATCGGGAACGGGCAGGTCGACGGGGAGACGATCGAGACGGAGAATCATGGCGATGGAGGCTAGGTTGACACGGACGCAGGTGGTCCGCGGCCGAATGTCACCGTCGCACAACCCGAGCAGTTTCCCCAGCGGGTGAGGGCCTGAGTGGAAGATGGGAAGCCGCTGACGCGGAGGATAAGAGAAATGGAAACGGTGGATCTCAGGAAGGGGCGAGGGAGCCGGGATCGGGTATTTGCGAGCTGCTTCAATCGCGGCCTGGCGATTTGGGCTCGTTCTCGAAGGCGCGGACCGGCAGCGTCTCGGAACCCCGCCCGCACTTTTCGTCCGCTTCTAACTCGGTCTGCTCGCGTGCGAGCACGATGGGATCGACGGCGAGTGCGAGCTGCACGCACTACCCCACCATGCAGACCTTGGACGTCGTTATCGGCCTGATCATTTATTTTCTCTTCATGAGCCTGGTCGCTTCGGCGCTGGTCGAGATGATCGCCGCGCTGGCGAGGAAGAGAGGAAAACTGTTACGCGACGCGGTGGACGCCGCCACGAACGGCGGGCACGCGTTCAACAACGCGCTCTATCTTCATCCGCTGATCTACGGTTTATTCGAATCGGAGAAAGTCGGGATGAAGGAGAAGAAGTCGCTGCCGTCGTATATTCCGTCGGAGGTTTTCGCGCAGGCGTATGTGGAGACGGTGATCGGAATGCCGATCGCGGAAGTCGGCGATCTCGGGATGGTGTTTTCGTCGGAATCGAGGATCTGGTCGGACAAGCGGGAGATCCCGGATCGCGCGGAAGGACAGGAAGCCGCTGCTGCGACCCTTGCGTTCGGAGATCCGGTCAAGATTCAGAAACGCGATCTGGACGATGCGTATCGCGCGTTGCGGCCTCACGTCGTGGCGGCGGGCGGAGACCGGAAGGAAACGCTCCGGCGGGTTGCGGTGCATTTCGATCGCGTGAACGAACGCGTGACGGGGCGCTATCGGCGTTGGGTGAGTTATTGGTTGTTTGTGATCGGCGTGGTGCTCGCGACCGCGACGAACGGCGATGCCACGCGCATTGTGAATCGCCTGGTGAGCAATGCCGACTTGCGCAACGCATTGGTCCAATCGGCGGAGCTCGATTTGCAGGCGGAGAATCAATCACGCGAAGCGACGCTCGATCGCATTCGCGTGATCGAAGGGATCAGTGGCGGGTGGCAAACCGATCCGCTGCTCGCGGAAGGCGGGCTGACGGTTGGGGCGGTCGCGATCAAGGTGTTGGGGTTCTTCATCACGGCCTTCGCGGTTTCCCTGGGTGCGCCGTTCTGGTTCGATTTGTTGAACAAGCTCCTGAAGCTGCGAAAAGTCGTGGCGGGGAAGGACGACGATTTGGCCGAGGCGAAGCCGATGCCGCGTCCGGCGACCGTCGGGGAACTCGGCACCACGTTAAGCGCGATCGACGCGGGCGAGCCGTTGCACGGATTGCTGCTGCCGCCCGAGACGATCGCGCAATTGGGCGTGCTGGCTCGGCACGCCCAACACTGTTACGCGGCGCCGGCGGAATTCGAGGTGCTCGTCAACAAGTCTCAGAGCAACGAAGCGGGCCAGGCGTCGACCGCCGAAAAAGCGACGGTGACCTTTATCAGTCACCAAGCGCTCGTCCCGATCGACGACGCGATTCCCGGAGACACGAAGCTCATCGAAACCATTCCGGTTGACACGCAGGTCTTCGTGATTCGCACCTCCGCGCAGATCATCGTCGCCTGCCGCGGCACCGAGCCCAAGGTGCTGCACGACATCGCGACCGATGTGCGTTGCAAACCGGCGAAGCTCGACTGGGCTCCGGCTTCGGCCGACATCCGCGTTCACCGCGGTTTCGCCGCGGCGCTCGAAATCGTGTGGGAGGAGCTTGCGAAAGCGCTCACGACGAGCGGCGACGACGTGAAAGTGCCCGTGTATTTCACAGGCCACAGTCTCGGCGGCGCGTTGGCGGTGCTGGCGGCGGCGCGGTTCATCGCGCTCGATGCGAACAACTATAATCGCTTTGGCGGACTGCATACGTTTGGGCAGCCGCGCGTCGGCAATGCGGCGTTCGCCGATTGGGCCACGCAGCTGTTTCGCGGCCGTTATACGCGCGCCGTCAATCATCGCGACATCGTGCCGCAGCTGCCGCCGCCGAAAGTGGGAGCGTGGGAATTCAAACACTTCGGCATCGTCCATGTGTTCGACGGTGCCGGGCGGCTCTCGATCAATCCGAGTTGGTTCTTCCGGCTCGCGGACTATGCGCTGCCGGACGAGGAGCTGAAGGCGATGTTCAAGCAGCCGGTGCAGAATCATGACTCGTTTCGCTATGCATCGCTTTACGCGGCGCTGGCGAAACCGATGAAGGCGGAGGCGGCTTGAAGGTGTGAGGTGCGCGGTGAGGGCACCGCGCCTCCATCGTGGCGGGTTTTATTTTCGGGTGCGTTCGGAGATGCCGAAGACGGTGAATTCTGCGACTGCGGGTTGAATGCCGGGCGGATGGCCGAGGATCACGAGACGCGCGCGTGTGGCCGAGACGGGCGGGCATTCGCGATAGTCGATCAGGTAATCCTCCCTGTTGTTGCTGCGATCAATGATCGTGGTCCAGACGCCGGGCGAGGTTTCGGCTTCGATGCGATAGCGGAAGGCGCTGGGATTTTTTCCGGACGTTGAATCGAGTCCGACGTCGCGCCACGCGATCCGCGCGGCGTGGACAGTGGCGCGAGTGGAGAAATGCGCGGTGAGCGTGGGCTGCGTGTCGTCGGCCGCGGGCAGCCACCACGTGGTGAGCGAGTTGTCGGCGGCGAGGCGACCGGAGGTGTTGGGCGCGCTCGAACTCGCGAAGTTGGGTTCGCTTTCGTTGAGCGGCAGCCATTCCTCGGCGGGAGCGGAGCCGGGCAGCGCTTGCGGCGTGGACGTGGCGCGCGGCACGTAGAGTTCTCCGTTGTCGTCGAAGGCGGCGACGTCGAGTCCGAGCCGGCGTTCGAAACCGTGGGCGACGCAGGCGAACACCGTGTAGAAAACCCACAGCCGGTCGCGCGGGCCGCGCACGATGCAACCGTGTGCGGTGCCGGTGACAAGGCCCTCGGTGGTGCGGAAGATCGGGTTGCGTTGTTGCGGCTTGAACGGACCGAGCGGGGAATCGCCGACATACGCGCCCATCGTGTAGGTGCGATACTGGGTGCCGCCGGCGGAGTAGGTGAGATAGTAGCGGCCGTTTTCCTTGATCATCCACGCGCCTTCCATCCAGCCGGTGTTGGGATTCTGGTTCGCGCTGCCGACGCGTTCGAACGCATACGTGTCGGGGAGGAATGGAATGAGTTCCTTCGGCTCGCTGATGACCTTGGTGGGATTTTCCGAGTCGAGCTCGACGCCCCAGATTCCGGAGTTGGGGGTGCAACCCCAGTAATAATACAGCCGGTCGCCATCGGAGAACAGCATCGGATCGATGTGCGGCGGCAGTCCGTCCCGCGCGGGCATTTCCATTTTACCGATCGAGGTGAAAGGCCCGAGGGGAGTTGGGCCGGCGTAGATATCGGAATGCGACGCCATCAACAGGAATCGTCCGCGGTGCTCCACGATCGTCGGCGCATAGCCGATGTCGCGAATGTTGAGCGGATGGTGTTCCCACGTGCGGCCCTCGTCGGCGCTCACCCACGCCATGTCGACGGACGGATAGAGATACCATTTGCCCTCGTGCCAGAGGGCGGACGGGTCGGCGAGTTCGCGATACTGTTGGGTGGTTTCGGAAAGCCAGAGGCCCGCGGGATCGTTTGGCTGGCCGGGGACCACGTCGCGCACCAGTCGGCCGATGGGATAATTGGGCAGCGGGAGCGGGTTGATGAGTCGGGTCTGCGACGTCGCCGCGATGGTGACTGCAGCCGATCCGCAGAACAACAAGGCGGCGCCCGCGGGGAAGAGACGCGTGATCATGGGCGAGAACGAATCCGTTCGTTCGCTTCTCGCGCAAGGTTTAAAGCCGAACGAGCGCGCGGCCGTTCATCAACCACGGCGCTCGGGACAGATCCGCTAGGCTTTCGCGTGACGGCGGCCGCGCCAGACAACGAACCCGACGAGACAGACGGCGGCGATGGCGCCATAGGTGGAGGGTTCAGGCACCGGCGTCATGGGTGGCGGGGGCGGCGGCGGAGGAGGAAGGATATCGGGAGGATTCAAACCGCGATCGAGCAGCCACGCTTGCGACTGTCCGTTGAAGAATCCGCTGCCGGCGATGAAACGTCCGTCGAGCGACATCGCGAACGGGTTCAGCGTTTGCCAACCGGTGAGTTGGGCCCCGAGTTGGTATTCGCCTGTGAGCACCTCGAGGAAGTCGCGCATGCCGCTCGCGGGCGACCAGATGAAACCGTTCTCGCCCCACACCGTGTCGCCGATGATGAGACCGCCGTCGAACGAGACGGCGCGGGCTTGGCTGTTGAGCGAGCCGAGCAGGGCTTGCGTGGCCAGTCGCACAAAGCCTTCTTCCGCGGTCCAACGGAACGCCTGAGGCGTGCTGCTGCCGAAGCTCATGCCGCCGACGATGGTGCTTCCGTCTCCGGAAATGGCGTGAGGCGTGTCGATCGCGGAGCCGCGGTTAAGGTCCATGAGTCCGCCCGATTCCGTCCAAAGGAAGGTGGTCCAGCCCGAAGGATTGCTGGCCATGCCGGCGACCATGGATCCGTCGGGTGAGACCGCGGTTGCCATGGCCAGCGGATTGGCGTCACCCGATGGCTTCGGAAATGTGCCCAAGTCGCGGTAGCCTTCGGTCTCGGTCCAGCGGAATGCGCGCCATCCTTCGCCATTACCGGCAGCGCCTGTGGCGTAAGCGCGACCGACGATGGTGGTGCCGTCGGCCGAGATCGCGCGGGCGGAGACGTCGGTTGTGCCGTCAGGGAGGCCGAGTGGAACGGCGCCTCCTGAGGTCGTCCAACGATACGGCTGTCCGAGATTGTTCCCGGCCATCACGTTGCCATCGGAAGAAACACCCACGATTGTCTGGCCCGAGAAGAATTCGAGGCTGGTGGAGCCGTTGGAGCGGCTCCAACGAAACGAGTTTCCGTCGGGAGTTTGTCCGACAACCACATTGCCGTCGTCGGAGACGCCGGAGGGCTGGCCGGTGTTGAGGCCGAGCCCGAGGAAGGTCATCTGCGCGCCAAGATTCGGGGTGCCAAACAGCAGCAGGCCGGCAACGGAGGCGAACGCGACCTTGGGCCTGGTCAGGCAGAGCAAAGGGTTCATGGGGGTAGCACCAATCTACTCCTCGGATGAACGCTCGGGTATCCGGTGCGATTCGGCCGACGCGATCAGTGGAAGGCGCACGCGGCAGAATCCGGCGCGATGCCACGGAGAGAGCGGCTGCATCGTCCCACGATACAGAGAGGCGAACGCGAAAAAGCCGCGGGGTTAGCCGCGGCTTGGAGACAAACGTCAGCGAGCTGACGGATGCGGGACAGGTTTAGAACGAGAACGTATTCGTGACCTGCCAGGACATGCCTTCGGTGATGCGTTGCGCGGCGATCACGCCGTCGGGGTTAACGGAGATGGGCGTGAGCCCGATCGATTCGCCGACGTTGCGGAGGTTCAGCTGAATGCGCCAGCGGATGTCTCGCGTGAGATCGCGCTGATAGCCGATCCACAGATCGATGTGGTCTTCGGTTTCACCGTAGATCGGCTTTTGCACGTCGAGGCCGCTCGCGTCACTCTTCAGACCGTAGCCGAGGATCTGCTTGTCTTCCCAGCGATAGGCGCCGCCGACATTGAAGCCGCGGAAGGCGCCCTCGTTGAAGGTGTAGTTGGTGATCGCGCTGAAACGCCACGGCCGCATTTCGGGGACTTGGAAACCGATCGATTCGCGCTGAAATTCGACCGCGGACATGATGTTGTCCGAGTAGTAGCGGCGGAGGGTGTTATCGCCGCCCCACCACAGGCGGATGTCGCCGGCGGGGCCTTGGAGCCGCGACCATTGCTGTTCGATATAATCGAGCATGGGCTGGCCGAGGTTCTCGCGGTAGGCGTTGGTTTTCGCGGCGTTGATCTGGAGATTCCAATTCGGCGTCGGCGTCCAGTTCACCTCGATCTCGTAGCCCTCGGAGGTGTTGTCGATCGTGCCGTTGGGGCTGATGCCGTTGATCTGGCCGTTGTTTTGCGAGGAGAAGCCGGTGGTGTAGGTGCCGACGTTGAAACCGCTGGCGCGCGCGGCGTCGACGAGCGGCTGGATACTGCCGCTCGACTTGTAGGTCGCGTAGGCGGACTTCAGCGCCTGGACGTTCGCGTTGATGGCGTAGTTGGAGAAGAACTGTTCATCGATGCCGGCGAACCACGCGTCGATCGCAGCGGTTTGGGCGATGGTGCTCGGGTGGTTTTTGAAGGCGTCGGTGGTGGGCGCGTAATCGGGATTGCCGCCGTCGCCGGTGGCATCGATGCCAGCCCAGTTCCAATGCCACGACTGGTTGGGATCGAGCCCTTCGCGGCCGAAGAGATACATGAGCGCGTTGGCGGTGCCCCAGGCTTCGAGTTGGTAGAGGTAGTATTGATTCGAGCCGAGGATCGAGGAGCCGCCGGGCAGGTTGGCGTTCTTCACCTTGGTTTCGTATTTACCGACTTTGATGGTGAGCTTGTCGTCGAGCAGATTGACGACGATGCCGTAGTCCTTGCTTTCGGCGGAGGGATTATCGAGTGGCTCGCCGTCGTAGTTGTAGCGTGCTTCGACGCGGTTGTTTTCGCCGTAGTTATAGTAGGCGCTGACGCCGGAGAGGAACGGGGCGTTCTCCAGCCACGAGCGCGGCATGTGCGCAACGATGCCCCATGAGGTGGTGCGGCCGGTATTCTCGAGAACCTGTTCGGTCTCGCCGACCTTGGTGGCGGAAATGCCGGTGGCATCTTTCGCGCCGGTGGCGGTGTAAGTCCGCAACTTGTCTTCGCGCCAACCGACGGTTGGCACGATGTTGCCGCCGAACAGGCGACCCTGCCACACCAGGCCGCGCGAGTCGACGATCTGGTCGGTCACGCCGTAGTTGGTGACGAGTTGCGCGAGATCGCCGTCGTCGGCGTTGAGGATATCGACGGGCGCCGTGGTGCGGCCGGTGTAGTTGAAAGGATTGTCGGCCTGCACACCGACGCCGCCGAGAAAGTTCACCCAGCGCGCGCCGGGATCGACGTAGCTGGCGGCGGACGGATCGCGTGAGGGCAGCCATTCGGTTTTGAAGTAGTCGACCGAGTAAGTGCCGGACGGATTGTAGTAGGTTTGGATGGGACCGAGGTTGAGGCCGCTGGCGCTCGTGCGGTCCCACAGCGGTTCGCTGAGATAGATGATGGGCGTGATGCCGCGGGTGGCGCCGGTGAGATTGGTGTCGGCGCCGGACACGGAGAGGCCGAGAGCCCAATCGTAGGGTGTGGCGCTCGGCGCCCATTGTGTTTTCTCCTCGTGACGCTCCTCGCGCGAAGCGAGGCCGGTGATCAGGTGAGTGCCGAGGATGCGGGCGAGCAGCGAATCGCGCCGCAGGAAATCGTGAGCGCGAAACTCGCCGAACGCGGTCAGGCGAAAGTTCTCACGCTCGCGGTCGGTGCGGTCGTTGTTGCTGAAGCTGCCGGCCGTGAAAGCGGCGCCGGCATTGGGGTTCACGTAGGGCTGCGAAGCCGACGGCGTGAATCCGATTGCCTGATACGTGCTGGGGTCGAGGAGGCCGTTGTCGGGATCGACGGCGCCGCTGTCGTCGGTGCGTTGATATTGGGTGAGCTGGTTCTGGAGATTTTTGTTGATGTCGATCGAGATATACGGGCGGCTCCAGGTCGCGCCGGTGCGCCATTCGGAATAGCTCTGCTTGTCGTAAACGAACTCCACGCCGAGGCGGTTATCGAGGAAGGTTTGGGCGATGGAGAGGTTGGAGGCATCCCATTTCTGATGCTCCCGCTTGTTGTCGCCGTCGATCAGTTGATTATAGAAGTCGAAGATCGAACGGTCGGTGAGCGATTGGTCTTTATAGTAGCCGCGCGTCGCGAGCGGGTAGCGCGACGGCACGCCTTCCACTTCGTCGATCTTGTCGATGGAGAGCGCATAGGCGTTCAAGCCGCCGACGCGCAACGGCGAGCCGTAGGGGATGTCGATGGCGTTATCGATGCCGCCGGAAGAGTCCAACGCGCCGGGGTGTTCGCGTGGGGCTTGGCGCGAAACGAAGAACGGGCGCGAGTCGCCATTTTTGAACCAGAAGCCGATGCCGCCATTGTTGAGGGCGCCGCCGTCGATCCCCGTCACGCCCGGTTGGTAGGGCAGGGGATTGCGCACGGTGTCGGCTACGCTGGCGAGCGAGCCGCGGCCCGGATCGCCGCCGCCGGTCTGGCTCCAGAGGAACATGTCGTAGACGCGTTTGCCGAAACCGATCTTGTTGGCGACGCCGTCGCCGGCGGCGTCTTCGAACCAGAGCGAAATGCCGTCCTCGGGCGGCAGCATGCGCGGACGATTGGCCTTGATGCGGGCGTTCTCGTAGTTCGCGCGAATGGTCAACCGGCCGGCCCAGCTGTCGGGCAGCACCTGCGGTTGAAACGTCGCGGTCACATAGCCGCGGCGGTCGTCGTTGAAGGCGGGCTCTTGCCGGAACTTTTGATCGTTCGCGAGGCCGGCGGCGCGGATGGCGAAGACGTCTTTGACCAGTTCGAGGTTGTAGTCGGCGACCCAGCGGAGGGAGCCATACTTGCCCACCTGGTTTTCGACCCGGCCGGAGTTGCCGTCGAAGCGCGCCGCGATGGTATTGGCATTGATGATACCCGCGGGGCTGCCGACGCCGAAGAGGATCGAGTTCGGCCCGCGCTGGATTTCGACGCGGTCGGTGTTGTAGCTATCCCACGGGATATCCGTGAGCATGAAGTTGCGGGTATTGTCGGCGGTATCCAAACCGCGGACACGCGTGTTGTTGCTGGGCGAGAGCAGCGCGCCGCGATCGCTGACGCCTTGCGCGTTGCCGAATCCGCCCCAGTTGCCGAAGAGGCCGCCGACTTCCGTGCTGGTGGTGTAGGTGAGGAGGTCGAGGTTGTTGTTGGAGCCGGTGTCGCGCAGGAACTGCGAGGTGACGACGCTGAGTGGTGAGGCGATGTCGCGCAGGTCGGTTTTGACGCGGGAGCCGGCGAGGGTGGAGGTTGCTCGATAGCTGCCGGTGTCCTCGGTGGATTCGACGACGAACGGGGAAAGGACAACGACGTCCTCGCTCTCGCCCGGCGGTGGAGCCGGGGGAGCGACCTGAGCGAAGGAACGACCGGAGAAGAGTGCCAGCGCCGCAACGGACGCGAGCACGAGTCTGGGGTTGGTAGCGGTGTTCATAGTTTGGTTTTGCTTGGTTAGACGTGCGCCTCGAGGACGCGCGAAAATGGGTCGGTCATCGCAGTGAAACACAGAGCGGCAGCGTCCGCCGATGGGATGCGAGGACGGTGGGCAGCGCGGATGAAGCAGAGCCGAGCAGCTTCATGAGGGGTAGTTGGGGTGAGTTGCTGGGAGGCAACAGGGCTGACGCGGCTATTCGTGTCGTGTCATAATTCCTGCGCAATGCTTTCGGGTGCTCCGAAAACCCTAAAGAAGACTACGAAATGAGGTAACTGGGAGAACGTAGAGGGGCGGACAGGATTTGGTTCGCGTCGTTTGCGGAGGTCTTCATCGGGGCCAGCAGAAGCGCGGGGACGCGTGTCGATAGCATGTTGGTTGGGGTGTGGGGGGACACCTGACGGTGTTTACCTCGCGATGGGGCATGCGTCGCGGAGGCGCGGCTACTATAGCCAGGGAAGCCTTCCCTGGGAATGAGTTCAGTTTCGCGCTGGTTGAGCTTTTTTGCTGCGTGCGGGACACGGAAGCCTCACTGGGTTTTCGCTTCGCCCAGCGGACGGGGCCGGGGTAACACACAGAGGCCCGAGGCATGAAGAAAGACTCTGTGCCTCGGCCGTGTGGCGTGACGCGTTGAAGCGCAACGAGCCGTTTTTGTCGTCGGGTCGCTTGTGTGTGACGCCGACCCAAATCACGAAGGCCTCGCGCGCTTGGGTTCTGTGCGATATTTTGGCTCGTTTTCCGAAATGCAGGCGTTCAGCGTTTGGGCTCCTCCAGCTTCCTGCCCTTGAGCCCGTCCTGCTCGACCTCGTTTTGGTTTTGCCCGCGCGCCGCCTGGTTCGCGTGCGGGAGAGGCGGGTGCCGTCGAAGCGTGCTTCGACTCACGGTCTCGATGCGTAAACCACTACTCCTCGCTGCCGCGGGCGTGGTCGCCTGCTTGATCGGTGTTGGTGGAGATGTCGCGACGGGCAAAGCGACGAACTACGAAGGTTCCGTGCAGGTGAAGTTGCTTTCGTTCAATGCCAATAACGAAGTCAGCTTCTTCTTGATCGCACGGTAGGTCTGCGTCCAACGATCCGCCTTCTACCTATCTCCGGTCAGGCCGTCGGCCGGGTTAATTCTATACTACTTATGTTACCCCCAAACACCGTCCGCTCGCTCCGTTTCTTATTCCTACTCTTCTGTCCGGCCGTCGTCGCCCTGGCGGCGGAAGCTCCCGCGGAGGAAGCTCCGCCGCAGACCCGCGAGGAGGCGTTCGAGCGGGCGGGAGTGAAGCTCGAACGCGGGCCGGCGACCGTGGTGTTGGGCAAGACGGCGGAGATCAAGCTGCCGGAGAATTACGCCTTCGTAGGCGAGGACTCGTTGGATCGGTTTTACGAGCTCACTCAAAACGTGCGCAGTGGAAACGAAGTCGGGGTGCTCATGGCGCCGAGCGGCTGGATGTTGTTCTTCGACTACGACGAGATTGGGTATGTGAAGGATGACGACAAGGATCAGCTCGATGCGGCGAAGCTGATGGCGACGATGCGGGAGAACCAGGCGGCGGCGAACGAGAAGCGGAGCGCGCGCGGTTGGGACCAGATGAAACTCGTGGGCTGGGCCACGCAGCCTTATTACGATAGCACCTCGAAGAACCTCAAGTGGGCGCTCAATCTCTCGTCTTCACAGGACGGATACAAGGAAGTGTGGATCAACGAGAACATCCGCATCCTCGGCCGCGGCGGCGTGATGAATGTGACGCTCGTGAGCGACGTGACGAACTTCAAGACTGCGGAAGCGGAGGCCGATCAGTTGCTCGCGACGAACTTCGGTTATGTGGCGGGGCACAAATACTCGGAGTTCAAAGCCGGCGACAAAGTGGCGAAGTATGGTTTGACGGCGCTGGTGCTCGGCGGCGGTGCAGCGGCGGCGGCGAAGCTCGGGTTGCTCGCGAAGCTCGGTGCGTTTTTTGGCAAGGCGTGGAAGCTCGTCGTCGGCGCGTTGATCGTCGTGTTCATGGGCATAAAGAAGCTTCTCAACAAGGTGACGGGCGCGCGTCCCGCGGAAGAGAATCAATCGTAGTGCGGTCCACCTGACGCATGGCTGAATGGGGCGGATTTCTGCTGATCTTTTGGACGCTCTGGGGCGTCGATCAACTGAAGGTCAGCCGCCGCAATCAGTTCAATATCGTCGCGTGGGGGCGCCGCGTTCGCGTCGGATATGGACGACTTTGTTTCGCTGGTTGGTGGCCGGGCAGTTGGCGCGCGCTGGTCGCGGACGTGCCGTTTTCGGTTTCGCCGGCGGGCATCACGAACCGCGGCGCGGGACAACTCGCGCGGCCCGTCGAGGGGCCGGCGGTCGCGCAGGTCTGGCGTTGGGAAGAGATTCAGTCGGCCACAACGGAGAAAGGATGGATCTATGTAAATGGCGCGCGGTTTTGTCCGGACACCGGACATCTTTCGCCGAGAGAGCTGCAGGCGATCGCGAAGAAGCCGGAATTCGAGCGGGGGCGTTACTTGCAACAGGTCATCGCGCGATGGATGCGGCCGGCACATTTGCGGCGACGCGCGAAAGTGCTCACGACGCGGACGGCGTGGCCGGCGGCGCTCAATATCACGTTGCTGCTGCTGCTGCTCGTGTTCACGGCGTATTTGGCGCGGGACCAGATTCCGGTGCCGGGATCGTGGGTGGAGATGGTGACGCGAGCGCTGCCGCTGTGGCTGGGATATGCGCTGCTGTTGCACGTCGCCGGTGTGGTGCTGTCGTGGCGCGCAACGCGGCCGCTGCGGGTGCGCGCTCAGGATGGACGCGCGGTGGCGTTGTTCAGCGCGCTCATGTTGCCGCCGCAAGCGTTGCGTTTGCGCTCGCTGGTGGGGACGGGTTTTTTTCCGCCGCAGCATCCGTTGAGCTACATCCTCGCGTTCGAAACGGCTGAACGTCGTCAATACGCCTTCAACGTCTGGGCCGATCTGCGTTGGCCGGTTGGTTCGGAAAACGATCCGCCGCTCGCGGGAGAAATTAGCGCGTGGTTTCGGCAGGCGCTCGAGGAAGCGTTGAGGCCATTCTTGCGAGCGGCGGGGATCGAGGAGGAAGATCTTTTCGCGCGACCGATCGCGGAGAGTGCTGCGTGTTGTCGTTATTGTCCGCGTTGTCGCGACCAGTTTATCGAGGCGCGCGAGCGCTGCGCGCACGGCGTGACTTTATTGCCGTTGAAGAAGGAAGAAGGCTAGTCGCGGGCGCGCACGACTATACGGTGTCGATTCTTCCGAGTTCATTTCGTTATTATGAAACCCTATGACGCCCCAACGGGCGCGAACCCCACGTCGTCCATTTCGGCACCTCCCTTGATGCCGGCTGTTGCGCTCACGGATGAGGCGCTCTTGGCGGCGGTGCAGGCGCGCGGGGAGGACACGGGCAAATCGTTTTCTCCGCAGACGCTGGTGGTCACGGCGCTTCTGTTTCTCGCGCTGGGCGGACTGAGCTGGGGTTGGGAGTCCGTGGTGTATCTGGCGATCGCGATTTTGCTGCACGAACTCGGGCACGTGCTCGCGATGCGATGGTTTGGCTACAAGAACGTTCGCATGCTCTTCCTGCCGCTCTTCGGTGGGTTGGCGACGGGCGAACCGCGCGAGTTGGACGCGACGAAGAATGCGCTCGTTTCGCTGGCTGGCCCGGTCTTCGGGCTTGCGAGCGTGGTAGTCGCGGCGACGGCGGCGATGTGGTTGGAGAATCCTGCCTGGCTGGTGGAGTTCGCGTGGGTGTCATTAATCGTGAACGCCTTTAACCTGCTGCCCTTCGTGCCGCTCGATGGCGGGCAATTCACGAACGACGCGCTGTTCTCCCGAGTGCCGGTGTTGGAGCTGATCTTCCGGCTCATCGCGATCGCGGGGCTGGCCTGGATGACGATCGCGTGGGAGACCTGGCTGCTCGGGCTGGTGGCGTTCTCGATGCTGCTCACGACGCAGTTTGCGTATCGACGCGCGCGCCTGGTTCGGGACGCACGCCGCGATCCGCGCTGGCAAACGCGTGAGCTCGATGGCGAAGCGGTGGCAGAGCTGCGCGCGATCGTTGCGAAGATGTTCAATGGTATGCCGGAATCGAAGTATCAGCCGAAGCTCGCCGAGCATGTGCACGGGGTATGGCTCGAGATTCGAAAACGATTTCCTGGGTCGGGCGGGACGGTCGCGCTCCTCGCGGCGTATGGTTTTGTAAGTGTGATCTGCGTCCCCGTGTTGGGTATGCTGCTCGCCTACTATCTGCCGCGTCCAACGTTTTGACAAAGCGGCGCGACGACGGGGGCACTCGCGGTTTCGTCGCTGCCGCACGCGATCGCGGCACGGTCAGCGCACCGAGGCGCTCCGTTGCGAGGAGTCGGCGATGTAGCGGTCGACGGCCGCTTCGGTGATCACGTAGTGCCATCGGTCACCGATTTTCTGATACAAGGTGCCGTCCTTCGGGGTCCCGGACTCGTCGCCGTGCGCGACATAGCGTTGAAGCAGTTCAGCATGGGAAGCCATTGGGGTTTCACTTCTCTACAGCACGCCGAATTGAAACCGCACAAAAAACGTCGGATTAATGAAGTGGGAGCCGATCCGATGGTCGGTGATGTGGCGCTCGAAGATCGAAGCGGTTCCGGTGCTTTCGCGACGGTGAGATATCGCGGAATTGCTCTTGTTGTGAGCTCCTGCCAAACCCGATTCGTCCAGCCCGAGGCACCGTAAACAAAGGACGTATCATGAGAACACTTCTCCGGGCGATGGCGGTGGCTGCTTTGGCAGCTGCTATATTAGGCATACCACGTGGATCGGCGGCCGAAATCGCGGACCACGCGGCTGACGAAGCGGCGATCAAGGAACTCGGTCGAAAATGGCAGGACGCCTGGAACAGGCGCGACGCGGATGCGCTCACGGCGCTGCTCGCCGAAGACGTCGACTTCGTCACGGTGCTCGGGCCGCGCGGGTGGATGAAAGGTCACGCGCAATTCAAAGAGGCCCATGCGCGGATGTTCACGACGCTCTTTACTGATAGCCATTGGACGAGCCGTGAAATGCACGTGAAGTTCATCCGGCCTGACCTGGCGATTCAGCGGGTATTGTGGTCGACAACGGGAGATCGCGTGCGCCACGTGAAACATGGCGAGCCTCGCAATGGAATCTTCACCTGGGTTGTCGAGAAGCGAAATGGAAACTGGCTGATCATCGCTTCGCAGAATACCGAGAGCATGCCGATCCTGCGGGGACAGTGACCGGTAATTCCAAGCCGGTGCTGCTACAGCCCGCCGCTTCCCTTGTTCAAGCGCGGGCATGGGTATGCGCTCGAGACGCTTGCCGCTACGCGGCGGCGGCGGGAAAGAAGAATCGCGGCGAACGCGAGCGCCGCGCCCGCGAACGCATACGTCGAGGGCTCGGGGACCGGGAAGAAATCTACGTGGTCGGTGAAACGGGCGGTGGCCTGGTTGAAGCTCGCGCTGCCGAAGGCTTCGCCCATATGAGGGACATCGAAAAACGAATCGGTGCCGTGAATGAAAAAATGGGTTTGCGTCACCTCGAGCGGCGGAACGGGAAGCATATAGGGCGTTGCGCCGGCACCGGTGTAATTGAGGGTGAACTCGGCGACTTCCCACACGACGCCGTCGTCGACGTTGTGGGTGAACATGAAGCTGTTTTCCCACACCGTGAGGCCCGTGAGCGGACGGATGATTTCGAATGTGCCGAGTTCGCCGTCATGCCGAACCTCCGTTCGCCACACGTTGCGCGTCGGATCGGTGAAGGTGTAATTGCCTTCGCCGTCGTTCACCGCGCTCGACGGATCGTAAAAAATGTCGAGGCGAGTGACCGCGCCTCCCGTCTGGTTCCAAGGGATATGGATGTCGTCGGCCTTGAAGTTGACGAAGCTGTTCGCGTCGCGGAACGCGAGGTGCACGAGCTGTGCTCGAGCGGGAATGGTGAGGAAGGAGAGCAGTCCCGTTCCGAACGCGAGGAAACCGAACGAACGTCGAGGTTGCATGGCTGATGCTAGTCGCCTGCGGCGGGCAGTGCTATCAGGCGGCGAAGGGGTCGCGCTGTGGGTGTTGATCCCAACCAGCTTGTTAGTCGAAGCCTGAGGCGTCGTGAACCCGCGGCACGCGCGCTTTCCGATGGGAGACGCGCGTTTCGCGAGTGCGTCGGCTACGCGCGTGCGATGATTCGGTGCGAAGCGTATATCGTATAGAACCAGAGCGGCCGGGTGGCAGACCCGGCCGCAAATGACATCGACGATGCGTTCCTATTGGAGCGAGAGATTGTCGAAGTCGCCGCCGCGAAGCTGGATCACCAAATACGGGTGCGAGCCGCTGAGGGTGATGGTCTGGGTCTTGGTGGTCCAGCTGCTCGCGCTCGCGTTGTTGATTTGGGTGAGCTGAGTCAGCGTGTTGACGCCGTCGAATTTATTGAGGGTCGCGCCTGAGCTGGCGCCGAAAACGCGCACGAAGGAACTCGTGCCACGATATTGATAGCTGAGGGTGCGCGTGCCGTTGCCTGGCCACACGATCACCTGGAAACAGCCGTTGGTGTTCACCGACGTGCCGACGGTCACGTAGTGATTCGAGCCGGATGTCTGGTAGGTGGTGTGTTGGCTGCCGGTGCCGAGCCGGCCGTGCCATTTATTGAGGGCGTGAGTGCCGACGATATAAGGATTGGCTTGATCGGCGAGGGTCGTGGCCTGGTCGGGTTCGAACGCGGCGTGGCTGAGGAGATTGCCCATGAGTTCGAAGGCGCCGAGATCGTAGGCGGAGCCTTGCGGGCGCGGCAGTTCGTCGAAGTCGTCGAAGACCGGCACGGTGGTGCCGGCATTGACCGCGCTGCTGGTGGGGAGAAGGTCGAAGTGGGCGGCGGCGCTCGGCGAACTGACGACCCAGCCGGGCGTGTTGGTGATGACGTTGTGGGAAGCGACCAGGTTGGTGCCGCCGCCGGAAATCGTGGTCTTCGTCGCTGAATTCGGCGCGGAGCCGAGGTTGTTGCGGACGGTGGTGTTGCTGGCGACCGCGGCGACGTTGACGAGGGTAAAATTGTCCGTGTCTCCCCGGTAGGCGCTGTTGTTGTAAATCCGATTATTCGTCGGAGGGGGTTCGACGCCGCGGCGGTCGATGTTGACCATCGTGCCGGAGTTGGTCGAACCGTCCATCACAACGGTATTGTTGCGCACGGTGTGATCGCTGCCGCGCAAGTCGAACGCGATGGTGGCCACGGAACCGAACGCGACGTGATTGCGCTCGAGGACGATGTCCTGGACGACTTCGGGGTTGCTGGCGTTTTGCGGGCCGGTTGAGATGAGCCACGAGCCGAGGCGGCAACTGAAGGTGTTGTCCGCGATGGTGACGAACTTCGACTGGCCCTCGCCGGGCGGCAGGAGCGTGTCGACCTCATCGACGGCATGGAGTTTGATGAGGTGCTTCGTCGCGCGCGCGTTGGTGAAGCGGTTGTGGGCGACAAGCGTGCGCTGAACGAAGGGCAGGCGGAGGATGTGCTCGCCGAGTTCGGCGTTGTTCCAGACGTTGCCGAGGAGGAGGGAGCGGTGAAGGCCGAGGTAGACGACGTGATGGCCGTTGAACTCGGTGCCGTCCCCGACCATGTTTTGAAATTCTGTATCCACGAGTGCGATGCCGGAAGAAAGCACGTGGCCGCGATAAGTGGAGTTGTTGTGACCGTTGTAGTGAGCGGGTCTGGAAGGGGCGAGGAAGAGCAATGGGCCGGCGTCGTGCAGGAATACGCGGAGAAAGGTGATGTTATGGGCGGAACCTTCGGCCCACGCGAAGCCGCGGTCGAAACCGTCGCCATCGATTTCGAGGTCCATGATACGGAGATCCTGGAGCGGGACGGGAGCCTGGTTGGTGAGCCAGAACACGTAGCTGGACGAAGACGGGTCCGAAGAAGTGAGGCGAAGGATCGGCCGGTTGCCGGTGCCGAACGCGCCCAGGATCGCGGGTCCGGAGAACGTGAGATCTTTTCGCACGCCGTTGTGATTCCACGTTTCGCCGCGGCGGAGGAGCACGCGTTTGCCGGCGCCGAGCTGGGCGACCACGGTGGCCCACGAGGATGTGGTCACGGTGGCGGCGCCCGCTGGCGCGCCCGTGAAATTACCGCTGGTGGAGATGCAGACGGTGTTGGTGCCGCTGAAGACGGTGTTCGGGTTGGAGACGGTGATGGTGACGGTCTCGGTGTCGACCGCTCCGGTGGTGTCTTTGGCGGTGAGGGTGACGGTGTAGGTGCCGGGCGTTTCGAAGACGTGGCCGCCGATGGCACCGGTGTCGCGGTTCTTGGATTTGCCGTTGGTGGCCCAGGTGCCGCTGCCGGGATCGCCGTAGTTCCAAACGTAATACACGTCATGGAACGGGCGCGTGGTGGCGGTGCTGGTGGTGCCGGTGGCGTCGAAGCTGACGGCGAGCGGGGCGACGCCGCTCGTGCGTGAGGCCACGATGTTGGCGGTGACGGCGGCGTGGAGGGAGGAGACAAAAGCCGTGGCAAGGAGCCCGGCGAGGAGCGCGCTCTTTTGGACAAAGGCCGAGCGCCGGCCTGAGGGAATCACAGTCATGGGGGTATTGAGCTGCGGCGAGCGGACGGTGGCCGGATAACCGGGCCGCTTGCACGCGTCGGGCACCGTGTGGTGCAAGGCTTGGTGCGCAATTTGCAGATTGCTTACATCGGTTAACGTCGAGCGGGAGCGATGAGCCCGATCGTTGCACGCGACACGATCGTGGCCGCGACCGGTGTTGGGTGGCCGAGGCGAAACGCTCACGCGTTCCGCTACGAGGCTACGAGGAGTGATAAGTGCGTGAGGGCGGGCGCTGGAGGGATTCGCCTGCATGACGTGGTTCGCGAAGCTCGTCGGATCATTTTGTCGTCGCGGAGGGCGGAATATCCACTCGGGATACGTCCCGATGTTGCGTGCCACCGCCACTCCTAGCCGGCTCTTCTGGACCTTGCAGATCGGCGGCTGGCTCGCGTTGGTGCCGCTTTTTACCGGCCTCAACTTCGCCGCGGGAAACACCCTCGATGCCGCGATCTTCAGCGGTGTGGTGCGCCAGGCCACAGGCTTCGCGCTTACGCTAGGTTTGCGTGAGATCTACCGACGCTGGTCATGGGCCGAGCAACCGCCCTGGCAGCTCGGGCTTCGCGCGCTGCTGCTTTCCGTCGTGGCGATGGCCGTGGACTTTGTTGTGCTCGAAAGTTTGCGGCATGTCGTCGGCGTCGAGTTCAACCTCAGGTTGCCGCTGCTGCTATTCGGGACCTCGCTCGGTCGGGTCTGCATCTACGCTGGATGGAGCGCGCTTTATCTGGCGGTGAGCCATTTCCTCGCGCTGCGGGAACGCGAGCTCTCCCTCGCCCGCGTCGAAATCGCGGCGCGCGATGCGGAACTCCAGGTGCTGCGCGCCCAGCTCAATCCTCATTTTCTCTTCAATGCTCTCCACACGATCATGGCGGAGGCGGACGATGATCCGGCGCGCGTGAAGAAGATCACGCTCGGGTTGTCCGAGCTTCTGAGATTCTCGCTGCGCCAGCGCGATCATTTTGCCCGGTTTGGCGAAGAGCTGGACGCGATCGAAAACTACCTGCGAGTCGAAGGATTGCGGTTCGAGGAAAAGCTCGACTGGCAGATCGACGTGACACCCGCGGTGCGCGAAGCCCGTGTGCCCACGGCGCTGCTGCTGCCGCTGGTGGAAAACGCGATCAAGCACGGCCAGCAGACGAGTCAGGGTCAGCTCGTCCTGCGATTAGGCGCCGACGTGCGCGGCAACCGCGTGGAAGCCTTTGTGGAAAACTCCGGCCAGTGGGTTGAACCCAACCCGCATTCGGAACGCTCGACGGGCGTCGGACTGACCAATCTTCGGCGACGCCTGGATCTGCTGTGCGGGAATCAGGGCGTGCTGACGATCACTTTTCCGGAGGGACGCGTGCGGGCGAGCGTGACCGTTCCCGCGGCCAGCGAAGGCCGGGAGATTGCGTCATGAGCGAGCTACCTCCCCTACGCGTGCTGGTGGTGGACGACGAGCGTTCGGCGCGGAAGTTTTTGCGGACGACGCTCGCCGCGTTCCCGTCGATTACGCTGGCGGGTGAAGCGGCGAACGTGGACGAAGCTGCGGCGCTCGCGGCGGCGCAGCGGCCGGATGTGGTGTTGCTCGACGTGCAAATGCCGCCGGCCAGCGGATTCGATTTGCTGCCACGGCTGCCGAAGCCCGCGCCTGCGATCATCTTCGTAACCGCTCACGATGCTCACGCGGTGCGCGCGTTCGAAGTCAGCGCAGTCGACTATTTGCTAAAACCATTTTCGGAAGAGCGACTGCTTCGCGCGCTCGAACGAGTCGCGGCCACGCTGCCGAAGTCCCGAGCGTTGGACCACGGAGGCGCGCATGCTCCATCGCCGACGGAATCCGAGCCGGCCGCTCTCCCGCTCGAGCCGGACGATGTTCTCATCTTGCGCGATCGGGAGCGGGTTCGCCGTGTGCCGCTCGCCCACATCGTGGCGGTGGCTGCGGACGCTCACTATACGCAGGTGCACGTCATGGCCGAGCCGCCGATGTTTCTCCTGCGCAGCATCGGCACCTGGGCGCAACAACTCGTCGCGCCCGGCTTTCTGCGCGTGGATCGTTCGCTGATCATTAATCTGGCACGGGTGCGCGGCATCGATGTGCACTCGCGCGATCTCGCGTCGTTGAGGATGGAGGGGATGGAACGCCCGCTCTCGATCGGCCGAACGGCGTTGATGCGCCTGCGCGCCGCACTGCCGGAGACGTGAACGGCAAACACAAGCCGACGGCGACTCCAATCAGAGTTGGCCACAAAAGGCACGAAGGGGAACGAACACTCACATGTGATTTCGGCGCGTTCTCGCGCCATTTCTCGACAATTCCGCCGACCTTCGCGTATTCGTGCACTCAACGGCCTGATTCGTGCAGGTGGCGTTGAATCGAGCGGCGGCCGTGACGAACAACGACGCCGTGCTTCATCTGTTCCCGAACAGGCCGATACTTGGATCGGGCGCGGGGTCAGGGCGATGAGCCTATCACGATCATTCCTTCGATCCGGCTCAACCACTCCACACTCCAACCATCCCCCCTTTCCCTCGCCTATCACTATGGCAAACCTCCGCTCCTCCCTTCCGCATCCAGAATCCGCGCCACTGCCTTGGTGGAAAACACTCCTCCGGGGGACCGTGCTGGCGTGTTTGATGACGGCGAGCCTGTCGGCGGAGTTAGTAAGCTACCGCGTCAATTTCAGCGTGGACGAAACCCGGTATGGCACGGTGTTTGGCCTCGGCGCGTCTGACACTTTTTCGGTCACGTTTTCTTTCGATCTGTCGGCAACTCCGCAGCCCATCTCCATACCGCAAGATTTCCTCACTGATGGCGCAACGGGGACCTGGTATCTCTTCGCCGTGGAATCGATCACAGAGATCTCCGGCAGTTTTGGAACCCGCCCATTTACGCTGCAGGATTTGCAAACGATCACGTTACAGAAGTTCCCAAGCGAAGAAGCAGAGCTCTTTCCGACGGTATTCATAGCCGATACCGATCTCACGACGGCACCCTCAATCGTGAAGTTTAATTACGACTTCATCGACGGCAGTTTTTTCAACTTGGGATCATTCGTTTCGGATCCTGACAATGAGGAGTATTACTTCTACGACGCAGGCTGGACAGCGGCAGATCTCAGCTTGGATTCAGCAGCATCAGGTCATGTCACTTCGATCGAAACGGTTAGCGCGGTGCCGGAACCGTCGACGTATGCAGCGATTGCGGGCGCTTGCGTGCTGGGGTTTGCCGCGTGGCGTCGCAGGCGTGCGAACGTGGCGCGCGGGTGAACAGGAGGCCATCGCGCCGGCGCTTGATGAAACGCGCGAGAGTGACTCGCGTTGGAGAGCGCCTAAAGCGCGCGGGGTGCTCGCTGACTGGAGCGTTTCCGCGAAATCTGTAGCCGTTTCTGGCTCGTTGTAGCAGCCTGCTTGCAGGCGATTTCAGTCGGCGAACGAGTAACATCGCCTGCAAGCAGGCTCCTACAACGGCTACGGCTTTCTTGGAACTGCTCTAGCGATCGCGTGCGCTTTCAGCGGTGCACGCGACTGAGGAAATTGCAGGAGAGGGCGACGAGTTCGGGCAGATGTGTTTCGAGGAGCCAGTGGCCGCCATCATCGAGGAGGTGAAGTTCGGCGTCGGAGAGATCGCGAAGGTAAGCGCGCGGCGCCCTCCGGCATGAAGCCATCGCGCGGTCCCCACACGATCAACGCCGGGGGGCGGTGTTCGCGCAGATAGGCCTGATAACGTGGAAACCACGCGAGGTTCTCGTGCAGCCCAGCGATCACGCTCACCGCGATCTCTTTTCGCCGCGGAGTCATCAAGCTCCAGTGCAGCGTCCAGAGGTCGGGCGAGATTCTTTCGGCCCGTTCGGGTCCGGCGCCGTTCATGAACTCGTCGCGAAAGCCTTCTTCGCTGACCGCCTCCGCCAGCTTCGCGCGGGCGGCGGGCGTGGGGTTGCGAAAGTAGTCCTGCAGCGGCGCATATTTTGGTCCGAGTTGGTCTTCGTAGATGTCGCCGTTTTGGAGGATCAACGCTGCGATGCGGCGCGGATCCCGGATCGCGAGTCGCAGACCGATTTGGGAACCGAAGTCGTGAAGGTAGAGCGCGAACCGATCGATCCCGAGCGCGCGAGTGAAGCGCTCCAGAAACTCAGCATAGCCGTCGAAGTTGTAGGCGAACGCGTCGGGCGTGTCGCTGTGGCCGCAACCCGGGAAGTCCGGCGCGACGAGTCGCCAGCGATCCGCGAGCGCGGGGATGAAGTTTCGAAACGCGTAGGACGAACTTGGATACCCGTGCGGCAGGAGCACGGTCGGCGCGTTTTCGGGACCGGCCTCGCGATAGAAGATCCGCACGCCGTCCACCATCAAGTGACGGTGTTTCACCGCGGAGGAGGGATCGGCATCGTCGAGAGTCATAGACAAAGTAGGATGACGAGCCGGCTCTCGATGTGAACGCGGGCGCGGGCGAGTGTTCCGGCGCGCAGGATATCAGGGGATCGCGTGCGGGAAGCGCTAGCGACCTGGCGAGCGATCACGAAAACGACGTCGCCTGCCCGTTTCGTCGAATCGCCTGCCTGTTTCGTGGAATCCGGATTCAGCGCCTCACCCCGCGGTCGATAGAGCGGGATTGCGCCGCGCTCGGAGCGGCGGCTTCCGCCTCACTCCACACTTCCACCTATGACGTTCCTCCCGCCCCGCATGTCTCGTCGGTTTCTTTCGTGTTGCGCCGCTCTTGGCGTCGCCGTGCTGTTCGTTGCGCCGCAGGCCGCCGCCAATCTGACGCTGACGGGCGAGCTGGATGCCACTACCGCGGAGTATTCTTTCGTTTCCAACTATAACTCGTCCTCTGTCCGTCTCGATGCGAGCATCACTCCTTTGCTCGATTTCGATTTCAGCACCGCAGGCCACACGCTGCTGACGGTCACATGGGCAGCACCCGCCGGAAAAAAGATCGTGATCGCTCCGCCGGTGGGTTGGGGCGATGCGGAATTGACGGTCGAGCTAAGAGGGGGCTCGCGCCTCGGGAGCGGACTCGACGTCCATGGGATTCACGACGTGATGAGCTTCACCGATCTGACCGGCTCGTTTGACGGAGTGCTCAGCACCGACCTGAGTTTTGCGCCGCTCAACTACTTCCTGGTCAGGGCGCATCTTCCTGGGGTCACCTCGGGCACGGAGATCACGTTCACTTCGTTGAGCTTTGCGTATCTGCTGCCGGGCGACCTCGACATGAACTTCTCGTCGGTGCCAGCGATCGAAATGAGTATTTATGGCAACATAGAACTTGCCGGTGGCCCCGTCGGCAATCCGGGCCAGTGGCTCAGCCTGCAGGACGTGGGCGGCTCAGCGATTCCCGAGCCGTCGACGTATGCGCTGATCTTCGGCGCTGCCGCGCTCGGTGTCGCAGCCTGGCGCCGGCGACGGGCGAACGCTGCGCGTGGTTGAAGAGGCGACGTGGGCGACGTGGGCTGCGACGGTTGAATCAACGCACGGTCAGGAGCGCTGTCCGCTCGATTATCTCACGCGCCGGGGTGTGACCGACGTAACGCGTTGCCGCGTCACTCGGTGTGCCAGGGGCTCGGATGCTCGATCACGAGGCGGAACGAGCCGGGTGCGGTGGAGCGATTGAGCACGACGACCTGCCATTTATCTTGCGCGAAAGGCCGGATGAGGGAGGACGCGAACGTGTGTCCTTCTTTTTCTTCGCTGGGGTAAGTGACCTGACCGAATGAACCGGCATCGAAGCGGAGCGTTTGCAGGATGGGTTTGAAGCCCTTCGCGTCCACGCGCACGCGAATCGGCGGCGCGTTCTCTTTGATCTGGAGATTGTGATTGAACGTGTGGCCGGCCTGCAGGATCTCGTCGAAGATCATGTGATAATAGACCGGTTGCGGCTGATTGGCGGTTTGGCTGATGAAAACGAGCGTGTAGCCGCCGGACTGCTCCGGGCGGCGCGAGATCACATAAAAGAGATAATGCCCGGCTTGCTCGAAGAGGAGTTCGGCTTCGAAGCCGTCGGGTCCGGCGCGCACGGGTTCGACGCCGTCGCCGCGATCCACGTAGAGCGAGAGATGTTGATGGGATCCGGGGGTGCCGCCGGCCGATTGTTCGCCGGCCAATCCGACGATAATGCGGTCGCCGGCTTCGCCGCGGAACGAGTATTTCTCGTAGTAACGGCCGTCGGGCCAGCGGGGAGACTCCTGACGCAATTGATGGCGAAATCGCGTCCAGCGTTCCTTTATAGCATTCGAACCGGCCGATTGTCCCGAAGCAGCGATGGGAAAGATGGAGACGAGTGCGGCGAAGACGAAGGGGAAAAGGCAGCGCATGAAAACTGGAGGTGCGGGACAATGGCGGGCGCGGCGTGGCGAAGCCAAGTCTGACTTCGAATGCGAGTTGCGTTGAAGGATATGAAGAACGTGCCGCGGCACGGGGGACGGGCGCATACCCGGAAGCAGGGTGCGAGGTTGCGCGGGCCGGCCGCTCGCGAGCACCCAGGTTCGCAGCCGCCTCGTTCGCCTTGAATTCAGGCTGGGTTGCAACGCCTTTCCTCTCGGCTCGGTTGTGAAAGAAGCCTCCATCCGTCGGCGCGGCCGGCTTACCAGGCGCGATTCGCCGGTCTGTTCAATTTCGCGACGCAGCGACAAGATTTGCGCGGAGAATGACAAACGGTGAGGAGATTATGAGCGGACGCAAAGGCGGTCGGCTGCGTCATTTCACACCATGAGAATTACCCCTTGTCTCGTGGTGTCGGCCGTCGTTTTTGCCACCGGCCCAACGTATGGCGCGAGCGCCGCTACGCTGTGGAAGAAGCAGTGCGCGAGTTGTCACGGCCTCGATGGGCGCGGCGAGACGAAGGCGGGTCGGAAACTCCTCATCGGCGATCTGACGAATGCGCAACTGCAGGCGAAATTCAGCGACGAGCAGGCATTTCAATCGATCAAGTTCGGGCTGAAGGACGCGAACGGGAGGGTGATCATGAAGCCCGCAAAACGCGTCACGGATGACGAGGTGAGTGCACTGGTGGCGAAGGTGCGGACGTTTGTGCGGGAGGTGAGCCCCTGACGGCCAAGCTGCGCGCGGGTGTGCGTTCAGAGACGCATCCGCTTGGAGCAGGTGAAGGGGCGCGTTGTGCTCCGCCGGGTTTTATTCTGCCTGGAATCGTTCGGCGTCGGCCTTGTTCCAGGTGATGGTGGCCTCGCCGGAAATGAAATTTCGATCGAGATACGGGCGGCCGAAGTTCACGCGCTCCTCCTTGGCGGTGCCGGCTTTGATTTCGGCGATGAGTTTTTGCATATCGAGGATGTAGCGCATCGTGAGCTTTTCCTTCTCGCGCTTCTGCCAGTAGTGGCCACCGAAGATGACGAGCTGGTTCTCGTCGATGCCGTGATCGGGGTGGCGGATGTAAGCGATGAGCCGGTCGATGCTGCGGCGATACTGCGCGAAACCGTCGGCGGAGAAAATCCACACGCCGTGACCTGAACCAATGCCGTCGCCGGTGAAGACGAGGTTCTTTCCTCGCAGGAAATAGGCGGTGGAATGATTCGTGTGACCGGGGATTTCGAGCGAATCGACGATCCAGCCGCCGCCGAGATCGAGTGAGGGATTGCCGGAGATCGGCAGCGTTCTTTCGGCAGGGAAGATTTCGCGGCCGGTGAATTCAGGCGTCTGTATCCAGAATTTAACTTCGGGGTTGTCCTTGAAGGCGGGCAACATGCCGGTGTGGTCGCCGTGGTGATGGGTGACAGCGATATAGAGCCGGCGATCGCCGATCTCTTCGCGCACGAGTTTTTGCAGGGACTCGGTGGCGGTGGCGTCCCATTTGATGGGATTCGACAAATCGATCAGAAGCGCCCGTTCGCGACCGACGATGAGATACATGTCGGAGCAGTTGTTGAAACTCTTCGTGTTGCCCTGCGCGTCGAGGTGGATGCCGGCGGGATTGGTGTGGTTGGCGTCCTCGATGCGGATGACGTCGGCGATGATTGGGTGGATGGTGTAGGGTCCGACTTCGCGGGACTGAGCGAGGGCGACAACGGCGGAAAGCAACGCGAGAAGGAGGGCGACGGGTGATTTCATGGTAGGGGGCGAGCGATCAAGCACGCGGAAGAGACCATGTCGTGAGGAATGTTACGAGAGTAGATCGCGAACCGGAGCTAGGCAGGAGGGATCGTCGTAGCGGAAAGCGTGAGCTTTTCGTGAGTGAGGCGAAACGCTCACCCCGATGGATCGGGCCAGGCTGCGTTCCGCTACGGAAACTGAACGGGATGGACACCCGAAGGGCTGCTGCTCTGATGGGAATGTGCGCGTCACACTCCCGCTTCGCGTCCGCGTCGCAGCAATTCTAGCCTTGTTCGTTGTCGCCATGGGCCGTGCGTCCACGGAGGAACCGGTCGCGATAGACTCCACCGAGGTGGACGCGTCGCGCGTGGACGAGCAACTCGCGCGGGCGCGGGAGCTGCTTGCGACGGATCAGGAGGCGGGCATCGCGGAGCTGCGTCGGTTGGCGCAAACGGAGCGGTCCGATGTGCTCTTTCTGCTGGGCAACGTGCTATTTTATTCCGTCGGCACGGAAGAAGCGCGCAGCGAGGGAGTCCGTTTTTTGCAGGTGAGCGCCGGTCTTGGTAACCCTGAGGCGTTGTTGACGATGGCGATGCTGCATTCGTTGGGCGACGGCGTCGAATATTCGCCGGGCTTGGGGTTTGATTTGACCTGGAAGGCGGCATCGTTGGGGCATCCGGAGGCTCAAGCGGCGCTGGCCCAGATCTATTTGCGCGGAAACCGGGTGGTGGAAAAGGACCCGCTGATGGCGTTCGCGCATGGCGCTGTGGCTGTGTCGATGGGATACGCGGGCGGCCACACGGTGCGGGTCAGCGCAGGTCGGCTGCTTTCGGCGGAGGAAAAAGAAGAAGCGCGCGAGTTCGCGGAGGACACGATCGAGGCCTTCAAGGAGTATTTCCCCGAGCGCTTCGCGTCGCTCGAATACCGGCCCGGCATCGACCATCTGCTTCCGGCGGACGTCAAAGCACTCGTGAGTCAGGCGGAAGCAGGTGACGCCGATGCGATGATGAAGTTGGCCGAGCTCTTCAGCGGCGATATCATCGTGCCCATGGATTATGACGCCGTGGCGGAGTGGACGCGCCGGGCGGCGGAGCGCGGGCACGTCGGTGCCCTCTATAATCTGGGGAGCTATTATCTTGGGAGCCCTTATGTTTCTTATGATGCGTTTGAAGCCTTTGTATATTTATCGGCGGCCGATGTGCTCGGCGGAGAGGTGCCGGAATCGGATCTGGCCCAGGTGCGAGAGCGGATCGGGCCCGGCCGCTTACCGGAAGCGGAGCGGCGCGTCCTGCAGTTGATCAAAACCATTCACGCGACCAAAGCGCAGCGGTAGTTGGCGGCGGTCGCGATGTGTTGAGGTGCAACCACTCCTCCTATGACTTCAGAACAGACCGCGGGTGATGTGCTTTATGCGTGTCGCACCCCACGATGGATGCAGGGCGTGGTGCTCTTGGCCGCAGCTTTGTTGGCCGCGGCCTTCGCCTATTTTCTTTTTGTGAGGGAGCGCACGAACGATGATGCGGGCTGGAGGATCGGCGCCGGAATCGCGCTCGCGGGCAGCGTGTTTATGTTTGTGGTGTCAGCGGTGCGGTTGATTCGTCACCGGCCGTATTTCATCCTATACGAACACGGGTTCGAGTATTCTCCCGGCGGCGTTTCGACCGGCATTATTCGCTGGACCGATGTGCTGGAGCTGCGTGAGGAAACGCTGATGCATGGCGACGGTGGGTTTCCGGCGCGGCGGGGGGTGACGGCGGTGGTGTTGCGCAATCCTGAGGAATATCTGGCGCGATTCCCCGCGGTGCTTCGTCCGCTGCTACAGATGCGACAGGCGATGAACAGCTCGGCGATTCTGATTCCGCGCGGGGAGTTTGGCGGAAACGATGTCGCGCTGGTGAAAATCATGCGCGAGCAAGTGGCGAAGGCGCGGGCGCAGCCGCGGTAGGCGGCAACGGATCGGCGTAGCGGAAAGCGTGAGCTTTTCGGGGGTGAGGCGAAACGCCCACCCCGATGGATCGGGGCAGGCTGCGTTCCGCTACGGGAGGTGCGGGGAACCATGAACCGCGAAGGAACGCGAATTCACACGAAGCGACACCGATGCCTTGCTGGCGCTGAAAGTAGTCCGCGGCCCCGTCTGCCTTGCGGAAGCAAATCGCTCGCGCCGCGGCCTGTCCTGGGTTTTGTTGTGCGCGTTTCCTCAAAAAATTACCTCATGAAACTGCTTCGTCTCCTTACCTCCTCCTTCGCCTTCTGCGTGTTGACCGTCGCGGCGCTCGCCGCGGATCCGAGCGGCACGTGGAAATGGACCGTCACATCGCCGGCCGGCGACATTGCCACGACGCTCAAACTGGAATCCAAAGACGGCCAGCTCGCCGGCACTTACTCGAACCAGTTCGGCGCGGGTGCGATCAAGAACGCGTCGTTCAAAGACGACGTGATCGCGTTCGACGTGGTGCGAAATTTCGACGGCAACGAGTTCGTCCTGAAGTATCGCGGCAAGGTCGAGGGCGACACCATCAAAGGCACGATCGAAGCGGGCGACATGGGAGGCGGGCCGATGAAGCTCGATTGGAACGCGAAGCGCGCTGCGAAAGAGTAGCAACGCGTCCGCAGCTTCGCGGAGGCGGAGCGAGCGGAAGTTCGTGGCGGTTTTATTCCGATCGGAAAAGGCGCGGGACGAAATCGTGCAGTGACTTGCGCCAGACCTGCCATTCGTGGCCGCCGGGGAACGAGGCGAACTCGACCTCGAGGCCGCGGGCGCGGAAGTCGGCGACGATCTTGCGCGTGGCGTCGAGTCGCGGGTCCTGCTCGCCGACCGAGAGGTAGAAAAGGTCGAGGGCCGCGTTGAAAGTTTGCGGCGCGCTGAGCAAACCCGGGACCGCCGCCTCGGCGTCGAAGGGCGCGGGCTCGGCTCCGCCTGGCGGGCGAATGCCGCCAAACAGGCCGGTGCTGAAGGCGCCGACGGCGGAGAATGTGTCGGTGTTTGCGAGACCGACGAAGAAAGACTGGCCGCCGCCCATCGAGAGGCCGGCGAGCGCGCGGTGTTTTGCGTCGGGTTGCACGCGGAAGTTCGACTCGACGAACGGGACGATGTTTTCGAGCAGTTCGCGGGCGAAACCGGTCATGCCGTCGCGACTGTAGAGTGCGGTCACGCCGGGCTCGCGCGGCAGGTTGCCATTGGCGATTACGACCAACATTGGACGCGCGCGGCCGGCAGCGATGAGGTTGTCGAGGATGATATCGGTCCGGCCTTGGTTGGCCCAGCCGGTCTCATCCTCGCCGCCGCCATGTTGAAGGTAGAGCACGGGGAAACGCTGGTCCGGCTGAGTATCGTAACCGGGCGGCGTATAAACGAAGAGGCGGCGCCAGGAATTCGTCACCTTTGAGAAATACCACTTCGCGCGAAGGTCGCCGTGCGGCACGTCCTTGAGCGTATAGAAATCCACGCCGGGCTCCGGCACCTCGATGCCGCTGCCGTGGCGGCTGGCGCCAAAGAAGGCGTGGCTACCGGCATCGAAAACCATCAGGCCGTCCACGCGAAAGGCATAGTAATGAAAACCCGGTTCGATTGGTGGCGTGGTGACGGACCACACGCCGTCGTCGCCCTTGGTGAGCGGGTAGCTGCCCTGCGGTAAGTTGACTTCCACGGCGGTGGCGTCGGGAGCCTTGAGACGAAACTCGCCGTGCCCCTCGGCATCGAGGCGCGGATACGGGGCGTTAGGAACGTTGCTCGGCGCGGGAGCCCAGTCGGTGGCGCCGTGGGCAAAGGCGCACGCCGCGGCGAGGAGAAGGGGAAGGAGACGTTTCATGGGAAGGGCAGTTTTTTGGCGAGTCGATTTAGGAAGACGACGAGCGTCCGCACAACGGGAGTCAACGCGACCTTCTTGGGTTTTCGGCGCCGAAGAGGGGTGGGTCAAACGCCTTGAGTATAGACTAAACCGAGCCGCCACGACAGCGGCCATCTAGAGCACTCGGAGGACTTTGATCCGTCGGCCACGGATCGTTCGTCGGGCTCGGCTGCGGGTGCGCCCCGCCAAATGGTGAAGAGGGCGCATGATCGCGTAGGTATGAAGCCGCCAGCCGCGGATATCGACGGCCCCTCCAACGCGACAGAAACGCGCCCGCTTCGCTCGCGTTCCTGAACAAAGCGCGCCGTGGTTGCCGCGGTTAACGACGTGCTAAATGGCGCCGGGGGATGCGGTGCGCGATTTGCGCGGCATCTGGCCAGTGGGAGTCAAGGGGAGCAGGACGAAGCCGGGCGAACGTTGCAATTAACAGCGATCGGCCTGCTCCCTATTGGAGAGGCGCTGTTTATTCCTGCGGCAGAGCACCACCCAGCCGAGCGCTAGCGCGCCGACCAGCGCAGCATAGGTCGAGGGCTCCGGAATCGCGACGGTTCCGAGAGTAGCCGCGTTGATCTGCGGGCTGTAGGGGCCGAGGTTGATGACCTGAGTCGCTTCCTCGGCGGTGAATACTCCGGTCACATACTGCCCGAGCGTGGCGCCGTTGTTGCTGAAGCGCACGCTGACAGTGTTGCCGTCGGTGGCCGCGTCAGAGAAGGTGACTATTTCGGTATTGTGGTATTTGGAGCGCGAATCATTGACCCAGAATTGAATTTGGTAGGTGGCGCCGGCGATGAGGTTGAGCAGCGTCATTGTCTGGGTGTTGGCGGGAGAGCCCGACCAGAAGGTCGCGGAACGCAGCAGGTCTTGATAACCGCTGCTCAAGGCGGTGTAGAAGGCCCCGGTGTTGCCGAACGAGTCCGGAAAGTGGTAAATGGACGAGCCTACCGTGGTGAGCGTAAAATCGGAGTTGCCGGTGTGGGAAGCGTAGCCCGTGAAGGTGACGCCATTGACCGTCGGGCTCACGGATGCGTTGCCGAAATTGTAGGCCCAGAGTCGCGTGTCGACGGGAGCGACGTCTGCATCGCCGCTGATGAAAGTTGGAGTGCCCCAAGTGATAACGGCTTGAGCGTGGGACAAGCAATGGGCTGTCAAGAAGAGCGCAAAACCAATGCCGAGATGGAGGAGTTTGCGCGAGGTGCCGTGATTCATGGGGGGGCGAGAGAATTTTCCAGTCGCGCCTTGGCAAGCCTTCGCGGAGCACATTCGTGCGGACGGTCAGGCTGAAAATCAGTGGAGATTATCGGACCGATGCCGGCAGGGCAGACTCCGCGCCGTGGCGCGACTCGATGCACACATCGTCGGGACGGTGTCGTTCATTCCGGCGAGAACTCGTGTCTCGCGACAAGGCTTTGCGTTTCGTATTCAGTATCCAGATACCGGGAGCCACGCGTGACTGCGCGCCGCACGGGCGATTGCGCCGCGAGCCGAGGGATGGGATCACGTGTGAGGGCCTGTTGCCCAAATGGGCAGTGTAGTTGAACCTTGGAGACAGAGTTCGGGTCTGACGTTGGCAACTATGATGGGCCGACACGATGGGCAGATGGAGTTGTTAAGCTACCGGGTCGATGGTCTGGAAGACGAGGTCCCGAACCACAGTGTTCTTTCGAAGGCGCGAGGGTGGTGTGAGCACCGGTGGAGCAGCCTGCCTTTGTTCAGGCAGCGCGATCGGCCGGTCTGCCTGGAGGCCGCGACGGTGCTGGGAGAATCCGGGGGATTGCGTGACACGCCGGCGGGCTGGCGGCGCTATGTCGACTACCTGGGCGTGCTTGCCGAGGAGGAAACGAAACTGCGAGAGGCACGTTTCGGGCGGCTCAGTCGAGGCTGGGTGCTCGGTTCGCCGGATTTCAAGGAGAGCCTGAAAAAGGAGCTGCGCGCTCTGGGAGCGGATGCGGAGAGATTCGAATTATTGGGTTCGGACCGAGAGGCGCACGACGAGGCGCGGGCTGGAATATGGGAAGAGAAACTCCGAGCTGCGGCCGCAGCCCTGCGGGTGTCGCTGGAGGCGCTCCCAAGAAAGAAGTGGGCTGCGGAAAAGGTGCAGCTAGCAGCCTTGATGAAGGCCACCACGTCGGTCTCGAACGGCTGGCTGGCCAAGCGCCTGGAAATGGGAAAGCCGGGCAGCGTAACGCAGTATGTGCGCCGATTTCGGCAACGGGGAGGAGCGAAAAACCGCGCGTTCAAATCAGCGTTGTCAAAAGTTTACACATGACCCCTTCCCCTTCGGCTCTACGAGCGTGATCGGTTCGGCTGCTCTCGCGGCCGGTGAAGGCGCCCTCCGCTCAATTCACTGTTTCATGCCACCGATTCCGAAGCGTGTCGAAAGCCGGTTGATTCGCGCTTCTGTGGAGTCCCTGCGCCCTTGCGTCCCGTCGCATCCGTATCACATTTTCGTCCCATGAACGCTGCGCTCGCCGCTGAGATCGAACGACTATCGCCGGCCGAGAAACTCCTCCTGGTCGAGGAGCTTTGGAACCAGATCGCGCGCGAGTCCAACGCTGTCGAACCTCCTGCCTGGCATGACGCGATTCTTGCTGAGGATGCGCAGCGATACGCGTCGGACCCATCTCGCGGCGATTCGTGGGAAAACGTGAAGCGGCGCATCGTTAGCCAGGCCTGAGGCATGGCCAACACGCTCTCCATCGCGCCGCGCGCTGAGGCCGATTTGAGGGAAGCGTTCCAATGGTATGAGGCGCGAAGTGCAGGTCTCGGACATGAGTTCCTCCGGTGTGTCGAAGCGCGACTGCACCTGCTCGCCCGAATGCCGCAGATCTTCCGACTGCGCGGTCCACTCCACCGGCTGGCTCGAATCGATCGCTTTCCCTACGGCATCTATTTCGTTTGGGAAGAGCCCCAGGCGCATGTCGCCGTCCGGCGCGTGCTGCACTTTGCTCAAGACAACAAACGAGCTCTTCCGTGATCCCAATGAAGGTCGGGGATTGGGAGCACGAACAAAGCTGATCGCCGACGGATGACCGCTAATTGCTGCTGCGAGATTTCGGGCTGGTGGTCGGAGACGCAGGTGTGCAGCGTTTGGGCTTCGCCAGCTTTCCTGCTCAACCCCGCTTTCGCTTTCTGCCCGCGCCTCGGATTGGTCTGCTCGCTTTGCGAGCGTGATCGGTTCGGCTGCTCGCGGTCGGCGTCTCTGCTCCGGTGCTATTGCTGAAACAAGTGAAACTGCACACAGTGCAGCATGCCTATGACGCTCGAACAGCTCGTTGAAGAGTCTCGTCAACTGCCGCAGGACGTTCGTGCCGAGCTCGTCGAACGAATCCTCCTGGCAGCCCATGGAGGCATTGAGCCGAACGTTGAAGAGTCGTGGAAGCAGGAGACTCGGCGCCGCGTGGCCGAGATCCAGAGTGGGCAAGCGCGAGGCATTCCGCTGGACGAAGCTCTGGCGGATGCACGGAAGCGTGCGGTGTTGTGAAACGGCTGATCCATGAGGAGGCGAATCGCGAGCTCCGTGAAGCGCTCGAATACTACCTCGCGATCAGTCCGGAACTCGGAGCGCGGTTCTAGCGCGAAATGGAGCGGCTGTTGACGGAGGTATGTGAGCGCCCGCTGCTCTTCCGGCAGTTGATCCGCCAGCGCGGCGGCACTACCGACAAGTTTCCTTACGGAGTGATCTACTTGGTTCAGCCTGAGCACGTCTGGATTGTTGCGATCATGCACCTGAATCGGGTGCCCGGCTATTGGCACGAGCGCGCCCAGTGAAGAGGACGTTGGAGTTCTAGCCGGGTGCATCTGATTACTCGGAGTGGAAAAGTCGTTTCTGAGCGAACGAGGGGCGATTCCGGCTGGTTTATGAAATGCAGGTGTGCAGCGTTCGGGCTCCTCGAGTCATGTTACGGCGGGCGCAGTGATTGCGAAATATATAACGCGGCGTTTCGGATTTGGCGGCCTCGACGGGTTCGCTGGTTTTTGGAGCGGATTCGTCCGGAGGTGCACCAGACGATGCTCGATCTCGGCGGGACGCGCGGCGCGTGGGAAAAAGGACCGGTGCGAATCGCGCGGATCGATCTGCTGAACTCGGATACGCGACTGGAGGGCACGATGGTGGGTGATGCGTGCGCGCTGCCGTTTGCGGATGGAAGCTACGATATCGTAGCCGCGCCAACAAAGAAGCGGCTGAGCGCCTGCTTCTGTTCACCGCTCGCTTCCGTGAAGCTGGCGATCTGGTCGAATTGGACAGTCTGCACAACGGTCTTGGCACGGAGACCCGAGAGGCCGGACAACACCAACCCCAGGATCAGGATTTGCCGTAGTTTCATGATGGTTAAAGTAGAAGCGGGAGAACGCGCGTCGGATCAGACGGCGAAACCTATGGAAGGTGGACGTGGTGGATTAACGCGACCGCGTGGTGTCTCACGCACGCCGCGCAAACCGGCCGGGATTGTGCCCGAGTTGCCGGGTGCTGCCTGCCTTGCTAAATAGCAGGGGTGTCCACCCACGCCGCTCAGGCGCCGCCCATCCAGAGCGTTATGAGGCCCGCCCGGCTGGAGACGCCGAAGCTGCGGAAGATGTCCGTGACATACTTGTGAGTGGTGGCGCGGCTCAGGCCGAGGGTGTCGGCGATTTCCTTTTCGGGCTTGTGCGAGAGCAGCTGGGGCAGCAGCCGGCGATGTGCCGGGGACAGCGGCGTCTTGCCCACGAGCAGGCCGTGGTCGAGCAGGAGCTGGCGGTGAAACCACTTGAGGCCGCGCAGAGCCTGAGCCACCACGCGCTCGTGCGCCTCGGTGTAACGAGCGCGCCGGCGGATGCGGTCGAAGCAAAAAAGAGACTCCGCGTCGTGATTCACGGGAAACACGCACCAGATGCGATCGGTGATGCCGCGGGTTTCGAAATACATCCGATACTGCGGCGTCTGGCGGAAAACTTCGAAATCAATGAAACCGTCGTGCAGGCGGTAGCTGCGGAAGTGCCCCGCTCTGCTGATGATCTTGCGCGTGCTCAACCCCGGATCGCGCTCCATATGAGCGAGCACCTTGCGGATGAACTCCTGATTATATTCCGGCCGCGTGATCCAGCACTCGGCCGCGCGCAGCCGCCATCCATACAAAACATCGTTGTCGGCATGCGGGGCGTCCTGGACTCGGGCGCTGCCGATCCAGAACGCATCGTCTGCGCCGATCCAGGTGGCGATCCGGCTGAAGAGCAGTTCGATGGCGCCGCGTTGATCAGCTAAGGGCAGGTCCGCCAACTCGTCCCACAACCCATAAATCTGCTCCGAAATGTCGACCATCGTTCGCCAATAGAATGCTGCGACTGACTCACCAGAGAGAGGCGGAGCGAATTGATCCAAGTGCCAATTGCTCGGCCGGCAATAAGGTAAAGCTAACTCGAGGCAGAATTTCTCAGCGACCGTATTCGCAGAGACGGCCTGACCAGGAGGGGCCACAAAAAGCCGGGTTGAGCCGAGGCTGGATTGGACGCGTGTAGGACGACGCGCCCCACCCTCCACAGAGTCTCGGCGACGAACGTGGTGTGTCGGCCGATTCGGCGGGGCCAAACAAAGGGTATTTCTCGGTTGATGTCTGCTTCGCCTGCGGCGCGAGTCGCGGATCAAATCTGCGGTTTTCCGAAAAAAAGTGCCGTAGGCCTATTCTGGATACGTTTCCCCGCCCGTGGACGCGATGTCTTCGTCGATTGGATCAAAGGGAGTCTCACTTCCACTGCTGCGGGAGTATGAGCCACGCTGAGCGCGCCGCGTGTTGGCATGCCCGAAAGGGCATCGGGGCTTCGCCGTTGTGAGGAGCAGTTTTTCACGTGCTTGGGCGGGCTCGACGGCGCGGCGAGGTCGAAGCAGTGTTGCTCGTCAGCTTCGGCGTCCTCGGAGGGCTTTGACGCACACCGAACACTGCGCGTCTCGGCGCTCCTCTTCCCCCCTCCATCGAATACCACGCCCGCCCCAACGCGGACGCCTGCGAGTCGCGGCGAACCGTCCGGCGGCGTCTCCATCCACATCCCATGCCCACTGCACTGTTTGCTCCTCGCCGAGACGTTAGCTTACGGAGCGCCGCTGCGCGTGGACGAGGCGGGCCTGTCGCTCGTCGGAGGCGGTTTCACGAATGTGATCGATCTCGCTTATGGCCCGGACGGAATGCTCTACGTGCTGGAGTTCGCGAACAATGGTCTGCTGTCCGGCGACCCGACGGGTGGGTTGTGGCGGTTGAATCCCATGACAGGCATCGCGGAGCTCCTGATGACCGAAGGGCTGTTGGGCGCCCACTGCGCTCGCATTTGACGAGAGCGGCGTGCTCTACGTGGCCAATCGCGGTGTGATTCCGGGCGGCGGCGAGATCCTGGCGTTCACACCGATTCCGGAGCCGTCGACTTATAGTGCGATCGCAGCGGCGCTCGTGGTGGCCGTGGTGCTACGGCGACGACTGCGTCGTGGTGCGGAGGTCTAAAGCGAAGCGCGCGGACCGCGTTTGGGGCGTTGCTCCGTCAGAAATCGGCGGAGCACTTCGCCGCCCCGAGCTTCGCCGCGCCGCACGATGAAAGCCGTGCTCGACGGAAACAGCGCAAAAAAGTCGCGGTGATGAACCGCGGCTTTTCTGTTTCACCGCAACCTCTCGGAAAGGGCATTGGTCAAGAGTCAAGACATGACGTATTTCGGCTCCCGCCACTGTCCGAAATATCAGGGGAAGCCCAAACTGCCCCCCTTCGGCCGTCCGTGTGGGGCGCGTTGCCTAGGCGGTGCGTTGGCGGCGGCGACGGTGGATGGCGAGGCCGAGCGCGACGAGGCCGGCGATGGCGGCGTAGGTGGAGGGCTCGGGGATGGGGGCGAGGGCGGTGAGTCGCAGCGCGTTGCCAAAGAAATCGAGCGAGTAGTCATAGCCAGCGGTGGTATCCCCGAAGTCAAAGTCGGTGAGATCGAAACTGTTCAGTATCACGCCCGGTTCAAAATTGAACAGCAGGTAGGTGCCGGCGGCGAAGTCACCGGAGTCGAAAATATTCAGCGTCACCACGCCCTCGGACGGGCCGGTGAGGGTTCCACCGGTGATCCAGATCAGGTCGCTCAAGGAACCGAGTTCGAAGTCGAGGGTGGCGCCGCCCGCGAGGGTCAGCCCCTCCGTGAAAGTGATCGTGCCGGGCGAGTTGCCGGGGGCGAGCGTGGCGCCGGAGCCGATGGTGACGAGGCCGCCGAAGGTGCCGGTGCCGCCCAGCGCGGCGCCGGATCGGACCTCGACGGAGGAATCCGCGAGCGAGCCGTTCACGACGAGGGTGCCGGCGTTGACGTAGGTGGCGCCGGTGTAGGTGTTCTCGCCGTCGAGGAGGAGCGTGCCGGTGCCGGCCTGCGTGACCGTGCCCGGGCCGCTGATGATGCCGGAAAGGGTGAGCGCGTCGGAGCGATTAACCATGAGGTGGCCGGTGCCGAAGATTCCACCGCCGAGGAAAATGTCGCCGACCACGGAGCCCGTGGTTCCGCCATTTCCGAGTTGGAGGGTGCCACTGCCCCACGCGTGGGTGCCGCCGGTGTAGTGATGGTCGCCGGTCAGGATCGCAGTCCCTTGGGTTGAAATGACCGAACCGGTGCCGCTGATCACGCCCTCAAAAGTATGCGTATCCGTGCGACCGAACCACAGGCCGCTGTGATTGACGACGTCGCCAGTGATCGAGCCGGTCGTGCCCTCGCCGATCATGAGCATGCCATTGAGGATCGTGGTGCCGCCGGTGTAGGTGTTCTCGCCGGTCAGGGTGAGCGTGCCGGTGCCAGCCTGCGTGACCGAACCGGTGCCGCTGATTACCCCCGCATAGGTGTGGGAGTTCGTGCGACCGAACTCCACGGCGCCGTGATTGACGATGTTGCCGGCGATCGAGCCGGTCGTGCCATGGCCGATCATGAGCGTGCCATTGAGGATCGTGGTGCCGCCGGTGTAGGTGTTTTCTCCGGTCAGGGTGAGCGTGCCGTCGCCCTTTTTCACCAGGCCGCCGGCTCCACTCAGCCCCTGGGCGCTCGTCACGTTGAACTTCTGGGTGTCGATGGTGCCGCCGCCGGCATCGAGCGTCACCGAGCCCGGTGCAAACCCGCTGAACAAGGCGCTTTGGTGGCCGGAGAGACGCAGCGTGCCGCCACCGAAGCTCATCGTTGCCGGCCGGGTGGCGGCCTTCACGACCTGACCCGTCGTGAGAATGCCGCCGGTCAGGGTGATGGTGGACGGGACTTCGGTGTCGGAAATACCGTAGCCGGTGGCAACTTCCGTCGCCGTTACTTCGCCGCCGGAGATGGTCAGTTTGCCGGGGCCGAAAGCTCCCAGCGAGATCGGGCCGGTATTCGTCCAGCGGCCTCCCGAGACTTGCACTTCGCCGGGGCCAATGAGCGCATTGGAATTGGTCACCGCTCCAGTTCCGCTGATGCGGAGAATACCGGAGCCTGCGACCTGGAGACTGGCGTCCGGGTGGTGGATGGAGCCTGTGACGGACAGGGTTCCGGCAGCAACCGTCGTTCCCCCAGTGTAGGTGTTGGCGCCGGTAAGTGTCAGCGTGCCCGAGCCTCGTTTATACAGGCGCCCCGCGCCGCTCAGGGCGTAGCTGGTGGAGCGGGTATACTCCTGCGTATCGATATAGGAGGTGCCCTCCTCGAGGGTCACGTTGCCCGGTTCGAATCGGTTGAAGATTTCGCCATTGCCCGTCAGGCGCAGGGTTCCCCCGCTGAGTCGAACCACGGAATTTTCAGGAGCTGGGCTGAAAACATTTTTTCCCCACAGGGCGCCGGTGGTGAGGGTGCCGCCGTTCAGATTGAGCTCGCTCGGCGTGTTTGTGCCGAAGCTCATAAACACGGTGGACGCGGTCAACTCGCCGCCATTCAGGTTTAGAATGCCGGTGGAATCATTCCCGTGCCCCACATACACCGCGTTCGCGGAGACACTGCCGCCACTGATGGTCAGGGTTCTTTCGGAAGGGAGCGGTTTGGCACCGGTGCTTTCGGCTCCGATTACGAGTGAATTCGCGATGGTGAGAGTCCCGCCCTCGACCTCCACCAAGCCATCGTTCAGCAGCGTGGGGGCCGAAACCGTGGCGGTGCCGCGCACGAGCAGCCGGGAGGGTTTGGCCGCCGCGGCGAGGGTTAACTCGTCCGAGATATTCCAGGTGCCGCCGCTGATGTCCACGAGTCCGGACACAAAACCGACTTTGTGGCTGGTGACTGAGCCTCCGGAAATCGTCACCTTGTCCCCGCCGGCGATATTGAAGGCGCCAATATAAAAAAGGAAGCCGGTGTCCAGGCTTCCGCCCGTGCTCACTTCGACGATGTTGGGAGCCCCTCCAACGTCGACGAGGCTGAGGCCGGTCGGCTCGGCGGCCGATCCCGGTTCGAAAATCAGGCTGCCACCATTGCGAATGATCAGTTTGCTGCTGTTCGAGTCCCCCATGTGGATCTGCCAGCCGGTAAAGGTTCCACCGTTTACGTCGATCACGCCATCGCCTGAACCAGATCCCAAAAAAGTAAGGGTGGCGTGGACCGATCCGCCTGAGTTGATCGCCAGCGTTCCGTCCTGGACGATGAGCATCGCTCCGGCGTTCCAGGTTGGGTTGGTAAAGGCGTTGGAGGCGCTAACGTTGCCGGTCCCGACCAGTTGGGCGCTGGCCGAGTGGGGTGAGAGGCAGATGGCAAGGGTGAGCAGGCTTAGGAAGGAGCAAAGGGATCGGATCATGAGGATTGGGTGGGTGGGTGCGAAAGGCCGTCGACGTGACGCAGCCTGTTGAAGACCACCTGATTTTTGCCTGTCGGGTCCGTTGCGTGGACGCATTTCGCCGCTACTTTGCCCGAAGATGGAAAGGCTGCCTACCCTGCTAAATAGCAGGGGGGTGAGCCGAAGGGGTCATGTGTGAACGATTGACAAGCAGCGGTGCTGGCTGGTTGACGGAGCGCCTGCGGATGGGAGAGCCGGACAGCGTGACGCAATATGTGCGCCGGTTCCGGCAGCGGGGTGGAGCCAGCGAGCGGGCGTTCCAAACGGCGTTGTCAAAAGTTCACACATGACCCCTTCGTTTGACCTAAAGTTCACACATGACCCCTTCGTTTGACCTCGGGTGAGCCGGCGCATTTCAGCTTATGCGATTTCTACTTTTCCTTGGGTTACTGTCGGTGGTGTTGATGGTTCGGGCGGCGGAGAACGCGGGCGATGACGCGACTCGTTGTGAGTTTCGCGGCGTGGCCTATTTCCATCGGTGGACGGACAAGGATCAGCACGAGTATACGCCGGCAGGGCAGGAGGACCTGGAGCGCTGGTCGGACATGATCACGATCAACCTCCATCGCGCGGCCAAGGATGGCGATGCGCTGGCGAACGTGGCGAACGGCGTATTGGAAAACTACAAGCGCGCGGGAGGCCGGGTGATTCGAACGGACTCGAAACCGCGCACCGACAGCGCGCCGGCGGAGCATCTCGTGGTGGTGATCTTTCCACGGCCGACGATGATCGAGATCGCGTTTGCACGGTTTGTATTGGTGGACGGAACGGGATGCGTCCTCGTCTATTCGCACCGCGACTATGGGGAAAAAATCGGCCCACGAGTGAGCGCCTGGCTGCAGGAGAACGGACCGAAGATCGAGCCGCAGCTCATGGACTGGAAAACATTCCCCACGCCAAAAGCCTTGCTGGCGTTGCCGGCCTCAGAGTCTGCGGGCGCCGAAAGCAGCCGGTAAGTCGGCGTAGAGCGTGCAAAACAAGAAAAGCGCAAGATTTTGGCTGGTTTTCACAGACGCAGGTGTGCAGCGTTTGGGCTCCGCCAGCTTTCATCCCCATTGAGGCCGTCCTGCTCAACCCCGCTTTCGCTCTCTGCCCGCGCTTCGGATTGGTCTGCTCGCTTTGCGAGCGTGATCGGTTCCGCTGCTCTCGCGGTTGGTGAAGGCGTCCTCCGCTCAACTCACTGTATCACATGCCACCGATTCCGAAGCGTGTCGAAGATCGGCTGATTACGTTATGCACGCGGTCGGTCACGAAAATCAACAAACATCAGCCTGACCGTTTTTAGGCCAGCTCGCCTGCCTTAAGCCTTCTGCTCGACCACCTGGAAAAATATATGCCGATCCAGCTAAACTCTTTTGCCGAGAAACAGGCTGTAGCCGCTCAGTCGCTGCCCGCGTTTCAAGGACTAAACTTATACCACATCAAGAGCCAGGTAGCCCAACTACTCGGGCTCATTGGACGTGATGGCATTTTCGATCAATACACAAAGCACGATATTTCACATATAGACGGGATGCTCGGGATACTGGAGTGGATAATTCCGGACGAAGCTAAGTCGGCGATGAGCACGGCTGATTGGCTGTTAACGGTGCTAAGCGTATATTTCCATGACCTTGGTCTATTGGTCACAACCTCGGAATTCAAAAATCGTCGCAATTCTGGTTTTAGCAGATTCTGCGAAGAAGTGCTATTCGCCGGACAAGAAGGAAAAGACTACAAGGCTAGAGTGAAGCAGATGACCGAGGACGAAAGCGAAAGGTTTTTGTATCAAGAGTTCGTGAGACACCACCACGCAACGCGAATCAAAGCGTGGCTTTCGGGTGCTCCCGGGGAGAGATTCGGGGTAGCTCATGAGACGGTCGACGAAGTCGATCGGCTCTTAGGGTCGCTACGAGTTCAGATCCGGAAAGATCTGGGACTGATTTGCGAGAGTCATCATTTGAACGATCTAGGGGACATCTCCAAATATAGGATTGTCCAACCATATGGTAACAGCGATGCCGAAACTGCGAATCTTCAGTATTGTGCGGTGCTGCTGCGCACGGCCGATTTGCTGCACATTACCGCTGATCGCACTCCATCAATCGAGTTTAGGGTGCTCAGTCCGACTGATCCGGTCAGTCAGCAAGAGTGGGCGAAGCAGATGGCTGTAACGAGAGTGATGCCCAAGCTAGGTTCCGATGAAGAAGGGCAACCAGATGAAAAGGCCCCCAGGGATACTATCGAAGTTCACGCCTATTTCACCGATGAAAACGGATTCTTCGGTCTTACAACATATCTTGCTTACGCTGGCAGCCAGCTCAGGAAAAGTCATGAATGGATTACTGCCACTCAGAAAACCAAGAAGGTAGGTCATGTCTTCCCATGGCGAAAAATCGATGATACAAACATAGCTACAGATGGCTTTTTGCGTGAAACGTTCGAGTTTACGATCGATCAAGCAAAGATACTAGATCTTCTGACTGGTCACACATTATATAACGATACAAAGGTTGTATTGAGAGAGCTTGTTCAGAACTCCATAGACGCGATAAGGGTATACAGATTCGAGCATGGTGCCTCGGGTGCCAGTAAGGTGTCGATTAACTGGGACTCAAAGAATAGGCTTCTTTCGGTGCAGGATGATGGCACCGGTATGAGTCAAAAGATCATAAGCAATTTTCTGCTACGCGTGGGATCGTCTCGCTACCAGGACCCCGATTTCAAAAAGAACCATCCCGGGTTTTCTTCCATTAGCCGCTTCGGCATCGGTGTGCTGTCTGCCTTTATGATCGCGGACGGTGTAGAGATTGTCACTGTTAGTGACGAAGACGAGCAAGCCAGGCATCTCACGTTGCGTTCTGTCCATGGAAAGTATCTGATAAGGTTATTGGATAAAGATGATCCTGTAGTTAAGCCACTAGGACGGCATGGAACCAGGTTTCAACTCAAGGTTCGCCCGAGCGTAGAGATCGCGAACATACTCGATACGGCGAAGCTGTGGGTTGTGATTCCTGGATGCGAGGTCAAGGTCACGACCGACGGAGGGGAAGGTGTTACTGTAGGCCACAAGGATGCAGCTACTGCCCTGCAGGCGGTCCTCAAAGAGCGCGGCATAGATGCAGAGATTTCCAATGCGACTGAGCCGCCTGAACAGGCAGGGAGTGGTATCAGAATATTCTCGCAAAATGTTAATAAAGTTAATGTGGCGTATGCGGTAAAGTGGAGCGAGTATTTCAAGGAATGGACATTTCTTCCGACAACGGACATTCGAAGAACCGATGAAGAACCGCTCCTGCTTGGCACATGCATTGAAGGTGTCCGCGTAGAGGTTCAGACACCGGGTTTCGAAAACTCACCAATTGCTGCCCTGGCTAACGTCAGTGGCGAAAATGCTCCTAGGACAAACGTCGCGCGATCGGGGATAGAGGTAACTCCTGAGAGAGATCAGCTTCTTTCCTCCATCTATGGTGTATATATGGCGCATGTTAGAAATGAGCTGCGAGAACTCTGCGAAAAGCGGAACTTTTCACTCACTTGGGCGATTCGGGAAGCCCGATATATTCTAAATACGTTAATTGGATCTCCGCATTTTAGAAGGGACAACGGACCCGTCCCTTCAAGCCGACCTATTTTTAATAGGGCGTTAGCCGAACTGCCGGTATTTAGCCTCGAACGAGTTGGTCAACGCGAAGCGGTATCCGTCAAGGAGCTGGAAAAACTAGAAACGTTTTGGACAATCGACTGCAGCCTGCTTACGTCTGTAGAGCCTTTGATAAAGGAGGCGAAAACCTCGACCTCCGCCAGCGCGATAGTAAGCGCTCTCCGACTGGATGATTTTCCGATGCCCCCGGGACCACTTCTTTGTGGAGGCGGTCCAGAAGAACGCTTCGAAAACTGGGTATTTAGCAACCGGGAGATTTCAGATGTTGTTATCAATGCCGAACACCGGAGGATAGACCTTTGTTGGGCGCGGCTTGCATCACCCCATCGGTGGGGCAAACCGTCCGATAAGATCAAAAGGATGGTCTGGAATTTCGAGGGACTTAGGCAGTTCGTTAAGCTCACGGTCTGCGCAGCTCGAGAATCGGTGAAGGTCACATGCAATGGGCAGCAGCCTCTGGCCGTTAGAAGCGAAGGAACGCTATATTTGCTGCCTCGAAGCTCGCTATCTAGATATTTGCTTGAGATTTTTGATAGAGCTGAAAATGGGCTTGCGAAGGACATGATGTCTAGCGCGTTTGCTTGCTTTGTTGTCGAGTCGCTTTCGACATACAGAGGCCATGTCGATAATGCTAGGGAACGTATTTCAAATCTAGCCCGCCGTTTTGAGAGAGGTGCGGAACTGGGGCAATTGGGGCTTGGTGATGTTCGGGACTGGTATGACTTGGGCCAACTTGTCGGCGTCATTGAGGAGACCAGCTGGAATATCTTTGATCCGTCACGATGGGTGCGTAGTAAGCGGGACGGTTTCACAGTGGAGGATTGGTTTTAAACTCTTCGATGGGGAGCCAGACAGCGCCATGGCATAACTCTTGGCCGAGCCGGTTTGAAACGCGGTCAGTCGATTCCGATAAAGTGGTAGTAAGCGAGGCGTTGCTCTGCCACGTAGACCATCAGCGTCATTTCTGAGGCAAACTGCTTTCCTTCACCAAACTCTGTAGCCTTCAGGTAGATTTCCGCGGACGCGGGGAAATCATACGTCCACCAGTCCGGCCCCGGATCGGTGCTGTGCCAGCGCTTTTCGAGATACTCGCGATGGGTGACGGGTGGCAGGTCGGGTGGGACAAGGCTGCGGAAGGTTTCGGCGTCGGTTTCAAAACGCAGGTAAGTGCTGCCGGTGTCTGCGAACCAGAAGACTTTGCTCTGAAGGTTTCTAACGTTCGAAGCGGGCGCGCGGTGGAACGTGCCCTCGAACACGGCGCTTGGATTCATCGAGCGGATGATGCCGTAGGTAAACAGGCCGACGATGAGCAGCCCGATTGCAGTGAGCCCTCCCGCGGCGAGGCCGGAGAGCCATTTAACCACTCGCCACTTCTTCACCCACGAGAGGATGAACAGGCCGACGGCAGCGGCCCAGATAAGCGCAAAGACGCCGGCGATGAAGAGCCAGAAGATGAGGACGAAGCCGGGGCCCATTGCGATTAGTGCTGGGCGCCTTCTGCGGTCGGAACGAACTCCACGGCGAGTTCGCGGCTGATGCCATGATAAGCGAGGCAAACTGTATCGCCGATAGCGTTGATCGAGATGGAAGTGTTCCAGGTCGACTGGAACGGCAGCGAGCGATCGTGAACCGTCTTGGCGGACAGGTTGTAGCGGGCGAGGTGGAGAATTTCGCGGCGATCTTGGTCGCCGCCTTCGTTCCATACGAAAAGAACGTCAGAACCGTGTTGAAGCAGATTCGAGGTGCCGGGGAACGAGTAGATAAATGAAGGAACTCCGATCCGAAGCTCTTTCAGCAGTTCGCCGGAATGTTTTTCGAAGTGGCAAAGCCATAGATCTGTTCGCCAGTCGTTTGTCGCCGGGCCCTCGATGCGTCGCGTCACGAGGAGCACGAGATCGGTGGCGGTCACCACGAAGTCTTCGACGACGTCGACGTTGGCGGTCGTCCATTTCAGATCGCGCCGAATGTGGCGGTTCTCGTTGGCGACGAGGTAAAATGGTTGGCCGTGATGCTTACGGTCCCATTCGGGAATGATATAGAAGGCGCGGCCAACCTTTCGCCAGCGGCCGGTGAGTTCTTCCGGCAAACCAAGATCCGGAGCACGTTTAGCGGCGATCACTGGGCCATCTGGCGCGACTGCGCGATCGACGAGTAATTCCCCGTCAGCGTTGTAGATTCGGCGAAAGAAGTTGTTCCCTTCTGGGGCCTCAAGGCTGTTGTCACGGAAGTAGACGTGAAACTGGTCTCCTTCGACGAGAACGGTCGGGTAGGTTTCGCCCGGCGGATCCATGTGAGCGAGAAGGCGGACACAGCAGAGCAGCGAGACGAGGGGGATGATGGCCGTGGAACGTAGCATGGCGGTGCGCGGGCCGAGAGCGTGGCGAAGATATTCATAGTGTATTGCATGCATCGACAAAAAAGCCGCGACGGGAGTCGCGGCTTGGAAGGAGCGTCAGCGAGCTGACGGCCTACGGGGCGGCGCGTTGGGGACAACGCGCCCTACCTGTTTATCTTACTGACAGGCTTCACATGTATCGGCCGGCAATCCCGGCCGATAGTTGTCGCTGCGCTCGGAGCGCTTCGTTCGTGTGAACATTGCCTTATTGGCAAGCTTCACACTCACCGCCGTTGCGCATCGCTTCGATGCTGCAGGCGAGTTTTTGCTCGGCTGTGTATTCTTTCTTTGGAGCTGTGGACGACGAGGGCGTCGTCCCTCCATCGGCACCCGCGTGGCCGCGGACTTCTTTTTTGATCGAGACCGTGGCTTTCTCGATGTTCGAGGCGCCGAGGGAGCGGAGGTAGTAAGTGGTTTTCAGGCCGACGTGCCAGGCGTGGCGATACATGTGGCTCAGGGTTTTTAGGTCCGGAGTTTTGATCCACAGGTTCACGGACTGGCTTTGGTCGATCCACTTCTGGCGACGGGCGGCGGCGTCGATGATCCACTTGGCGTCGATGTCGAAGGCGGTGAGGTAACGCGCCTTCAGATCGGCGGGGATGCGCTCGATGTCCTTCAGCTCGCCGTCGAAATACTTCAGGTTGTCGATCATGTCCTGGTCCCAGAGGCCGCGGGACTTGAGGTCGCGGACGAGGAAGGGGTTCAGGACGATGAACTCGCCGGAGAGGTTCGATTTAACGAAGAGGTTTTTATACGTCGGCTCGATGCAGGGGCTCGTGGCCGTGATGTTCGAGATCGTCGCGGTGGGCGCGATCGCGAGGACGTTGCTGTTGCGCATGCCCTGCTTCGCGATCTTCGCGCGGAGGGGCGCCCAATCGAGCTTGCCGCCGCGGGGCACTTCCACGGGCACGCCGCGTTCCTGTTCGAGGATATCGATCGTGTCCTGCGGGAGGAGGCCGCGGTCCCACTTCGAGCCTTTGTAGGTCGAGTAGGTGCCGCGTTCGGCGGCGAGGTCGGAGGAGGCTTCGTAGGCGTAGTAGGCGATGGCTTCCATCGCTTCGTCGTTGAACTCGACGGCCTCGGGCGAGGCGAAGGCGTGGCCGCGCAGGTAGAGCGCGTGCGCGAGACCCATCACGCCCATGCCGATCGGGCGGTGGCGGCGGTTGGAGGTTTCGGCGGCCTTCGTCGGGTAGAAGTTGATGTCGATAACGTTGTCGAGCGCGCGGACCGCGGTGCGGATCGTCTCGCGGAGTTTCTTGTGATCGATCGAGCCGTCGGGGAGGAGGTGCGTCTCGAGGATGACGGAGCCGAGATTGCAGACGGCGGTTTCGTCGTTGGACGTGTTGAGCGTGATCTCGGTGCAGAGATTGGACGAGTGGATGACGCCGACGTGGTCCTGCGGGGAGCGGAGATTGCAGGCGTCCTTGAACGTGATCCACGGGTGGCCGGTTTCGAAGAGCATCGAGAGCATCTTTTTCCAGAGCTCGAGGGCTTCGATTTTCTGGCCGTAGATTTTGCCTTCCTCGGCGAGCTGTTCGTAGCGGAGGTAGGCTTCCTCGAATTTCTTGCCGTAGAGATCGTGGAGATCGGGGACCTGGTTGGAGCGGAAGAGCGTCCAGTGCTGGCGGGCTTCCATGCGCTTCATGAACAAGTCGGGAATCCAGTTCGCCGTGTTCATGTCGTGCGTGCGGCGGCGGTCGTCGCCGGTGTTTTTGCGCAGCTCGAGGAATTCGAAGATGTCGTTGTGCCAGGACTCGAGGTAGGCGCAGCCGGAGCCCTTGCGCTTGCCGCCCTGGTTGACGGCGACGAGCTGGTCGTTGTGGAGCTTGAGGAAGGGGATGACACCCTGCGATTCGCCGTTGGTGCCGCCGATATAAGCGCCGGTGCCGCGGACCGCGGTCCACGAGCCGCCGAGGCCGCCGGCCCACTTCGAGAGGAAGGCGTTTTCGGCGATGCCGCGGAGCATGATGCCCTCGATGGAATCGTCGACGTAGTAGAGATAGCAGGACGAAAGCTGCGAGTGGAGCGTGCCGGAGTTGAAGAGGGTCGGCGTGCTGCTGCAGAAACGGCGGCTCTTGTAGAGATCGTAGAGCGAGGCGACTTTTTCTTCGCGGTTGCCCTTTTCGTCGAGGAACAGGCCCATCGATACGCGCATCCAGAAGAACTGCGGCGTCTCGATGCGGCGCGAAGGTTTCTTCGTTTTGTCGATGATCAGGTAACGATCGTAGAGCGTCTGGATGCCGAGGAAGTCGAACTCGAGGTCGGAGGACGGATCGAGGATCGCGGCGAGGGCATCGAGGTCGTAGTCGAGAAGACGCGGGTTGAGGCGTTTGATCGCGACGCCGTGCTCGAGGTATTTCTTGAACGCGCGCTGGTGGGCGGCTTTGAGGGCGCCGATGCCGTCGCGCATGATGTCCCAGCCGAGGACTTCTTCGTAGATGTAGGTGAGCTGGATGCGGCCGGCGAACTTGGCGAAGTCGGCGTCCTTTTCGATGAGCGTCTTCGAGTTGAGGACGATGGTGGCGTCGAGGTCCTTTTGGGAAATCTGGTCGTAAACGGAGCGGCGGAGTTCGACTTCGATTTCGTCGTTGGAGAGGCAGAGATCGAGGCCGATGCGGGCGAACTCGATGCGCTTGCGGAGGTCGGCGCCGTCCCAGAAGTCGTTGGTGCCGTCGGCGCGTTTGACGACGATCATCGCGGCCTGGCCGGCTGCTTCGGTGGACGGTGAACTGAGGACGGTGGACTCGGAATCGACGGCGGCGAGGCCGTCGATCGAACCGGCATCGCGAGCGATGGAGCGCTGGGCGCGGAAGAGGATGTAGGCTTCGGCGACTTTGAAGTGGCCGGCCTTCATGAGCTCTTCCTGAACCATGTCCTGGATTTCCTCGATGTGGACGAAGCTTTGTTTCGAGGCGTGGACGCGCTCGGAAACGGCTTTCGTGATGGCGACGGCGGGAGCGGAGTCGCGTTGGAGGGAGAGGAAGGTTTTGCGGACGGCGATCTCGACCTTCTGGTCGCTCCACGGAACGACCTGGTTGTTACGGCGGATGACGCGGAGCGTGGACGTTACGGCGGCCTCGCGGTTGACGGAGATCTTGCGAGCGCGGTTGAGGAGGAGGCTCTTGGCGACGAAGTAGGCGTTGTTGTCGACGAGGGTCTTTTCGATGAGCTCGTAGAGGGCGTCGAGGGTGAGCTTGACCGGCGCGGACGTGATGCGGGAGAGATCGGTGAGGTTGCCGGCGAGCTCGCGGCAGATGCGGACGACCCAGGCCTTGTTGGTGTCGTTGAAGATGTCTTTGTCGCCGCGCGCGAGGCAGACGTTGGTCAGCGCTTTGCCGAGGGTGTCGGCGACTTCGGCGAGGACGAAGCGCTCTTCGCCGTGCGGGCAGATGAGCGTGACGGACGGGAGCGGGATGGCTTCGGCGTTGAGCAGCTCACGCCAGGCGAAATGGGGTTTTTGGTCGACGGGGGTGTGGACGGTGCGTTTGAGCGCGAGGTCGTGGGCGAGGGAGGGCGTGCGGCTCATGGTTGGGAACGGGCTGAGGGGGCGGAGGGCGGGCGTGGGAAGTTGAGAGTTGAGGGATGAGAGTTGAGAGTCGGACGGGCGGGGGAGTTGGGGGCGGAGACGAAGTTGAGAGTTGGCGGACGAAGTTGAGAGTTGAGAGATGAGAGTTGAGAGCGGGACGGCTTGGAAAAAGGGAAAGGCGGTGGCCGGGCCGGAACGGGCGGAGCCGAAGGCGTGGAAGGCGCGGGCGGGTGGTGAGCGGTTGAAGCGGGAGGCGGGAACGAACGAGGGGGGAAACTAGAAAATCGGGATGTGCGGACGACGCAGAGGACGGCGGGAGCGAAAGGCGGACGCCTCGGAGAGGCGTCCCTACCTCACAGCTCGTCGTCGGAGGCGACGTTGAGGGAGGAGGCTTTCTGGTATTCGGTGACGCGGCCTTCGAAGAAGTTTTGCTCCTTCTTGATGTCCATCATCTCGGCGAGCCAGGGGAGCGGGTTTTTCACGCCGGCGGAGAGGGGAGTGAGGCCGCAGCCCTCGAGGCGCCGATCGGCGATGTAGTCGATGTAGGAAACGAATTCGTCGACGGCGAGGCCGACGGCGTTCACGGGAAGGCAGTCTTTGATGAACTCTTTTTCGAGGGAGACGGCTTCGCGCATGAGGCTGCGGAGTTCTTCCTTGAAGTCGGGGGTCCAGATCTCGCGGTTTTCCTCGATGAGATCCATGAAGAGATTCCGGAAGACCTCGATGTGGTTGGACTCGTCGCGGAGCGTATAGCGGAACATCTGGCCGATGCCGGGGAATTTGTTCTGCCGGTAGAGGGAGAGAATCATCCCGAAGAGGCCGTAGAATTGCGTGCCCTCCATGCACTGGCCGAAGACGAAGATGTTTTTGGCGAGGAGCTTTTTGTTTTCGGGCTGCGTGAGATCGAGATCGCGGCGGAGGGCGCGGGAGACGTTGGTGACGAATTCGTTTTTGCGGACGATCGTGGGGACGTCTTCGAACATCGCTTCGCACTCGTGCGGGTTGATGCCGAGGGAGGCGATCATGTAGAGCAGCGAGTCGGCGTGGATGTTTTCCTCGTGGGCGTGGCGGCCGAGGACGAGCTTGAGCTCGGGGGCGGTGACGAGTTCGCGGACGACGTGCTGGATGTTGTCGCCGACGATGCCTTCGGCGGCGGAGAAGTAGCCGATGCCCATGCGGATGATCCAGCGCTCGACCTCGGAGACGGCTTTTTCGTCGCGCCACTGCTCGATGTCCTTGCCCATGGGGATGTCCTCGGGCTCCCAGTGGTTGGCCTTCATCTTCCGGTAGAGGTCGTAGGCCCACTGGTATTTCAGCGGGAGGAGGTTGAAGCACATGGTCTCGCGACCGTTGATCACCTTCTTGGCGGCGAAAGCGGCTTCAGCTTTGGCTTGATCGAGGACGAAGGTTTTGGCGCCGACTTGGAAGGTTTTGTGCATGGCAAAGGTGAGGACGGAGGAGGCGAGAAAATAGGCCGGGAACGACAGGGGAGGTCGGTTCTTTGTGGCGGCGGGGGACGCGAGCGAACGAAACTTGTTGGAAGTTATTGACCGGTTGTTGACCACAACAGGATGTGGTCCCCAGCCGCGGCGACCACAACCTATTGAACTCGCAAAAATCTCCGTCAATGCGTTTGTGAGCGGATTTCGGTAATTTTCGGAGAAAATTTGGCTTGCCGGAAATCGCGTGAGTTTTCCTCGGGGGAAGGGGCCAAAAAGGAGCGAAGACGGAGGAGCGGAGACAGGGAGACGGAGGGTATGGGAATGCGGGCGAGAATGCGCCGTGGTGTAGCGGATTTTTGGATGCGCGCGGATGCGACGTGTAACCTAATAGGTTACACTGTGGTCGGGGAGAAGGCGGGCGTGTAACCTAATAGGTTACGCGGTGGGCTGCGGGGCGGGGACGAAGGGCCGCGGGGTGGAATTGCGCGGGGGGGGCACCGCGCCGCCATGGGTGGGGACAGTGTAGTGGAAATTTGGGTGCGCGGTTTCGGGAGGGGGCCGGGAGGCGGGATGGCGGCGCGGGGGTATGTTGCGCGATGAGTATCGAAAAAGTTGAGACGCGGGCGGTGTTGCCGCCGCATCCGCTGCGCGGCGCGGTGGTGGTGATCACGGGCGCATCGAGCGGAATCGGACGGGCGACGGCGCGGGCGTTTGCGCGGCACGGGGCGCGGCTGGTGTTGACCGGACGTAATGGCGATGGATTGCGGGAGACGGCGGGCGAATGCGCGATGCTGGGCGCGCATTCGCTGGTGGTGCCGGCGGACGTGACGGATGCGGAGCAGATGAGCGAGCTGGCGCGGAAGGCGGCGGAGGCGTTTGGGGGGATCGACGTGTGGATCAACAATGCGGGCGCGGGATTATTCGGGTCCGTGCTGCGGGCCGACGCGCGGACGCAGCGGCGCGTCGTGGAAATCGATCTGGTCGGCGCGATCAATGGCGCGACCGCGGTGATGCCGCATTTCGTGCGGCAGGGGAGCGGTATCCTAATTTCGAATATATCGATCGGCGGTTTCGTGCCGGTGCCTTATGCGGCGGCTTATACGGCGGCGAAGTTCGGGCTGCGCGGCTATATGGCGGCGCTGCGGCAGGAGATGATCGCGCATCCGGCGATTCATGTGTGCGCGGTGTTTCCGGCGGTGATCGACACGCCCGGGTTTCAGCACGGCGCGAATGTGTCGGGCGTTGAGTTGCGGCCGGCGGGTCCGATCTTTTCGCCGGAAAAAGTGGCGGAGGCGATGGTCGAGGTGGCGTTGCGGCCGCGGGCGGAGGTGCCGGTGGGGTGGCCGTCGCACGTCGCAAAATTTGGATACGGCGTCGCGCCGGGAGTGACGGAGTGGATCGTGGGTGCGGTGTTGCGGCGGTATGTGCGGAAAGCGCGGCCGCAATTCGGACGGCGCGATGGGAATCTATTCGAGGCGTCGCGCGGGCGGCGGACGGCGCGCGGCGGCTGGCGTAAAGACAAGCGAGCGCGGTTGAGCGGCGCGTGGATTTGGGCGGGGCTGGCCGGCGCGGGCGTGGCCTTGGCGATGGCAGGAGTGGCGCGGCACAGCCGGGAGCAATCCGCGGGATTGCGGTAGGTGGGGCGCTCGTCGCGCCACGTTTGCGGCGAAGAAGGGTTGCGCGGCGAGCGCGCAACCTACCGAAGTGGGCGGGAGTCGGAGATTTCGGTGGCGGTGACGTCGATGATGTCACCGGCTGCCGCGGGCGAGCGACGGATCGGGGCGCTGCGGGCTCGCGCGGGAGCCGGGATGGCAACGCGCGGTTTGCCAAAGAGCCGACGAGTGACGAACACGACGATAACCGTGACCGCGGCGACGGCGGCGGTGAAAACGCCGCCGATGATCGCGACGAGCACGGCGAGCGCGGTGAGGAGGAGTTGCACGATGCGCACGATGAGAAGACCCCGCGGCGTGGAGAAAGTTACGGTGGAGTGTGGGGGGGGGACGAGTTGAGAGTTGAGGGTTGAGAGT
>JAEWBF010000071.1 GCA_023391285.1 Verrucomicrobiota bacterium
ATCTTTCTCTTTCCTCTTTCTCTTAATCCTTCTTCCCCCGCCCAACACCTGTTCTCTCGCCCACCACCTGCGATTTCCCCAGCCTTGCTCCATGCCGCGCTCGTCCTTCACTCCGCCTCTTCGCTTGTTCCTCCTCGCCGTCTCCTTCCTGCTTCTCACCTGCTCCGCCCAATCCGCCACCGCCGATCTTCCTGACGGCCTCTACGCCGAATTCACCACGCCGCGCGGCACCGTCGTTGCCGAACTCTTCTTCGAAAAAGCTCCCCTCACGGTCACCAGCTTCGTCGGCCTCGCCGAAGGCACGCTCGGGCCAAATCCCGGCACGCCCTACTTCGACGGCCTCACCTTCCATCGCGTCGTCTCCGGCTTCGTGGTGCAAGGCGGCGACCCGCTCGGCACCGGCATGGGCGGCCCCGGTTACGAGTTCCCGGACGAGTTCGCACCCGGCCTCCGCCATGACGCCGCCGGCATCCTTTCGATGGCCAACGCCGGCCCCGACACCAACGGCTCGCAATTCTTCTTCACCCTCGCACCCGTCAACCGCCTCAACTACCTGCACAGTGTCTTCGGCCGCATCGTCCGCGGCCTCGAAATCCTCCCGCAAATCCAGCCGGGCGACGCGATGACGACCGTTGTGATTCATCGCGTCGGCGACACCGCCCGCGCCTTCCACGCCACCCCCGAAACGTTCGCCGCTCTCGTCGCCCAAACGCCACGCGCCACAATCCCGCACTTCGACGATCCCGACAACCTTCTCCCCACCAACCCACCCCGCGCCAAAACCTTCGACACCAAACTGGCCAACCTCGAACGCGCCACCGGCGTAAAACTCTACGCCCGCCTCTTCGAAGCTTTCACGCCTGACACGCCCAATCAGCGCCCCGGCAACTACACCCGCTCCCTCGCCCGCCAGCTTCATCTTCCGCCCGATAGCGTGCTCGCCGTCTACTTCGCCGACCTCGACCAATGGGGCCTCTGGATCGGCGACAACTTGCTCGAACATTTCATGGGCCGCTCCGGTTCGATTCAGGAATTCACCCGCACCGGCGCTCTCCACGAAGCCAAGCAATCGCTCCTCGTCGCCGCGAAAAACGAAGCCGCCTCCTCCCTCGCCGCCGCCGAAAAAACCGGACCCATCCCCACCGGTCAAAAGACCAAGCTCCTCGTCGACGCCGTTCTCGACGCGCTCATCTTCAAATTCGAATCAAGTCCTTCACCAACTCGCCCATCCCCCTGAGCGAACGCGCCCTTCCATCCTAGCCTCTGCGAAGGTGGCAGGATCCCTTTCCCTCATACTTTTTTCGTTCCTCTTCCGCCGTTTCTGGCCACCCCAACTTTTGCTGCTGCACTCTCCTACGCCCTTTGACTGACTCGGCGCCTCCAGCCTCCCGCTTCAGCCATGTTCCCTTCCGCTCGCCAGGGTTTCACCCTCGTCGAGATCATGATTACGGTCGTGATCATCGGCCTCCTCGCCACGATGGCCATTCCGACCTTCAACCGCATGCGGATCGTGTCGCAGGACAAAGCCGTTTACAACAACGCCCGCCAACTCGCCGCCGCCTCCGATCAATACATGCTCGAACACGGCGTCCCCTCCGTCCTCTACACCGATCTCGTTGGACCCGACCGCCACATCAAAACCATCCAACTCGTCGCCAGCGAAACCTATCCCGAAATCTACACCGGCGGTCCCATCGTCGTAACCCACGTCGGCGGTCGCCGCACCGTGACTTTCGACCGCTGATTAGCTTTCTCCCGCGCCCGCCCATAACGTCTGCATCCCGTTTTTTTCGACCCTCTCATCTCAAGATTTGCAAATCTCGCCCTCGCGCACGAAATCGCGCGCACAAGTTCGTCACCTCATGCGCAGCGTCGTCTATCTCGCCCTCCTCGGAGTCATCCTCATCACCATCGCTTTCGTCGTTCGCTCCGGCTGGCTGCTCCGCGATGATCCCGGCCGCCCGATCAACAGCGCCATGCGCGAAGCCCTTGATAAGCAGGGCAACGAACTCAGCGGATCCGACGCCGATAGTATCCGCCATAGATACCCCACCGCCACCCGCACGGATTCCGGCCTCATGTATCTCGTCCGCGCTCCCGGCTCGGGTGCCACGCCGCGCGTGGGTGACGAAGTTATCGCCCACTACGACGGTCGCCTCCTCGACGGCACACCTTTCGACAGCTCTTATCGCAGTGGCGTCCCACTGACCTTCCGTGTCGGCACCAACGCCGTCATCAAGGGCTGGGACGAAGCCTTCCTCACCATGAAAAAAGGCGAGAAGCGCACGCTCATCATTCCCCACTGGCTCGCATACGGCGCCAACGGCCGCCCACCAACCATCCCCCCGCGCGCCACCCTCGTCTTCGAAGTCGAACTCATCGATTTCCGCTAAAGCGAAAATCGAAAGCTCCAAGATCCAATCGCCCCATCGCTGCTTCGACGGTTGAGGTTTGGAAATTGGAACTTCTCTGGAGCTTGGTGTTTGTAACTTGGAGCTTTCGGTTTGTGAGTTCCGCTCACAAACCGACCAGCGCCCCGTTCCGCTTGATCCACCGCTCCGCCTCGCGCCAGCCCGGACACACCTCCTCCACCCGCGCCCAAAATCGCTCCGAGTGATTCATCTCCCGCAGGTGCATCAGCTCGTGATAGATGATGTAGTCGCGGACGGAATCCGGCGTCTGCACCAGCCGCCAGTTGAGCGAGATCGTTCCGTTCGCCGAGCACGAGCCCCAGCGCGAACGCTGATTTCGCACCGTCACCTGCTTCACCTCGACCCCCGTGACGGCCGCCAACTCCCACGTTCTCGCCGGCAACTCGATCTTCGCCCGCCGCGCGAAATGCGCCTCCAGCGTCGGCCGCAAATCTCCCTCCAGCCGCGCCACGCGAAACACATCCGCCGCCAAACACACCTGCGGCTTCTCTCCACTCGCCGCAACCCGCACTTCACACATCTCGCCGCGCCAAAGCACATGCGTGCCCACCGTCCACACGTCCGCGCCACGCGGTCGATGACGCTGCCGCTCCCGCGCTCGTTCGAGCCAATCCTGATGTTCGGCCACGAACTTCCGCGCTTCCCGCTCCGATCCCCGCGCGGGAATCGTCGCCACCGCCGTGCCGTCGCGCTTCAACGTCAGCCGATAGTTCCGCGCCAAATGACTCCGCCGAAACACCACCGCAGCCGCTCCGACCGATTCCGGCTCCACCGCCTTCAACGGCTGCGCCGGCGGAGCCTTGTGCACGCCGCTCTCCGGCGCGAATAACCCAAAAAGATCCTGTTGCTCTTCGTGACCCACGTGTGGAGCGCGAGTGAAACGATTCACGCGCCGCGCGCCAGCGTCTTGTAGAAAATCGCATTCTGCTCCGGCACACCGCGGGTATCCGTCGCATAGCCCGGAATCCCGCCGACATAAACATATCCCAACGCCTCGTAAAACACCCGCGCCCCCGCATGGCTGTCGCTCGTATCGAGAAACAACAGCCACACGCCGCGCTCCGCCGCGATCCTCTCAATCTCGCCCATCAACCGCGCGGCGATTCCCCGCCTCCGATGCGAGGGCAACACCATCACCTTCTGCACTTCCGCACGGTGCCGCCCGTTCGGCTTCGTCTCACAGGCCATCTGCGCGGCCCCCACAATCCGTCGTGTCTCATTTTCGCGCACGACCAACAGCACCCGATTCCCCGCCACCAGTTCATTCCCGATCTTCGTCCAATAGTCGTCCGCCTCCTCCCGCTTCATCGGCGCCAAAAACCCGATCGACGCCCCACCCTCCACGCATGCCATCAACAACTCCGCCAATTCCCGCGCGTCATCCACCTCTCCCCACCGCGTCAGCCGCTCGATCATCATGGCCGCGATCCTGCCAGGTTCTCCGTCCGCCGTCCATCGCCCGTATGACTACGTCCGCTCTGCCGTCCGCGCCCGCCAGGCATGCCACACGCTGGGCATCTCCCCGACGTGCCGCGGCAGCACCAGCGTGATCGCGATCTCCTCCGCACCCGACAACAGCTGCAGCACAATCGCCGCGTGAAACGGCCACGCCGCCCACCCGGCCAGCAGCGGCACCAGCGACAACGCGCACACCACCGCCCCCAGCTTCGCGCCCCACGTATGATAGCACGGCGCCCGCCCGAGTTTCCAAAATCCAAACGCCAGCACCGCCACAAACATCCCCATCCCCGCCGCAATCCACGGCCACTCGCGTCGGACCAGCTCCGGCCAGAGCAGCGCGATCCCACCCAATCCCACGCACAACGTCACATAATCCGCCACGCTATCGAGCTTGCGTCCAAATTCTGAATACGCGTCCAGCCACCGCGCCACGAGTCCATCCAACACATCCGTCAGCAGCGCCACGCCCAACACCACCGCAAACCACATCCGCTCTCCCGACCACGCCAGCGCCAGCACTGCGGGCATCAAAGCCAATCTCGTCCCCGTGATGATATTCGGCCATTGCGAACGGCCGCCGCCGCCTCTTCTCCGCCCACTCCCGCTTCGCTCCGCCGAGGTCCGCTCCATCGTCCGCGATCGCGTCAAGCCACCGCCTCCTCCGTCTTCTTCTTCGCCTTCGTCGCGCTCGCCTGGATGACCCGCCAGACTCCGAGCGCCAACTGCAGCGCCGCCGCCGCCTGAAACGGCCACGCCGCCACGTCGTTCACCAGCGGCAGCAACGACACCGGCAAAAACAACGACAGGAGTTTCGCCACCGGACCCCGACAGTTCGGCGAATCCTCCGGCTGCATCACCCGTCCCGCTCCGGCTAACAAATATCCGCCCACCGCGACCGCCGCGGACACCCACTCGCGCTCCACCACCTGCGGCCAGAGGAAAAACACACCCACCGCCCCCAAACTCGCCGTCAACGCATCCCCCCAATGATCGAGCCGCGCGCCCAGCTCCGTTTCCGCCTTCCACCGCCGCGCTAGCACCCCGTCCAGCGCATCCGTCACCAGCGTCACCGTCAGCAAAATCGCAAAACCCACCTTCGAGTTGGAATACGCCGCCGCCAACATCGCCGGCGCCAGCGTGATCCGCAGGCTGCTCAACAAATTCGGCAAATAAGACAACCGGTGCATGACGCTCGCTCGCGTGAGTCAGACTAAACCAAGACCAGTTCCCACTGCATCTTTTCGCGCTCCACCGTCAACCACGCGAAACTCGCCGGCGCCCCACGATTCGGCCGCGTGATACATCCCGGATTCAACCAACGCACTCCGCCAAACTTTTCGTCCCTCGGCACATGCGTATGCCCATGCAGCACCGCCACGACACCCGCCGGCACCCGCTCGCGCGCCGGCGGCACGTGCGTGAGGAAAAACGAAAACCCTTCCCGCTCCAACGTCACCGCCTGCGGCCACGGATGCTCATCGCAGTTTCCCGCCACGATCTGCATCGGCACGCCCAACGCTTGAAATTCCGCCAGCGTCCAAGGCTCGCACACGTCGCCCAAATGCCAGATTTCGTCCGCTCCTTCCAGCCGTCCCGGCAGGTTCGCCGGAAACTTGTCGTGCGTGTCCGAGATAACCGCGATGCGCATCGCCGGACCCAAAACCAAATTCCTCCCCGCCGCCAGCCGTGAAACCGCAACGGCCCCACCGTGAATTACCGCCCTTGACACCCCCCTGCGCGTTAGGCACCACTGACCCTCTTTTTTTCACGAAATCATGAAACCCACGTTCCGCCCTCACCGCAAAAAGCGCGCCCGCAAGATCGGCTATCGCGCGCGCATGGCCACCAAGAGCGGCCGCAAAGTCATCAAAGCCCGCCGCCTCAAGGGCCGCAAACGTCTCACTGTCGTCTGATTGAGAGGGCGGAAGGACTGAAAGGCTGAACGCCTGAAACACGCCGCGTATTCGCGTTCCGGATTCGCGCCTCTTTCAGCCCTCGGTTTTTCAGTCCTTCAGCCTTTTGTCCCGATGCGATTTCGCCCTGAGCAGCACATCCGCCGCCAGAGCGATTTCCGGGCGATCCGCGAACGCGGTCGCCGCTACAATTGCGGCGCTTTCACCTTCTGGTGTCTCCGCCGCGACACCGACCACGAGCAGGCTTCCGCGGACTTTCGCCGCGCCGCATTCATCGCCTCCACGGCCGCCGTCGGACACGCCGTCCGTCGCAATCGCGCCAAGCGCCGCCTCCGCGAAGTCTTTCGCCGCCATCAGGACAACCTCCCCGCCGGCACCGACAGCCTGCTCTCCGCTCGCGCCGCCGCCCTCGAAACGCCTTTTCCGGAACTCGAAGCCCGCTTCCTCGACGCCTGCCGCAAGGCCGCACCTTCCGCCACGCCATGATCGCCTCGCTCGCCCGTCTCGCTTTCCGCCTGCCCGCGAGTGCGCTTCTCGCTTTGGTCTGGCTTTACCAACGCACCGTTTCTCCCGCCCTCGTCGTGCTGTTTCCGACCTGCGGCTGCCGCTTCACCCCGACTTGCTCGCACTACGCCGCTGACGCGATCCGCACCCACGGCGCTCTCGCCGGCCTCGCGCTTTCCCTCGTTCGGCTCCTTAAATGCACGCCGCTCCACCCCGGCGGTTTCGATCCCGTTCCGCCGCGTCGCGCGCCTCGTTGCGTGCGCCTGTCGCCTTCCCGCGCTCCTGCGGCCTCTAGCCTCTAAACCGATTTTTCATGGACAAAAAGAACACCACGATCGGCGTCGTCCTCCTGCTGGCCGCCTTCGCCAGCATGTTCCTCGGACGATATCTTTCGCCCAATCCCACCAATTCCCCGCAGCCCACGGTCAACCAACCCGCCGTCGCCGATCAGGGCCCCGCGGCCGCTGAACAAGTCGCCGCCGCCACGCCGTCGAATCCGACCGGAGCTCCCACGCCTCCCGGCATCTTCGCCGCGATCTCGACCGAAGCCGCCAACAGCACGGTCACCACGCTCGAAAACGAATTCGTCATCGTTCGTCTCACGAACTCCGGCGGCGCCATCCGCGACGTCGCTTTCAAGAAATACGCCGCCGAAAAAGGCAGCCCCGAGCCTTTCGTCTTCAACGCACTGCACTCCGACCCGATGCTCGCGTTCGTCGACTATCCCGGTCTCGACCGCACCGCCGCTTTCGAAGTGGTCTCGAGCAACGCCAGCGAAGTCGTTTACCGCGCCACCCTCGACAACCGCCTCGAAGTCACGCGCCGCTACCAAATCGTCACTTCGCCGGACAAATCCCACGACCCCTACGTCGTCCGTCACGAAACCACCTTCCGCAATCTCGGCGATCAACCGTTCACGCTCCCACGTGTCGCCTGGAGCCTCGGCACCGCCGCCCCCACGCACGCGCGCGATCTCGGCGTCCAACTCACGACCGGCTACTCCGACGGCGAAGATCAGGACTTCTTCGCCCGCTCCGAGCTCGAAGGCGGCAGCGGCTTCCTCGGCATCGGCGCCAGCCTGCCAAAACCGTTCATCGCCACCGGCGGCCCGCTCGTCTGGACGTCCATCAGCAACCAGTTCTTCGCCGCCATCCTCACGCCCGACACGCCCGCCGCCGGCATGATTTCGCGCCGCGTGAAGCTCTTCCCCGCGCTCCCCGAAGACGAGCGCAACGCCTACGGCCTCACCACTTCCACCCAGTTCGACCTCGCGCCGATCGCCGCGAACGCCGAGACGAAGCTCTCCGCCGACTTCTACGTCGGCCCGAAGGAATACCGCCGGCTCGCCAACAGCGACGTCTTCGCTGCCGACCAAGACAAGGTCATGCAGTTCGGTTTCTTCAAATTCTTCAGCCAGATCCTGCTCACCCTGATGACGTGGGTCCACTCGTGGTTCCCCGGCGGTTCATGGTCCTGGGGCTGGGCCATCGTAATTACCACGCTGATACTCAAAACCATCTTCGTCCCCTTCACCCTCGCCGCCTCCAAATCCGCCAAACGCATGGCGAAGATTCAGCCGGAGATGCAGGCGATCCGCGAAAAATTCAAAGACAACCCCCAGAAGCTCCAAGCCGCCACCATGGAGCTCTTCAAGAAGCACAAGGTAAACCCCGTCGGCGGCTGCTTCCCGATCCTCATCACGATTCCGTTCTTCATCGGCTTCTTCCAGATGCTGCAAAGCACCGCCGAACTCCGCTTCCAGCCCTTCCTGTGGGCCACCGACCTCTCGGCCACCGACACGGTCGCGCACGTCTTCGGTCTTCCGATCAACATCATGCCCATCCTCATGGGCGCCACGATGGTCATCCAGATGCAGCTCACGCCGACTCCGTCGATGGACAACGCGCAAGCGAAGATGATGAAGATCATGCCTTATATCTTCACCCTCTTCTGCTACACCTTCCCCTGCTCGCTCGCGCTCTACTCGACCGTCAACGGCATCTTCACCATCGGCCAACAGCTCGTCATCAATCGCATGAAGGACAACCCCGGTCCCGTCGGCCCCGGCACGGCCGCCGCCACCACCGCCGCTGGCCTCAGCCGCCCGATGAAGAACGTCACCCCCAAGAAGAAAAAATAATCCTCCCTTTGTAGGGCGGGGTCTCCCGACCCCGCCGCTCCGCTCGCGTCCCTCAACCCTCAGCTCTCAACTTGTTCGCCCATGGCCGGCCATAACAAGTGGTCCAAAGTCAAACGCCTCAAAGCCGTCACCGACGCGCGCAAGGGCAAAGTCTTCTCTCGTCTCTCTCGCGACATCACCCTCGCCGCCAAAGCCGGCGGCGGCGACCCCAACGGCAACGCCCGCCTACGCACCCTCCTGCTCAAGGCCCGCGACGCCAACATGCCCGCCGACAACGTCGACCGCGCCATCAAAAAGGGCACCGGCGAACTTCCCGGCGTCGTCTTCGAAGAACTCACTTACGAGGGCTACGGCCCCGGCGGCGTCGCGTTCGTGGTGAAGGTCACCACCGACAACAAAACCCGCGCCGCCCAGGACGTTCGCTCCGTCTTCTCCCGCTGGGGCGGCAACCTCGCCAGCACCGGCGCCGTCGCCTTCCAATTCCTCCACGCCGGCCAATTCCTCATCGCGAAGGAGCAAACCACCGAAGACGCGCTCATGGAAATCGCGCTCGAAGCCGGCGCCGACGACGTCATCACCAGCGAGCAGGGCTTCGAAATCCGCTGCGGTATCCAAAATTTCGATAAGCTCTCGCACGCGCTCGAACAAAAAGGGCTCAAACCCGACAGCGCCGAAATCGCCTATATCCCGACGACCACCGTCCCGGTCACCGACCCGCACGTCGCGCAAACCCTCGCCAAGCTCCACGACGCCCTCGAAGAGCTCGACGACGTGCAAACCGTCTTCTCCAACGAAGAGATCGACGAAAGCTTCAGCACGTAACGTCAGGTCTCCGCGCCTGCCCGCTTGTTGCAGGTTGCGGACATTCGGAGCGACGTGACGCGGCGGTCGCGTTACCCGACAAAATCCAGTCTGCGCGCGAGAGGACCCGGGCACCTTCCGTCGTCCACCCCTCTGCACCATCAACGTGTCAGCGTCTGGCTAAAAAGCCCGCGCAGAGAATTTCAGTTTACGAACCGACGGACGCCCGTTGAATCGGGCCGAAGTCGGTTAGTCCTCCTCCTCCACTCAACTCCTCCGCTTCGGCCTGTTCGACTGATTAATGGATTTACGCGACGAGATTAGCCGCCACCGCCGCGCCTTGGCCGAGTCCGCCCTATCCATCGCCCACGAGCTTGAAGCCGGACGCGCGCACGCACCGTTCCAGGAACAACTGACACAACTCGCCGGCGACCTGGCTCCACCTGTGCGCGCCGCGCTCATCGCCGCCAGCCCGGAAGCGCTGCACGGTCTGCTGTCGGAGACCATCGGCCAAGATTACAACGTCTGCAAAGTAGTCGTCCCCTCCCGCCTCGGCTTCAGCGAGGTCCTCCTGCAGGAACGTGGTTTCTTTCTGGATACCGGCGCAGGCACGCAGGAATTCGACGACTCCTCCAGTTTCGTCGACGCCCTGCAAAGAAACCACGCGCTGCAACCCGACGATTCCTCCAACCTCGAACCGCTCCGGCTCAAGCTCCAAGGCCCTTCTCACCTCAACGGCCTCTGCCTGCTGGTGCCACACAGCCTCGAAGCGCTGGTGCACAAACCCGCCCTGCTCTCCGCCCTCGCCGATCAAACGGACTGGGTGTTCCTCGTCGGCGAACCGCATACGGTTCTTTCCCCGGAGCAACGCCAGGCCGTGCAACTCGTGCTCGACCACGTGACCGGGCTTCAACTCGTGCAGGCAGCGCCACCCGCCGAGTCCGCCAGACACGCTCCGCCCGCATCTCCCGTCATTGCATTCGACCCATGGCATAAGGGTTGGCACGTCGCCCTCAGTCTTGGTCTCGTTCGCCTCGGCAGCGACCTGCTCCGCCAACGTCTCGCCCTCCTCACCACCCCCGGCAGCGAGTTGCGCCACTACTTGGTCGAAGTTCGAATGTGGCGTCAGCTCGACACCACATTGCAGCTCATGGACGAGGAACTCGCCCAAGCTCAACGTTCACTGAGCAACCGCCTGCACTTGGGCCGCGAAGGTCTGCTCGCCGAAACAGGAACGACCGACCTCCGTAAAACCTGCGAGGCCATCCGCACCCGCTTGGCCGACGAGAGCGAGAGCTTGCTCAAAGCCGCCGAGCGCGAGGCGAAGGCGTCGCTCACAACGGGCGGCGAAATCGCCCGTCGCCTTCGCGACGCCGCGTTGGCTCTCACGGTGAACGACATCGAACAGACTACCGGAGAAACAGCCATCAAGCTGACCCTCGCCGCCCCTGCCAGCCGTCGGCTTGCCGAACTCGTGAACACCATCGCCCAAACCCGGCTCGCCACCGACCTTCGCCAGATTCGCGAGGGGTTTGAGTGCTCGGTTCGCGACGCCGAAAACGCTCTCGAGCGCGCCACCGGTCTTCGTCACCGGCTGGCGTGGGAATTGCCCGACGAAGCTGCGTTGGCCGCCTCCCTCGTCACATCGCGCCCCGAACTACGCTACAGGGGCGAGATACCTCGGCCCACCCTCGCCGCACGCTTTGGCAACGCCCGCCAGATGGTAATGGGCCTCATGATCGCCGGCACTCTCGTCAGCGGCGTGGCTACACTCACCGGCGACAGCTCGCCCGGAGCCGGCAGCGAAGCCCGCACTCTCGTTGCGTCGATCATGCTCCCGATGCTGATCATCGGGTTCCTCTGGACCTATGTGAGCTTCCGCAAGCGGGAACGCCTCACGCTCGTCAAGGAGTTGGACAAACTTCACGAAGGCGTGGCCACGGAGCTGCGCCGGGTGCTGCACGACGTTTTCCGTGACCAGCAGACCGCCTTCGTCACCGAGCTTCAGCGCGCCCAGCGCACCGTGCAGACGCAGGTCGAGGCCGCGGTCGAGAAAACCCAGCAGCTCCGCCAGCGCGACTCCGAGGAGCAGCGCAAACGCCAGGCCGAGCAGCAACGCTCCGCCGAACAGCGCATCGGACGCCTGCGTCAGTTCTCTCAGCAGATCGCCGCGCTTCGTCCCCGCCTCGCCGAGGCCCAGAAACTACAACAGCGCTGGCTCGCCGCTTGGATCGAGCGCTTCAACCAAGGCAAAGCATGAGCGCCAGAACGCCGCGCCAGCCTCTGAGTGCTCTTCCGCACTTCGCGCTCATCCACGTTCCTTCGTGGTTCTCCTTCCGCACCGCTACAGCTTAGCTCTCAGCTTCAACTCATATCATTCGCGTGACGCCCACCGAAGCCGCCCGCCTGCTCGAACTCGATTCCGCCGCCACGCCCGAACAACTCGAGGCGCGTTTCCTCGAAGTGCGGGCCAAACTCGAAGACAAGATCGCCAAGGCCCCGACGCCCGGGCTGAAAGCCAAATACCGCGCATCGCTCGAAGAGATCACCACCGCCTTCGAAATCCTTACCCTGGCGGGCGACTCCTCCGCGCTTCCCGTTCTGCAACGCAGCTCCAATGTTGCCGCCGCCTCGGCTGTTGCCGGGGTCGGTGGCGCCGGTGTTGTGTCCTCCTCGAGTGCCACGTCTCCGATGTCGGGGCCCCCCGCTACGAAGACGCCGAAATCCGGCGGCGGAAAAGAATTCCTGATCGTCGCCCTCATCGCCGTCGCCGCCCTCGTCGCAGGCGGCTGGTGGGTGGTAAAAACGAGAGCCGAGAACGCAGAGAAAGCCCGACTTGCCGCCGAAATGAAAATCGAGGCGGAGCGCAAGGCCGCCGCCGAAAAAGCCGAGCAGGAGCGCAAGGCGGAAGAGGCCCGCCTCGCCGCCGAAGCGAAACGAAAGACCGAAGAGGAGGAAAAGGCACGCGTAGCCGCGGCGGCCAAGGCCGAACAGGAGCGTTTGGAAAAAGTGCTCGGACAGACGAGTGCGCAACTCGTCAACCTTCGGATCGCCTGGGAAGCGTTCGAACAGGAGGTGCGAAAAGCCGAACGCCGACTGGCCGAGCTGCGCAGCGAAGAACGCAATCTGGCCAAAGGAAGTTCGGGACCGGAACTGGCCCGCCTGCGGGCGGAAATCGCGGCCCAGACGTCTTTCAGCGAGTGGCTCGAATCACAACAGGCGCGCCATGAAGCCAAGGTGCTGCGCGCTCAGGCGGAAGCCATGATCTCGGTGCGGCAATTTGACGAAGCGGCTCGGATTGTCGCTCAAGCCGCCGCCGCTCAATCCGCGCTGGATCGCGACACCATCGCCGCCCGCGCCGAGATGCTGACGCTCACGGCCGCACTCGACGTCGACATCAAGCCCGCTGCGGCCGAATGGGTGCTCACCGACGCTTACGGCGTGAAGCACAGGGGCAAAGCCGCGGCGGCGTTCAAGGAAATGCCTTTAGGGCCGATGGTGCTCGAAGCCTCGCTTCCCGGCTACCAGCCCAAACGAATCGAGGCGGTGCTGAACCGTGATATACCCGGCGTGCTCGCCCACGAGTTCAAGCCGCCTGTGCTGCGGGTCGATTCGGTTCCCCAAGGCGCGGAAATCACTCTCGGTGGAAAACAATTCGGAGTTACTCCGGCTACCATCGAGTGGCCCGGAGAAGGAGAAGTGAAGCTCGCGTTGAAGCTCCGGGGTCATCGACCCGAAGTCCAAAACCTGTCATTGATCGCAGGCACGACCTTGGATCTAGGCGCCGTTCCATTGCGCAACTCGCCCCAGGGCGTCACGCGACCCGACTTCGGTCTCGGCCCTCGACGGTATAACTTATCCCACAAGAGCACCATCACCTCGCGTTCGACGATCAACTCGACTGGTGCTCAGGGCGATTTCAACTTTAGCCTTCAACTCGAGGCCCAGGTGGAGATCGACACGCCGACCGAATCATCGGCGGACGCGACCCGCGTCACCTACACCACGATCAGCCACTACAACGATGGCAAAATGATCATGGCGCCGGGCACGATTCAGGAGTTCTCAAAGCTGAAGGACGGTTGGTGGATGAGTTTCAAAAAGGGCGGCTTCGTCGATCCGGCGCTCCGTGCGCACCAAAAGGATTCAGCGGTAAACTCCTCGCCCGTGTTACGCCGAGCAATGATCGACGATCCGGCTTGGTGGCCCAACGAGGAAAAATTCGTGGATGATACGTGGGAAATCCCTTTCACGGCAATCCTTGGCACCGGGCTTGTCCACCTGTGGGATTCGGACCGGCAAGGGACGATTACCGGACGTGTGGTCAGTTTGCGGGGTGGCGACGGCGATGGCGAGCACCTCGCCGAGGTCGAATTTACGTTCGACGTTTCGTCCACGAGAAAAGCGGACGACTCCACGACCGAGGTCCACGCTGCCGGTCGGATCAAGTGCACGGTGGACCTGCTCCGCAACTATGTCTCCGCCGTAAGCTATACCAAAGAGGAAACGACTGACATGGAGCTGACGTCGCTGAACTACCGGACAAATAACAAGAGCACCACGAACAGTTCACTCACCATTCGTCCGCTCTGACGGCGGCATACCGCAGGCGACAACCTCCGAACGTAAATTTCGCAGTCCCTAATCCGCCCCCCATGCCCCCGCCCGCCGACCCCACCCTCGATGCCGCCGCCCAAGCGGAGGCCGCCCGCCTGCAAGCCGAAGCCGCCGCCGCCGCTGCCGATGTCGCTCGCGATTCCGCTCAGCGTTCCGCCATTGGGGGCGAGGCCGCCACATCGGCCGCCGGCCGCTCCGCCCAAGAAGCCGAGCAGGCCCACGCCGCCGCCGTCACCGCCAGCGCGCGCGCGCACGCCCCGGCTCAGCAAGCGGCCGCGGCCACCGCCCGCAATAATGCCGCCCCC
>JAEWBF010000040.1 GCA_023391285.1 Verrucomicrobiota bacterium
GATCTTCACCGGGCTCTCCGACGCGCCCACCTCCAATCCCGCGAAGGGTTCTACCACCGGCACGACCACCTCCGTTTGCTCGATAATCCGCGGCGGCGGCGGCTCCAACGGCAACGCCATCGGCTGCAAATCCGCAATCTCCACCGGTGCCTCCGCGCTGCCGTCCCGCTCGAAATGCGCAATCGCCCAAAACAGTCCGCCCGTAAAACCCAGCCCCGCGATCACCGCCACAAGGCTGTCCAGCACACTGTCCGTCTGCAACTCCGGTCGGAAACGTTCGGCCATCGTGCTCATCTGCCGTTCCTCAATCCGCCCGCGCCGTCGCGAACTGCACATTCTGAATCCCCGCTCGTTTCGCTTCCGTGTAAACCGACGCAAATACGCCCAGGCTCGACGCCCGGTCACCCCGCACGATCACCGTCGGCGCGCGTCCGATCGCCGCCTGCTTCAACACCGTCGCCACCTGCTCCGGCTGAATTTCCTGCCCGTCGAAATAGATTCGGTTGTCCGCCGTGATCGCCACCAGCAGCGCCCCTTGCTCGCTGCTGATCGAACCGCTCACATCCGGCTTCTGCACCTCCACGCCCGGATCGGCCACGAAGGAGCTGCTCACCATCAAAAAAATCACCAGCACCATGATGCAGTCCACCATCGGCACCATGTCGATGTGGGTGCTTTCGAACCGGCTGTGCTGCGATCCGCGCCCGATCATGACGCCGCCCTCCTGCCCGTCCCGCGCTCCATCGCCGTCAACACCTGCACATGCCGCTGCACTTCGCGATGCGCCAAATACACCAGCAACAACGCCGGAATCGCCACCGCCAGCCCCGACTCCGTCGCCACCAGCACTTCCGAAATTCCTCGCGCCAATCCTTCCATCGATCGATCGCCGCCCGAGCCCGCTAGACTCTCGAAGGTCTTCTCCATTCCGCTCACCGTTCCGAGCAGCCCCAGCAACGGCGCCGCCGCAATCATCGCTCCCAGCGTCATCCGCTGCCGGCGAAACGTTTCCTGCACTTCCATCCGCAGCCAGCGCAACGCCGAAGGATCTTCCGCCAGCTGCTCCTGCTCCGCCCGAATCGCCCGCCGCGACCTCCGCAACGAAAGCAGCAATCGGAAACACCGCGAATACAACAGCACCGACAGCACCACGATCGGCACCATCACCACTCCGCCTTCTTCAAACAATTCGAGCAACGGTTTCATCACACCAGTGCCGGCGCTTCATCGCTCGCCGTCGCCTTCAGTTTTGCCAGCTCCGCCGCCACCACGAATTCCAGCGCATGCCGTTCCAGCATCGCGAGGTTCTTGTGAATCCGATGCGCCAAAAATCCGTGCACCACCAGCGCCGGAATCGCGACCGCCAATCCCAGCTCCGTCGCCACCAGCACCTCCGAAATACCGCTCGAGAGTTTCCCCGCGTTGCCCGTGCCAAACACCGTGATCAACGCAAAGGTCTTCACCATCCCCACCACCGTGCCAAGCAATCCCATCAACGGCGCCGCCGTCGCAATCACCGCCAGCAGCGGCAATCGCCGCTCGAAATGCAACCGCTGCCCCAACAACACCGACTGCAAGCGCTCTTCCAAAATCCCTTTCGGCTCATCCCGGTGACGCAGTCCTTCGGAGAACAGTTCCCGCGTCGTCGCTCCCAGCGTGCTCAACGCCGCCTCCGCCTGCGCCCATGAACGCACCGACAGCGTCGCGAGAAACGCCTGCACCTTCTCCCGCGAATCCACTTTCATCTGCGCCACGTCGCGCAGCTTCCCAGCGATCAACAGCAGCGCCACGACGCCGACCCCGACGATGAAATACGCCACGACGCCGCCTTTTTTCACATGTTCTAGCCACGTTCCTTGCGTCTGCTGCAACCGCAAAGCCTTGCCGCCCGACGCGTCTGCAATCATCGCGCCGGCCTGGCCCGAAAACAACGCCGACGCTTGTTCGCGCGGCCAATTCGACAACGCATGGCTCGTCGGATACCGCGATCCGTCCCGCGTCCGCAACAACCCAGGACGCCCGTCATCCGGCAGGAAAAATGCCTCCGGTCCCGCAAACGCAATCGTGCCTTTCTCCACCAAGCTGGTCTCCGCGTTCAACGCGCTGCCTTGCTCCACCCGCCCGCCCAGCATCCGCTCCGTCCGGTTCAACATCTCCTCCGCCACGTCCAACGCCGCCCGCAAATTCGGCCCGTCCCGGCTTTCTCCCAATTCACGTTCGAGCGCTTGCAACCGCTCGCCGATCAACTGCTCCTCCCCCGCCACCAATCCCCCCGTCAAAGCCCTCAGCGAATCCTGACTCAACGTCATGATATACGCCGCCGTTTTTCGCTGCGCATCCAGCTCCTGCAGCAGTTTCCGCCGATCGCTCCCCGCCGCCTCCGTTCCGGTTTCCAACCGCCGCACCTCCGTCTCCGCCGCAATCATCCGATCCTCCGCCGCGCGCATCTCGCGCAGAAACGGAGCCTTCTCTCCCATGATTCGTTCGCGCGTGCGCCCGAGTTCTTCCGTCGCTTGCCGGAACCGCTCCGCATACTGCTCCGCCGCCCGGGTCATCGTCGCATCGAAGTCGTCCGCCGCTCGGAGCAGCGGCGCCATGATCATTAGCCCGGCGCAGAGTCGCGCGATCATTTGGAATTTCATGATCGTTCAGCGTTGAATTGCTCCCGCGAGGCGCGCCGGCACCAGCACCAGCTCGGGATCGTGTTGGTCGTTATAGATCGCGATCAATCGCTCGACCGCTTTCGCCGCCTCCGGCGCCGGCGTCCAACTCCACCGCTCCCCCGCCGGGGTGCCGAGCCACGCCTTGCCGGTCGCCCGGTCCAGAACGTAGCCGTGGCTCAGCCCCCAATAGATCGTTTCAACTGCCTTTGAACCCGGCTCGCCTTGCAACTCCAGCACTTCCTCCCCGCTGTTCACCGCTCCGTTGAACTGCGCACATCGGTTCAACACCGAAATCGTCAATTGCATCCGTTCGCCCGGACTCAGCTCGCCGCTCTCCAGACTCTTGAACGAAAACTCCAACGCCGACGCCAGCCGGGGCGGTAGCTTCGGCCGCAACGCCAGCAATTGCGCCGCCAGCTTCTTCATCCGCTCTTCCGTCGCCGCCAGATCCGCCGCGCCCGCTTCACGTTTCGCAGTCAGCGTCGCCAGCTCACTGCGCTCATCGGCCGTTTTCGCCCGCAGATGATCCCGGCGATCCTCGAGTAATTCCGCGCGTTCCTTCAACCCCTCCACCATCGCCCCGAGCAACCCGCGCTCGTTCTCCCATTCCGTCTCGATCCGCACCGTCTCCGCCCGCACTTTCACCCACTCCGACGCTGCCTTTTCCACTGCCGCGATTTTTCCCGGCTCCGCCGCCGAAACCGCCAGCGTCGAGCAACCGAGCACCACCAACGGCAAATACAGCCAACGCCCGCGTGATGATGCGATCGCTGCAAAGGTTTCGTCGGCCGGCTGCGACCCGACTCGACACGCACGGGGACCAGACGTGACTGCGAGAGACATGGTTTGGGGAAGGGACAACGGGCGCCCAGACGAGCGCCCAACGGAAGGGGTGCGTCGAGAGCCGCAGGTCTGGCCGTTCCCGTCAACGCAACCGCGCATGACAATTATCACGATCCCTCGCGTTCGCCGCCTTGCCACCTTTCAGCGCCCCCCTTAAAACCACACCGACCCCGCCAATCGCCGCGTCCGGCCACGCCCCGAGTTCAATCCGTCACGCCCGCCCGAAGGGTTTCCTTAATGCTGCCCCATCCGCGAATGCCCATGGTGATCAGCGCCTTCGTCGCTCTTTTCGCCGCGACAACCGCGCCCCGGCTCGCCGCCGCATTCGGTCCCGCGCACGCGGTGTCTTTTATCCACCCAACCGGCGCCGGCGCGACGAAGAGCGACACCCGCTCCGTCACCCGCAGCTCCGACGGCACCGTCATCGTCGGTTCAAACACCCTCGCCGCATTCGACGGCGCGCGTTGGCAACCGATCGAAATCCCCGCCGCCTACGGTTTCCGCGCCCTCGCCCCCGCCGCACCCGAATTCCCTCACCGCGTTTGGGTCGGCGCCATCGGCGCGATCGGCTACACAGAGAAAAAGGCGTCCGGCGAATGGCACTACACGTCCTTGCTGCCGCAACTCGCCGCCGCCGGCATTCGCACGATCCGCGACGTCTGGTCCGTCCGTGCGCTCGGTTCCGGCGCCGTCTGGATCACGGATCACCACGCGTTTCGGTGGACGCCGCCCACCGCTGGGACGGGCGGACACTTCGACGTCTGGCACCTGCCCGCAAACTCCCGCCTTTCTCTCTTCGGCGGCGGCGAATCCGCGTGGCTTCATCAAAACAAGGTCGGACTCCTTCGCATCACCCCCACGGATCCACCCTCCGTCATCATTCCCGAAGCCCTCCTGCCCGACCGCCCCGTGACTTGGCTCGTCCCTTCGCCCGGCTCTCCCGACACGCTCTTGCTCGGCCTCGACGACGACGCGTTCCGCTGGACCGAATCCGCCGGCTTCGAGCGCTTGGAATCCCTTTCCAACGCACTCCACAGATCGCTCCCCACCGACGCCGTCCGTCTCGACGAAGATCGCATCGCCGTCTCCACCTTCAACAACGGCGTCTTCATCGCCACCACCCGCGGCGAGCTCCTGTCCCACCTCGCCGCCGAAACCGGTCTCGCCGACAACAGCATCTACTCGCTCTTTGCCGACGGCGATCGACTGTGGGCCGCCTCACCCTCCGGCCTCATCCGCATCGACGGCGCCGGCCGCAGCGCATTTTTCGACCGACACGCTTCCCTCGATGGCGGCCGCCCGCTCGACGTCGTCGAACACGACCAACGCACCTACGTGCTGACCACCCGCAATCTCTCGCGCAGCGATGATCCTTCGTTTGCCACGCCTCTCGAACAATCCCTGCGCGCCAACGGTGTCTTCTCCGACCTGCTGCCATCGCCCGATGGCTTGTGGATCGCAGGCTTCGGCGGAATCTGGCGGAGCGACGGCGACGCTTTTCGACACGAATACATTGCCTCGGCCGATATCAGCCGCCTCTGCCCCACCGCCCGCTTTCCTCGCGGTCTCCTCTTCCTCGAAGGATATCGCCTGAAACTTCTCGTGCCTTCCACGCGTGGCGGTTGGGTGGATCGCGATCTCGGAGTCGAGTTGCCCGACTCTCCGGTGTCATTGTTCGAGGACATTCATGGCGAGGTCTGGGTCTCCACCATGACGCAGGGCATTCAGCACTTCAGCTGGAACCCGTCCGCTCCCGATCACGCGCCCACGCTGCAACTCGACCGCTCCTATCGCTTCGGCCGCGGCTTGCCTCAACCCGCCGGACGCACCGTCCTCGCGCCGCTCGGCGGACGTCTCTTCGTTTTCGCCGACTCCGGCATTCTGGCCCTTCGCCCCGACAAGCTCGGCTTCGAACCCGTCGCTGAACTCGCTTCCTTTCTCGCCATCGCCACCACTCGTCCTTCGTCGAAGCACCCAGCCCACTGGCTCGTGCAATCCCGTCTCGCCGCTTCGTCCGGACTCTACTCCGTGCTCCGCATCGAAACAGAAACCGACGAACTTCGTCCTACCCCCGTCGAAATTCCAGGTCTCGATCTCCTCGGCCCGCCTCACGCCATCGCTTTCGCCGGAAACGCGCTGTGGATCGGCAGCCATCGCGGCTGGTTGCGCACGCCCGCGTCCTCGCTCGCGTCACCGCCTTCCGTGCCGGAGCCGCCTTTGCGCCTCCTCTCATCCGGCCAATCCAAACCTTTCATCTTTCAGTTCGCTCACCCTGCCGCCGCCGGCGGCCCTCCTCTCCTTTACCAATCCCGACTCGATCCCAACGCCGACTGGTCAGCCCCGAGCCGCACTGTCGAACGCAGCTTCGAAAACCTCGCTCCGCAAAACTACCGCTTCGAAGTGCGTGTCCTCGACCGCTTCGGTCGCGCCAGCCCGGTCGCCCATCACGAATTCATCGTGCTCGCCCCCTGGTGGAAAACCGCTCCCGCACTCATTGCCGGCGCGCTCCTCTTTGCCACGATCGTCACCGCCACCGCCCGCTGGCAGCTCGCGCGTCTGCGCCGCCACAACGAACACCTCAACCGCCTCGTCGCCGAACGCACCCGTCAAATCGAACTCGCGAGCACCGCCAAGAGCGAATTCCTCGACAACGTCAGCCACGAGATCCGCAATCCGCTCAACGGCCTCACCGGCTTGCTCGCGATGTTGAACGAGGACCGGCTCGACGCGCGCGAACGCGAACTCACCCGCTCCCTCAAATCCGTCGCCTCCAACCTCACCCAGGTCTTCGAAGAGGTTCTTCAATTCTCGAAGCTCGAATACGGCTACGGCCGCCTCGACCGCCGGCCTTTCGCCTTGCGGCCGCTCCTCGATGAGGTGGTCGCGTTGTTCACCGCTCAAGCGCGCCAGGCCGGCTGCGCCCTTCATCTCGTCTGGCCCCACGGACTCGTCGATGGCTTCGAAGGCGATCCCGATAAGATCAAAACCATCGCCGTCAACTTCGTCGCCAACGCGCTCAAATACGCTCCCGGCGCCCCCGTCGAGATCCGCGTCGAAGCCACCGGCGAAAACGACGGCTTGGTCGATCTCTACCTCGACGTCGCCGACCACGGCCCCGGTGTGCCTTTCGAAGAACAGGAGCTCATTTTCAAGAAATTCGTCCGCGGCCGCAGCGCCCGCGCCAGCAACATCGCGGGCACCGGCCTCGGCCTCGCCACCTGCGCCATGCTCGCGAAGATGATGAACGGCAGCGTCGGCGTCGAAAGCGCGCCCGGACGCGGCGCCACGTTCTCGCTCAAACTTCTTCTTCCTCGCGCATCCCTCGGCGCTCTCCGTCCGTCCGCTCCACTCACCGCATCCCATCCCGCTGTCGACGGTCCGCTCCTCATCGTCGACGACGAACCCTACAATCGCACCGTCCTCGAAGGCATCGCCCGGGAGCTCGGTCGCATCGCCGACACCGCCGCCACCGTCGAAGAAGCCGGCCGGCACCTCGCCCAACGCGATTACGCGATCGTCTTTCTCGACTGGGAACTTCCCGACGGCAACGGCGGCGAACTCGCCCGCGCCCTGCGCGCGCGCACCACCTCGTCGCACCCGATCATTCTCGCCACCACCGCGCACGACAGCGAAGAGATGCGGCAGCGCTGCCGCGACGCCGGCATGGATGGTTTTCTCCTCAAACCTTACCACGTCGCCGCCGTCCGCCAGGCCATCGCCCACGCCACGCAAAGCCACGACCCGCTCGCCTCCACTACTCCGCCCCCCGCCGCCAACGACCACACCGACGCCTTCGACTTCTTCAGCCGCGCCACGTCCACGGATCCCGAGATTGCCCGCCATCGCTACCTCGCTGAACTCGACACGCACACGCAGGCCATCGCCGCCGCGCTTGCCGCCGAGAATCTCGAAGTCGTCTGGCGCGAAGCGCACCGCCTCCGCGCTCTCAGCGGACTTGTCCAGGCAACCGAACTCAACCGCGCCGCCGCCCGCCTCGAACAATCCGCCCGCAACCGCGACCTCTCCGCCACGACCACCGCCTGGACCGCCACCTCTCACGCCTGCGAGACCCTCAAACACCTCCTCTCGCCATGTAGGGCGGGGTCTCCCGACCCC
>JAEWBF010000096.1 GCA_023391285.1 Verrucomicrobiota bacterium
CCGGCTTCCTCGTGGGGGGGGGCCCCCCCCCCCCGCCGCGCCCATCGCATTCTCAAGCCGGCCTTGATCTGGCGACCCCGCCGCTCCCGCTCCACCCAGCACCAACGCCACCCGGCGGTGGAACCCGACACCCGCCTCGATCCGCCAAGGCCGTCGTCGGGTTTTTCGTTCTCCCATCTCCCACCTCGGCTGCTCGCAACTTTTCCGCCACGTCCGCGTCTGCCCGTTGACTTGGAAATCCGCCTTCCCCACTGATCGCTTAGCGACCTCCGCGCGCCTCCACTTTCCCCCGTTCACTCGCTCTTACCCGCGCCCACCATGCCCAAATACAACCTCAACGTAAACGGCCAGACTCGCACCGTCGACGCGCCCGCCGACACCCCGCTCCTCTGGGTGCTTCGCGACAATCTCGAACTCGTTGGCACCAAATACGGCTGCGGCATCGGCCAGTGCGGCGCGTGCACCGTTCACCTCGACGGCGTCCCTAGCCGTTCCTGCCTTACGCCGGTCTCCACCGCAACCGGCATGCAGATCACCACGATCGAGGGTCTCGCCGCCGACGCCGAACACCTTCACCCGTTGCAGGAAGCCTGGTGCGAACTCGACGTCGCCCAATGCGGCTACTGCCAGGCCGGCCAAATCATGACCGCCGCCGCGCTCCTCAAGCGCAACCCCAACCCTTCCGATTCCGACATCAACGACGCCATGGCCGGCAATCTCTGCCGCTGCGCCACCTACACCCGCATCCGCCAGGGCATCCAACGCGCCGCCGCTCTCGCCGCCGGCACCGCCAAGAAAGAGGAGGTCGCATCATGAGCACCACGCCTGCCCTTTCCCACGATCTCGATCGCCGCAGCTTCCTAAAAGTTTCCGCCGTCGCCGGCGGCGGCCTCGTGCTCGGCTTCTATCTCAAATCCGCTTCCAACACCTTCGCCGCCGACAAAATCGTCAACGCCTCCACCGAGGTTCCCGCCGGCGACTTCATCCCCGGCGCTTACATCCGCATCGCGAAAAACGGCGTCGTCACCCTCATTTCCAAAAACCCCGAGTGCGGCCAGGGCATCAAAACCGCCCTCCCCATGGTCATCGCCGAAGAGCTCGAGGTGAACTGGAAGGACGTCGTCGTCGAACAAGCCGACTACCTTCCCGCCTATCGCTCCCCGTGGTATGGCGCCGGCGGCTCCACCTCCACGCCCAACCACTACGACCTCTTCCGCCGCGCGGGCGCGACCGCGCGCACGATGCTCATCACCGCCGCCGCGCAAACGTGGTCGGTCCCCGAAAGCGAGTGCTTCGCGAAAGAAACTGCGATTCACCACCGCCCCACCGGCCGCAAACTTTCCTACGGCGAACTCGTCTCCAAAGCCGCCCTCCTCCCCGTCCCCGACGAAAAGTCCGTCCAGCTCAAGGACCCCAAGGACTACACGTTGATGGGCAAACGCATCTCCGGCGTCGACAACCCCAAGCTCGTCCGCGGCGAAGCCCTCTTCGGCATCGACGTAAAGCTGCCCGGCATGCTCTACGCCGTTTACGAGAAATGCCCCGTCTTCGGCGGCAAGGTCGTCCGCGCCAATCTCGACCGCATCAAAACCCTCCGCGGCGTCCGCGACGCCTTCATCATCGAGGGCACCGAAAACCTCACCGGCCTCATGCCCGGCGTCGCCATCGTCGCCGATTCCACCTGGGCCGCCTTGAGCGCCCGTCAGCAGCTCCGCGTCACCTGGGACGAAGGCAAAACCGCCAACGAAAACTGGTCCGACTTCGTCGCCCAAGCCGAAGAAATCGGCCCGAAATCCGGCGAGAACAAGCTGCGCGACGACGGCAATGTCGACGCCGCCTTCGCCGACGCCAACAACAAGGTCGTCGAAGCTGCCTACACGTATCCGTTTATCTCACACGCCAACCTCGAGCCGCAAAACTGCACCGCCTGGTTCAAGGACGGCGGCTTCGAAGTCTGGGCCCCCTCGCAGAATCCCGGCTCCGGTCAGGACCTCATCAGCAAAACGCTCAACGTCCCCGCCGAAAAAGTCCTCGTCCACGTCACCCGCATGGGCGGCGGTTTCGGCCGCCGGCTCACCAGCGACTTCATGGTGGAAGCCGCCGCGATCGCGCAACGCGTCGACGCTCCCGTGAAGCTCACCTGGACACGCGAGGACGACCTCCGCCACGACCACTACCGCCCCGGCGGCCTCCACTTCCTCAAAGGCGCCGTCGATTCGAAGGGCAAGGTCGTCGCTTGGCGCAACCACTTCGTCACCTTCGGCAACACCAAGGATCGCCCCGGCAGCGGCGGCTCACTCAGTGCCGACGAATTCCCCGGCCGTTGGATTCCCAACTTCCGCGGCGAACAAACCGTCCTCGAAACCGGCGTCCCCATGGGCCCGTGGCGCGCCCCGGGCAGCTGCGTTTTCTCCTGGGTGATTCATAGCTTCATCGACGAACTCGCCCACGCCGCCAATCGCGATCGCGTCGAGTTCCTCCTCGAACTCCTCGGCGACCGCGACGTCATGCCGGGCACCGGCGAACGCGGCCAGCCTTACAATGTCGCCCGCATGCGCGGTGTCCTGAAACTCGCCGCCGAAAAAGCGCAATGGGGCAAAAAGCTTCCCCGCGGCCAAGGTCAGGGCGTCGCTTTCCACTTCAGCCACCGCGGCTATGTCGCCCAAGTCGCCGATGTCACCGTCTCCCAGGACGGCACGCTCAAAGTCGACAAGGTCGTCTGCGCCATCGACGTCGGCGCCCAGATCATCAACCCGAGCGGCGCCGAAAACCAAGTCGAAGGCTCGATCGTCGACGGTCTCAGCGCGATGATGTATCAGGATCTGGATATCGTCCGCGGCCGCGTCGTGCAGGGGAACTTCAACGACTACCCGCTCCTCCGCATGCCCGACTCCCCAGCGGTCATCGAAACGCACTTCCTGCGCACCGACAACCCGACCACCGGCGTCGGCGAACCCGTGATCCCGCCAACGGCTCCCGCGATCGCCAACGCGATCTTCGCCGCCACCGGCAAACGCGTCCGCGAATTCCCCTTGAGCAAAACCGACCTCAGCTGGTCCTAACCCAACTCAAAACGCTTCCCACCAGGGGCCGGTCTCAGACCGGCCCTTTTCTTTGGTAGGGCGCGTTGTCCCCAACGCGCCGTCCCACGCCCCATCCGCCCTCAACCTCGCGCTTTCTTTCTCTCTGGCTTTTGTATCCGCACCGCCACTCGCCCTCCTATGCCTTCCCGCGACTACCTCCTCCGCCTCATCGAACAAGTCGGCCAGCTCCTCGCCCGCGTCATCGAACAACGCCAAAACCACGCCCCACAAGAAGCGCTCCAATCCGTCATGGCCGCGTGCGAACGACTCTTCGGCCTCTCCGCCGTCGAAATTTTTCAACACACGCCCGACCAGCACATCCGCATGCTCGCCGACGGCGAACTGCCCGAAACCGCGCGCGACAAAATCCTCATGTATGCCGCGCTCACCGCCGAAGCCGGCCGCTGCTACATCGAACTCGGCAACCCGCCTTTCGCCCAGCAATCCTTCCACAACGCCCTCCGCCTCACTCTCCGCGCCCGCCGCGACTACCCCGCCGACCGCTGGCCGTCCTTCGCCCCCAACATCGAAGACCTCCTCCTCCGCCTCGCCGACACTCCCCTCGACGACGACACCGCCGCGCTCCTCGCCTCCACCCGCAAATAATCTTGGAGGGCACCGCTCCGTCCGCGCCGTTAATCAAAAACTCCTCTATCCTCTTTTTTGCGCGTTCTGCGCCTCTTTGCGGCTATCCACTCCTACCCGCCTCAAAACAACTCCCCCTGCACCGCCGCCGGTTTCTCCTCCTCCTTCTTGATCCCCAGAAACCCGCCATACCGCTCCACCCAATCATCGAGCTTCTCGATGTAATACCCCGGATCATACGGCGCCGCCAAACGATCATACAACGCCAGCGCCCGCGCCCGCTGCCAGTCGCTCGTTTTTCCCTTCGCTTTCGCCGTCACGTAGTAGCTCACGCGATCTCCCATCCGCGGTCGCGGCGTCATCTGCAACGCCACTTCCGCCGACGCCCGCCGCGGCTTCCCGCCTTCCGCCACGAATCGCTCATACGCGTCCGGATTCTGGTTCAACGTCTCGCTCTTCGCCAACTCCTCCACCGGCACTTCGCCTTTCTTCAGCCGCTCACGATAATCCTCCAACATCGCCACGGGCGACACCTCTGATGCCCCCACGAGAAACGTGATCAACTGATCGCTCAGCTTCTTCAAATACGGCTCGATCCCGCGCGATCGCAGCGCGCTCCCGCGCAGCGTCACTTCCTCCCCATCGTAGAGCGCGTAGTTCTTCGCCTTGTAGCACCACATCGCCCGATACTTCCCATCGAACTCCAGCTCGATCCCTTCCGGCAAAATCGTCTCCACCAGCGCGAGCAACTCCTCCGGTTTCTCGTAATAGTGCTCCGACGACAGATAAATCCCGTCCGTGTCCGCCTCGAGAATCGTGCAGCCGTGCTTCGCAAACTCGTCGATCAACGTCTGCAACAGTTCGCGCCCGCGCCGCGTCACCTCCGCCGCCAACTCGCCGTCGCCAAACCGCGCCCCCGAAAATCCGAGATACCCGTAGAACGAATTGATCAGGATCTTGAAGTTCGTCTGCCGCGCCTGCGCCTCGCTCCGCTCCAGCTCCGTCGGCGCCGTCCGCGCCAGCTGCTTGTATTTCAACCGATAATCCCGCAGCCGCTTCAGCAGCGGAATAAACACCCCCAGTGTATCCGTCTTCGGATTACGTCCGATGTGCAGCAGCAAACTCGGATACAGCGACGCCACGTCGAAATGCAGCACGTGGCGAAACACGCCTTCCTGAAAGCTCCGCGTATATCCGCCCTCGAAGGGCTTCACTTCCGGCGGCACCGGACACGCATGCCGCGCATGGTAATACTCCTCCAAAAACAGCAGATCGATCTTCGACGTCGCCCCGCGCAGCGTCGCCTCCTGTAACAGCGCCGGAAACGTCCGCACCTGCTCGAAATACGTCGGCAGCAGCTGCGCCGCCAGCCCCTCCGTCTCCCGCAAATCGTCGCTCAGATACGCGCAGAACCGCTCTCGATCGCTCACATAAACATCCTTGATCCGCGTCCCTTCGATATACGTCCGGGTTAAACTATCTTCTTCCGTGATCCCAAAATACACCGCCGCCTCCTTCAACCCATACGACGTCATTTCGCGCGTGGTGATGTCGTAGAGCTGCACCAGCAAAAACGTATCCACAATCGCGCGACCCGGCAGATCGCACCGCAAAAAATCGATCCACCGCTCCGCCACTTTCAACCGGCTGCTCCGAAAACTCGCCTTCTGCCCATATCGCCCCCACGCACACGGCACCTTGAACCTTCGGCACCGCTGACGCAGGTAATCGAAATCGAATTTGAACACGTTGTGCCCTTCGATCACGTCCGGATCGATCTCTGCCAGCGCCGCGTTGAAATCCTCCAAAAGCTTCTTCTCCGCCGCATCGCTCATCTCTTCCAGCACGAGCAGCCGGTTCTTCCCTTCCACCCGCAATCCGATCGCCAGCACGCGATCGTCGGGCCGCGCCGGATCGCAAAACCCGTCGTCCGACGATGCCGTCTCGATGTCCATCTGACACCGCCGCAACTCGTGAAACGCCATGTCGCGATACAGCCGCTCTCGTTGCTGCAGCAGAAACTGACTCTCGATCGGCCGGATCGCATCGACGCCCACCCCTTCCGCGCGCGCCGCTTTCGAGAACGCATCGTAAACCTCGAAATCCTCCGCATGCACCAGCCGGTTGAACGGCCCGTCTCCCGGCAGCGCCTCCACTTGCACCGGCATCGTAGCCGCCACCTCCGGCGTTCCATTCAGCCACGCGAACGGCCGCAGCGTCGCCTCCCGCGTTTCCCGCGACCCATCCGGCCGCGCCACCGTCGTGTACACGCGCCCCGCCGAATCCACCCAAACCCCGCAAATCGATCCGTCTGCCGGGCTAGGTTCCTTCATTCGCAAACAAGGTAGGTTGCGCGCTCGTCGCGCAACTCAGCGCACATTCCGCCTCAGAACGGCTTCAAATACACCATCACCACCGCAATCACCGCGAGCACCAGCGCCACCACCGACAGCGTTCCCACCGCGCCACGCCTGCGATAGCCCATGCCGGCCAGCGCCGACAACCCGAGCCAGCAAAACAGTTTCACGATCAACCAACCCGGAAATCCGTAGCCCAGCTTGGCCTGCAACCCGAACCCGCCGATCAGCGCCAGCAAACTCGCCACGCCCGTCACGATCATCACTTTCTTCTTCGTGATCTCCGGCGCGGCAAACGCGTAAAACGTGTAAGCGGTCAAAACCAGCACCGATACGACGTGAATGATGTAATAGGTTTGGGGGCTCATGGTGGGAAGTGGATTGAAGCAGAGCCCCGGCAAAGCCATCCGCCGCAGGCTCATCTTTCTCGTTCGTCTTTATCTTTCTCTTTCGTCAGTTCGAGCGCCGCGCAACTCACGACGCGTTCGAGAGAAAGATCCAAGAGAAATAAGAAAGAGAAAGAAAATAAAAGAGACACCCCGCCTGTGCCGTATGCCCAAAGGCTCAGGACCTTTTTAGGTTAAGGTGGGCGCCTCCTCCGCAGCATCTGCCTTCCGATTTACGGCCTGGCATCTCCCGCGGCGGTTTCAGCTCCCAAGTTTTATCTAAGGCAAAGAGCAGTTATTGAAAGCACCTCGAACACTGCAGGGTGTCGGCCGTGAAGGTAGGTGCTCACCCTCATCCGTCAAGCGACGCAGCCGTGCAATTCCGCGTCTCTTTTCCAACCGCCTAACCTTCGAGAATCGTCGAATCCAAATGCTGGATGATCAGCTCCTGCAGCGTCGCCAAAAACAAGTAACACATGAACGCCTTCCGCACCGGCTCCTCCAACTCCTCCAACTCCAAATCGCTGCTCTCCAGCGTCTCGTCCGCGATGCCTTTCAGATAATTCTCCCGCAGACGCAATCGCACCGCCGCACACGCCCGCACCACCGGCTCCGCATTCTTCTCGTCCAACGCAATCACCCCTTCCGAAAAAAACTCGTCATCGAAAAGCGCCAGCAACACGCCCACGTCCGACGTCTGCGCCTCCAATAACTCCGCCATCCAATCGTCGCGGAACTCCGGATCGAGATCCGCAATCGCCAGCGGCGCCGACAGCTTCCGCCCCATCGTGTCGCTCAGCGACTTGATCACATCCAACAGCGGCGCCACCACCGACAAACTCAGCTTTACTTCAATGCGCTTCATCCGGTTCGAGCACCGCCGTCAAATGCCATTGCTGCAGCGTAAACGCATACGCCTCCGCCTTCTCGCGCAACCCGCTCCACACCACCGAGCGCCCTTGCTCATGCACTTCCAGCATGTGCCGCCGCGCCGTCGATTCGTCGAAGCCGAACACTTTCTTAAAAACCATCACCACATACGACATCAGGTTCACCGGGTCGTTCAAAACCACCACGCGCCAGACCCCTTCCAGCGCGAGCGCCGTCGCACCATGCGACTCCGGCGAAGTATGAGGATTGTGTTCAGCGAAATACGCCATGTAGGAGCCTGCTTGCAGGCGATTTCTCAGCGCGGCAACAAAAGACCTCCCGCCCCGCCCGCAAGTCTCCATCCGCGTTTCCCTCCACCGGACGGCGAATCCGCCCCGCGCTCCAGGTTCGTGCTCGTGATCCTAATCGTGCTCGTGCTCTCCACCGTCGACTCGCGTCCGCTCACCCCTTCGCCTTCGCCGCGGCTTCCGCCACCGCCGCCGCCACGCGCGCCTCGGCTTCCGCCAACGGCACTTTCGCGACGTCCTTCTGCGAACGCCACTTCAGCTCGATCACGCCTTCCTTCAATCCCTTGCCGCCCACCGTCAGCCGCAACGGAACGCCAATCAAATCCGCATCCTTGAACTTCACGCCCGGCCGCTCCACGCGATCGTCGACGAGCACTTCCGCTCCCGCCTTCTCCGCCGCCGCCGCCAGCTTCTTCGCCAGTTCCATCGCCTCCGCCAACTGCGGATCGAGCACACAGATCAACACCTGAAACGGCGCCACATTCCACGGCCACACGATGCCATCCGCATCGTGACTCTGCTCGATGATCGCCTGCATCGTCCGGCTCACGCCGATCCCATAGCAGCCCATCACCATCGGATGCGTCTGCTTCTGATCGTCCGTATAAACCGCCCCAAACTTCTCCGAATACTTCGTGCCGAGCTTGAAAATGTGCCCGACTTCGATGCCGCGCCGCGATTGCAACGGTTGACCCGACTTCACATCCGGCTCGCCCGCGCGCACGCGGCGGAAATCCCCAAACTTCGTCACCGCCAGATCGCGCGCGACGTTCACGTTTCGCAAGTGAAACCCATCCTTGTTCGCCCCCGTCGTGCCGTTGCCGATCAACCGCACCGCCTGATCCGCGAAGATCCCCGCGAGCGCGCCCGGATTCTTGATCGTGCCTTTCACCGCGCCCAGGCTGCCCGGCTTCGCGCCCAACACCGGCTCGATTTCCTCCGCCGTCGCAGGCCGGAAAAGCGTGAAACCCAGCGACCCGAGCTTCGCCTCCTCCAACTCGTCGCACCCGCGCAACACCACCAGAAACGGCTTCCCGTCTCCGATGAACACCAGCGTCTTGAACTGCTTGTCCGCAGAAACTGAATACGGCGCCGCTTCCAGCGCCGCGATCGTCACCACGCCCGGTGTCGCAAACTCCTCCACCGCGCCCACCGGCTCCGCGTCCTTCAAATCCGCCGGCACCAGCCCGCTCGTCGCTTTCTCGCGATTCGCCGCATAACCGCTGGTTTCATTGTAGATCACGTCATCGTCGCCGATCTCCGCCGGCACCATGAATTCGTGCGAGAAGCTTCCGCCCATCACGCCTGTGTCCGCTTCCACCGCGATCGCCGTCACGCCGATGCGTTTGAAAAACGCCTCATACGCCGCCTTCATCGCGTGATAACTCTTGATCGACGCCTCGTCGTTCACGTCGAACGAATACGCATCCATCATCACAAACTCGCGCGCGCGCATCAGTCCATACCGCGGACGAATCTCATTCCTGAACTTCGTCGCGATCTGGAAAAAATTCTTCGGCAAATCCCGATAGCTCGTGATCTCCGTCTTCACCAGCGGCGTGATCACCTCCTCATGCGTCGGCCCGAGCACGAACTCCGGATCCTTCGGCCCGCGCTTCCCATCGCCCGCGCTGTCCGCGCGGAACATGATTTCGCGCGCCGCCGCCCAGCGCGGCCCTTGCTCCCACAACTCCACCGGATGCACATGCGGCATCCACAACTCGATCGCGCCCGCGCGCTCCATTTCCTCCCGACAAATCTGCGTGAGCTTCTGCATCACGCGCAGCCCAAACGGTAGATACGTATAAAGCCCGCCGCCCAACTTGCGCACGAGTCCCGCGCGAACGAGCAGCTTGTGCGAAGCGATTTCCGCATCCGCGGGACTCTCTTTTAGCGTGGGAATGAAATACTGCGACCAGAGCTTCATGGGAAAAGCCCGTGACCGAAACACCCCGCCGCTCCGCTAGCAAGGCGCTTCCCGCCCCCCGCAAATTCTTTCTCTTTCATCCTTCTCTTTATCTTTCTCCCTCCGACCCGCTCCCCCAAGCCTCCTGACGAAACATAAAGAGAAAGAAGAAAGAAAGAGCTCTGCGTTTCCACCGCCCCGGCCTCTCACAAATCCCTTGCCCCCACCCTCCTGCTCCCTGCTCCTCTCCCCTCATGTCCGCCTCCCGCCCACGCCAGCCCTGGTCGATGAAATGGATCTTCGTCGCGATCCTCCTCGTGATCGTGCCCTACACATTCATCCGCCTCCGCTACCAAAAACCGAATCCCGCGTTCGAACCCTACGCCGACATGAAGAACCAGGCCAACACCCTGCGTCTCCTCTCCGCCGGCTATCAACGCATCACTCTCGAAGCCGACCGCCCCGTCGAAGCTCCGCGCCTCAACACCCCCGCCGCGGCCACCGCCGCCGCGCTCCCCGGCCTCCCTTCCGCGCTCGCCGAAACGCTCATCGATCCACCCTTCCTCCCGCGCGAAATTCTCTCCGTCACCGCCCCCGCCACCACCAACGCTCTCTTCACCTACCCCGTCCTCGTCACCTGCACGCTGCCCGACCAAAAACACCAGCTCGCCGGCGCGTTCCTCTACGTCCGTGACGACGAACTGATCTTCGTCCCCCAATTCGAAAACATCGACGGCGACCTCTCCGCCCGCACCCGCGAGCACACGCTCCGTCTCACCGTTCCCGCCGGCTCGCTCAAACCCGGCACCTACCGCGCCACCCTCCCCGGCGCCCACACGTCCCAATCCTGGTCCCTCGACGTCCGCTGATAATCCCGTGGCGCGGCAGCGCCGGTAGGGGCGGCTCTCCGAGCCGTCCGTTCCGCGCTCCGTCGCGCTCCACCCACTATTGACGCCCACCCCTCCTTCCTCGAAAAACGCGCTCCCATCTCAATGAGCAACGGCCCTGGCCATTCCACGCCTCCTCCGACCTCGACCGCCCACGCGACCACGATCAAGCCCACCGATCTCCGCGGCATCCTCCAATATGTCCCGCGCTTCCAGGGCCAGATCTTCGTCATCGCCATCGACGGCTCCATCGTCGCCGACGAAAACTTCGCCAATCTCCTCGTCGATCTCGCCGTCCTCCGCTCGCTCGACATCAAACTCGTCCTCGTCCACGGCATCGGCCAGCAGATCCAGGAACTCTCCACGAGCCGCAGTATCCCAATTTCAAATACCGACGGCACCGGCGTCACCGACGCCCCCACGCTCGACCTCGCCATCCGCGCCTCCTCCCGCGTCTCGCACGCGCTCATCGAGGGTCTCACGCAAAACTCCCTGAAGTGCGCCGTCACCAACGCCGTCCGCGCCCTCCCCCTCGGCATCATCCGCGGCGTCGATCAACAATTCACCGGCCGCGTCGATCGCATCGACAAGGATTTCCTCACCGGCCTCATCGAACGCGATGTCGTCCCCATCCTCTCGCCCATCGGCTTCGGACCCGACGGCCGCTCCCTCCGCGTCAACTCCGACCTCCTCGCCGCCGAACTCGCCGAGTCCCTCCAGGCCACCAAGGTTCTCTATCTCACCCCGCACCCCGGCCTCGTGATCGACGGCGAATTCCGCCGCGACATCTCCGTCGACGCCATGCGCAAGCTCCTCGCCGAGCGTCCCGAAGCCATCGCCGAAGCCACGCGCAGCAAAGCCGTCCACGCCGTCAAAGCCATCGAGACCGGCACGCCGCGCGTCCACATCGTCGACGGCCGCATTTTCGACGGCCTCCTCAACGAGGTCTTCTCCAACGAAGGCGTCGGCTCGCTCGTTTACGGCAACGATTATCAACAGATCCGCAAAGCGCGCAAAAGCGATGTCCGTCTGATCTACAGTCTCACGCGCTCCGCCGTCCGCCGCGAAGAACTGCTCCACCGCACGCAGCAAGCCATCGAGAAAAACATCGACCAGTTCTTCGTCTTCGAAATCGACGAAAACATCATCGCCTGCGTTACGCTCTACTTCTACCCCGACAAGCCCGGCCTCGCCGAAGTCGGCTCGCTCTACGTCATGCCGTTTTACCACAACCGTGGCATCGGCAAAAAAATGGTCGAATACGCCATGCTCGTCGCGAAGGAACGCGGCGCCAAAACCATCATCGCTCTTTCGACCCAAAGCTTCGGCTTCTTCCAAAACGTCCTCGGCTTCGAAGAGGCCGACAAATCCGCCCTCCCCGAAGCCCGCCTCAAGGCTTACGAAGAAAGCGGCCGCAACGCCAAAGTCCTCCGCAAAAACCTCGCCTGACCCCCGTCCTTCGAAAGCGTGCCCCAGGCCCCGGAGACATTCGTCTCCCTCTTTGTCCTTTCGTCTCTCCCTTTGTCATTCCCATCCCCGTCCTTTGTCATTCTGAGCGAAGCGAAGAATCCACGGCTGCGAACGCGTTCGGCAGGCCAACGCGTGAATTCTTCGCTCCGCTCAGAATGATATCCCGGCGACCGGAAGAACCAAGTCACGCGCCCTCATACCACCCGGCGCTCAAGTCGTCCCACGCAGCGTTCTCGCGCTCGATCAGCGCGATCTTCCGCTCGCGCAGCCAGCCCTTGATCTCCGTTTCCCGCGCGATCGCGTTACCGACGCCGCGAAACTCCTCGAACCATACGAGGCGGCCGATCCCATACCGCCGCGTGAAGCTATCCGCCTGTTTGCTCTTATGCTGCCAAACTCGTGTCCGCAGCGAATTCGTCACCCCCGTGTAGATCGTGCCACCCTTCCGATTGGCGAGTATATACACCCAATAACTTCGATGCGCCTCCGGCACATCTCCTGCCTACCCAAAACGCCAGTCGGAGCAAAGCGAACATTCTGTCATCCCAGACGGGGGAGTAGCTTGTCATTCTGAGCGAAGCGAAGAATCCACGCAACCGTCTGCTATCGCCCTCACGAAGTCCAACTCCCTCCCCCCTCACTCCCCCACCACCCCCACCCACGCCCTCGCATACCGCCGCCCCAATTCCCGAAACGCCGCCGAGTCAAAGTGCAGCGAATCCCCTTGGTGCCCCAGCCCCTCCGCCGTCACCAGCGCACTCCGCGGCACCACATTCACCACACTCGCGAGTGCCGCATTGATCGGTCCCGCGCCTTCCACGAAGTGCCCGATCTCTCCTACCACCACTGGCACTTCCTCAGCGCCCAACTCCTTCCTCAACTGCGCAATCATCGCCGCGAACCGCTCCGCATACGTCGCCGCGTTCTCCGGCGCCGCATCGCTCTCGCCTTGATGCCATAAAATCCCGGCGAGCTTCCCTCGCGTCATCGCCTCTCGCGCGCGGTCCAGCGCGTTGTTGTAAAGATAATGCCCCGGTCTCCACTCTTCTAAGGACGACCCGCCAAACGCCGCCGGTATCAAACCGACCACTACGTCCGGCCGCTCCTCCGCCACCACGCGCGCAAACGTCGACCCCAGCCCGACGCCAATCCGCTCCGGCTTGTCGTAATGCATCGGGTCGACCGCCGGCACCCACTCATACCGCTTGTTCATCATGAACACGCGCGGATGCACCACCTGATCCTGCGGCTCCACCGCACCGCGCCCCGCCATGTTCGACTGGCCGATCAACAAGAAGAGCTGCATCTGCTCCGGCCTCGCCGTGTCCGCCGCTTTCATCGTCATCGCCGTAGCCATCGTCGCGAGCGCCAGCCAGATCAGCGTCTTCATTCCGCGTCTCCCGCTCACGCTTTTACTTCGACCACCACCTGCACTTCCACCGTCGATCCGCGCGGCAACCCATTCACCGCCACCGCCGCGCGCGCGTGTTTCCCCGCTTCGCCAAACACCGCCACAAACAAATCGCTCGCCCCATTGATCACCGCCGGGCTGTCCGCAAACCCATCCACCGCGTTCACGAATCCATTCACCATCACCACCCGCGCGACGTTATCCAGTGACCCCAGCGCTGCCTTGATATTAGCGAGCGTATTCAACGCACAAATCTCCGCCGACTTCTTCGCCGTCTCGATCGTCTGCTCCTTCCCCACCTGACCCACGTGCGTCATTTTTCCGTCCAACATCGAGATCGTGCCCGCGCAATACAGCAGGTTCCCCGTCCTCACCGTCGCCACATAACTGCCCGCCGCCGCCGGCGGCTTCGGCAACACCCATCCCAGTTCAACCAATTTCTTTTCTGCGCTCATCCCCTCACGCTCGCGAACCCCACCCCCAAATCAACGCACATTTTCACCCACCCCTCCTCCGCAAAGTGTCATATTATGTATGACACTTTCCATCTCTTCATTCACGCCTCCACACCTCTCGCCCGTCCCCCGCATTTCAGCCTTTTCCGCACCGCATTCCTTCGTGTGCTTCGTGGTTCAACTCACTTTCCTCTCCCCTCCCACTCGGACTCCATGACTTTCCGCGATTGGCAATCCCTCGAACCCGCCGAAGCCGCCCGCGAAATCCACCGCCGCTTTCGCACGCTCCCGCCCACGCAACAACGTGCCGTCATCGCCCATCTCGTTCCCGAGCAGGACCTCGCCGACGCTTTCGCACGCTCCAACTCCTCCGCCCCGCTCTCTCGCGTCCCTTACTTTCTCAAGGATCTCTTCGACGTCGCCAACCTTCCCACCTTTGCCGGCTCCACCTTCCTCCCCGAGGTCCGCCCCACGCCTCCGCGCAACAGCCACCTCGTCGACGCCCTTCAGACCGGCGGCGCCGTCTTCGCCGGCAAAACTCACCTCCACGAATTCGCCTACGGCATCACCGGCGAAAATCCACACTACGGCGATTGCGAACACCCGCGCCTCCCCGGCCGCACTACCGGCGGCTCGAGCAGCGGTTCCGCCGCCGCCGTCGCCGCCGGCATCGTCCCGCTCGCCATCGGCACCGATACCGGCGGCTCCGTTCGCGTCCCTTCGGCGTTCTGCGGCCTTTTCGGTTTTCGCCTCACGCCCGGCGATCCGTTCATCGCCGACGCCGTCTCGCTCTCGCACAGCTGCGACACCGCCGGTTGGTTCACCGCCGACACCCGCGACCTCCGCGAAACCATCGCCGCCCTAATCGGCCTTTCGCCCGCTCCCGCCCAAACACCTCGCGGTTGCTTCCTCGAACTTCCCGGCCTCGATCCCGAAGTCGCGCTCGCCTTCCAGGCCGCCGCCTCCGACTTCGCTCCGCCCGCCGACGCCACGACCCGCGATATTCTCCTCGCCGGCTTCGCGCCCACCCTCGACGCCTACAACACCATCGTCGCGCACGAAGCCTGGCAAACCCACCACACCTGGTTCGATCGCTTCCGCGACCGCTACGATCCTTTCGTCCAACAACGCCTCGTCCGCGCTTCCACGCTCCCCGCCGACCAAATCCAATCCGCCTACGATCGCCGCACCGCCACGAGCGAACTCTGGCAGTCCTACTTCACCGCCTTCGATTTCCTCATCCTCCCCGCCACGCCTTTCCCCGCGCTCACCAAACCCGACTGCACGTTCGAAAACCGCCAGCGCCTCCTCACGCTCACCGCGCCCGCTTCCCTCGGCGGCCTCCCCGTTCTCACGTTTCCCATCCTGCTCCCCTCCGGTTTCACCACCGGTCTGCAACTCATCCTCCCACATCCCCGCTCTCCCGTCATCCCCTGGTCCCTCTCCCGCTAACCCATCTTTCTCTTTCTCCCCCTTCCGCCCCCGCCCCTTCCACACCCACCAACCCCTCACCGCCCCTTCAACCCCAACAAC
>JAEWBF010000100.1 GCA_023391285.1 Verrucomicrobiota bacterium
CTTCTATAACACCCGTCGCCTCCACTCGGCGCTCGGTTACCGGACGCCACTCGACTTCGAATCTGTCAGCAACTAACCACATCAAATCTGCTCAACCCCGTGTCCGCGAAATCGGGGCAAACCCAGAACACACCCCGGCCTTCGGCCACCCCTCTCTAGAGGGGACTTCGGGTGTGAGGCGGGATGGGGGTTCGGGAGCCGAAGGGAAGGGAGGCGGGACGGCGGGTTGGGGACAACCCGCCCTACCTGGTGAAGAGGAGGACGGGGCCTTCGCAGCGGGAGACGGCGAGGGCGTTGCCGACCACGACGGCGGAGCGGGCGTCGCCGGAGACGGCAAGGCCGGACTCGGCGGGGGAGAGCGCGGTGAAATCGCCGCGACCGGTGCCTTTTAGCAGAACGCCGAGGGAGCCGTCGAAGCGGCCGGTGGTGGGCTCGGGGCCGAAGTTGTTGCCGACGCAATAGAGATCGAGGACACCGTCGCCGGTGAGATCGGCCGCGACGATGGCGTTGATCGGCGCGAACTGGGCGCGACGCGGAAGCGCTTGAAACTTAAAGGTGCCGTCGGATTGCTGGCGGAAGATGCCGCTGGCGAGTTCGGTGGCGGCGAGTTTCTGGACGTTGGCGAGGCGTTCGGCGCCGAAGATGTCTTCGACGGTGGCTTGGGAGTAGGCTTTGAACGTGCGGAACTTTTGGCGGATCCAGGGGAAGCTGTAGGCGAGTTTGCTGCGTCCACGAACTGGATACAACGCGCCATCGTGATACTGGGCTTCGACGAGCTGTTCCTTGCCGGAGTCGTCGAACACGCCGGCGAAGAGGACGGTGGGGTGTTCGGCGGAGGCGCGGTATTTGGTGTTGAGGCCGACGTTGCCGGCGACGAGATCGAGGCGTCCATCGCCGTCGACATCGACGATGTTGAGCGCGCTCCACCAGCCGGTGATGCCGGAGAGGCCGAGCTTCTCGGTGACGTTTTCGAAGGCGGCGCCGGTGTTGCGGAAGACGGAGACGGGGCCCCATTCGGTGGCGACGACGAGGTCCGGGCGTTTGTCGTTATCGAGGTCGGCGAACGAAGCGGCGGTGACCATGCCGAGGGTGCGGAGACCGGGAGCGACGGTATCGGTGACATCGACGAAACGACCGTCGACATTGCGGTAGAGGAAGCTGCGCGGGGTTTTCGGATATTGGCCGGGAATGACGCGACCGCCGATGAACAGGTCGACGCGGCCGTCGCCATCGAAATCAGCGGCGGCGATCGAGGCGGTGGATTCGCCGTCGGCGGGAAGGATGTCGGCGGAGGCGAGCGTGAATTTGCCGTGTCCGTTATTTAGATACAGGCGGTCGTTGAGGTGAGCGTCGCCTTGCGGGTGTTGGACGCCGCCCGCCACCAGGAGGAGATCGGGAGCGCCATCGCCATTGGCGTCGAAGAAAAGCGCGCCGACATCGTCGGATTCGAGGGCGGAAGCCCAAGGCTGGTCGGCGGCGGGCGTGAACGTGCCGTTGGCGCTGCCGAGGAAGAGCGTGCCGGCCTGGCCGCAGGTGCCGCTGACGAAGAGATCGGCGTGGCCATCGCGGTTGACGTCGGCGGTGGCGAGGACGGGGCCGAGGCCATTGAGACGGCGGGGGAGGAGACGCTGGCGGGTGAACTCGTCGAACGGACGAAGGTTGGCGACGTGCTTGAGGCCGCGAGCGGAGGCGGACTCGGTGAAGAGGGCGTTGGCGGGTTTCGCGTGAGCGATCGCGGGAGCGGGTTTGGTGTCGCCGAGCTCGGGTTCTTTGATGGTGAGGAGCTGGTTGGCGGGGAGGTTTTCGAGAACCTGGACCTGGCCGCGCGGCCAGCGGATCGTGAGCTTCTTGATCGTATCCGTTTCTCCGAGACCGAAGTGGAGCAAGGCGGGTTCGGAGGCGGTGATGCCGCGTTCGGTGAAGAGCTGGCGGATCTGGGTGCCGCGGTCGGTTTCGAGATGAACCTCGGCGCCGATGGCATCGAGGTTGGGCGCGCGGCCGGCGAGTTTGACGATGGCGCGATGGCCGGTGGTGGAGTTGTTGCGGATGACGGTCGGCGGGGCGTCGTAGTTGCCGAAGACGATGTCGAGGTCGCCGTCGCCATCGAGATCGGCGAGAGCGGAGCCGAAGCTGACGCCCTTCTGATCGAGTCCCCATTCGCTGGATACGTCGGCGAACTGGAGGTCGCCGAGGTTGCGGTAGGCGAGGAGGGACTCGTTGCGCGGGCCGGAGTTTTTCCAGACGTTGGCGCGGGCGGTGAGCGTGGGCGCGACGTTTTGTTTATCGACGAGATCGGCGTCGATGAAGTTGCGGATCATGCCGGCCGTGGTGAACGTGTCGAGGAGGCCGTCGTTGTCGAGGTCGGCAAGGCGGGTGGCCCAGGTCCAGCCGGTGGCCTGCATGCCGGTGAGGTGGGCGATTTCCTCGAAGCGGTCGGTGCCGGTGTTGAGATAGAGGGCGTTCCACATGTATTGCGGGACGAGATCGCTGACGCGTTCCATTTCCCAGAGACCGCGGCCGATTTCCTCCATGCCGGTCATGAATTCGGCGTGGGAGCGATCGCGCATGTCGGCGACGAAGAAGTCGACGAGACCGTCGTTGTTGATGTCGCCGGAGTCGGCGCCCATCGAGAAGTAGGTGACGTGCGGGAGACGTTCGTCGACGACATCGGTGAAGGTGCCGTCGCCGTTGTTGAGGTAGAAGCGGTCGGGGGTTTCGAAATCGTTGGCGACGTAGAGATCGGGCCAACCGTCGTGGTTGGCGTCGAACCAGATGGCGGTGTGGCCCTGGGTGAGGCCCCAGACGCCGGACTCGGAGGTGACGTCGGTGAATTTGCCGCCGTCGTTGCGGAAGAGGAAGTCGCGGCGGCCCTGCGGGGCTTTGGAGAAATCGAGGATGTTGGTGACGAGATAGACGTCGAGGTCGCCATCGCGATCGTAGTCGGCGAAGACGGCGTGGACGGAGGCGTCCTTGATATCGAGGCCGTAGGCGGCGGCGCTTTCGACGAAGCCGCCCTCGGTGTCGTTGATGAAAAGAAGGTTCGGGGCGTCGTAGCGGCAGACGTAGAGGTCCATCCAGCCGTCCTGGTTGATGTCGATCGCGGTGGCGCCGGTTTTGGAAGAGCCGGGTTCGTCGCAGGTGACGCCGGCGTTGGGGGCGACGTCGAGGAATTTGAAAGGTGCGACCTGGCGGTAGAGGGCGCACGGGCCGTTCTTGGAGACGGCGAAGATGTCGGGCATGGTGTCGTTATCGAAATCGGCGACGACGATGCCGGTTTCGACCGCGCCCAGGGTGAGCTCGCGGAAACGTTCGCCCCACATGCGGGGATCGTTGAAGACGTTGGGGACGGTGAGGTTGGCCTCGGCGGCTGGGATGATGGTGAAGAGCTTCGCGTCCGCAGGCGGGGTCGAACGCGCGCGGAGCGGGGCGGTGGTGAAGGCGGGATTGGCGGAGAGAAGGGCGGCGGAGAAGGTGGTGCCGAGAAGAAGCGCGGAACGGGAAAGAAGAGATTTCAGCATGGGGGGGCGGAGGAAGGAGATGGAAAACCCTGCGATCACCCCGACGAGTCGGGGCAGGCAGCGCAGGGAAGGAAGGCCGGCGCGAGCACGAGCACGATTGCGAGCATGAGCACGAGCCGGTGCGCCGCGGAGCGGGGGGACGAGAAGGTTCGTTAGTTGTTGGCGACGGACGAGGCGACGGGTTGGAGAGCGTTATCGAAAACCCAGTCGGCGATCTTGAGGCCGGCGTTTTGGCCGGCGATGTTGTCGGACATCGTGTGAATGCCGCCCCAGACGCGGCTCATGCCGACCTCGTCACGGGCTTGAGAAAGGCTCTTGTAAGTGCGCACCGCGCCGGGGAGGCCATCGGAGGTGGCGGTGAACTCGATGTCGTCGCGGCCGAAGAAGCGTTCGAGGATGCGCGTGGCGGCGGCGGAGAACGTGCTGTGGCCGGAGGTGTAGGAAGGGAAAGCGGGAGAGACCATGTTGGGGATGAAGTCGGCGATGGGCTTTGCCGCCGGGTTCAATTTTTCATCGAGTTCACGAATGGCGGTCTCGGGCCGCCACGTGTTGTAGAAGAATTTGGTATCCCAGCAGGAGATACAGGCGTCGGCTTCGGCCATGTTGAGCAAGGCGTAGAGACGGGCGGTGTCGGGGACCGAGAGATTGAAGCGACGAACGAAGTCCTGGGTGATGACATTCCAGTGACCGGGAGGGGTGGCGGTGCCGAGGTCGTCGGACCAGAACGGCGTGCTCATGGTCTCATATTCGGTGCGTTCGGCGCCGTCGCGCGCGCCGACTTTGGCGACGTAGGCGAGTTCTTCGGCGTATTCTTTGGAGTCGAGGGTCGGGGGCGGCGGGGCGCGGAATTGCGAGGGAGAGGTCATCATGAACGGCGTGACCTTGCCCCAGTGCGGGAGGACGGGAGGGCGGAAGCCGGCGGGTGTTTCGCGCCACTTGCCGGGCTCGTTGCTGGAGTAAACGCCGGGGATAGGCTTGTTGTAGCCGGATTTGGAGCGCTCCTCGAGAATCCGTTGAGCGACGTGCTTCCCCCACGCGATGCCGTCGGTCTTGGACTGGCCGTCGGGGATTTCGGCGAGAGCCTGGTCGTAGGCTATCTTGAGGTTGCGCGGATTGCTCGACTGAGACCAATACGTGCTGAGGATGGTGAAGGCGGCGCTGGCGATGGCGGCGTCGATATTGGCGCCGGCGGGTGCGGGATCGTTGACGAGCCAACCTTTGTGCGTGCGAGTGATGCCGTTGGCGGCGTCGAAGATGGCGACGTGATACGTCGCGAGGAAGAGGGAGGACGGCGGGGGCGGAATGCGGGAAAGCCGGGTGGCGTTGATGACCTGATCGTTCCAGTAGAGAACGGAGTTGGCGGACGCACTCGGGATGAACGCGCTGGTGATCAAGGCAGCCAGCAGGGGGAGGACGAGACGGAGGGAGGGCATAAGCGGGAAAGTGGCGTTGCAGCAGGGCTGAACGCAGGGGAGCATCAGGAAGACGCGACGGGCGGGAGAGGCAAAGCCCTTTGGGGTGAGTTGCTAGGAATCGGGGGTGGATCGCAAAGCGATATAATGCGACGAGCCCGCCCAAGTCGCAGACTCGCGGCGAATGCCGCCGCGACGACGCCGGGAGTGCGTCAACGCATGAGTGTCGCGAGAGCCAGGGAGCGGAGTTCCTGGGCGACTTCGGGTAGATAGAAATGTCCGCCGGGGAACAGGTGCTGCCGAATTGGCCGAGCGAAATGCTGCTGCCATGCGGCGAGGCTGGGCGGGTTCACCCACGGGTCGTCCCGGCCGTTCAGGAGGGTGGCGTCGATGTCCAGGATCGGCGCAGCCCGATAGATATAGCGCTCCATGAGCGTGAAATCCGCGCGCAAGCTGGGCAGGATGAGTTCGAGGATTTCGCGATGCGCGAGGAGTTCGGGCGGAAGGGCGTTGTAGCGCCGGCCGACGGCGTCGAGAAATTCGGTGTCGTTGAGTCGATCGACGTGCAAAACGTGGCCGGGGAGATGCGCGGCTTGTCGTCCGGAGAGAAACAGATGCCGGGGAAGACGCAGTCCGAGCTGGACCAGCCGCCGCGTCAGTTCGAAGGCCGTGAGACTTCCCATGCTGTGGCCGAAGAACGCATACGGCTTTTCCTCCAGGAGGGGCGGGAGTTCGTGGGCGAGCAAATCGACCATGGCCTCCATGCGATCGAGCGGGCGCTCCCGCATCCGCATTTCCCGACCAGGATATTGAATGATGTGAGCCTCGATGGGATCGGCGCGAAGGGCACGGCAGAGAAAATGATAGTAGGAGGCGCCGGAGCCGGCGTGGGGAAACACGAACAACCTCATGGTCGCCGAAGGCTGAGGGAAAGGCAGCGCGGTGACGCGCCTGGGTTCGGTGGTTGGAACTGCAGGCCTCGTAGCAGTGGCAGGTGGCGGGGTGGGGGTAGCAGGCGCCGGTTCTGTTGCAGGCGTGTTGGCGGCGATGTGCTGCAGGCACGCATCTTTACTTCCTTTGAACGAGGTGAAGGACCAGCCGACGGGAAGCTTGGTGGAACGATCGTCCCGCCAGATCGACTGCTGTCCGCGCGCGTTCACAACCACCTGAAAAATGGTCGTTTCGGGAAGCCGGCTCATGGCGAGATACAGCCGAGGGAGTGGGTGAAGGATGTGGTCACGTAGTGCGATTCTTGTTACGACGGACGGTGGCGCGGCAAGGAGTTTGCCAATTTGGCTAGACTCTGGCGATCCAGCTTCAAAGGTCTATGCGCCTTGTTTGTGTCCAGCATCAACTCGTCCGATGAATCCACCGTGCATTGCTATTGATCGATTCTGTCGTCAGGCCGCATTCGGCCGCGCGGAGTGTCGCCCCGCTTCGATCTTCGGAAACGGCCGGCAAGGGATCGTTCGGTTTCACGCGGATTTGGACTCAGGCCGATGACGTCGGCGCAGGGCACGTGACGCATGAATGCGTCGCCAGCGAGAGGGCCGCTCAGGAGGGAGCGGCGCGGTTTTCCGGGAAGCAACTAGCGTTGCTGCACGGGGTCGGTGGCGGAAACGATCTCCTTCAAGGTGATCTGGAATACGAGCGGCATCCCCGGCTGGAGACCTTCAGGCCAGGGATTCTGGCCGAAGGAAAGATGTGGCGGCAGGACGAGGAGTTGAGAACCGCCGAGCGTGAGCATTTGAACGCCTTCGGCGATGCCGGGGAGGAGATCGGAGACTTTGATGCGGGCGTCGTTTCGCGAGAGCTGCGGAAGATCGGTCGACATGTCGGGGGCCTTCGCGGCGATGTCGATGACGACGGTGTCGATGGCGCGCGGACGCGGGCCTACGCTGCCGGTGAGAATACGATGAAGGAGACCGCTTTCGTTTTCCTGCAGGTTTAGCCTCTCGCGGGCGGAAGAAAGGTAAGCGCGGAGAGGGTCCGGCGAGGGCGAGGTCGCGGCTTCCGGGGTTTGTTGGAGGCGGTTTACGCGTTGGCGGATGTCTTCGAGGATCGTTTCCGCTTCGCTGTTGAGCGCTGGGGGTGGATGCTTGAGGCGATAACGTCGGAGTCCGTCGAGGAAGGCTTCGAATTGGGCCTCGCTGAGGCGGAGTTCGTCGAGGCGAACATTTTGGGCGATGACGATTCCGAACGTGGCGTAGGCGGCGGCTTCAGGTGAGGGTTGGGAGAAAGGCTGTGCGGTGGCGAGTGAGGCGGGTGTGCCCAGCAGCAGAAGCGACGCGGGGCGGAGAAGGCGCAGGTTCATCGGGCGGCGAGATGATCGTGCGTGGCGGGGCTGGCGTGGGCGTGCTGATGAGGCTGGGTGGCGCCGGGTGAGAGGGGCAGGGCGAAACTGCGAAGGTTCACGGCGACGGCGGCGGGGGCATCTTCGCGAATGTGGTAGGCGTTATTTGGTTGGAGGCCTTCGATGCGCTGGGTCTGGCGGCTGACAGGCCAGAAAATTTCGGCGTAGAGGATGGCGGTGGCGTCGCCGAGGCCGATTTCTTGGCGGAGCGGCGAAGCTCCGAAACTGCCGCCGCTGGAAATCTCGCGGTGGAGCGTGCGTTCGCCGGAAGGGGTTTGGAGCACAATTTTTACGCGGGCGCCGCGGGCGTCGCGGTTGGATTTCACGCCTTCGAGTTGGAGTTTGAGCCAGCGGTTGCCGTGACCGGGATTGGCGAAGAGTTGGTTGCGGTAGGAGTCGCCGGAGACGGCGCCGCCCATGTCGGCGTAGACGTCCTGATCGCCATCGTTGTCGATATCGCCGAACGCGATGGCGTGGCCTTTTTGGAGCTGGCCGAAGCCGCCGGAGGTGGTGACGTCCTGGAAACGATGGGCGCCATCGTTGCGGAACATGCGATTGGGAAGAAGCGTGGTGTAATCGGGATCGCCGGTGCCGACGTAGAAATCGAGCCAGCCGTCGTTATCGAGGTCGCCGAAATTGCAGCCCATCGTGTGGAGGACTTTGTAGAGACCGACCTGTTTGGTGACGTCGGCGAACGTGCCGTCGCCCTGGTTGCGGAAAAGCCGCGAGCGGTGACCGGCGTGAGGGATGCCAAGGTAATCGGCGGCGATGTCGCCGGCATCCTGGATGCCGTAGCCATTGACCATGAGATCAAGCCAGCCGTCGTTGTCGTAGTCCCAGAACCAGCAGGAGAAGCTTTCGAACGGCTGCGTGACGCCGGCCGCGAGTGCGACGTCGGTGAAACGCCACGGCGCGCGGGCGGAGCCGACGTCGACGGCGGGGCCGTCGTTACGAAGGAGGAGGTTGGGGCCGGATTTGCGGGAGAGGTAGAGATCGGGGCGTCCGTCGTTGTTGAAATCTCCGGCGATAACGGCCTTCACGAACCCGACGAAGGCGACGCCGCTGGCGGAGGCGCATTCGGTGAACGTGCCGTCGCCATTATTTCGATACAGCTCGCACGGGTAGGGCTGGCTTTCGCCGGGAGTGGTTTCGTTGCCGATGAAGACATCGAGAAGTCCGTCGCCGTTGTAATCGAACCAGGCGGCGGTCTGGGTGGGATTGAAGCTGAGGAGGCCGGCTTCCTCGGTGACATCGGTGAAGGTGCCGTCGCCGTTGTTGCGGAGAAGGGAATTCGGATGGCGGCCCATGTCGCCGAGCCAGGCGCCGCGGAGAACGAGGACGTCGATGAAACCGTCGTTGTTGTAATCGGCGTGGATCATGTTCAGTCCGCCGGTGAGGCCGAGCAGACCGGATTCGGCGGTGCGTTCGGTGAAGGTGGCGTCGCCGTTGTTGACCCAGGAACGGAGCTGGCCGGTGGAACGCCACGTGGAGGCGAGGACGTCGAGAAAACCGTCGTGGTTGAAGTCGTCGAGAATGACCCCGCCGGCGAGTTCGTCGGCGTCGAGGCCGAGGGCGGGCGCGACGTCGGGAAAACGTTTGATGTCGTAATCCGATTCGAACGCTTGCGGAGGAATGACCCAGCGGGCGGGAACTTTGCTGGGATACTCGCCGAGTGTCATGTAGGCGATGTTGAGGAGCCAGCGGGCGCGGAGATCGCCGGGGAATTTTTCGAGCAGCGGGGTCAGCTCGGCGATGGCGGCGCGAGAGCCCTCCGGGAGCTGGTGGATGCCGCCGTGGCGAATGGGAAAAAGGCAGGAGTCGCCGTTGTGATTGAGGAGGCAGTTTTCCTGTTCGCCGATGCGAAGATGGGAGATGGCCTTGAGGGTTTGGACGCGGGCGAAGAGGTGGGCCGGAAGATCGGGCGTGCGTTCGCGGAGTCCGGCTTCGTAGTGCTGGTATTGAACGAGGGCTTCGCGGGACGCGCCGGCGCGAAGAAGCGCGTTGCCGTAAGGGAGACGGAATTTCTGGCGTTCGGCCGGGTCGCTGGTTTTGGCGAGTGCGGCGCGAAGGAGATCGGCGGTTTCGGACGCGCGGTAGGGGTTTTCGTAAGGAGCGCCGTCGGAGGCGAGTTTTTGGAGCAGCGCGGCCATGCGACGCGTGCTTTCCGGCTGATTTGGCATCGGAGTGCCGGGGATCGCAGTGGGCGAGCAGAATTCCGGGTTGACCGGAAGCGCGGCGAACGAAGCGCTGACGGTGCAGAGCGCGAAAGAGAGGAAGAGCGTGCGCTTAATGGGCGACGCGTGGGCACAGGAAAGGGAAAGTGCCCGGAGAGCGGGGGAGGGCATGATGCTGGCGTAGTGGGGCCAGCGGCGAACGGAACGGCAGAGGGCTGAGATGCTGAAAAACGGAGGTTAGATGCTCAGCGGCGGAAGGGAATGTAGTGGGCGGACGGATGCGCGGCGATTTAGAGAGGCTCGGGGAGGAAGCGCTCGAGGCGGCCGCGGAAGTTGCGGGAGAGCGGGAGGCGCTGGCCGGTGTCGAGCACGACGACGTAGTCGCCGTAGGCGGCGGACTGAAGTTCTCGGACGCGGTTGAGGTGAACGAGCGCGGAACGGTTGATGCGGGCGAAACCGGAGGCGGAGAAACGGGCCTCGAGGGACGAAAGCGTTTCGCGGAGCATGAAGCGCTTTTGATCGGCGAGGTGGATCACGCAGTAGTTGTTGGCGGCTTCGACCCAGACGATGTCGCTGTGTTTGAGAAAGACGACGCGGCCATCGGCGCGAACGGCGATGCGTTCGGGTTCGGGCGCGCGCGAGGCGAGCAGGGTTTCGAGACGGGAGCCGAGATCGCGTTCGCGTTGGGCGGCGATCGAATCACGGACGCGTTTCAGCGCGAGTTGCAGGCGAGCGCGGTCGAAGGGTTTCAACAAGTAGTCGGTTGCTTCGGCGGCGAAGGCTTCGACGGCGAAGCGTTCGTGGGCGGTGACGAAGACGATGGCGGGCCGGGGATCGGGCAGGCGGCGGATGACTTCGAGGCCGTCGCAACCGGGCATCTGCATGTCGAGAAAGACGAGATCGGGCTGAAAGGTTTGGATGGAGGCGAGCGCGTCGATGCCGTTGGAGGCTTCGCCGACGATTTCAAGATTGGGGTCGGTGGACAGCAGCGCGCGCATGCGGTCACGCGCGAGCGGCTCGTCGTCGACGATAAGGATCCGCAGCTTGGTCATGGAACGTTTCCGGGGGGCAGGAAATGTGCCGCCACGGTGAAACGCCGAGAGAGCTTGGAAACAGTTCTGGGGTGGTCGGCGGTGGGCCGATGGTGATGCGCCGGAAGACGAGGGCGAAAGGTGCGGCGCGGAGCAGGCGCGGGCGCGAAGCACGGGAATGCGCGACGAAATTGCGCGGTGGGGGCACCGCGCCTCCATCGGAGGGGCCCGATTAGTCGGCGATGAATTTGGCGAACTGGCCGCGCTGGGTGCGGCTGAGCGGGAGGCGGGTGGCGCCGTCGCGGAGGATTACGGTGTAATCACCGTGAAAAGTGGGCTGGAGTTCGCGGACGCAATCGAGCCGCACGATGGCGGAGCGATTGACGCGGGCGAAGTCGGAGGAGCCGAGGCGTTCTTCGATGGCGGTGAGCGTTTCGCGAACGATGAGGCGCGAGGCGTCGGCGAGATGAAGAAGGACGTAGTTGTCGGCGGCTTCGACCCAGACGATTTCGTCGGGCTTGAGAAACACGACGCGGCCTTCGGATTTGAAGGCGAGGCGCGTGGGTTTTTTGGCGGGCGCGGAGTCGGAGAGAAGAGATTCGAGACGGGCGCTGAGGTCGCCGGCGCGACGTTGGCGGACGTGTTCGGCGGCGCGAGTGAGGGCGGTTTTGAGGCGGTCGCGATCGAACGGTTTCAGGAGGTAATCGACAGCGTCGACGCCGAAGGCATCGACGGCGAAGCGATCGTGGGCGGTGGCGAAGACGATGGCGGGGCGTTGTTTGGGCGGGAGTTTTTGGACGACTTGGAGGCCGTTGGCGCCGGGCATTTGGACGTCGAGGAAGACGACGTCGGGCGGATTTTTTTCGATGGCGGCGAGGGCTTCGTCGCCATTGCTGCATTCGCCGACGATTTCGATGGCGCTGTCGTTGCGCAGGAGGGCGCGGAGGCGTTCGCGGGCGAGGGGTTCGTCGTCGACGATGAGGAGGCGGAGTTTGGTCACGGGGTTAGGCGGGGAATCGGTTTAACCACGAAGGGAAACGACTACACAGGAATGAGGACTTGGTTTAGTGGGCCAAGGGGAAGGTGAGGCGGACGTGGAGGCCGCCTTCGGGTTGGTTGAACATTTCGAAACGCTGGGCGTCGCCGTAGAGTTCGCGGAGGCGGGCGCGGCTGTTGGCGGTGCCGATGCCTTCGCGGGTGAAGCCGCCGGGCGGCATGCCAGCGCCGTTGTCGATGACGGAGAGGACGAGGTTTTGGTTTTCGCGGGACGAGCGGACGGTGATGAGACCGCGGCGGACGTGAGGTTCGATGCCGTGGCGGATGGCGTTCTCGACGAGCGGCTGGAGGATGAGGTTGGGGACCTGGGCGTCGAGGGTCGCGGGGTCGATTTCCATGCGGACATCGAGGCGATCGCGAAAACGAATTTGTTCAATGCCGAGGTAACATTCCAGAAAAGCGATCTCGGTGCGAAGCGGGGCGAGCGGCGTGCCGGTTTGCGACATCGTCATGCGCAGGAGCTCGGCGAGCTTGATGAGCATGCGGTCGGCGGCGTCGACGTCGGTATACATCAGGGACGAGATCCCGTTGAGGGCGTTGAAGAGAAAGTGGGGCTTGAGCTGACGAAGGAGCGACTGAAGGCGGGCCTCGGTGAGGTGTTTCTCGAGCTCGAGGGTTTGAACCGTGCGCTCGTGGTATTTGCGGTAGTAGTCGAGCGCGTGGCTAACGGAGACGATGACCCCGTAGATGAGGAGATTGAACGGGAAGGTTTTGACGAAGAGCGGTTGGAAGATTTCCAGGAAAGTCGTCTCTTCGCCGATGAACGCGGCGTGGGCGACGCCCACGGCGGCGCGAAGGATCACGTAGAGAAATGCGAAACCGAAAGCGGCGGCGAGGTGGATGCCAGCGGTGCGCCAGGGGACGTTGGCTTCCGGCGGAAAGCGCCGCGCGAGACGGGCGATTGGCAGTGAGAGGAGCGCCCAGACATACCAATCGGCGAGCGAATAGCTGATGGCCTGGCCCCAGGTGATGGAGCGCCCGAGCATGCTACTCGAAAGATAGAATTGGCCAGCGAAGGCGAAACCGATGAGGGACCAGAGGACGAAAAAGCCGAGTGCTCCAAGGATGCGGCGAACGGCGGGGCGGGGACTCGGCATCGGGAAAACGTTTACAGCGACGGTTGGCGGCTGGTTCAATCTGGTCGCGCGGAATTGCGCAACGACATCCTGAATGAGCGAACGCGGAACAGGCAATGTGTTGGAGGAGCGAAGCGCGGATCCGACGACGCGGATGCCGGCGGAAGAGTCGGCGCAGCGACCTGCGCTGCCGGTGTCGCCCTTGGTGGCGGTGTTGTTGCCGGTGGTGGTGGCGGCGATCGTGACGGGTGGGTTGTTCGCGTGGTGGTTCCCGCCGGTAGCGCCGGGAACGGTTCCGCCGGAGGTGCGATTCACGGATATCACGGAAGAATCGGGTTTAGGGGCGTGGAGTCCGGTGGCGACGGACCAATCTCCGACGACGCTGGGCGGCGGTGTGGTGTGTTTCGATTACGACGGCGACGGGCATCTCGACGTGTTGTTTGTGGGCGGAGGAACGTGGCCGTGGGAGGAAGGGCTGGGGAAGCGGGTGAGCCGTGGGAGCCTCGGGTTGTTTCGCAACGACGGAACGGGGAAGTTCACGGAAGTGACGGCGAGCGCGGGATTGAATGTGGAGTTGCAGGGGATGACGGCGACGGCGGGGGATTTTGACGGGGACGGTCGGCCGGATTTGTTCGTGACCTGTGTGGGATCGAATCACCTGTTTCGGAATCTCGGGCGCGGGCGATTCGAGGACGTGACGGAGCGGGCGGGTCTGGCGGAGGTGGACAACACGTGGAGCACGGGCGCGTGCTGGATCGATTTCGATGAAGATGGACGGCTGGATTTGGTCGTGTGCCACTACGCGCGCTGGCCACTTGAAGTGGAGCTGAGCGCGGCGTTTACGGTGGCAGATATCGGGCGGTCGTATGGTGCGCCGGTGGGATTCGTGGGAGCGTTCCCGTCGGTGTATCGAAATCTTGGAGATGGGCGTTTTGCGTTGGAGCCCGGCGGGGCGGGGCTGCGTGACGTGGATGCGGAGACGGGTTTTCCGAAAGCGAAAACGCTCGCGGTGGCGCCGGTGGATGCGAACGGCGACGGGCGGATCGATCTGCTGTTTACTTATCATGTGGCGGAAAGCGCGCTCTTCGTGAACGACGGCGGAACGTTTCGTCGGTGGTCGGGCGCAGCGGGACGACGGCGCGAAGGTGGGTCGGCGGAGTTGGCGCTGGCGGGATCGCTGGCGTTGGCGGCGGCGGATACGGACGGGAGATCGGGGGCGTTGCAGGCGCTGAGTGCGATGATGCGTGGTGAGCCGGGCGACGTGGTGGAGTTGAGCGGGAAGCTGGGGGTGGCGTTGCTCGATTACGATTTGGACGGGCGGAGGGACGTTTTCAGCGCGAATGGGCGGGCGGAGCCGGACACGAATCGGTTTCGCGACGTGCGACCGTTTGGCGCGACACCGGAATTGCGGTGGAACCGCGGCGGCGAGTGGGTTGGCGTGCCGGCGGGCGTGGATGCGCGTTGGACGGCGCCGTTGGTGGGGCGAGGCGTGGCGGCGGGGGATTTGGACGGCGATGGAGATTTGGACGTGCTGATCGCGCAAAGTGGCGCGGGACCGCGGGTGTTGCGCAACGATCAGAAAGGCGGGCAGTGGTTGGGAATCGATTTGGTGGCGAAACGTGGCGTGCGGGAGGCGTATGGGGCGCGCGTGGAGGTGCATACACCACGGCGCGTGCACGTGCAGACGGTGATGCCGGAAGTGACTTACATGGCGCAATCGGCGGGCGGATTGACCTTTGGGCTGGGGGACGACGCGCGCGTGCGCCGCGTGGTGGTGCATTGGCCGGATGGAGCGCGGCAGGAGTTTCGGCCGGAGGCGGTGAATCGGCGGTGGGTGGTGGAGCAGCGGTGAGGGGCCGGATTCGAACCTTGGGACGGCGGGGTCGGGAGACCCCGCCCTACATCGCGCAAAGCGCGGTGTTGACAGTGAAGGGAAAGTCCGGCGAATTCTGCCCCCTTTCACTCGAAACCGAGCGGTAGTAGCCGCCGCGGATCGACTCCGAATTTCAACCAACTCGTCCCATGGCCCAAAGCGAAATCCTCCTCGTCAAACCCGTCGACAACCTCGGTGGCGAAGGCGATCAAGTTAAAGTCCGCGCCGGTTACGCTCGGAACTATCTGCTGCCGCGCGGCATTGCGGTGCCGATGACGACGGCGAATCGCAAGCAGGTCGAGTCGCTGAAGAAGCGTCGCGCGGAGCGCGAAGCGAAGGAACTCGGCGGTGCGCAGGAGCTGGCCAAGAAGCTCGAGAAGAAGAGCCTGGCGTTTGCGGTGAAGACCGGCGAAGGCGGCCGGATGTTCGGCGCGATCACGGCCAACGACATTCACGAGAAGCTGGCGGCCGACGGGCTCGAGATCGACAAGAAGCGCATCCACCTGCACACGCCGGTGAAGACGCTGGGCCAGCACACGGTGAAGATCAAACTGCACGCCGATGTCTCGGTGGAATTGAACTTCGACGTGGTGTCGGAGAACCCGATCGAGCCGGCGGCTCCGGTCGAGAACGCGGACAAGAAGACCGAAAAGAAGAAATAAGCGGTCGCTTTTGGCTTTTGAAATGAAGGCCGTGCTCGGGGACGAGCGCGGCCTTCGTGTTTTGCGACAGGACAAAGTGGTGGATAACTTCCGCATAAGACATCGTTGCCGGAACGAGGCGTTCCGCGCTCACTCGCGCGCTTACGATGTCTGAAGAAGCTACGATCCCTTTTCGTAAACTGAATGGAGGCGCGCCGGCGGCGGCGATTGGCCGCGCGATGCCGCACAGCATCGAGGCGGAAGAATATCTGCTCTCGTGTTGTTTGCTCGATGGCGCCGATGTCGTATCGCGCTGTCTGGAAGCGCGGATTCGGCCTGAGTCGTTTTATGTGAGCGCTCACGGCGTGATCTACGAGAAGCTGCTCGATCTCTACAATCGACAGGCTCCGATCGACGTTTCCGTGGTGGCGGAAGAGTTAAAGACGGCGAAGCGGTTGGATGAAATCGGCGGTTATGCGTTTCTCGCGCAGGTGAGCAGCCGGATTCCGACGACGGCGCAGGCGGGGTATTTCATCGAGAAAGTGCGCGAGCTGGCATTGTTGCGCGACATCATCCGGGCGGGCACGGCGGCGGTGGAGGATTGTTATAATTTCTCCGGCGGGATCGACGAGTTCGTCGACCAGGTCGAGACGAAGCTCTTCACCGTCACGCAGAATCGCGTCAGCGAAAGCGCGAAGCAGATGCGCGAGCCGACGCACGAGGCCATGAACGTCATCAACAAGATGATGATGAAGAAGGGCGAGCTCACGGGCATCCCGTCGGGCTTCAAGGACCTCGATCAGATGCTGTGGGGTTTTCAGAAGACGGAAATGATCATCCTCGCGGCGCGTCCCTCGATGGGAAAGACGTCGCTGGCGTTGAACTTCGCCGAAGCGGCGGCGCTGCCGAAGCGCGGCACGCCGGCGGGGGTGTTGATTTTCTCGTTGGAAATGGGCGCCTCGCAGCTTGCGCTCCGCATGCTTTGCTCGCGGGCGCGGGTGAACATGAAGCTGCTGCGCGACGGCCTGTTGTCGAAGAATGGCGACGAGCAGAACCGGTTGCTCGCGGCTGCGGACGAGTTTTCGAAAGCGCCGATCTTCATCGATGATTCGAGCGCGATCTCGATCATGCAGCTTCGGGCGAAGGCGCGGCGAATTCATGCCCGGCATCCGCTGGGGTTCGTGATGGTCGACTACTTGCAGTTGTTGAGTCCGACCGATCCCCGGGTGCCGCGTGAGCAACAGGTGGCGGAGGCTTCGCGCGGATTGAAGGCGCTTGCGAAGGAACTCGACGTTCCGGTGCTTGTATTATCCCAGCTCAACCGCTCTTCCGAAAAGGACAACCGCACTCCAAAACTCTCCGATCTGCGCGAATCCGGCTCGATCGAGCAGGATGCCGACGTGGTCCTCATGCTCGCCCGCCCCAAAGACGCCGATGAAAAATTTCAGGTGGCTGCCGACTCGGCGGAGTTAATCGTTGCAAAGCAACGAAACGGGCCGGTAGGAGATTTGAAGCTTACGTTCCTCCGAGACATCACGCGCTTTGAAAACTTCACACAGTAACCCGCTGTTCCGGGTCACAGGATTCTTGTTCGCATTTTGCTTGTTGCTGGCCGTAAGCGGGCTACCGGCATGGGCGCAGGCTGGAGGCCGCGATGATCCTGGCTTCCGCGTGGGCACGATCACGGTGAAGTTCATCGGCACTTCCGTGGTGAGCGAGCAGGTCGTGCGGGCGAACATGCAAGTGAAGGAGGGCGGGCCGCTCGACGACACGATGCTCGACCGCGATATCCGCACGCTTTACCGCACCGGCCTCTTCGAATTCATCGAGATCAAGCGCGAGGACGTGGGCAATCGGAGATTCAACCTCGTGGTAGAAGTCACGCCCAAGTATCGTGTGCTCGCGATCCGTTTCGAGGGTAACGAGCGGGTGCGTTCGCGTCGGCTCGAGAAGGAAGTGAAGACGAAGCCGAATGCGGCGCTGGACGAACGGCAGGTAAAGGAAGACGCCGAGAAGATCCGCGAGTATTACCAGAAGACGGGTTACAACCAGGTCGCGGTGTCCTACAGCATCGAGCGCGATCGCGCCACGAGCTTCGGCACGGTGATCTTCAAGATTCGCGAAGGCGAGCGCGTGAAGATCGAAGAGATTCGTTTCACGGGAAATGATCACGTGAAGTCGCGCCGGCTCCGGAAGGAGATGGAAACGAAGAAGCACTGGATGTTTTCCTGGCTGCTCGGCACGGGTCGCTTGAAGGACGAAGAATTCGAAGACGACTTGGAAAAGCTGCGCGATTACTACCGCGAGCAAGGTTACCTCGACGTTGAAATCGCGCCGGACCAGGTGGTGTTCGACTATCCGCGACCGGATCGTCTCGTGATCACGATCGGGATCAACGAAGGCCGTCGTTACCGCATCGGTGAAATTTCATTCACGGGCAACAAACTGCATCCCTCCTCGATCCTGCGCCGTGTCGTGCGCCAGCGGCAGGGGATGGTGTTCACGCCCTCGCTCCTCGACAAGGACATCGAGCGTTTGACCGACTTCTACGGTCACGACGGTTATCTCGACACGGACGTGCGTCTGATGCGCAAACCGAACATCGAAACCGGCGACATCGACATCGAATATCAAATCAACGAAAGCGAGCGCTTCAACGTCGAGTCCATTGCCATCGAGGGTAACACGAAGACCAAGAGCACGGTGATCGTGCGCGAGCTCGTGCTCGGACCGGGCGACGTCTTCGACACGGTGCGCATGAAAATCAGCAAGATGCGTCTGGAGAACACTCGGTTCTTCGAGGATGTCAGCGTGACGCCGCAGGAGACGAACATCCCCGGTCGTCGCAATCTGCGTGTGGCGGTGCAGGAAGGCCGCACGGGCAACTTGTCCTTTGGCGCGGGTTTCAGCTCGCTCGAGCGCGCGACGGTGTTCGCCGAAATCTCGCAGGGTAACTTCGATCTGTTCAACCGCCGCTCCTTCTTCCAAGGCGATGGCCAGAAGTTCCGTCTGAAGATGTCGGTGGGTTCGCTTTCGAGCGAAATCTCGCTGGCGTTCGAAGAACCGTGGTTGTTCGAGCAGCAGCTCGCGCTCGGCTTCCATCTCTTCCGCCAGACCTCGGAATACAACAGCACCTTCTACACGGAAGTGGATACCGGTGGCGAAGTTTACCTGCGCAAGCGTCTCTTCGGACTCGTCGAAGGCCGGCTCTCATATTCCTACACCGTCATCTCGATCGAAGACGTAGCGCCGAACGCTTCGCCGATCCTGCAGTCGATCGCGGGTGACAATCCCGTTTCGCAGATTGGTTTCCAGCTGCTGCGCGACACCCGCGACAAGATCATCAACACGACCTCGGGCAACCGCATCGAGTTCAACACCGCGGTGGCGGGCGGACCGCTTGGCGGCCAGGACAACTACTACCTCTTCGAAGTGCGGGGCGCGCAGTATTTCCCGGTCTTCGAAACGCAGTCACAGGTGCTGCATTTGCTGGCGCGTGCCGGCGTGATCAACGAGTTCGGCGACAGTCCGGATGTCGCGCCCTACAAGCGCTGGTATCTTGGTGGTCCGACGACCTTGCGCGGTTACGAATTCCGCGAAGTGGCGCCGCGCGATCAATTCGGCGAGGTGGTGGGCGGCAAGAGCTACGCTTTCTTCAGCGCGGAATATTCGCTCGATATTGTCAGCCCGGTGCGTTTCGCGGTGTTCTACGACGCTGGCTTCGTGAATGCCGACGCCTACGACTTCAATCCGTCCAACTTCACCGATAATTTCGGCGTAGGCGTGCGGCTCTTTGTCGCGGGCTCGCCGCTCAGCCTCGATTTCGGTATTCCGCTGACGAGCGATCGCGCCGCCCGGAAAGGCAACCAGTTCAACTTTTCCTTTGGCACGCGCTACTGATTCCGTTTTGCTGGCCGGTCACCCAACTTACCCTCCCTACATTCATCCATGAAAAAATCCATCCACTCCTTGCTCGCCCTGGCAGCGTTTGGCGCCACCGCGCTGATCGGCCAAGCCCAGCCGGCGCCCAAGATCCTCGTCGTCGACATGGCCAAGCTCTACGACAATCACTACAAGACCGAGGAGCAGAACAACAAGCTGCGGAGCGACGAGCAGAAGGCGCAGGAAGAGCTCGATAAGCTCAACAAGGAGGGCAACACCCTCGTCGAACAATACAAGGAGTTCGCTGATCAGGCCAACAACCCGACCGCCACGGCCGAGGCGAAGTCGAAGGCCCAGAACGAGGCCCAGCGCCTGATCGAGGAAATCCAGCGCAAGCAGCGCGAAGTGGCGAGCTTCCAGCAGAACACGCGCAATTCGCTCCAGCAGCGCATCACGAATTTCCGCAGCCTCATGATCGAGGAAATCAGCAAGACGGCGGTCGACATCGCGAAGCGCAAGGGGGCCACACTGCTCCTCGACAAGTCCGGTCCGTCGCTGATCGGCGTGTCGAACATCCTGTATTCGGATAACGCCTACGACATCACCGACGAAGTTCAGCGCGAAGTCGACAAGGGCCGTCCCGCGGGGAGCTCCTCGACGGCGCCGGCTTCGACCGCTCCGGCCCCCGCCGCGCCCGCCGCTGGCGAGACCAAAAGCGATTCGCCTGCGATCACGTTCCCGGGTGCGAAGAAGTAAGCCCTCGCTTCGAATCTAAAGTCTTTTCGAACCCCGCTCGATGAGCGGGGTTTTTGTTTTTGTAGGGCGGGGTCTCCTGACCCCGCCGTGGTCGATCAGGATAGCGGGAGCGCGTTACGGCGGGGTCGGGAGCGCCCGCCCTACAAGGAGGATGTCCTGTCTCGACACGTTGTTTTGCTGAATTGCGCCGGTGAGTGAAAAGCGCACGCTCGGCGGCATGGAGGTATCTTTTTCACCGGCGGAGATCGTCACGTTCGTGCAACCCCGATCGACGCGCGGCGCGACCACGGAAACGGTGCGCGGAATTGCAGCGTTGAGCGCGGCGGCGCCGGGCGATCTGTCGTTTCTCGGCAACGTGAAATACAAAACCGAAGTCGCCGCGACGCGGGCGTCCGTCGTTTTGCTGCCGGCGGATTTCAGCGCTGAGCCGCAGCCGAATCAGCTCTTCCTGTTGGTCGACAATCCATCCGTGGCGCTGGCGCGCATCTGCGCGCGGATCGAGCAACTGCTCTGGCCGCGGCCTGCGCCGGGAATTCATCCGACGGCAGTTGTCGCATCTACGGCGCGGGTGGCGGCTTCGGCCACGGTCGGGCCGTTATGCGTGATCGAAGACGGGGCGATCGTCGGAGAACGATCGCATCTGCAGGCGAACGTTTTTCTCGGACGCAACAGTCGCGTGGGCGACGATTGCTGGTTGATGCCGCGGACGTTTGTGGCGGCCGAATGTGAGCTCGGCGATCGCGTGCGCCTGCAGGCGGGAGCGGTGGTGGGCTCGGACGGTTTCGGCTACGAGTTCGTCAACGGACGGCACGAAAAAGTGCCGCAGGTCGGAACCGTGGTGGTGCAGAACGATGTCGAAATCGGCGCCAACAGCACGATCGACCGCGCACGGTTCAGCCGGACGGTCATCGGTGAGGGCACCAAGGTCGATAATCTGGTGCAGATCGGCCACAATGTGATCGTCGGCAAACATTGTTTGCTGTGCGCGCAGGCGGGTATCTCTGGGAGCACGACAATCGAGGACTACGTGGTGCTCGCCGGACAAGTGGGCGTTGGTGGGCACATCACACTGGGAAAGGGAATGAAGGCGGGCGGGCAGGCGGGCATCACGGCGGACGTTCCGCCAGGCACTGTCGTGAACGGCACGCCGGCGATTCCGTTTGCGCTCGAGCGACGCATCGCGGTGCTGCAAACACGATTGCCGGATTTGTTCAAGCGCGTCGATGCAGTGGAGGCGCAGCTAAAAAAGTCTTCCTCCTAGTCGGCCGCCCACCAAGATGCCGCGCATGAGCGAATCGCGGCTGAAAATCTTCTCGGGCAATTCGAACCGAGCCCTCGCGGAGGAAATCTGCCGTTCGATCGGCGTGCCATTGGGCGAGGCGACGGTGACGAGTTTTCCGGACGGAGAATCGTTCGTGAAGATCAACGAGAACGTCCGCGGTGCGGACGTTTTCATCATCCAATCGACGTGCCCGCCGACGAACCATCACTTGATGGAATTGCTCATCATGATCGACGCGGCGCGGCGCGCGTCGGCGGCGCGCATCACGGCGGTGATGCCGTTTTATGGATACGCGCGACAGGATCGGAAGGATCAGCCGCGCGTGCCAATCACGGCGAAGCTGGTGGCCAATCTCCTCGTGGCTGCGGGGGCGACGCGCATCCTCGCGATGGATCTGCACAGCCAGCAGATCCAGGGTTTTTTCGACATCCCGGTGGATCATCTCTACGCGTCGCCGGTGTTCTTCGAACACTTCGCGAAGCGAAAAGCCGAACGGCAGCTCGTCGTTTGTTCGCCGGATGTCGGCGGAATGAAAATGGCCGCGGCGTATGCCGACGTGCTCGGAGCGGCGCTCGGATTGGTGGCGAAGAAGCGCAAGAGCGCGACGACGGTCGAAGCGATGAGTGTGGTCGGCGACGTAGCGGGTTGTGACGTTTTGCTCGTCGACGATATCACGGAAACGGCGGGCACGTTGACGGCCGCGGCGAAACTGTTGCGCGAGCATGGCGCCATGAGCATCACGGCCGCGGTGAGCCATTGTATTCTCAACGAAGTCGCGATCGAGCGTCTGCGCTCGGGATTGATCGACGAGTTGATCACGACAAACTCCACGCCGATCGATACGCGTGGCTTGCCGATTACGGTGCTGAGCATCGCCAAGCTGCTCGGGCAGGCGATCATTCGCATCAACAGCAACGAGAGCGTCACGGGTCTTTTCCGCATCAAAGGCTTCTAGTCTGCGGTGGTGCGGAGGAAGCCGGGAATCGTTTCGCTCGGGACGTTTGCTCTGCGGAACCTTGATGCGTAAGCCTGTGTCGCGCCCCATATTTTCCTCATGAAACTTCACCCGCTCTGCCGACTTGTTCTCGCGTTTGCCGTGATCTCTCCCGCCGTGCAGGCGGCGAAAGAGGATGCCGCGGAGAAGAAAGCGCCGACGTTGCAAGTGGATCCCACGCCGCTGGCCGAATCGAAGGCGCCGCAGGTGGCGAGTTATGCGGAAGTGATCGAGCCGGTGCAGAAAGCGGTGGTGTCGGTTTACTCGAAGAAAGTGGTGCGCGAGCGCATCGCGGTGAACCCGCTATTGCGGCAGTTTTTCGGCGACATTCCCGATCAGGAGCGGCGGCATGAGGAGGAAGGTCTGGGCTCGGGGGTGATCGTTTCGCCCGACGGTTATATCTTGACGAACAACCACGTCGTCGAAGGAGCGGACGAGTTGAAGGTCTCACTTTCGGACGATCGCGAATTGATCGCCAAAGTGATCGGCGCGGATCCGAAAACCGATATCGCGGTGATCAAGGTCGAAGCGGAGAAGCTTCCGATCGTGACGCTCGCAGACAGCGACACGATTCGGGTGGGCGACGTGGTGTTCGCCGTGGGAAATCCGCTGGGCGTCGGCCAGACCGTGACGATGGGCATTGTTTCCGCGAAGGGGCGGTCGGTGGGAATCCTCGAGGAAGTTTCAGGTTACGAATCCTTCATCCAGACGGACGCCGCGATCAACATGGGCAACTCGGGTGGCGCGCTGGTGGACGCGCGAGGCCGGCTCATTGGTATCAACAGCGCGATCCTTTCACCCTCACGCGGGAATATCGGGATCGGTTTCGCGGTGCCGATCAATCTGGCGGCGGCCGTGATGCACAGCCTCGTGCAAACGGGATCGGTGGCGCGCGGATTTCTGGGGGTGTCGTCGCAGACGCTCACACCGGATTACGCGGAGGCGCTCGGATTGCCCCGTGATACGAAGGGTGTGACGGTGACGGACATCACGCCGGACAGCGCGGCGGAGCAGGCGGGATTGGAGCGGGGCGACGTGATTCTTGCGGTGAACGATAAAAAGGTGACGGCGCTGCGAGACCTGCGAAATTACATCGCGCAACTGGCGCCGGGCACAAAGGCAAAGCTGCGGATCTCGCGGGATGGCAAGGAACGCGACGTCGATGTCACGCTTGGCCGCCTAGATGAGAAGCCGAACGAAATTCTTATCGGCGTGGACGCAGAACCGTTGAATCCCGAAACGCGCCGCCGCCTGAGTGTGCCGCCGCGCATCGAAGGCGGACTTGTGATCACGAAGATCGATGAGAACTCCTCTTACTCCGACCGGCTCGCGACGGATATGGTGATTGTTCAGATCGACCGACAGAACGTGCAGGATCTCGAAGCGGCGCGTGCGGCGCTGACGCCGGGGCGGCATCTGTTGTTCGTGTATTATCGCGGAACGCTGCGGGCGATCAGCATTCAGGTGGCGCAACCTTGAGTTGCTCGCGCCGATTGCTCGGGGCGTAAAGCTCCGCGCTCGAAGGCGGGTCGAAAGACCCGCCTTACTTATTTTCGAGGGGGATCAAGACGAGCGTGCCGGCTTTGGAGTCGGGCACGACGAGTTGGTGATTGGTTTCGTCGAGGTAGAGATCGGCGGCGGACTGGAGCGTGGCGAGCAGGCGCTTTTCGCCGGTGTCGCGACGAATGTGCCAGACGCGGCCGGTGCGCACCTCGGTGACGTAGAGGTTTCCCTTCGCGTCATGCGCGATCCCGTCGCCGCTGCGATGGTCATCGCTGATCGTGCGCCACTGATTCGCTTTCCATTCGAGCAAGGTTCCCCGGAAGAATTCGGCGATCAGGATTGAACCGTCTTCGAGCAGGTCGATGCCGTTGGGGTTGGGCATTTCGGGCGAGTGATCGATCGCGACGGAAACGCTGCCCTGCGGTGAGATTCGGTAGACGCGTCCGCGCGGCGCGATCGTGCGGGCCTGTTCGCTGTCGAGCGGCCAGAACACGCCGGGGCTTTGATGCATCGCGGCGAGGTCGCCCATATCCGTGACAAGGATACTGCCATTCCGGCGATCGATCGCGATGTCGTTCAGGTAGAGAGGCGGTTTCGGAAAGGCGTCGGGCCCGGCGAGCAGGGTTTTGCGGCCGCGGGCATCGATCGACCAGACTTCGTCGAAGTCGGCGGTGATCAAACGATCACCGAGGAAAACGAGCCCTTTGGGATCGTGAAAACCGGAGGCGAGCACGGTGACCTTGTCGCCATCGATCACTACAATCTGACCATCGCCATCACCTTTTTCGCGCTTCGTGCCCATGAGGGTGACATGGAGTTTGCCGTCGAAACCGGGGACGACGCTTTCCGGCGTGGCGCCGACGGGGATGGCGCGAAAGGAGGTTTCGGCGAACGAAAAAGCGGACGCGAGTGTGAACAGGACGAGCAGACGGAGGTGGGGTGTTTTCATTTTTGCTGAGTTGATGAAAGAACGGACGCGAGGATCGGAGGCAGGAGGCGTGAACTGGGTGGAAAGATGGAATAGGTTACGAACTCGAAGACGAGGCGGGGAAGAGGTGAGGACGAGCGCGATTGCGCGACGGCGAGCGTTCGATGTAAGTGGGCTCGCATGACGAACGTGCTTGCGGGGTTCCTCGCGTTATTTGGTTTGAGTGGCGTCATCATGCACGCCGAAGTTCGCCCCGCGCGCTTGGACGATACGCCCCCGCCGCCTTATACGTTGCCCGATCCGCTGGTGAAGGAGGATGGGAAGCGCGTCCGCAACGTGGAGGAGTGGCGGGCGCGGCGGGAGGAGTTGCTCGAATTGTTCGCGCGTGAAATTTACGGACGCGCGCCGATTGGGCGGTTGGACACGGCGCGCGCAGAAGTGACTTCGATGGATCGCGGTGCGGTCGAGGGCAGCGCAACCCGAAAGGAAATTACGATCCGTTTTGGCTCGGACCCCGACGCGCCCGCGATGGCTGTGCTGATGTATGTGCCAAATGCGAGAAACGGGGAAAAAGTGCCGGCGTTCCTGGGGTTGAATTTCTACGGTAATCACACGGTTGACGGAGATGCGGGAATCACACTTTCGACGGCGTGGGTTCCTGACCAGGCGATTGGTGCAATCAACAATCGGGCGAGCGAGGCGTCGAGGGGAAGCGCCGCGGAGAGGTGGCCGGTGCGAGAGATCGTGCGGCGCGGATATGCGGTCGTGACGGTGTATTGCGGCGATCTTTGTCCGGATCGATCCGATGGGCTTGCCGCCGGCGTGAACGGCTGGATGGCGGGGGTTGGGACCGAGGAGCGTGCAACGGATGCGTGGGGCGCGATTGGCGTGTGGGCGTGGGGCTTGAGTCGTGTGCTCGATTATCTCGAAACGGATGCGGACGTGGATGCGACGCGCGTGGCGGTGCACGGACATTCGCGTTTGGGGAAGGCGGCGCTGTGGGCGGCGGCGCAGGATGAGCGATTCGCGCTGGCGATTTCGAACGAGTCGGGTTGTGGAGGCGCGGCGTTGAGCAAGCGGATCCACGGTGAAACCGTGGCGAAGATCAACGCGCGGTTTCCGCATTGGTTCGCGAAGAACTTCCGCAACTACGACGAACGCGAGGCGGCGCTGCCGGTGGATCAGCATCAACTGCTGGCGTTGATCGCACCGCGCCCGCTGCATGTAGCGAGTGCGGAAGAGGACGACTGGGCGGACCCGCGCGGAGAGTTTCTGGCGGTAAAAGCGGCGGAACCGGTTTTCCGATTGTTTGGACTGAGCGGGCCGGAAACCGAGGACGTGCCTTTGCTGCATTCGCCGACGGGCGATGCGCTGCGTTATCACATCCGCGCTGGTGAACACGATATTACGAGTTACGATTGGTCGGCGTTCCTGGATTTTGCCGATCGCTGGTTGAAAGACGCTCGTTGAACGGCAGAGCCCCGATTGCTCCTTGGTGCACCGCTCCGATGGCGCGGCGCCTTTCGGCGCGTAAGTTGGCGAGACGAGACAATGGCTTATCTGCGACAACGACCACGCATTGCGCCGTCCGGGCGCGTCACGCTGCGAATCACACCGGCGCAGCGGGATGAGTTGCTGCGGAGTTCGCGGACGCCTGCGCCGCTCGGGCATGCGCTGCATCGCGCGCCGGTGAAGCGCGGATGGTTGAATCTGCGCGTGGGCCGAGAGGATCTCGCCACGTTGATCATGGCGGCGGCGGAGTTGCGCTCGAATGACAAGAAAGAGGAGCGCGTGCTGACGTCGCTGTTGGATTATCTCGAGGAACTCGAGGAGCGGTTCGTCGATCCCGAGAACGAAAAAGGCGGCGCCGGTGCGCCGCCTGAGGCCGGAGACTGAGCTGGTTTATTTTCTAGCCGGGGTCTTGAACTCGATCTTTTCGTAGCCCTCGGCTTCGAAGATCACGCGGTCTTCGGCAGCGAGGTCGTCGATCGTCCAGGATTCGCCGGCTCCTAGCTCGCGAGCGGGGAGCTTGATGGTGTTGGCGCGATTATGGGAGGTGACGCTCCAGACGATCGTGCCCGAGACCGAGAGTTTTTGTTTCGAGGTGTTCGTGACGGTCAGCGCGTAAGGGCCGCCGTTTTCGCCGGGGGTTCCCCGGGCGAACGTGCCGCTCAAAGGGAGTTGCGGTGCGGATTTCTCCGCGAGCGGTTGAAGATCGGAGCCAACGGCGAATGCGGCCGGAGCGAGGAACAAGGCGAGCATCGAAGAAGCGACGATCGCGAGCAGACGCGGACGAAGGAGGATTTGTTTCATGGTTGATGGCAGCCACTTAACAATGACCGAGCGCGCCGCGCAGGCAAGGCGCGAATATTTGGCAATGCCCGGCGGTCGCGGAAGCCATTTTCCAACTAAGGAGTGCGGGGAGCGCGCGCGACTTCGAGGTCTTTGGCGACCTCGTCGCGAATGAGCGCCCAGTGGAAGAGGTTGTCGGGATTGGCTTCGAAAAAGTTGTGGTTGTAATGCGTGAGCGGCATGTCGCGGTAGAGCGGCCGGGTGATCTTCACGAGCTCGTCCCAGTGGCCGACGGCGTTTTCGAGGTGAGCGATCGCGGTCTGCTGAAGGGCGTTGTCACCAGAAATTCGATACTGCTGAAGTGCGACGGCGCCGCGCAGTTTTTCGGCGAGGTGAAGGCCGAGGTGGGACCATGCTCGAACGTCGGCGACCTCGTAGCGCAGGGTGGCGTTGCCGGTGGTGTCGATGTCGGCCACCAGCCGAAGCGCTTCGCGGCAGTCGCGCTCGAGCTGCTGCGCGAGCAGGGGTGGGGTGATGCGGTTCGCACCGAACGCGCCGCCGCGGGAAAGCGTGTCGACGTAGTCTTTCACGGATACGTAATCGGGATCCAGCGTGGGCTGGTTGATCAGCGCGTCGACGCCGATGTAGCGCGTGTATTCGCCCTGGAGGGCGAGAAAGCCTTCACCGTAGAGCGTGAAATCCCAGCGGGTATCGTAGAGGGAGTTGAGCCGGAGCTGCGTGGAGGAAGCCAGCGAATAGGCGGCGAGCAGGTTGTTGCCTTTTTCGCCATAGCGGCGGTTGAACTCGGCTTGGAAAACGGCGTCGGGAGTTTCGGGGTTGTAGAGCAGACGCCCCCAAAGTTTGTAGAAGAGCCATTGGCGTTCAAAGGCCCACGTCCAATCGACCGGATCTTTTGTGGCGGTAAAGTAATCGAGCGCGGGGATGTAACATTCGGAGCCGATGAAGTAACCGCCGACGTAATTTTGGACGCCGTTGAGGGCGATGTGCTGACGGATGAAGTCGGGCACGCCCCAGCGCAGAGCGAAGAAGTCTTCGTTGCGTGCCATCCACGTGACTTTGTAGTTCGTCGGCGCCGGTTCGAAATAGGTCGAGCCGAGTTTGCCGCCGTGAACTTTGACAAGCTTCGGGGTGGAGTAGGCGTGGGACCAGTTGAACTTCATTTCGGTCCAGATCGGTCCGGAGAAAGTGTCGCCGAGTCGTTCCATCGCCGCGCGGGTGACCTGCTCGACATCGCCGCTGACGCCGGGCGCGGAAGACGTGCCTGAGGAGAAAGGCACGCGATGGATGAGTTTAACGGGACGCTGGCGATTGGCGTCGAGGGCTCCGGCAACGATGACGTCGTCCATCCATTTCTGGCGTTCGAACGGCGTCATGCCCGCCATGCCTTCGCCGTGGGAGAGTCCGATGCCGTCGAGATCGGGATACTCCTCGAACATCTGGGTGACGCTCTCGCGGATATAGCGACGAACGATTTCGGACGTGTCGCCCTCGACGTAGTAGTGCGGGTAGAAATTTCGTTTCGCGACACCGTGAGCTTCGGCGAATTCGCGACTCACGAAGATGCTCCAGTGGACGATGTAGGTGTCGAGTCCGCGTTCCTTCGCGAGCCGGAAGATACCGCGATAGAGCTGGCGCCACTCTTCCTGTTCGGCGTCGGACCACGGGCTCGCTTCGGGGAAATTTTTTGGACGCATCATGAACGTGAAAGGATGCATGTTCCAAAGGCTGATCGCGTTGAGGCGGTTCTCGGCCATCATGTCCAAGAATGCCTCCCAGTATTTCAGATCGCGCGCCGTGGGGACGTGTTGATCGAGCGCGGAGCTGGGACGGTAAGTTTCCCAGGGCAGGTTGTATTTGATGCCGCGAAAAGGGAGGTGCGGTTTGTCGGAGACGGGCTTTACATCGGCGAGAGCGGTGCCGTCGCGAAGCGTCTCGGCGAGGGCGAGTGCGCCATAGATGAGGCCGCGCGCGTCGCCGCCGTAGACCGTGACGACCTTGCCCTCGGGGATAATGGAGAAAGCTTCGGGGCCGAGCCGGTGCGGATTGATCGCGAGACTGATCAGTGCGTCGTAGCCGGTCGACTGCTGCACCACGGTGTGCGAGTGCTGCTCGAGCGCCTTGGCGATGCGGCGGGCGGCGTAGTTCGCCTGAGGAGTGTCGTCGTGGACAAGGCGGACGTTGGAAGAGTGGGCGAACGGCAGGACGACGCAGGCGAGCAGGGGTAACAGCAGTTTTTTCATGAACGTGGAGACTGACGCGCCGCGAACGCGGGGGTTTTGACACAGGAGCAAGGTGAGTTCCCGCGCGCGGTGACGGTGCAAACGGGGGTGATCATCAGGAAGGCAAATCGCGTGCAAAGTCACGCGCCGCAGGTGTGAACTCTCCGGGGGGCGGCTGCGAAGAAGGCGCAAGGTTGGGGCGGGGACGCGCCTGATGGCGCCGCGAAGCGCGGTGAGTAGTTTGCGCGGTCATGAATCTTAAACGTTTCCCTCTTCTCGTAATTGCCGCGGCGCTGCTCGGCTTGGCTACCTTCACTTCCGGGTGTCGCACCATGGAAGGCGCAGGTGAAGACATCGAACGCGCCGGCGAAAAAATCCAGGACAACGCGCGGTAATCCGCGCGAGCTTGCATTTGCGACGTCCGCGAAGCGATTCGCGGACGTTTTTATTTTTGGTTGCGCAGGGCAAAGGCGACGTAGGCGTCGCCGGGTGGAGTGCCGAGCTTGCCGCCACCGCCGGCGGCGATGACGACGAATTGGCGGCCGTCGACCTGGTAGGTGGCGGGAGCGGCGTAGCCCGCGAACGGAAGGGTGTGTTCCCACACCATGCGTCCGTCGTCGGTGGAGAAAGCGCGGATCTTCGCGTCCATGGTGGACGCAACAAAGACGAGCCCACCGGCGGTGACGATGCAGCCGCCAAGATTGGGCGTGCCGGTGAGCGCCACACCGCGCGCGGTGAGTTCGGGAAATTCGCCCAGCGGAACCTGCCAGGAGATTTCGCCGCGGTTGAGATCGATCGCTGAAAGCGTGCCCCAGGGCGGTTTGACGCCAGGGTAGCCCTCGTGATCGAAAATGCGTGCGTCTCCACGATCCAAATACGGCGCGTCCCCCCGACCGGTAGGCGCGAGGCGGAGGAGTCGGGGAAAGTTATTAGCGTTGATGAAGAGGCGCGCGGTGGAGGGATCGAATGCGGCGCCGGACCAATTGGCGCCGCCGAGTGTGCCGGGATTTTGTCCGGTTCCTTCGAGGCGCGGGGGAGCGAACAGAGGCGCAAATCCGGTTGGACCCAGTCGAGCGAGGACAGAGGCGTGAGCTTCGGGCGTGCGGTCGGTCACATCATCGACGGTGAAACCTTGGCGAACGAAGGCGGGCGGACGGAGCGGGAACGGCTGAGTTGGCGAAGTTTGTTCGCCGGGCACATCGGATGCCGGCACGGGCCGCTCGACGATTTCAAAGAGAGGTGTGCCCGTTGTGCGTTCGAAGAGGAAGACGAAGCCTTGTTTCGTGATTTGGGCGACTGCGTCGATGGGAGTTCCGTTGTGCGTGACGGTGACGAGAATCGGCGGATAGGGGAGATCGTAGTCCCAGACATCGTGATGGACGAGCTGCCGATGCCAGATGCGTTTTCCGGTGCGGCCGTCGAGGGCGATGACGCAATTGGCGAAAAGATTATCGCCGTGGCGATCGCCGCCGTAGAAGTCGTAACCCGGCGACCCGGTGGCGACGAATACGAGTCCGCGGGCGAGATCGACGCTCGCTCCGCTCCACGCGTTCACGCCTGTGCGGTTGCGCCAGGAATCGCCCTTCCAGGTATCGTGACCGGTTTCACCGGGCTGCGGCACGGTGTGGAAGCGCCACACCTCGCGGCCGGTGTGAACATTGAATGCGCGCACGTCACCGGGGCCGCCACGATAGCCTTCGTCGAGCGAGAATCCGACGATCACGAGATCTTCGAAAACGACGGGTGCGGCGGTGGCGCCATAGACGGCGTCGCGGTCAACTGTAACTCCATCACGAAGGTCAACCATGCCGGCGTGGCCGAACGCGGCGTCGGGCTGACCCGTATCGGCATCGAGTGAATACAAGTAGCCGTCCGGCGTAGCGAAAAGGACGCGGCGGCGGTTTGGATTGGACCACCATGCCACGCCGCGATTGTGGAGATAACGATGGCGGCTGCGCTGCGGATTGTAGCGCCATTTCTCTTGGCCGGTAGAGGCATCGACCGCGATGACCTGCGTGTCAGGCGACGTGAGATACATCATGCCATCGATCACGATCGGCGTGCATTGGATGGCGGTGAGGGGAGAAGTGGACGCACCTCCGGTGTGAAACGTCCACGCAACGTCGAGTTGAGAGACGTTGCGGCGATTGATCTGGTCGAGCGAAGCGTGGCGAAGAAGGCCGGCGTCACCGCCGACGCCTGGCCAGTTCGCTGCTCCGGAGGACGTGGACGTCGTAAGCAACGCCGCAATGACGCAGCACGTGGCGGAGCGAATCACGTTCAAGACGAGCGAGGGACCGGGGCGTAGAGCGCTTCGACGGAATCGCGCAGGAGCACGATGAACGTGAAGACGCCGAGCGCGGTGCCGAAGGGAAAGGCGAGGCAGTTCACGCCGGCGATCACGAGCGAGAACACGCGGCCGCGGCGTTGGCGAATCATGAAACCGGATACGAGGTTGGCGGCGCCGTTCGCGATTACGAGCACGCCCATGCCGACGTAGAACCACTTGAAGAGAGCGAGGAATTGCTCGGGTGGGGGACCGGACTTGGACTGCTGCCAGGCTTCCGGATTGGAGAAGACGGATTCCATGATGAACCAGTGCAGTCCGAGGAAGGCGAGGCCGACGAGCGCGAGGCCGGCGAGGACGAAATGAAAGATGGCCAGCAGCTTCAGGTGCTGCGCGTCGATTTTGCTCTGGTCGCGAGGGATGGGGGGCGGGGTGGACATCGGGGTAAAAACAGGAATAGGGCGCGAAGAGCGTTAAGCGGCGGGATCGACGACTTCAACTCTGTGCGCGCAAAGCGCGCGTCGCGGCAAAGTAGATTTCGGAAAGGGTTGTCCGGAGAGTGGAGCCTGATTCGTCGAATCAGGTGAGCGGCGGATTCGCTGCCGCGAAGCACAACCTCAAATCCCTCCACGATGGCCACTGTCAGCACTTATCTGAACTTCTCGCGGACGACCGAACAGGCATTCGCATTCTATAAATCGGTTTTCAAAACGGACTACGCGGGCTCGATTGCGCGCTTCGGGCAGATGCCCGCGGGCGAGGGGATCCCGCCGGTGCCGGAAGCGGACAAGAACCTCGTGCTTCACATGGCACTGCCGATTCTCGGAGGACACGTGTTGATGGGCTCCGATTGTCCGGACTCGATGGGGACTCCGTTCAAGCCGGGCAACAATGTCTATATCAACCTGCAGCCCGATACGCGCGCGGAGGCAGACCGGCTGTTCAACGAACTGTCGGCAGGGGGAGAGGTGGAGATGCCGATCCAGGACATGTTTTGGGGTGACTACTTCGGATCGTTTACGGATCGGTTTGGCACGCGCTGGATGGTGAATTGCTCGAGCAAGACCTGATGTGAATCACGACGGACTCCTGCGATATGTTCGGCCGACAACGTGGCCAAACAGGCGCAGGAGCCTGCGCGTTCTCCGAGCGGGTCGGGGAAAGACGTAGGGAAAGAACGGAGACGCGCGATCGCTCTGCTTTCGACGGAGCGGTGTGCCTTTGGCGCAATCGCGGCATGCGAGCGAAAAGCGAGTTGGCGGTGATGCCGGTTGCAGGCAGCAAGGGCGCGAAGACGGGGACGAACGTGCGGCATCGATCTCTGGCGCGGGAGCGAAAGAAGGAGTTGGCGACGTGGGTGAAGCTGCTCGAAAAAGCGGGGCAGGCTTATCGACGGGCGTGCCGGCGTTTGCTGTCCAAAAGCGATCTGAGAAAAGCGGCGGAGATCGCGGCGCGGTTAGAGTTCGAGTTGCATCGCGAGAATCTGCGGCGCGGAAGCGAGGCAGGAAAGTGGGACGATGCGCGGCGTGCGGCGCGGAAGCGAATCGAGCGGGAGTTTGCGCGGTCGCTGCGGGGTTACAGGCGCTGGAAGATGCTGGCGCGTGAATATCGGAGCGAGCGGGCGAAGCTGGTGCGGGCGATTTCGGCGCGGCTGGCGGGACCGGAGTTGCACGTGGACTTTGATTCGGTTCTGCCGCCGGACTCGGGAGACACGCGAGTGTTTCTGCCGCCGTTTACAGTTTTCGACGTGAGTCGAGAGGAGTCGTCGGTCGTTGTGGACGATCGTTCGTTGGCGGTGCCGAGCATCGGGCACGTCATCAATAACGTGGCGTATCGGCAGGAAGACGACGGACCGATCGCGACGGATTTTTTTGGCCTAAACTGGCTTGGGCGCTTGTTTAGCTCGGCGGCGTGCGGGGTGAACTTTACCGCGCCGCGTGCAGGTCGTCTGCGGATCGGGGCGGCGCTGCGATGCTTTCACAGCCGGATCAGTTGCGCGTTGCGGGATCGGTTTGGGATCTCGGAATCGGAAGTGAGCATCGAAGTGCGTTTGACGTTGGCCGTCGTGCAGCCGAACCGGACGATCAAACTGCAGAAGACGATTTTGAGCGGCGGCGTGACGTCCTTTGGCTCGGACCTGTCCTATGTGCTGCCGGAACTCGATACGGAAGGGGTGCACGTGATTGAAGCGACCACGAGCGAGAACTTTTTGGCGAACACGGGCCTGCAGATCCTCACGGGTTGCGAGGTTTTCGTGTTTAGCGAGGTGGACGACATGCGCGCCTATGTGGACGCACTGCTCTGGTGGCGCTTGGAGAAGCTGACGGTGGACGTGGTGTGATTTCGGAGGGTGCGGCGCAGCCGGCGAAAAGCGATCGGCGGCTCGACGCCGGATGGTTTCGGAAGAACGGTGAGGGCATGTCCGATATTTCTATCGATACGATCTCTTCTGCCGATTCGACCCGTGGACCAGGTGGATGGCGGCTCGAGCATTCGTATGCAGCGCTCCCGGAGTTGTTTTACGCATCGGTGGAACCCACCCCGGTGCGGGCTCCGCGGCTCGTGACATTGAACCGAAATCTGGCGGACGAGCTGGGGTTGGAGCTGGCGGCGCTGGAGGGTGAAGAAGGTGCGGCGATGTTTTCGGGGAACCGGCTGCCGCCCGGGGGAAGGCCTATCGCGCAAGCCTACGCGGGGCATCAGTTCGGGCACTTCACGGGGCTGGGCGACGGACGCGCGATTTTGTTGGGCGAACAGATCACGCCGCGCGGGGATCGTTTCGACGTGCAACTGAAGGGGGCCGGACCGACGCCGTATTCACGGCGTGGAGACGGGCGCGCGGCGCTTGGGCCGATGTTACGCGAATACATCATCAGCGAGGCGATGCACGCGTTGGGGATTCCGACGACGCGCAGTCTCGCGGTGGTGGCGACGGGCCAGCCGGTTTATCGCGAGACGGAGTTGCCGGGAGCGGTGCTTACGCGGGTGGCGGCGAGTCACATCCGGGTGGGGACGTTTCAATGGGCGGCGGCGACGAAGGACGAAGCGGCAATGCGCGCGCTGGTCGACTATACGATCCGACGGCATTATTCGCAGTTGGCGGGTGCGGAGAATCCGGCGCGTGCGTTGCTCGTCGCGGTGATCGAAAAACAGGCGCGCCTGATCGCGCAGTGGATGCTGGTGGGGTTCGTTCACGGGGTGATGAACACGGACAACATGGCGATTTCGGGCGAGACGATCGATTACGGGCCGTGCGCGTTCATGAACGCGTATGATCCGGCAACGGTGTTCAGTTCGATCGATCGTCATGGACGTTACGCCTATGGAAATCAGCCGGCGATCGCGCAGTGGAATCTGGCACGGTTTGCGGAGACGTTGCTGCCGCTGATTGCGGTCGAGGAGAAGCGCGCCATCGAAGTGGCGACCGAAGCGCTCGAAGCTTTCGCGAAGCAGTATCGCGAACACTGGTTGAATGGAATGCGGCGAAAGCTGGGGCTGTTTGGCGGGGAGCCAGGAGACGAAGAATTGATCGAATCGCTGCTGGGCTGGATGCAAAAGACGAAGGCGGATTTCACGAACACCTTTGCGGAGCTTGCGCGCGAGTTGCCGGCGGACTGCGCACAGCGTGGCGACGAAGAGTTTACGCGTTGGCACGCGCGTTGGATCGAGCGGATCGGGCGGCAGCGGGAATCGGCGGAAGCCTCGGATGAGTTGCGGCGGGCGAGTTGTCCGGCGTTCATTCCACGGAATCACCGCGTTGAAGCGGCATTAGCGGCAGCGGGGCAAGGCGATGTGGGGGAGATGGAGCGGCTGCTCGAGGTGTTGTCGCGGCCGTATGACCACACGCGTGAAGCGCCCGAGTATCGGCGGCCGCCGGCGGAAAGTGATGCGGGTTATCGGACGTTTTGTGGAACGTAAGGTGGCTGACCTTGGTAGGTGATAGCGAAGCCGGTGGTGGCCAGCGTTCGAGAGGGAAGTGAAAAAAAATTCGCCGGGGATCCCGCTTGCGCGATCGTGGAAGGCAGAGACCTTTTCGCATGCCGTCACGAGAACCGAAGAAGCATCAGCCCAATGCGGATCGACAGCAGAAGACGCAACTGTTGTTGAGGACGGCGGTGAAGCAGCCGCATGCGCGGCATTCGCCGGGTGGACATGCAACGAGGATCAATGCGTTCGTGAACTCGATGGGGCGGCGCAATCAGGCGAAACGAGATTCGCGTTAACACGACCGAGTTTCCGAGTCTCTGGTGGTGCGACGGGAGGGAAGGCTGCGATGCTTTGTTTTGTCCTCACGTGGCATAGCGGAGGAGCAGCGCGGGATGAGTAGAGAAGTGGAGAGGGTTGGCGCGCGCGAAAACGGCCGTTTGATAACCGGTGTAACTGGCGGGTAACTTGTGGTTCAGGCGGAGCGGAGTTGGGTGGGCGCCGTCCAGCGGCTGCCCCCACGTATCGACAATTCCATTACCCCGCATGCACGTTTTTCGGACTGATTTCCGGGAGGGAAATCCTGTGCAATCGACCGAGCTCGAGCGCCGTGGTGGGAGCGTTGATCGCCCGTTTCACGAAATCCCCTCACACGATCATGACCCTAAACCTTGTTCGATCCACCTCCGCCGCCAGCCGTAGGTGTTCCTGCCGAACCGACTGGCTGCTCGCTACGCCGTTTGGCGTGATTGTTCTCGTTGCGCTCGCATTGTTCTCCAGTCCGCGAACCGCGCAGGGCGCGGAAGCGAGCCTGTTGTCGCACGGCAACTTCGAGCCGGATCAGGCGACGACGGTCGTGGAGATGCCCACCACCTACGTGGTGGGGACGCAGAACACGGACATCTGGTATACGCGCCTTGGCACCGGCACGCAGCAGGTCTCCTATCAGGACGACGGGGCGGGAAATCATTTTGTGTCGGTGGGCACATCGGTGAATCAGCCGGGGATTTTTCAAGTGGTGCCGTGGCCGGGCGAAGGCACGGCGCAGCTCAGCTATTCTTACAGTGGGCCGCGCGCGATCGTGCGCGTCTTCGGCGCCGAGACGGGCGACACGATTGCCAAGTTTAGTGGGGTAAATTCGCTCACGCTGATTCAGCAAATCGACAATCCGGCTGCGACGGACTGGACGACCGTGACGCATGAGGTGGAGTTGAGCGGCGTCTATGATTATCTCGTGGTGCGATTTGGAACGGCGGGCACCGCTCCGAGCCTCTACGACAATATTGCGATGACCGCTCCGGTGAAAGCGCCCGACATTGCGCCGGTGATCGTGACGGAATCTCTCCCCGCGACGCAGGTCGGCGCCGCGTATGTGGCGACGTTGGAGGCGGAGGGCGGCAACGGGGCGCTCACCTGGAGTGTGGTGGCGGGAACGTTGCCGGCCGGTCTGACGCTTTCCGATGATGGTTTCATCTCCGGCGTGCCGACGACGGCCGGAGCGTCGAGCTTCACGGTCCGCGTGGTGGATGGGGACGACAATGTCGCCGAGACGGATGCGAGCACGCGGGAGTATTCGATTGTGGTAAATGTCCCGGTGCCGCCGACCGCGAGTTTGGTGGTGACCCGGACCAGCGGTGTGGCGCCGCTGGCGGTGAGCTTCGATGCCACCGGCTCGACGAGTTTGCTGACCTCACGACCCTTTCACGACCTCCATTACCATTGGAATTATGGCGATCCGAACAGCGGGGTGTGGTCGACCTCGCGCAAGAGCAAGAACGAGGATTTGGGCGCCATCGGTGGTCACGTTTACGAAACACCGGGCGTATATACCGCGACGCTGACGGTGACGGATGACACGGGGGCGTCGAGTCAGGCGACGGTGGAGATCACGGTCGAAGATCCGGATGTCGTGTTTGCGGGAGCGAACACGATCTGCATTTCGACCGACGGCGATTTCACGGGTGCGCCGGCGGGATCGTTGCACGTGACGAGCGACAGCTGGGCGACGATTGCGTCGTCGCTGGGGACGGGAAAACGCGTGCTGCTGAAGCGCGGAAACACGTGGGTGTCGGACGGCACGCGTATCACGATGAACTTCGCGGGGCCGGGTATCCTTGGTGCGTTCGGCACGGGTCCGAAGCCGATCATCACGTTCGCAGCGGACGGCACGGGCTGGACGTTCTTCATGGGCAACGGCAACACGCCGTATCAGTTCGGCGATTTCCGTTTCATGGATTTCGAGATTCAGGGCCGCGGGTTCAACTACTCGGGATTCCACGCGGAAGGCGCGTTCAACAACCTCACGATTCTTCGCGTGGACGCCTCGGAGATGGGCGTGTTTCTCAATCTCTCTCCGCCGATTCTCCGTTATTACAACAACGATGACCGTCCCGGGCACCAGCTGTGGGAAGGCGTTGCGGTGGTGGACACCAAGTATGAAAAAGTCGTCGGCGATGGCGGCGAGTTCAATGGTCGGCACATCGCGTATGCCGGCATGGCGCGCTCCCTTTTCATGGGCAACATTTGGAATAACGCCGAGCAGGGTGAGCACATCCTGCGCGTGCCGTTTGCCCGGCGGTTTATCGTCGCGCACAATGAACTCACGAACGCGCGCCTGACGAAGCACCTGATCAAGATGCACGGCGGAGGAACGGAGGATGTCGAAGGCCAGTGGGTTCCGCCCGGAGAAAACCAGACCCGGTATGTCACGATCTCCGACAACTATTTCTCTTCTCGCTTGGGCGATTGGTTCGTCTCGGTCGGACCGCAGAACCCCAGCAGCGCCGAGGTCACCCTCGATGTGATTGTCGAACGCAACCACGCGGTTTTCGGCGGCGACTCGAACGTCGCCTTCCACATGGCGGCCTCGTCGACGACGGTGCGCAACAACACCGTCATCATGACGGGTGCGTCCACGGGCGGAACGATCGCCGCAATCGATCGGCGCGGCATCGAACCGACGCCGGTGGACAACCAAGTTTACAACAACAGCGCCTACAGCGGAAACACGCAGTCGTTCACATTGGTCAGCGTGGTGGCGAGCGCGACGGACACGGTCGTTCGCAACAATCTCGGCCGCGCGCTGGGTTCCAGTAAGACGCTGATCAGCGGTGGCGGCACGAACCTGGTGCAGTCGAACAATGTGATCACCGACACGCCCGGCTGGGTGGTCGCTGACCCGACGGCGGCGCATCATTTCGATCTGGTGAGCGGCAGCGAAGCGATTGGGGCCGGTTATCCGGTGCCGTTGCTCGCTGACTTCGAAGGCCAACCGCGTTGGCCGAGCGGTGGGATTTCTTTGGGGGCGTTCGAGTCTCCTCCGACTACGCCGAATGTCGCGCCGGCGATCGTTACGACCGTGCTGCGGGGCGGCGCCTATGGCGAATCCTATTGGGTGACGCTCGAAGGCGAAGGCGGCAATGGTCGCCTCTACTGGACGGTCGCTTCCGGCAATCTCCCGGAAGGTCTGGAGCTTCGCGCGAACGGCCAGATCGTCGGCAAGCCGACCTCGAGTGGTTCCTTCACCTTCACGGTGAACCTCGAGGATTCGGATGGCGCCATTGGCGGCAGTGATGCCGCGGTAAGAGCTTTCACGTTGGACATCGCAGCGGAGCCGAACTCGGTGCCGCGAATCACGGCGGCTAATGTGCCGGCGGCGATCGTGGGCGAAAGCTATTCGCGGACATTGACGGCGATCGACGGCAATGGCGCGTTGACGTGGACGCTGACCTCGGGCGCATTGCCTCCGGGCTTCAGCCTGTCTGCACAAGGTGTCATTTCCGGCACGGCCACCGCCACGGGAGAATTCTCGTTTACGGTGAGTGTGGCCGATAGCGACGACGAGGTCGGCGCCGCGGATGAGGATACCGCCACCTATACGCTGGTGATTAATCCGGCTGGTTCGGTGACGGGCTATCAAGGACCGACCTTCTACAATCAAAGCTTCGCTGCTCAAGCGGGCCAGTTTGAAGCGACGTTCGACGTGTATGTCCCGTCGAAGCCGATCAATGCTCCCATCGGTCTCTCGTTTGGTCCTGCGAACTCCTATGCGCAGATGGCGGCGATCGTCGGATTCTCGGCTGAGGGTTATCTCAATGCGCGCGACGGCGGAGCCTACACCTATACGGCTCCCGCGATCGTTTACGAAGCGGGCATGACGCTTGGGTATCGTTTGGTGGTCGATATTCCCGCCAAGAAATACTCGGTGTATGTCTCCGTGGATGGCGGCGAGGAGCAGCTCCTGGCGGATAATTTCAACTTCCGGACGGAGCAGGCTTCGGTCGCGGCGCTCAACAACCTTTCGGTTAAAGTGGATGCGCCGGTCGGCGGTTGGGTTTCGGTTACGAACTTCGCGGTGACGCCGATTGGCGAGCCGGGCGTTCCGGTCACGGGCATCTCGGTGGCGCCGGCGAGCGTCGAATTGGAGATCGGCGAAACCGCAGTCTTGACCGCGGCGGTTGCACCGTCGAATGCGACCAATCAAGTGGTCTCCTGGTCTAGCAGTGCGCCGACGGTGGCGTCGGTTGACCAGAACGGAAACGTCACGGCGATTAGTGCCGGGTCGGCGACGATTACCGCCACGACGTTGGAGGGCGGGTTCACGGCGAGCAGTGCGGTGACCGTGGCCGGAACGTCGGGGGAGGTATCCGTGATGATCTTCGCGGACGCAGGCGTCCACGATTTCGGCGGTGCGGCTGGGGCGCTGGACACGGAAGTTTTCCGCTCCGGCACGGCGAGCTGGCGCATCACCTATAACAGCGATTCGGCGACGTCGGCGTTCAACCCGCAGGGAGCGACGTTGAAGATGTCCGACCTGACGCCGTATGCGAACAGCGGATACTTCGAGTTCTGGTATCGTTCGACGAAGGCTGGCACCATGCGGTTTCAGGTGATGGATGGGGGCGCTGCCAACGTGACAATTTTCCAAGCCGACCGCGCGTTGGTCGCGACGACGGAGTGGACGCGCGTCGAGATTCCGTTCACCGGCTGGACGCAGGCGCCGTCGACGACGGCGAACTGGAAGCTGATGCTTCGCGGCTGGATCGGAATGAACGGCGCGACCGTGCATTATGACGACATCCGTTTCGTCGGCACGACGCCGGGGACCGTTGCGGTGACCGGCGTTACGGTGACTCCGACGACGCTGGCGCTCGAGGTGGGCGAGTCGTCGACGTTGACTGCAAACGTGGCGCCGCTGAACGCCACGAACACGGCGGTCAGCTGGACGACCAGCAACGCGGCCGTCGCAACGGTGAGCAGTTCCGGTGTGGTCACCGCGGTGGCCGAAGGCTCGGCGACGATCACGGCGACGACGGCGGACGGTGGCTTCACCGCGACCAGTGCGGTGACGGTGACGGCCGCGGCAGAGCCTGGCCTGGACGTGTCGATTTATTCCGATTCGGCCACGGCGGACGTCGGCGTGCCGTCGGTGGGCGCATCCGACACGAGCATCTTCCGTTCTGGCACCGCCAGTTGGCGTATCACGTATGCGGACGACTGGAGTGTCTCGATCTTCCATCCGCAAGGAGCGGAATCGACGATGGCCGATCTGACGCCGTATGCGAACAGCGGATACTTCGAATTCTGGTATCGCTCGAGCAAAGCGGGCAGCGTTCAGCTGCGGGTCTTGGATGCGGGGGCGGCGAACGCCAACCTCTTCCAGGCCGATATACCACTGGCGGCGACGGAGGTTTGGACGCGGGTCGAGATTCCGTTCACGGGTTGGACCCAGGCGCCCTCCAGTTCGGCGAACTGGCGGCTGATGCTGCGTGGCTGGGGTGGCATCGGCGGTGGGACGGTGCATTACGACGACATCAAATTCATCGGCGAGGACGTGGCGTCGGCGCCGGTCACCGGGGTGGGTGTCGCTCCGACCTCGCTCGAACTCGAGGTCGGCGAGACGTCGACGTTGACGGCCACGGTGACGCCGGCGAATGCCTCGAATCCCGCGGTGAGCTGGACGACCAGCAACGCGGCGGTCGCGACGGTCAGCAGTTCCGGCGTGGTGACCGCGGTGGGCGCGGGCTCCGCGACGATCACGGCGACGACGGAGGATGGCGGCTTCACGGCGACGAGCGCGGTCACCGTGTCAGCGGCTCAGACAAATGAGCTGGAACTCGCGATCTTCTCGGATGCGGGCACGCATGCTTTTGGTGGCGTGACCGGCGCGCTGGACACGGAAGTCCGCCGTTCGGGCACCGCCAGCTGGCGCATCACCTACGCGGATGACTGGTCGACTTCGGCCTTCAATCCGCTCGGCGCGACCATGAGCCCGGCCGCCCTCACGCCGTATGCTAACAGTGGATACTTCGAGTTCTGGTATCGTTCGAGCAAGGCGGGAACGATCCGCTTCCAAGTCTTGGATGTGGGTGCGGTTAACGCTGCTCTCTTCACCGCCGATCGTGCAGTGGCCGCGACCACGGAGTGGACGCGCATCGAGATCCCGTTCACGGGATGGACTCAGGCGCCTTCGTCGAATACCAACTGGCGTTTGATGCTCCGCGGTTACGGCGGGATGGCCGGTGCGACGGTGCACTATGACGACATCCGCTTTGTGGTTCCGGGGGCAGTCGGCGAAGTGCCGGCCACCGGCGTGAGTGTGTCTCCGTCCGCTACTTCCCTGGAAGTCGGGCAGACCCAGCAGCTCACCGTGACCGTGGCTCCGCCCAATGCGACGAACCAGGATGTTACGTGGGCATCGAGCGATCCGTCGGTTGCGTCGGTCGACGCGTCGGGGGTGGTGACGGCGGTGGCCGTCGGCACCGCGACCATCACGGTGACGACGGATGATGGCGGTCACACGGCGGAGTCGACGATCACGGTGGTCGCGGCGGAGCCGGGACGGCATCCGTTCCTCTTCTTCTCGGCGAAGGACATTCCGACGATTCGGGCGCGCATGGATGCGCCGGAAGTCGCGGATCGTCGCACGCGCTTGATCAATCGGGCGAATGCGCTCCTGGGTGCGTCTCCGGCGACGGATTCGCGCACGATGCAGGGCAACAGCGGCATACTGGCGTTTGCTTACATCGTGACCGGCAACGAGGCCTACGCGCAGCGCGCGATTCAGGAAGCTCTCGCCACGGCCGACCTGCCGACGTGGATCACTGGGCACGACTTCAACCGCGGTGCAGACCTCGTGTCGTCGGAGCGCTCGCTCGGCACGGCGCTGGTTTACGACTGGTGCTACGATGTGATGACGCCGGGCCAGCGGTCGACCCTGCGCAATGCGCTCCTGGAGAAGGGCGTCGCTCAATACAACCTGACCGTCGACCCGACGCTGAGCCCGAACTGGTATACCTTCGAGCCGGTGAACAACTGGCGCGGGGTGTGCCATGGCGGCAATGCGGTGGCGGCGCTGGTGTTGTATTACGAATCCGAAGAAGCGCGTCGCGCGGCGGATCTCGCGAACCAGCATCTGCCCCCGACGCTCCGTTCGTTGGTCCTGGAGGACAGCGGCGGCCATGAAGGCAACACGTATAACAACTACGGCGTCGAATACGCGCTGAAAGGCGCGATGGCGATGCAGCGCTTCTACGGTGGCTATGAGGAGCTGCTGGAGGAGTTCGCGGTGGAGAAACTCGGAAACTACTGGTCGGTTTACCTGTTCGGACCCGATCACCGCTTCGCCAATATCAGCCGTCATAACTACGACTGGGCGGCCGGACTCTACTCGGCTGGCGGCGGGGTGGAAGGCGGACCTTCGAGCCAGCGCTCGACGCTGGTGGACTCGCTCGTCCCGGGAGGAGACCAACTGATGCGCTGGGCGGCGGACAACGGCAGCCAGCGTTTCTACTGGAGCGGCGCGAGCCCGTTCTACTTCCTCTGGCGCCGCATCGGGGCTCCGACGACATTCCAGCAGCCGAAGCCGGAACTCCAGGACGCCGTTCTCTTCCGCGGCGCGGGGCACGGTATCTTCCAATCGGATACGCTCTGGATGGCGTATAGCGGCGGCGCGACGCACAATCGCGGGGATGGTGGCGCCTTCGTGCTCGTCGCCAAGAACGGCCAAAACTGGGAGCGGCTCATTCATCTCGAGCCCTCGCTGAACTTCTTCGAAAGCGAGAACCACTCCACCTATCTGATCAACGGCGTCGGTCAGCGCCGAGGTTTGGACACGCTGGTCAACCGCGCGCAATATGAGCGCTTCGGTTCGGGCGAGGGCTTCCACTATGCGGCTTCCAACATCAAGCCGCTCTACGCGAACACCGCGCTGACGAAGCTCACGCGCCACCTCGTGATGGTGCGCGGCAAATACGTGGTGTTGCTCGACGATCTCGCCGGCTCGGAGCCGCTCAACTTCGAGGCGCGTTTCCAGACGGCGGAGACGAACACGATCACGGTCAATACCGAGGGTGGCAAAGTCGTTGGGCAGAACCTCGACCTGCATATCGTTTCGAGCGGATTCGATCCGTTCGCGACGGGCCAGGGGCAGGGTGCGAGCACCGCGGTGCGCCACTTGCGCTTCTCGCGCCAAGCGGAGGAGGCGGCGTTGTTGACGGTGCTGTATCCCACGGCCAGAGGCGGGGCGGCTCCGACGGTGCAAGTCACCGACGGCGTGGTCACGATCACGCACGGCGGCGAAACCGACCAGGTGACGTTTATCCGCGAAGGCCAGAACTGGCGTCTGAGCGCGGTCAACGGCGCGACGGCGGACAACATCCCCACCGGTGAGGAGCGCAATATTGTGCCTTACCGTGAGGGACGCGACGATACCGATGAAGTCCCCGTGTGGATGATGGAAACGGTGGGTGAGCCCATCGTGATTCCGGACACCGGTGTGACGGTGAGCCATGGGCAAGTCTCGCTCAACGTCGGCCAGACCCAGGCGATCACCGCCACCGTCGCGCCCGCCAATGCCACCAACGGCAGCGTGGTGTGGACGACGAGCAATCCCGCGATTGCGCGCGTCACGCAGACTTCACTATCAGCCGCAACCGTTCGAGCGGTGGGCGTGGGCACGGCGACAATCACCGCGACGAGCAGTGGCGGATTCACTGCGCACACGGTGGTCACGGTGAACTCGACAGGGGAGTTGATTGTGCCGTATGCGAGCACGGCACCGGCGCTGGATGGTATCATCGATTCCAGTTATGGCGGCGTCCTTGGAGTGATTGCCAAGCCGGCTCCCGGCGAGACCACGCCGGCGCCGTCGAACATCTCGGCGTCCTGGCGCGCGGCCTTCACGAGCAGCGATCTGCATATCGTGGTCGATGTGACCGACGATGCGTGGATCACCACGGAGGCCAACGAATGGCACAACGACTGCGTCGAGCTCTTCCTCGATGGCAACAACAGCAAGAACTCCACGTCGGACGGCTTGAACGACATCAAGGTCGCATTCGTGCCGCAACCCAACGGCACCGTGCAGGTCCAGACCGTCGTATATCCGCCGAATCCGGCGGGGCTCGACCTCTCGGGGGTGCAGGCGGCGTTCACGCTCAAGTCGGGTGGCGGCGAGAACTACTCCGGCTACGTGTTGGAAATCAAAGTCCCGCTCGCGGCGCTCGGCACCGTAGCGGAGGAAGGTCGAAAGATCGGTATCGACTTCCAACTCGACGACAACGACAGTCCGGGCCCGCGCGATCGTTACCTCACGTGGTTTGGCAGCAATCTGAACAACAATCCGGCGGCGTATGGCACGATCACCCTCGGCGCGATCGACGGCGGCGGCGGAACGGAGGTGCCCGTCACCGGTGTGAGTGTGTCGCCGGACGAAGTGACGCTCGAAGTCGGCCAGACGGAGCAACTCGCGGCCACGATCGAACCGATCGATGCGGACAACACGAACGTGACCTGGAGCACGAGTAATGCGGCAATCGTGACGGTCGATGAGACGGGTCTCGTGACGGCGATCGCCCCGGGCGAAGCGACGATCACGGTGACAACCGAGGATGGCGACTTCACCGCCACGAGTGTGGTGACGGTGGTGCTCTTGCCGGGCTCGGTGCCGGAGATCACGACCACGGCGCTGCCGGCGGGTGAAGTAGGCGTGCCGTATTCGCAGCAGCTCGCGGCGACAGGCGGCGACGGCGAACTCGTCTGGAGCCTCGCGTCGGGCAGCCTGCCCGGCGGCTTGAATCTCTCGGCGACCGGTTTGATCTCGGGCACGCCGACCGCGGCGGGCGCGAGCAACGTCGTCGTGCGCGTCGCCGACAGCGATGCGTTCGAAGGCGCCGAAGATGAAGACACGCAAGCGTTCACGCTGACGATCGCGGTGCCGCCGCCGACGGAGGTGACGGTGACGTTGAGCAATCTCGAGCAACGCTACGATGGCTTGCCGAAGCCGGTCACCGTGACGACGGCCCCGAACAATGTCGACGTGACGATCACCTACGATGGCAGCGAAGAGCCGCCGGTGTATCCGGGAATCTACGACGTGGTCGCGACGGTGACGGAAAGCGGATATGTCGGCAGTGCGACCGCGCAACTGGAGATCGGTATCACGGCGCTCGTGCGGCACGGCGTGACGATGTCGGGTGAGATCGACGGATCGCTGCAGGTCCTGTTGCCCGAATCGACGACCTGGAATGGTGGCGCGTGGATCTCTGGTGACCTGCTCGTATCGGGCCGGCCCGGCGTGACCGTGAATGGCAACGCCGCATATGTGGCCGTGATCGAAGCGAACGGCAGCGCGACGCCGACGCAGCATCGCGTGACGCTCAACAGCAACACGGTGGTGCGCTACGTCGTGCGCCAGGTGGATGCGATCGCGCTGCCGACGGTGGCGGCTCCGCCGGCGCCGAGTGGCACGCGGAATGTGGCGATCAATCAGGCCGGACAGAGCATCGGGGATCCGGCGACGCTGCGTAACCTCACGATCAACAGCAAAGGTGGCGAAGTCGCCGTGCCGCCGGGCACGTATGGCGAGTTCGTGGCCAATGGTCAGACGGCGTTTGTGCTGGGCGTCGCGGGGGCCGAGACACCGGTGGTTTATAATCTGCAGAAGCTGACGCTGAACTCGAAGTCTCAGCTGAAGATTGTTGGACCGGTGGTGTTGAACGTTCGCGAAACCGTGATGTTCAACAGCGCCAATGCGGCGGCGCATGATCCGGCTTGGCTCACGGTGCGCGTGCACAACGGCGGGCTGACCTTGAACGGCGACTCGGACCTGAATGGCGACGTCGTGACCCCAACGGGGACGGTGACGCTGAACGGATCGAGCGTGCTGCAGGGCAGCGTGACCGCGGATCGTTTGACGATCAACAAGCAGGCTGCGCTGCGCGATCCGGAACTTTGAGCGGATCGGGTTAGAAATGGTTCGCCCGCGATCGAGGGGTCGGTCGCGGGCGAATTGTTTTTGTGAATCTACGACGCCAAGCCGGGCTCATGCAGCTGGCTAAGCAATGGCAGCGCGGGTGAGCAGGTTCTTGAGTTCGGCGATGTCGGTGATTGTGGTTTTGGCGACGAAGCCGCGCGCGTGGGTGAAATGCACGCCCGGCGTGTTGGCGAGGCGCGTGAAATCGACGCGCGGGTTGTCGCGGTAGCGCTCGAGTCCGTAACCCGAACTGCGCCGATCGGGGCTGACGAGGGCGACAATGTGATCTTCGAGACCGCGACTGCGAATGAAGCGGTCGAGTCCGGACGAAGGTTCGTCGGGAAGCGGATCGGTGCGGGGCACGAACAGGATTTGTGCGGGGCTGCCAGCGAGGTCGACGGTCCAGACCTGCGCGTGCTGGGCGAGAAATGCGAGGCGCGCGCGAAGCGTCGTGATGTAGTCGATGATGTCGGCGCCGGTGAGGCGCATGATTTCCCAGAGCGGCTGGCCGGGGTCGACGCGCGAGGAGAGGGCGAAACGCTTCAGGAGCGTTGAGCTGACGGGCGAGTGGAGCCGTGCGAGAACGTCGGGTGTGGTGCCGAGCCATTTCGCAGTGTCGATTGGACCCCGGGTGTCGAACCATTCGGCGGTTTCGAGCCAGTCGCAGAATTGGCGGGCTTCGTCGTAGAGACTCAGGTGCTGCAGCACCAACGAAAGCGAACAGGTGGGCGGATGATCGCGCGGAAGCTGGTGATGATCGAAGTTGTTGAGAAGAGGCTCATGACGAAGTCCGACGTCGACCACGCAGGTGGATGCAGCGGCGAGTTCGGCGGACGTGGGTTCGCGGCGAACGATGGGAACGGCGTGAAGCGTGAGCAAAAGGCTGCAGGCGAGAAACTCGTCCGTGTGAGCGCCGCCAGGGTGTGTGAGGATCGTGTCGAACGGAAGCATGAGCCTGGCGACGCTGGGCGAGATCGGGTGGGCCGCAAGCGGTTCTCGCGGCGTTGCGACGCGCGGTCAAAGAGCGTCGCCGAAGCGGATGCGTTTTTGGGGACGCTTCTTGCGGGCGTTGGGGACGATGCCGAGGCGCGGGTCACGGGAGCGGGCGAGTTGGACGAGGCGACGGGCGTCGCGTTCGAAGGTCGAGACGGCCTCGGAAAGGTAGAGCCACTTGCCGAGGATGGGGTGTTGAACGAGCGCGGGAAAATCGGCGAGGAGCGAGGCGTGATGCTCGTGCGTGGTGCAGACGAGGACGCCTTGCCAGGGTTCGTCCTGCGTGGTGAGGACGAGGCGATGTTTGCCGTCGAGCGAGACGGTGCGGCCGCCGAACCAGGCTTTGAATTCGAAGGTGGGATCGTTGGCGAGTGGCTCGACCAGCCAGGCGAGAGGATGTTCAGCGCGCGCGGCGCGGGTCTGGAAGGCGTTCGCGAGGCGGGTGGTTTTCATGCGAGTTCCGGGGCGAAAGGATGGCCGCAAAAAGTCGCAGAAGGCGCAAGAAGGAGCCAGCGGACGCGAAGGCTGCGGGTGCGGACTTTGGGTGCGAATTGGTGTCCAAGGGGCATGCGCATCGAGGTGGGTTGCTCGGGTTGGTTCTACTCGCATTGGCGAGGCGTCTTTTATCCGCGGCAGGAAGTGACGACGAAGAACTGGTTCGGGTATTACGCGAACGTGTTTCGGACGGTGGAGTTGAACGCGCCGTTTTACCGCTGGCCTAAACCGACGACGGTGCGGCGCTGGAAGCGCGAGGCGCCGCCGGGATTTGTTTACACGGTGAAGGTGAACCAACTCATCACGCACGAACGACGGATGGTGCGAACGAAGAAGTTGGTGCGATCGTTTTATGAAATCGCGCCGGTGCTGGCGGAGAAGATGGGATGTTTCCTTTTTCAGTTTCCGCCGAGTTATCGCTACACGGCGGCGCGGTTGAAGAGCATCGTGGCGCAGTTGGATCCGGCGTATCGGAACGTGGTGGAGTTTCGGCACAAGAGCTGGTGGCGGGAGGACGTGTATCGGACGTTGCGCGAGCGCAGGATTACGTTTTGTGCGGTGAGCGCACCGCGGCTGCCGGAGACGGTGCCGCCGGGACAGCGATTGCTGTATGTGCGATTCAGCGGACGCCAGCAGTGGTATCGCCACAACTATTCGCGGGAGGAATTAACGGTGTGGGCGGAGCGGATACAGACTTCGGGGGCGGAGGAAGCGTGGGTGTATTTCAACAATGACCGTAACGGCCACGCGGTCGCGAACGCGCTCGCGTTGAGGCGAATGTTGCGCGAGATGAACGCTCACGACTTGCCGGACGTGTTGGCGAAATCCGGGTGAGTGGTTTTGCGCTGGTGGAGAACCACCCAATTGCCGTCGGGATCGGCGACCACGACCATGCGGCAGATCGGGGTTTCCTGAAGCTCCCAGACGAACTTCACGTTGTGCTCGCGGAGTTTGGTGACGTAGGCGTCGAGATCATCGACCTCGAAGGCGGCGGCGGTGCCGGCGGGGTGGGGCGGCCATTGATCCGGGGCGCTGCTGACGAGGGCGAGACAGTGCGGACCGATGTCGTATTCGATCCATTGTTCGTCGCCGTCTTTTTCGCTGAAGCCGCGCGATTTCGTGAGGCCGAGGAGGCCTTCGTAGAAGCGCTGAGCGCGTTTCATGTCGGTGACGGAGTAGCCGGTGAAGGCGATTTCGGTGATTTTCATGGGATGCGGGTGATACGGCGGGTGAGACCGGAACTCAGGGGAATGTGTCCGTAGGCGGATTCCCCAAAGCTGGATCCGAACTCCCTGGCGGCACCCCGGGGGCGAGGTCGAATCTATGAGCGTATGAGCACTTCAGATACATCGTCTTCCTCCCACATCGCCGATCGGGCGTTTGCGGATGAATTTCAGAGCGGCGTCGGTCAGGGACTGGCGGCGGCGCGAGATTTCGAGACCCAACCTTGGGCTGAAGAGATGAGCGACGAGCGGCCGTGCAACGTCGGGCGAACCGAGCAGACCTTCAGGCTCGTTGCGGGTGGAGCGTTGCTGGCGGCCGCGGCGATGGCGCCGGTGAGTCGCGGCTGGCGGATCGGTTTCGCCGTGCTGGGCGCGGCCGAAATTGTCACCGGCGCGATGCGGTATTGTCCGATCAATCAGGCGCTCGGGATCAACACGTGTCGCGGCGAGGAGTTCTGAGCGCGGGAACCCCGGTTGGGAATCAAGGGTGGTTGGCGCTGCGGGTGGGGCGGTTTTGGCGGCGGGCGGCGGCCATGTTGTCGACGAGGTTGGGGTAGCGGCGCCCGGCCTTTTTTGCGCGGGCTTTCGCCCAGGCGAGGTTGGCGGCGCTGAGTTTCGTGGGCGATTTGGTGGCGGGCTTTTTGTTTTTCCAGGGCGCGGTGCGGGAGGGTTTCATCGCGCACAGCGGATGCGGGTAAGAGTGGAACGCAAAGGGAGACGTTGGGACGGAGCGGCGGAGGCAGGAGACTTCGCCTTGCATCTTTAGGACGGAGCGGCGGGGTCGGGAGACCCCGCCCTACATTCTAATGGCGGGCGATGGTTTGAAGGTAGGCGCGGGCGTGCTCGAGGCGGGCGATGCTTGGGTCGGCGGCGGAGGCGGTGTCGAGAAGTTGACGATAATAGTCGCGCGCTTGGGTGGTATGGCCGGCGCGTTCGGCGGCATGAGCAGCGCCGAAGAGCGTGTTGAAACGATTGGGGCTCGCGGCGAGGACCGCTTCGAAAGCGGCGAGAGCGTCGTCGGGACGATCGGCTTCGAGGAGAAGATCGCCGAGGAGATCGCCGGCGGGAAGGACCTCGCCGGGCGTGACCGCTTCCTTGTCGGTGGTGGCTTCGATTTCGGCGGCGCGGCGCATGAGGGCGATGGCGTCGTCGGTCCGGCCTTCGTGCAACTGAACCCAGGCGCGGGCGGCGAGCAGTTGGGTTTCCGCTTGCGCGGACCAATAGCGCGGACGCTTGCCGACAGCGAGTTTGCGCTGGAGTTGTTCCAGTTCGGCGATTTCGGCGTGGGCGGCCGCGAGATCATTGCTGCGGGCCGCTCCGATCGCGCGGGCGAAGCGGACGATGGACTCGCAGTTGAGAAAGTCGTCGGACCAGTCGAAGGCGGCGGGCTGGTGGAGCGGGAGTTGAGCGGCGGCGGACCATTGCTGGCGTTCGAGCGCGCAGCGCGCCGGGACGGCGGCGAACGCGAAGGCCATCTGCATGCGTTGGGCGGCGGTATAGGGACCGACGAGGGAAAGGATTTCGTCACGAACGCGTTCGGCTTCTCGATATTGCCCGCGTTGGAGGTAGGCGTAAGCGAGATAGTCGAGGGCGTGGGGCTGGTGTCCGTTGAGCGCGCCGGCGGCTTCGGCGAGTTTGCGCGCGGCGGCGGCGGAGCGGAGATTGAACTCGATCGATTTTTCCCAGAGTCCGCGTCGCGTGTAGATATGCGTCGGCATGTGCAGCGCGTGCGGGACGTCGGGAGCGATGCCGCCGTAGGCGTCGCAGATCTCGAGCGCGCGGTCGGCGAGCAGCGGGAAATCGTAGGCGTGGATTTTGTAATGCTGCGCGCCGGGATGGTCGGGGATTTGGGCGAGAACCTTTTTGAGATCGGCGGCGGCTTCGAGTTGGAGGCGATGGGATTTGTCTTTCGGTTGGAAGCGGGCCGGCGCGAGATGAAACAGGGCGCTGAAGGCGAGCGCGTCGAGATCGTCGGGAAAGCGTTCCGCCTGTGCGAGGGCGGCCGTATCGAGAGCTTGGAGACGCGAAGCGTGGTCGCGGGCGGGACCGTCACTGAAATAGGTGTGGAGTGTTTCGAGGTAGGCGCGTTCCCGCGCGGTTGCGGGCGGAATCGCGAGACCGCGGGCGAGGTGAGCGGCGCCGGCGGCGAGATCGGCGGGGGTGGGTGACTCCGGCCAGAGCGGGTGTAGCAGAGCCATGGCCCGGCCCCAGTGGGCGAGGGCGCAACTCGGATCGGCTTCGATCGCGGCGGCGAATTCGCGGTCGGCCTCCGCATACATCATGTGATGGAGGAGTTTCACGCCGCGGACGACGTGAGTGCGGGCGGCGGGCGCGCCGTTGACGTCGAAGCGGATCGTGCCGAGTTGGTCGCCGAGGGCGTCGTCGGCATTTGCAACGGCCGGAAGAAACGCAGCGACCATCGCTGCGTGGAAGAGAAACACACGCGGAGTCATCATCGGATCAGAGGGTGCAAGGCCGGGAGTGGCTTGCTTCCTCTACCAACGAGATTTTGCGCCGCGACGGGCCGGGAAAAACGCGATGGGGTAGCTGGTTCAGGATGCGCGGCTGGAATCGCCGCGAGATTGGAGGAACGTCGCAGTCGGAGGAAAACGCCTGTAGGCATCCGAGCGTGGACGGCGCGGCGCGTGAGCGTTCGCACTATGCGCAAGACGCGGCGCGCTCGCCGCGCAGGGCTGTGAGTGGGATGAGGCGGCTGACGGTGTTTCGAATCGGGAACTTCGCCAGGAACGCGGGCCCTGGAACGACGCTCTACGAGCAACACCGTCGTTGTTATGAAGCGTCGCGCTTGGTTGCCCATTCCCCTGATCGCTGCGGCTTTGTTTGCGGCGTTTCAGTATTTCAGCGCGGAAAAGGTGACGAATCCCGAGACGGGACGGTCGGCTCGCGTGGCGTTGTCTTCGGAGCAGGAGCAGGTGCTGGGATTGCAAAGCTATCGCGAAGTGCTCGCGCAGAGCGACGTCGTGGAAAACGGGCGGGAGAAGGAGATGGTGGCGCGGGTGGCGGGTCGGTTGGCGCGCGCGGTCGGTGACGATGCGGAGGGTTTCGACTGGCAGGTGAGTTTGGTGCGCAACGAGCAGGCGAATGCGTTTTGTTTGCCGGGCGGGAAGATTGTGGTGTTCACGGGAATTCTCGAACACACGCGGAGTGAAGCGGCGCTGGCGGCGGTGATGGGGCACGAGATGGCGCATGCGATCGCGCGGCATGGTTCGCAACGGATGCTGCGCACGAGCCTGGCACAGACCGTGATGGTCGGCGCGCAATTTTCGTTTTCGGAGATGGATTATCAGGAGCGGCAGATGCTGATGGCGGCGCTGGGGGCAGGGGCGCAGTATGGGTTTATCCTGCCGTTCAGCCGCTAGCATGAGAATGAAGCGGACGCGATGGGACTGATGTATATGGCGCGGGCGGGTTACGATCCCCGCGAAGCGGTTGGATTTTGGGAGCGGATGGAAGGGGCGGGGCGAGGACAACCGCCGGAGTTCATGTCGACGCATCCTTCGCATGAGACGCGCGTGCAGCGGCTGCAGGAGATGATGCCGCGGGCGCTGGCCGAATACGAAAAAGTGAACACACGCTGAAAAGCTCAATGGCATGACGCACGGGACGATCGCCGGACTGTTGCTGCGCGACCTCATTCTGGGACGTGAAAATCCGTGGGAGAAACTCTACAACCCGTCTCGCGTGACGTTCTCCGCGGCGAAGGAATTTGTGCGGGAGAATCTAAACGTGGCGGCCCAATACGCCGATTGGCTCACCGCTGGCGATGCCGAGAAGGACACGTGGGTGCCGCGCGGGTGCGGCGCGGTTTGAGAAAAATTGCGGTGTATCGCGAAGGGAATGGGACGTTGCACGAATGCTCGGCCGTTTGCGCATGGTTCGCGTTACGGCCGGTTCGGCAAGGTGCTCAATGGGCCGGCGAATTCGGATCTTGCGCCTGTCGCTGGGGGCGAAGGGAAGCGGTAAGCGCCAAGAGTAGGAGCTCGGTCAAGTTGACCTTGGACAAGAGGCGGCGGGGGCAGGAGACCCCGCCCTACAAAGCGGAGGCGGCGTTTATTTGATTTTGCGAGAGCGTTCTCGCGGGCGGGCGACGGCGGACGAGGCGCGTCCACGTAGCTGGTCGAGCGTGGAACCGAAGCTGGCGAGATCGGCGACTTGGAAGGCGCCGATGCGTTCCAAGGTTTCGTGGTAAGCCGCCGCGGAACGGCCGCCCACGATCACCGCAATATTTTCGGGCAGGAGGGCGCGCAGGCGGGTGAGCTCCGTCTCCAGGCGGCGATCGTTTTCAGGATACACGATGCTCATCGCGACAGCCCGGGCTTGGTTCTGTTTGGCCGCACCGGCGATTTCGGCGGCGGGGAGACTCGCGCCGAGGTAGGTTACGTTCCAGCCGAGATTCACGGCGGCGGCCGCAGCCAGGAGCGCGCCGATTTCGTGCAGTTGTCCGGTGGGCGTGGCGACGATCAACACCGGTTCTCCCGGAGCAGCGGCAAAGGGGTGGGCAACCTGGGCGAGGTAAGTGCGAAGCACGCCGCTGGCGAAATGTTCGTGCGCGGCGGTGATGCTGCCCTCGCGCCAGAGTTCGCCCAAGGCGTGGGCGAGCGGTGCGGCGAAACGTTGCAGCATGCCTTGCGTGCCGAGGGCGACGTCAGCGCGCTTCAACGATGCTTCCAATCCGGCGGCGTCGAGGGCTCGCACCGCGGCGAGCGCTTCGTCCAGCAGTTCCGCCGACGAGAGGAGTGGCGGGGAGGTTCGCATGCGCGCAGCGGGGCGCGCCACCGCCAGAGTGCTCGCGGCCAACGAGCGCAACTGTTCGGTGGGCAGCTTGGCAACGTAGCCAGCGGCCTGGCCGGATCGCACCAGGTCGCGCATCAGGATGAGGCGTTGAATGTCGTCTTCCGAATAAAGCCGCCGGTTCGATTCCGTCCGCGCCGGTTCGACGGCGCGGTAACGCTTTTCCCAGATGCGGATGACATGCGCGCTGAGTCCGGTGCGCCGCACCACCGCGTCGATGGGATGAGAAGGACTGTCCATAAATTAGACAAGAATTAGACACGGAAGGAGGAGAGATGCAATCGTTACTGTTTTAGGGGGTGGGATCGAGAGCGAACGAGGCCATGGAGCGGCTCCTAAAATCGTTAGACATATCGTTTGACAAATTAGACATTATCTTAGACAGTCTGTCTAAGAGGGCATGGTTCGGCCCTCCTGCCAATGCTCAATGAACCGATCAGTTCACGGTCCAAATCGAAACTCATGAAAACCTCCCACCTCCTCACGTTGGCTGGCGCATTTGCTGCGCTGGTTCTGGTCGCGCCGGCGCACGCCGGTTCATCCTCCGCCAAAAGCACGCAGGACATCGTCGGCGTGGCTTCGTCCGCGGGATCGTTCAACACGCTCGTCGCGGCGGTGAAGGCCGCGGGGCTGGCGGATACCTTGAAAGGGCCGGGTCCCTTCACGGTGTTTGCTCCCACCGACGAGGCGTTCGCGAAATTGCCCGCGGGCACGGTCGAGTCGCTGCTGAAGCCGGAGAACAAGCAAAAGCTGGCCGCAATCCTCACTTATCACGTGGTGCCAGGCAAAGTGATGGCGGCGGACGTGAAGACGATGCAGGCGAAGACTGTGAATGGTCAGAATCTTTCCCTGCAGGCCGGCAATGGCGGCGTAACCGTCAATGGAGCGAAGGTCGTAACGGCGGATGTCGCCGCGACGAACGGCGTGATTCACGTGATCGATAAAGTGATCCTGCCGCAGTAAAGTGCGTGTTACCCGCGGCGGAGGTTGGCGCCTCCGCTGCGGATTATCGTTTTAACCAAGGCGGTTGACGTGAGGCTGGAAACGTTTCGGACGGAATGCTGGGTGCCGCGGCAGCGGGAGAGGGTTTTCGAATTCTTCGCGGACGCGTTGAACCTCGAAGCGATCACTCCGCCGTGGTTGAATTTTTCGGTGCTCACGCCCGGGCCGATCACGATGGCGGTCGGGGCTCGCATCGATTATCGGCTCCGGTTGCACGGAATTCCGTTTCGATGGCAGACGGAGATCACGCGATGGCAGCCGCCGTTCAATTTTGTCGATGAGCAGCGTCGGGGCCCGTATCGACGCTGGGTTCACACTCACACGTTCGAGGAGCATGGCGGCGGGACGCTTTGCAGCGACAGCGTGGTTTATGCGGTGCCGGGCGGAAGACTGGTGGACTGGCTTTTCGTGCGGGGAGAGGTGGAGCGAATTTTCAGCTTCCGTCACCGCGCGCTGTGGGCGCGTTTGGGCGTGCAGGCCCGCGGCGAAGGGGCACTTGCGCCAGGTGCGGTGCGGGCGACGAAGAAGGAGTAAGCGCAGTTTGCCTCCGATCCCGGGATTCCGGCTTAGCTGATGAGGAGGAGGCGCGGTTCGCCCGGAACGGTGGCGGGAGCGCGATGGATGCAGGGCGGGACGGGAGAATTGGGGTAGTCGACCGCGATGCGCCAGAGATTGAAGAGGCCGAATGAATACGGCTTCGCGCGCGGAGCGGCGGCGTAGTGAAGATCGTAGCAGTTTTCGCGCAGGTATTCGGCGAAGTCTTCGTCGTCGGCGCCGCCGTATTCTGCGAGGAGCGCGGCGCGTGTCTCCGGAATGTCGATACGCCGAACAGCGTCCTCGTTGGCGAGTCCTTCGCTGGGAGCGCCGTGATAGGTGCAAAGCCAAGTGTCGGCAGGAACGGGCGCGCTGTCGGCGTGGAAGGAGAAGACATCCGTGGCGACGGGCCCGGCGTCGTGGTCCCGTGGATACGCGTGGATGCAGTTGAGCACGGGATCGAGGTTGCGGTCGCGCAGCAGTTTCAGGTCGGCGAGCATGACTTCGACGGCGGTGCGCCCGGCAGGGGAAAGCGGGAGTGCGAGCAGGCGCGCTTCGTCGAGGGTGATGATACCGTCGGCTTCGTCCGTGCGGAGAAGGGCGACCACTTCACTGAAGTCGCCGGGCAGGGTGCGCGGCCAGCAGAGGGCGTTGACGCCGTCGGTAAGGGGAGTTGTGGCGAGTTCCTCGAAGCTCGAAACGAGCCGCACGCGGTTGCGCGCGGCGGAGGCGGGCGGCGTCACTTGCTCTTCTTCTTTGCCGTGGGTGCGGGGGTGGCCGGCTTGATGAATTTGGACTGGCTGTGCTGCTTCTGTTGAAAGCGGCGATTGGCTTTTTGGTCTTTGATCGACGGCAGGTATTTGGCACCCATGCGCTCACTTCGGCTGAGCGGATCGGAACGGGCAATGGAATAGTGAGTCCCAACGTGCTGCGTCGCACGGCGCTGGTGCGGACCTTTGGCGCACGCTAGGGGGCGGGGGTGCGGACCTTGGGCCGGGCGAGGATTTCGATGTAAGCCGTTGTGGCGCCCTCGGCGGCGAGGGTGTCGATCGTGCTGCCGATTTCCTCGAGCGGGCGGGATTCGGCGGTGGCGGCTTCGCGGCCGATGCGGCAGTCGAAGTCCCAACGTTTTGAGCCTTCCGGCAACGGTTTCCGACGTTCGCGGCGAACGTATTTGTTGAGCTCGTGGCGGATTTTGTCGCGCACGCGGGCGTCGTCTTTACCCGGAGCGGTGAGCGAGAACGTTTTCTTCATGAGCGCGAGCGTTGGTGGACGAAGGGGCGACGCAAAGGATTTCGCGAGAAGCGGAGACTGAAATTTCAACGGGATTACATGATGGGATTTTGACCGATGGAGCGAAGCGATTCGAGTATCCGAGCCGCCGATACTCCAGCGTCTGGCGTTCCCCCGCTTTCCGCGAGGAAAGCGTCCCTACAACCCCGAACACTGGACCATGGATATCCTTACTTCCGATCGTTCCGCGGTGCGCGAGCTGTTGCGCCGCCGCTCTTTCCCGGCACTTCGTCTGCCTCTTGCCCTGGCTGTTTCGTTCGGCTGCCTCGCGTCGGGGTCGGCGCAAACATCTGTTCCGCGAATCACTCCGCGGGTGGACGATGCCGGTCGCGAGCAGCGCATCGACGGTTTCGGCACCTGCACGTATACGGGCGGTTCGGCCGAACAAGCGTGGTTTCATCAGCTTTATTACGACGAGCTGGGGGCGTCGATCGTGCGCGCGGATCTGACGCCGCGGCTGAAGACGCCGTATTCGGCTTTCACCTACAACAGCCCGTGGTTTCACAACAATCCGCCGCTGCCGGGGCCGGAGAACAACAACGTCCGCACCTACACGGGACCCAACGACTATTCGCGGGAGTTTGCCGGCAAGAGTGCGCCGATTGCGATCATGGGGCCGGACATCGAGCAGAACCTCGCGGTGTTCGACTACGACAATACGCTGCCGAAAGGCTCCGGAATTCTCGCGCGCGTGGGAACGCAGCGCGCGGAGGAGTTGGGCGGGTTCAAACTGCTGGGCTGTTTCTGGTCACCGGTGCCGTGGGTGAAAATCGCGACGGGCAACGTGTCGCCCAACTACGGTGGAATCTTGCCGAGGCAGGGCACGCCCTGGCCGTATATCTGGTTCGATAATTTCGCCGGCGGAAAACTCGATGTGTCGCACACGCCGCTCGAAGTGTTCAATGACGGGACCGGGCCGACGAGTGCGTTGACGCAGTATGCGAGGAGCTGCGCGGCCTACATTCTTGGCTACCAGCGGCACTTTGGCGTGAAGTTCTACGCGGTCAGCATTCAGAACGAACCGGGGTTTCAGCAGTATTTCAGCAGCGCGCGGTATGCGCTCTCGAGCGAGTATATCGCGGCGCTGAATGCGCTCCGGGCGGAGTTCGACCGGCATCCGGAGTTGAAGCATATTATCTTCTCCGGGACGGACGATCTGCTGGGCAACGATGCGTATGGGTTGTGGCAATTTGGCGGCGGGGCGACCACGCAGCACAAGAACCTGCAATACGTCGCGAACATCGAAGCCGATCCGCTCGCGCGGGAGGCGTTGCAGATCTATGCGATTCATGGATACGCCGCAAACGGCGTGAATGCGGCGGAAGCGGATCCTTTGCAGTGGCGCTGGTGGGCGGAGGGCTGGACCGAGAGTCCGGCGCCTGGAATTCCGGCTCCCGTGAATGGATTCGTGGCCACGGGTAAACGCTCGTGGATGACGGAGACCTCCGGCGAGAATCCGCGCTGGCTCTGGCCGCAGAACGGGTTTCCGGGTTCTGGCGCGTGGAGCGTGGCGCTGCGGATTCATCAAGCGCTGACCGCGGGGCGCCAGAACGCGTGGCTTTACTGGCAGATGGCGGATGGCGGAACTGTTGCCGAGACGGAGACGTTGACCGGATCGGTCGAGTTGGAAACGGCGCCAAAGTTCAACGCGGCGCGGCATTTCTTCCGCTACATTCGCCCCGGCGCGCAGCGAGTGGAAGTGGACGTCGAATCGGCGGCGATCGATGCGAGCGCGTATGTGCACGACGACAACCAGACGATCACGTATGTGCTGCTGAATACGACGGCGGCAGCAGTGACGATCGAAGTGGCGGCGCCGGCGCTTCCGAGCGGGGTGGAGAGTTTCGACGTGTTTACGTCGAGCGAAGGAAGCTACTGGATTCCTTCGGCGGCGGCGGTGACCGACGGCAAGGCAGCGGTGACGGTGCCGGGTTACGGCGTCGTGACGCTTGTCGGCGAAGGAACGTCGCGGAGTGTTTTTGCGGATCGTGCGGGTGACGGCTGGACGCAAGTGCAGGGAAGCACGACGGACGAACACACGCACTGGATCAGCGAGCGGGCGTTGAACTTCGAAACGAGTCACCAGCACCGGACGCTGGAGTTGGCGCATGCGAGCGGAGTGAGCGTGGCGGAGAACAATGTGCTGCAGTTCTACGTGAAGGCCACCGCGGGCGGCGCGACGCTGAAGCGCGTCGAACTGCAGTTTGCCGGGCGCAAGCAGCCGGTGACGGCGAAACACCATTCGATCTCGGTGGACGGCGAGCCGATCCATGGGAAAAAGATCGACGTGCCGAACGATGGCGCGTGGCACGAAGTCAGGGTGGATCTCGACGAAGTCGCTCCGAATGCCGGAGTGTCGCTGGTCGGAATCACGTTGGAAGCGGACAACCGCCGCAGGCTCGTGATCGACGACATCGTGCTGCGATCGCTCTAAGCGAAGCGTGGAAGGAGGAGGATTTGAACGAGCGAACGGCTCCGTTGCACGGCGACGGAGCCGTTTTTTTTTCGCCGGTGCCAGGGAAGTTACGCGGCGGCCTGCGAGCAGCGGGTGGCAACGTAGCGGTCGATCGCCTGCTCGGCGGTGACGATCGAACGATCGTGCGACTCGCCGGGTTTCTCTTCGTCGCCGACGCGAATGAACGTGAGGTCGGTGAGTCCGTTGAACGTGAGCAAGGTTGTGAGGTGAGGCTCGAGCGTGGCGAGCGGGAAGGCGGAGCTGCCGGGAAGCATGGCGGCGTCTCCGGCCGAGACGAGGACCACCACGGGCTTCGGAGTGAGCAATGGGCGGTAAGGCTCAACGGGATCGCCGGTCATCTCGAACGTGCGGCCCACGCGGATGATCTGATCGAACCAGGCCTTCAGCTGCGCAGGCATGCCGAAGTTGTAGAGCGGTGCGCCCATCACGATGGTGTCGGCGCGTTCGATTTCGTCGAGCAAGGTGTCGCTTTCGCGGAGGGCTTCGAGCATTTCGGCCGTGCGACGTTCGGGGCGCGTGAACGCGGCGGCGATCCAGGTTTCGTTGACGGTGGGTGGCGGGTGGAGGCCGACATCGCGCTGGAGGATGGTGCCGTGGGGATTGGCTGCCGACCAGGCGGCGGTGAAGCGGTGGGCGAGGCGGCGGGTGATGGAGCGCGTGACGCGCCCGCTGGAGTGAACGACAAGGAGCGTATTCATCGTCGCGAGCATAGCGCGACGGCGACGAGTCTGCTTCGTCGCAAGTTTGGGAGTGACTCACAGGAATGTGAGCGTGGGCCTCGGTGTGCGGGGCAGGGCTTTATGCTCCGACGGCCTGGCGCGCGAGTTGGGTGGAGGCGTAAAGCTCCTCCCGCCGTGTGAGAATCTAAGCGGCGCGGGGTTTTCGGCCGGCGCGGCGGGCGAGGTAGGCGGCGCCCCAGAGCTCGAGTTGATCCATCACGGCGGAGAGCGCCTGGCCGTCCTGGGTAAGTGAATACACGACCTTCACCGGCACCTCTTCGGCGAAGACGGCGCGAGCGACGACGCCGTCGGCTTCGAGCTGTCGCAATTGGAGCGAAAGCGCCTGGGGCGTGATGCTGCGCAGGACGGATTGAAGATCGGAGAAGCGCTTCGGGCCGGATTTGAGCTCGAACAGGATTGAAGGCTTCCAGCGACCACGGATTACGTCCAGCGCCGCCCGCACGGGGCAGCGTTCCTGCAAGGCGTCGATTTTTTGCCGATACGGCTCGAGCGATCGCATGAGGAAGGAGAGTGGCGGACTTGGCGCGATCGGCAACCGCGACGTGCAGAACGCGGAGTTGGAGTGCGTTGACTTCGGGTCAGCCGCGGCGGGCGGCTTCGATTTTGGCGACGTCGATTTTGCGCATCGTCATCATGGCTTCGAAGGCGCGTTTGGCTTCGGCGCCGCCGGCGTTGAAGGCTTCGGTGAGGACGCGGGGAGTGATTTGCCAGGAGAGGCCCCAGCGGTCTTTGCACCAGCCGCATTCGCTCTCCTGGCCGCCGTTGGAGACGATGGCGTTCCAGTAGCGGTCGGTTTCCTCCTGGGTGTCGGTGGCGATTTGGAAGGAGAACGCTTCGCTGTGCGTGAACATGGGGCCGCCGTTGAGGCCGATGCAGGGGATGCCGCAGACGGTGAATTCGACGGTGAGGGCGTCGCCCTTTTTCCCGGACGGGAAGTCGCTGGGCGCGTAGTGGACGGCGGTGACTTCGCTGTCGGGGAAGGTGGCGGCGTAGAAGCGCGCGGCATCTTCGGCGTCTTTGTTGAACCAGAGGCAGATGGTGTTTTTTGGGATGGTGGTTTTCATGGGAGAGTGAGTGACGAGGTCGGTGGGGCGGAGGTTGATTCGGGGTGAGGTGATGGAGTGTGTCGTCGTTATGTAACGAACAGGAAGGTCGTGAACGGACGACTCGGGCGGAAATTTCGAAGCGGCGACGACGGATGCTCGATTCTCATACGGCAACGGAACGAACGGAGGGGGTGAATTGCGACGGGCGGAGGAGCAGGGGTTTAGCCGCAAAGAGGCGCAGAAGGCGCAAAGATAAAGGCTCGGTGGCGCATATTTCGGATGGAGCCGAAGTGAAACCTCGGAAGCTCAATTCGGGCCGGAGGGGCTAAAAACCGGAGGAGCTGGGATCATCACCGGTGACGCGAGGCCGCGCGATGGACACTAGGATGCAGACGGGGGAACTGGCGGCATGGCCGTCGATGGGCGTTTGAGCGAAGGGCGCTTGAACCAAAATGTGATCGCACCGAGCGGGAGCGAGAGGGAGATGATCCAAGGCGAGTAGATGGTCGCGGCAAACGCGCTCACTCCGAGCAGGTGGATTGAAACGGGAGAGAACCCAACGTCGCCGGTGGTCCAGTTGAGTCGCGCGGCGACGAGGGCGTGAAGTTTTTGATTCAGCTCCGGTGGGGTGAGGCGTTTGCCGTAACAGCTGTCGATGTGACGCAGAAGCGTGGTTTCCCGTTTCGGCCGAGGACTGCCCTCGGTGCGAAGTCGCGCGATGGTTTTTTCGATGAACGGGTCAGAAGAAGGACTCGAGGCGGGCGGGCTGGGAGCCGAGTGCGACGGACTGGCCTTCGATTTCGGTGACGGCGCTGTGGGCGAGGCGGAAGAGTTTGATGTCACTCATGAGGTGAAGCTGGCGGAGAGGGTGAGGACGCTTGGAAATCGTTTGCCAATCGGATGGGGCTCCACGATGGTTTGCGCGGGCCTGCTCTTACTGAAAGTCGTCTCCATGACGTCGCGGCGCGAGTCGCTCAGGTAAGTGGCGGGCCCAGTTTGTTGGCGGAGGTGAGAGGATTCTTCTTGGTGTAGTAGTTGCGGTTCCCGTCGTATTTAGCGCGGTCGTAGAGATCCACGACGAGGCGGACCTTATCGGAGAGATACTCGTAGAAGCGGAGTTCTCCTCGTTCGAAAACTCGTTGGACTGACCAACAGAGATAATCGGAAACGGTCAGCAGTGGTTCGGTGCGCGGATTTTGCACGTTGAACACGACGTGAGTCTTGATCGCCTCGACGCCTTGCCAATCAAAGGCACGGCGGAGAGCGATCCAGAGCGCCTCGTTGAGCACGTGTTCGCGTGTGCTGGAGCCGCGCTGGGCGACGTTCAAAACGAGCCGGCGATCTCGTTTCATTCGGCGTTTGAGCAGGTGAGAAAGCATGTCGGCGTAAAAGAGTTTGTCTTTGGCCTGATGCGTTTTCTCGAAGAGGGCGGGAATCTTCCGCGCGATAACGATCTCGGCTTCGCACGGGAGCGAGCGGATGTAACGCATGAGGACGCTACGAACTTCGGGCGAGTCTTTGCACGCGTGGAAGAAGAAGCCGCCGGATTCGATCCGCTTGCGGACACTGGGGATCACATTCACCAGCGGATCGGTCTCGATCTGCCGCTGGAGGGCCGCGATTTCGGAACGAACTTCAGTGAGCGGTCGGTCGATGCGAACGATGCCCATACCGAACGTGAGCGAAATGCCGTTCTGGCCAAGGATCAGTTTGCGACCGCTGCCGTAGAACGTAGTGTCGCCGGTTTCGTCGAGAAAGCGATGGACGGTCTCCTGTTTCGATTCGCTCATCGACTACGTTGATAGCGGTCGCATGCGGTTGAGATTAGCGGACGAAGGTGTCTTTGGTGTCGCCTTCGCGGGCGCGGCCTAGGGCAACGAGGGTTTGGAGGATTTCGGCGATGTCGGCGGGTTTCGCGCGGGTGAAACGTTTCGCGAGGTCGGCGGCGGTGGCGGGTTTTTCTTGGGATGCGAGCGCGGTTTCGATGGCGCGGACGCGCTCGGCGAGGGGTTTGGGCCAGGGGTGTTTCGATTTTGGATTTTGGATTTTCGATTTTCCGGAGGGCCGCGCTTTACGAAAGCGTGGGTCGTTGGCGGCGTCGGATTTTGAGCCGGCCAATTCGAGGCTTGTTTGCTTCGTCGCGAATTGGGGGGCGAGAAGGGGGATTTGGTAGTCGGGGCGGAGCCAGCGTATTTTGCCCGTCGCTTCTTCGGCGGCGCGTTGCGCATTCAACAAGACAACGCGTTCGAGGATTTCGGCGTCGGTGAGCGGCCAGGGCCAGCCGTAGGCGTCGGCGACGGCGCGATCGAGGTCGTCGTGGAGTTGCTTGAGCGTCGAGACGAGGGCGGCTTCGTGGATCGCGCGTTCCTTGGGCGAGAGCGGCTCGGCTCGGCTCGGCTCGGCTCGGCTCGGCTCGGCTCAATTGCGGCGGATCAAATTTCGGATCTTTTCAAGGACATTGTAGATGTCGGTGAGGCCGAGGCGGTGCTGCTGCTGGGCGCGTTTGCGGTGGGCGTCGAGTTCCTCGGCCAACGCGCGGATGCGGTCTTTCTGTTTTTCGGTGCAGTCGGGGAAGGGGAAGGGATCGAAGCAGCGGGATTTGTTGTAGCGCGGATCATTGCCAACGCCAAGACGGCCGCCTGCAGCGAGCGAGTAAACGACGTGAATGCGGCTGCTCAGCACGCCGAGGTGAAAGGCGTCTTCGAGCGCGATCGCTATGAGCATGTTGTCCGGCAGAACTGATGCTTCGAGAAATTGGAAGAAGCGGTGTTTGCCTGTCTCAATGGTTGCGATGTAACGCTCGAGCCCGACCAGAGCGGGCCGGAAGTCGCGCCTCGGTTCACCGATAATCCACCAGTTGTCACGATAGGTAGAACGATTGTTCAGGTCCCGTTCGGGTTTCACATTAGCAAGAACGTGCTCATACACTTTCGGGAATCGAGAGCGTGCCTCATCCGCAGTTAATCCGAAAAAGTCGATCACCATGACGCCTCGTGGCAGTTCGGTGAGGTCGCGCCCATTTCGATATTCGCGGATATGGTTTTCGAGGCCCGCGACATCGCCAAGGCCCAAGCCGGCGGCTTGGGCGCGGGTGACGATAAAACCGGCACCATGGAGCTTAACTCCGGGAGAGCTGAGCGCTTTATTCGAGTTGAGTGGTTGAATGCGTCCTATGTCGGCTCCGCCGGTTAGGTCGGCGGCAATTTTACCGAGATCAAGCGCGAGTTGAACGTCCGTTTCGCCGGTTTCGTGCCGCGGAGTTTCATGGGTGACACGGTGGAGTTGGGCGGCAGGAGGTGGAAGGCGCGAGGCTCCCACTGTCATCGCGATACGAACCGCGGCACATTCCGTGGAGTCGATCCACGGATGATCCGGAATCGCGAACGTGAGATAGATGCCTTCGTCCAGCGCGGCTTGAACGACGCGGCGATTGAAGATTTGGCGGATCGAGTTGGTGGTAATGAATCCGAAGCGGCGGGTGTGACCGGCCAATGTTTCTTTAGCGGCCTTGTGCCACCAGAACATGACAAAATCGGCGCTCTCGGGAATCGCGGGGTAGGCGGCGCGGAGTGTCTCCGTATATCCGTCGCCGAGGTCTTCGCGCATCTTGTGTTTTCCCAGAAACGGCGGGTTGCCGATGATGAAGTCGGCGGCGGGCCATTCGGCGGGGCGCGGGTTTTTATAGGTGCGGAGGGGGATGACGGCTTTTTCGTCGGGGATTTCTCGGCCGGTCACCGGATCGGTTTTGTAGGTGCGGCGGTCCCAGACGTAGCGGGTTTGGCCGTGTTCGTCTTTCGCGAGTTCCTCGCCGTCGTGGGCGAGGACGGCGTCGCGGTTTTCGATGTTGTTGAATTTTCTAAGGACGGGTTCGGCGGGCAGGGCGTGGCCGTGGACGCGGAAGTGCCATTGAAGATAACCGATCCAGAGGACGAGTTCGGCGATGGCGGCGGCGCGGGGGTTGATCTCGAGGCCGAGGAATTGGTGCGGGTCGACGGTGACGCCTTGGAGTGCGAGGACGTCGGTTTCGCCGAGGTCGCGGAGGAGTGTGATGACTTCGCCTTCGAGGCGTTTCATCTGCTCGAGGGCGACGTAGAGGAAGTTGCCGGAGCCGCAGGCGGGGTCGAGGACGCGGAGCTGGCAGAGGTGGTCGTGAAATTTTTGGACGGTGGCGCGGGCTTCGCGGATGTCGGCGTCGGTGCCGCGTTGGGCGAGCGTGACGGCGGCGATGCGGACGGCGGACCATTCTTCGCGGAGCGGTTCGATGAGAGTGGGGAGGACGAGGCGTTCGACGTAGGCGCGCGGGGTATAGTGGGCGCCGAGCTTGTGGCGTTCGGCGGGGGAGAGCGCGCGTTCGAGGAGGGTGCCGAAGATGGCGGGTTCGACGTGGCGCCATTCGCAGGCGGCGGCGCGGCGGAGGAGTCCGAGTTGCGTGCCGTTGACGGGGAGGGCGCAGGCTTCGGCGAAGAGGCCGCCGTTGAAGTGGAGGAGTTTTTTGCGGAAGAGGCCGGAGACGCGGCCGGCGTTCATGTCGGCGAAGAGCTGCTCGGCGAGTGGGACGAAGGAGCCGGGGTCGCTTTTGATGGAGTCGAGGAATTCCTTGAAACCGTTTTCGGGAAGGAGCCCGACGTCTTCGGCGAACATGCAGAAGAGGCAGCGCGAGAGGAATTCGGCGACGAGCTTGGGGTCGTGGTGTTCTTCGAAGGACTTCGCGAGTTCGGCGAGGTAGCCGGCGACCTCGCGGGTGACGGCGGCGGCTTTTTTCGACGGGTCGAGGGAGAGCGGCTGGGTCCAGACGAGGCGGAGGCGTTCGCGGAGGTCGGGCTGGGCGAGATCGGGGAGCTTGATGCGGTGCGAACGCGAGTCGGGGAAGGGAAGGTAGTTTTTTCCTTTTTGGGTGAAGTCGGCGTAGAGCTCGATGACGTGCCCGACATCGACGATGACAAGGAAAGGCGGCGGATCTTCGTCGGCGGGGAGGGAGCGCGCGTAGCGTTCGGCTTGGCCGAGGGCTTCGAGCATGGCGCGATCCCACGCGGCGGTGCCGCGGGCGATCTTCGCGGACTTTGGCGCGTGCTCGATCAGATCGAGCGAGAGTTCGGCGGATTCGGCCTTGGCGGAGGTGTATTGCTTCGCTTCGAGGACGAAGCAGCCGCGTTTGTAGAGGTCGATGCGGCCGGTGGTTGTTTTGGTCGAGCCGCGGTGGTGGAACGTGACGGCGCGTTCGAAGACGTAGCTGTTGTGCGTGGTGTCGGCGTGAGCGGGATCGGGGCGTGGGGCGCCGAGAAGGTTGCAAAGCTCGGTGAGAAAGAGGGCGTAGTTGGCGCGTTCGGCGGAGCCGGCGTGGCTCCAGCGGGCGATAAAGGCGTTGAGGGTGGGATCGTCGGGAGCGCGCGCGGGCGGCGGCGGACATCAGCGGAAGCGGATGGGCGTGTTATGTCGCCGAGGGCGGGGCGCGCAATGGTTTTGAAGGGAGTCGGGG
>JAEWBF010000053.1 GCA_023391285.1 Verrucomicrobiota bacterium
TCCCCCCCTTTTTGTCATTCTGAGCGAAGCGAAGAATCCACAGCGACACCCGCCAGCCCCCTTTCCGTCGATCCTCCAGCACCTCCGATAGCATCGCTTCCTCAACAAAGAAGCCGGCCTCATCGGACCGGCTTCTCATCCTTACAGCTTTCGCTGCGTGCTCCACGCCGTCATTCGCGCCGCGACAGCAAATACAGCAAGTTCAACAACGCGCCGACAAATGCCGCCACATACGTGAGCGCCGCCGCGTTCAGGGTCTGACTCACACCGGGCATTTCATCGCGATCGATGATCCCAAGCTGCACGAGCTGCGCCTTCGCGCGACGGCTCGCATCAAACTCCACCGGCAGCGTGATCAACTGAAACAGTGAGAGCACCGCATAACAGATGATCGCAATATCGAGCACGATGCCCGTCAGCCCGCGCACGAAAAAGAAGCTGCCCAGAATCACGAACGGCAGAATCTGCGACACAAACTGCGTCGTCGGCACCAGCGCCATGCGCGCTTTCAACATCGAGTAACCGGTCGCATGCTGGATCGCGTGACCCGCTTCGTGCGCCGCCACGCCCAAAGCCGCCAAGCTCGTGCCGCGGTAGTTCTCCGACGAAAGCACCAAGCGCTTGTGCACCGGATCGTAGTGGTCCGTCAGGTGTCCCGAGGTCTCCGCAATCTGCACATCGGTGATCCCCGCGTGCTGCATCACCGCCTGCGCCGCCTCACGTCCCGTGATCCGGCCGCGCGACGGAATGCGCGCGTTCTTGTTGTAGGCACTCGACACGCGAATTTGCGCGTAGAGCGCGAAGATGAACACAGCCACGAACAGGAGGATAAACACTCCCGTCGGAAGGTAAACGAATGCGAGTTGTGCTGTCATAGTTGGAAAATGGGTAAAATCCGCAGTCCCTCCACCTTAACCAAAATGCTCCGATTTCCAGCCGAATCGGCCAACCATGGAAACGTCCTTTCCGCTTTCCAGCTCACCCGCATTTTGTAGGGCGGGGTCTCCCGACCCCGCCTCTCCGTCTCCGTCAAAACGGAAATCCAATCGAGAACAACAACGTCCCGCTCGGATCCCCCGCGCGGGGATTCAGATTCTTCCCATACTCCGCGCGCAGCGGACCAATCAAGGTCTGATACCGCACTCCCAGCCCCACCGAATACAAATGCTCGTCGAACGGATAATCTCCCAGCCTCACCGCCGTCCCCATCGCGTCGGCAAATAACACCACCGACCATTTCGTGGTCAGCGCCTGCTCCAGTTCCAGATTCATCAACAGATAAGTCTTCGCGCCAATGAAACGTCCATCCGCATTCCGCGGCGCCGCCTCGCCCGCCTGATAACCGCGGATGCTGTTGTCGCCTCCTGGAAAGAAGCGCTTGTTGACCGGCAGATCGGAATCGCCCGAGGTCCCAAACGTCGTGATCAGGCCGTGATTCAATCCCGCATGCACCCAGCGTCCACGCCCCCACGCGGTGTGATACGATCCGCCAAACTCGATCCGTTGATAATCGACTCCGCCACCCAGATACCGGCTCGCCGTTTCCGCCTGGGCAAACACCCGGTAACCGCGCCGCGGCCGCAACGGATTGTCCCGCCGATCCCGCGTCAGCCCCACCTCCACACTCGCAGCCGTCACCTGCTGATCGTCCGCCCCGCGCGTCGCCAGGTTGTTGTCCCGATTTCGCAACGCCTGATACGTGTAGCCCACCGAGGCGTTCGCCCCGATCCTTTGCACATTCGCCGCCAGGGAAACGCTCCCACCCCACTCCTGCCGCAAGAACGACACTTCCTGACGCTGCAATCCAAACACCCGCGCCGTTCCATCGATCGATTCACCAAAAATCTCCGGCACCGTATAGCTATATTCGCCCCGGCTGCTCTTCAACGACTGCACCAGCAACAGCCGGGTCTGATGCGCCCGCCCAAACAAATTGAACTGCCGCATCTCCACGCCGCCGCGCAACTGCTCGTAGCTGCCGTATCCGAAAAGTAGATTCACCTCCAACTCCCGTCCTTCCTGCAGCTCGAACACGGGATCGCGCACCGGCCCATCGCCAGGCTCGTAGCGGATGTCGACACTTTCGAATACCCCCAACCGCGACAACCGGAAGCGCGCCTGCTCGATCGCCAGCGGGTTCAGCAAATCCCCCGATCCGCTGCGCACGCGGCGCTCCAACACCGACTCCCGGGTCTGGTCCGCTCCTTCGAATCGCACTTCTCCGATTCGCACTTCTTCCCCCGGCGCAACCGTCGCCACGATCGCGACCGGCTGCACGCCTTCTTCAGGTGGCGCCAGCGTTCGGCTGATCCGCACGGAGATGTCCGGATGCCCGAGCGAGAAGTAGTGATTGCGCAACGCCGCCACGACGTCCTGCTGCCAAAACGTCGACCACGGCTGCCCCACGAATCCACCCATCGCCGGCATCCGCTCCCTCACCGCGTCTCCTTGCACCTCCAGCGATCGAACCATCCACCGCAGCCCTTCGTTCACCTCCATCTCCAAATCGACGTCTCCCGTCGCATCATCGACTTCGAATTCGCGCACTTCCACCGTCGCATTGGCATATCCCCGCCGCTCCAACTCGCCCGCCAGCGCCGCCCGCGCGCGATCCAGCCGCGCCGGCGAGTAAACCCGCGCCGCCCCCGTCGAAATCAGCACCTTCTCGCCCACGAAATACTCGCGCGCCGTTTCCACCGGCAACACCGTCAGCCCCGTAATCGTCACTTCATCGAAACGATACCGCTCCCCTTCCTGCACGTTGAAATGCACCGACTTCGCTTCGAAGGGACGCGGCAGCGAGGTCTCAAGTCTCTCATCGAACTGAAACCGGTGCGTCTCTCCCGCCGGCGTTTCCGCCACCGCCTCCACCTTCGGCTTCAAATGCCCGCGTTCCACCAACGCCGAAATCAGCAAAAACACCGCATCTTCCACTCCGTCCGCGTCCAGCGTCGCGCCGCGCTCTTCGCCCAACAACCGCTCGAGCGATCGCCTTTGCTCGCGATTGCGCAACCAGCCCAGCCCGTTCACTTCGATATGCGCGGGCTCCGTCTTCTCCGCCGCGCTCACCGTCGCGGGCGGGATGCACCACGCGACCAGCAGCGCGCCAACCAGCCCGCCCCGCGCCCATCTACTCCCCCGCATCTTTGCTCCCTCCTTTGCTATAGATGCGCCACTTCACCCCGCCGTAATACTCGTCGAATTCGTCGTATTCTCCGGTCAAAGCCCATGTATCGCTCAGCCGATACTCGATGTTATAAGTCTCGCGCCCCTGCGCCGAAATATCCTCGCCGCTCGAAATCGTCAGCCGGTCCGCACCCGAAGCGTCTCCGCCGAGTGTTCCCAACAGGCTCTGCCCAAAGAAAGCCCCGAACCGCGTCGCGCGTTGCCGCCCGGTCGTCGTGATTTCGTCATTCGGCGCCTGCCCCGCCATCACCATCAGCAGCACCTGCTCCGCTTCCAGCGGCGGACTCGACGAAAACGTCAGGTTCGGCGCGTTCACCGCCCCCGACAACTCCATACGGACGTCGTATCCATATCTCCGAGTCGTGCCCGTCACAAAAATCTGCGGATCCGGCTGCTCCGCGCTCACGCGCACATAACCTTGCCGCACCGCAAAACTCGCGAACGGCAGCCGCACGTTTCCTTCCTCGATCACCGCCTCGCCGCTCGCGCGCGGATTCGCCAGCGTGCCCGAAAGCTTGAAATCCGCCGAGGCCACTCCGTTGAACACCGGCGTGCGCAACTGCATGAAGCGGTCGCCTTCCACCACCAGGTCCAATCTCCACGCATTCACCGGCTCCACCTCGACCGAAAAATACGGCGGCCTCGCCGCCGGCCCGCCTTTCGCTCCCGTCGGCAAGAACGACCGCACATCCGCCAAAAACAAACTGTCCCGCAACCCCACGCGTCCGCCTATCGTCGTCGTCCCATTCGCCGCCGTCACCAGTTTCAAATCCAGATCGCCCCGCAACAACAACCCCGTCTTCCGCACGAAGGGCAGGTTTTCCCCTTTCAAGGTCAGATCCAGCTTCACCGGTTCACCATCCGGCAATGCGGCCGTGCCTTGCAGCGTCACCGTGCGCCCGGCCATCCGCGCCGTCACACTCGCCAATGTCATCGTGCGGCCTTCGAATCGCACATCCGCATTCACTTCCTGCAAGACGCCGAGCGGTCCCAACGGACGTGAAGTGGCTTCGCTGATACGCAAAAACCCGTTCACCGTCGCATCCGGTTTCAACGTCACATCGAGATGAACCCGGCCTTTCGGCGCGAGCACGCCCGGAAAATGCTGCGCCACCGCGGCCAAATCCGCGTTCGGCACCTGCACCCGCAAGTCGCCCCGTCGCGCGATCTGACGCGGGTCGCGGAAAAACTCCCGCCAACGCGACGCCGTCACCGGCAGCCAACCTTCCGCGCGCACCGCCTGCCCGTTCACATCCAGCGAAAAGTGCTCCAGCTTCACCCCGTCGCGATCTCCCGTCAGATGCGCGTTCAAATCCTCGATCTTCGGCCACACATCCTTGAAACGCCCCGACACCGCTTCCAACCGTTCGGCTTCAAGCCTCGCCTCACCTTGCGGATGCGCCCACGTCCCTTCGAAATGCACCACCGCCGCCGGTCTCACCAACTCCAACCCCGTCAACTGCGTAAACTTCTCCCAAAATGCCGGATTCGGCGACGTCGCTGCATCCAGTCTGAGGCGCGCATTTTCATCGAACACCACGAGCGGTCGCTGCACCGGATTGACCACAATCGGCAGCGTTCCCGACGCGTTCACCACGACACCTTCGCCTTCCGAAACACGTAGCAACTCGAGCTGGAGTCCGTCCGCATTCCCCGTGAACTGCGCCGAGAAATATGCGTCGCGTTGGTCGTCGAGCACCACCGTCACATCCGTGTCGATGCCGTAGCTCAAAGGTCCGCGATCCCATTGCCCCCAAAAGTTCAGCGTATCCACCTTCCACTCCACGCGCGGAAGCTCCGCAAAATCCCGCAACCACTCCGACCGCAATCCCGCGAGTGCCAGATCCAGCTTGCCCGCCTCGCCCCACGTAAGAGCAACCTCCGCCTTTCCTTCCGGCCCCCGCAACCGCAACGGCCCCGCCCGCCGCTCGCTCCATTCCACCCGCGCTGGCTCCTCCATTTCCAACACCGTCGCTTCTCCGCGCAACCATTCGATCGTTCTTAACTCGAGCCCGCTCCGATCCGCCGCACCGCGCGCCACCAAGGTCGTATCCTTCATTCGCGCTTCGGCCGAAAACTCCTCCACCCGCTCTCCCACGCCACGCCAACTCGCCACGATTCGCGCCGGCGTAAACGCCCGCACTTTCATCTCCGCAATTTCCACCCGACCTTCGTGCTTCATCTCGCTCACGGGCCCCTCCGCAGTCGCGTCAACCGCCAGCATTTCCACGTCCACGTTATCCGGCAGCCACCGCGCAAAGGCTTCCCGGTGCACACTCCCCTGCACGCGCAACCCTCGCATCGCGCGCGCCCCGAAATCCCACGCACCTTCCGCCTTCAACTCGTCCGCTTGCGTGCCAACCACCCGCGCCGCATCGATTCGCAACACCGGCCAGTTCAACGTTCCTCGGGCATCGAGGCGCGACAAACGTGTCTCCAGCAAATCCAGCGCATCGCCACTGAACGCAAACGCGATCAAGGGCCGCCCGTCCTCGTTCGCTGAAATCGTGCCGGCGCCCACGAGCCGCCCCGTTGCCTCGATCCATGTCTGCCGTTCGAGATCCGCCTCGAAACGAAAATCCGACGCCGCCGAGTGCACGCGCCCCATCCGATCGATTTCCACCGGCTCGCTCAAACTCGCGGTGATCCCCGGCAGCTCGACCGCAAATGTCTCCGCCACGAATCGCCCGTCCACGCCATGCCCCCGAATCGCCACGTCCAACGGCGGCGCCTTCGCTCCTTCCAGCGGCATGCCCGACGCGCGAATATCCGCCGTCAAACTCTCGTCGCGCCACTCGATGCGCGCGTTCCCTCGAATTGACGCATACTGCCGCTCCAGTCGCACCCGCGCGCCCGGAATCTCCCAAGCCTCCGCCACGAAACTCGCCGCCAGCGGCCGCCATCCCTGCTCCGCGAAGGTCGCCTCCAACTCGACCGGCTGCCCCCACCATTTCACGTCGCCCGCCACCGTCCCGCCTTCGCTGGATAAATGCGCCGTCGCTTCATTTTCCTCCGACTCCAACATGGCCGTGATCCCTCCCTCTGCGGATAAACTCAACACCACACTCGCTCCCCAATCCCGATAACGCACCGCCGGCGAACTCAGCGTTCTCTCCCGCCACACCGCCGAATCGATCGTCAGTTCGCCACGCGGCCACGTCACCACGCCTTTGCCGATCTCCGCCGCCGGCACCCAGCGATCCAGCCGGTCAGCCACTTTCATCAACTGCGCTCGCAACGGCACCCAACCGCGCGGACGCGTCGATACCGTTGTCTGCTCGCGTCGTCGCACGTCCGTGGTCCACTCGCCCACCTTTGCCGTAACATCTCCACCCGTGGCCCTCCGCCACAGCCAGACCACCGGCGTGAGCGATTCGATCTGCGAGATCGTTACCGTCACCCCTGGTCGCCGAACCTCCACATCGCGAACCGTGAAGCGCGAGTAACCATTCCGTTCGTAATCGCCAAAGCTCAGACCGAACCGCGGCCCCACCGTCGCCACCGCCGCGCCCAGCCACCAGGGCAGCGTCAACACCGCGGCAGCCAGCACCGCCGCGCAGACCACAATGATGATCACAAATCGACGCATGAGGTGAACGACGCGCGCTCAATGCGCCGCGTTACGCGTCAAGCGGCCGACGCCAGACCGCACCGCTGCAGGAGCGCGCCAAGGTCCGGATCACGACCCATAAACGCGCGATACAGTTCCGCCGGGTCGGCCGAATTTCCCCGGCTCAAAATGTGCCGCACAAACGCCGCGCCCGTCTCCGCGTTGAAGATCCCTTCCCGTTTGAAGCGCGTGAACGCATCCGCATCCAGCACCTCCGCCCATTTGTAGGAATAATAACCCGCCGCATACCCCACCGGATCCGCGAAAATATGCGTGAACCGCTTCACGATCGTCGGCCCCACCGGCTCGGTCGGCACGAGGCACTCCTCGATCGCCGCTCGCACTTTCGGCTCCACATCCGCTTCGCCGGAGAACTCCGCCGTCCGCGTATGCATGAGCAAATCCATCTTCGCCAGCGAGAGTTGCCGCATCGTCGCCGTCGCCGCGCGGAAGGTCCGCGCCGCCGTCATCTTCGCGAACAAATCCTCCGGAATCGTCCCGCCGGTTTCATGATGCCGCGCAAACAAATCCAAACTCTCCCGCTCCCAGCACCAATTCTCCATGATCTGCGACGGCAACTCGACGAAATCCCAAGCCACGTTCACGCCGTTCAACGACTTGATCTCCACTTCGCCCAGCAGGTGATGCAACAAATGTCCGAATTCGTGGAAGATCGTCTCCACTTCGCGATGCGTCAGCAACGCCGGTTTACCCGGCGACGGCGGAGTGAGATTCCCGCAAATCAAACCGAGATGCGGCGCGCGCGCTCCGTTCTCCCGCGGCCCGCCCGTAATCAGATAGTTCATCCACGCTCCACCGCGCTTCGACTCCCGCGGATGCCAGTCCGCATAGAACGATCCGACATGCCGTCCGTCGCGATCATGCACGTCGTAAAATTTTACCTCTGCATGCCACGTTTCCACTTCGCCCGCGGCGCGTTCCTGAATCCGCAATCCGAATATACGACCGCACAACTCGAATAACCCCGCGACCACGCGGTCCATCGGGAAAAACGGACGCAACCACTCCTCGTCGAAATCGTAACGACTCCTCCGCAGCTTCTCCGACCAATAAGCGAGTTCCCATGGGGCGAGTCTCGCCCGCGGCTGACCGGTCTCCGCCGCCTTGAATTCCTCCAGCTCACGCGTTTCCCGCTCGAACGCCGCCGCCGCGCGCGCTTGCAGATCCTCCAGAAACGCCAGCGCCCGCGCGCCTTCCTTCGCCATGCGCCGTTCCAGCACCAGATCCGCAAAATGTTTCTTCCCTAACAGCGCCGCCTTCTCTTCGCGCAACGCCAGCACCCGCGAAATCAACGCCGTGTTATCATGCGCGCCACTCGCGCCCACACCCACCGCCGCCGTCCACATCTCCTGGCGCAGCGCCGCATCGTGCAGATAAACCATGAACGGCTCCTGCGAAGGCTGATGCAGCGTGAACCTCCACCCGTTCAACCCTTTCGCCTCCGCGCTCCGCCGCGCCGCCGCTTTCGCATGCTCCGGCAATCCCGCCAACCGCGCTTCGTCCTCCACCACCAACTGCCACGCATTCGTCGCATCGAGCACGTTTTCCGAATACCGCTGCGTCAATTGCGAGAGTTCCGTCTGCAGCGCCTCCAATCTTCCCCGTTGCTCCGGCGCCAAATCAGCCCCCGCCTGACGAAACTCCGCCATCGTTTCATCCACAAACCGCCGCTGCACTCCCGCTAGCGCACGCACTTCCGGTGTCTCCGCCGCCGCTTTCAAGCGCCGCCACAATTCCGCATTCAACGGAATCCGCGCATAAAACGCCGACACCTTCGGCAACATCGCATTGTGCGCCGCGCGCAGCTCCGGCGAATCCGCCACCGACTGCAAATGCGTCACCTTGCCCCACGCCTGGTTCAATTCTTCCGTCGCTTGCTCGAGCGCCAAGAACGTGTTCCCGAAGTTCGCCTTCTCCACCGACCCGCTCGCAATCGCATCGATCGCCTCCTGCGCTCGTGTCAGCGCTTCTTGGATACCCGATTCGATCCGGTCGGACGCGAGTTCCGACCAACGGATGTGAAACGAACTGTCGAGAAAAGGGTTCTGCGCCATCCGCGCAAACACCGTGCCGCCAGCCCGGTTGTCAAACCGCAAAACTCACCAGGTGTAACTCACGATCCCCGACACTTGCCGCGGCGCCGCCGGCACCGCCGGCACTTCCTGAAATTCCGCTTCCCACAAATTGTCGGCCTGCAGGGTCAGCGAGACCCGTCGCCACGCCTTCGGCCGATACGTCAACCCCACCGCGGTCAGCAGCGGCTCGTTGCCTCCGCGCGTCCGCAAGAGATTCGGCGCCTGCCACCGCGCTTCGTTGTCGACGCGCAACTCGAGTTCCGGCGTCAGTCGCGCCGTCACGGCCAGCGTCACGCGATGCCGCGCGAAGTTCAACGCGTAGAAACTCGCATCCACCAACGCCCCGCCGTAATCCTTATCCTTCTCCAGCCAGGTGTAACCCAGCACCACGTCGAAGCGCGACCACGAGCGCCGCGCCACCAGCTCGAACCCCGTTGTTGCGATATCCACCGGATTGGCCGTCCGCGCCGTCACCCCGCGACGAAACGTCCAATCCACCAGCTCATCGTCCTCCCGGTAAAACACCGCTGCTTGCGCATTCCACCCCGCCCAAAACCCGCTGATTCCGACTTCTAGGTTCCGGCTTACTGCCCTTTCGAGATTCGGATTGCCGCGAAACAGCCCCGCGGTCGGATTCGATTTCAACGCCGTGTAAGTCGCCACCTGCGAGCTCTCCGCATAACTCGCATAAACCCGCTGCAACGCCGCGCCTCGTTGCTCGCGCGCGATTTCGAAAACCGGCGAAATCCGGCCCGAATCACGATTCGTATCATCATAGGTCGCGCCCGCTTTCACCACGACCTCGGCACCATCCTCCAACGCCCACGTTTTCTCCGGCACCAACGCGAGCTTGCCCATACCGCGCGTGCGATACGACCCAAACGTCAACGACGTCGACTCGATCCGATCGGCCAGCAACTCCGCGCGAAAATTCAGCGCCGCTTCGCCGAACTCCTTTCGCCCCGCCGCCGCCGCACCTCGCACCCACGTCGTATGCAAAAACGGCGGCACCGGTCCCACCGGCGCGAAGCGATCGAATGCATAATTGTCCCGATTCCGCCGATAGTAAGCGCCCGCTTCGAAAAACTCCCCGACGCCGAAGTCGACCCGGTGGTTCACCGCGAACAGCAGCGTCTCGATATCTTCGGTCTCGTTCGAATTGAAGGGCGTGTAGAGATTCGGCCACCCAAAGAATTTCGCCTGATACCCCGCGAACATATCCGTCTGCCCCCCGCCTCCACTCAACTGCAACCGCGCATTCACGCGGTCCAGCTCGTGATCGCCAAAGGCGACCGCACCATCCGATTCCGAATGCGCCCACGCCACATCCATCGCCACCGATCGTCCGCCCCACCTTTCATCCGTCACCACCCCTTGATAAAACTCCCCTTGCATCAGCCCAAACTCGCCGCCTCCCACCGACGCCGCCCCCGTATTCACAATCCGCCGCCACGGATACGCCACCGCCCCCACCGTCGCGTTGGTCGATCCCACCGCTACGTCCAACCCCGTCGCAATCCGCGGCGCGCCCAGCATCTGCGGCGCCACCGGAATTTCTGCGAAATAGTGACCCGTTTGCGGATCGAACAACGACACCGCTCCCATCGAAAACCCCGTATTCTCGAATATCCCGCCCCGCACCGACACATCCGCCTGACCTTCCGCAAAGTTGCGCGCTTGCACATCCACCCGCGGTTCGAACCGAAGCGACGTCACCGGCATCGCAAAGGTCGCCACCGGCGCCTGATTCGCGACGCGCGGCGAATAAACGGTAACCGCGGGCAGCGTTTCCGCCGGTTGCGCCCATCCCACCGAAGTAGCTGCCGCGAGCGGCAGAAGTCGCGAAATCATTCAGCGATCGCTAACAGCCTGCTCTGGAAAAACAAGTCGCAGTTAAGCGAAACTGAGAAGACTACTTAACCAAGAGGTCCGGCCACAAAAAACCCCGGCCACATTGCCGGGGTAAATCTTACCAGGACGTGTCGACTTACTCTTCGCCGTCCTGCCCGATCGCTTCCACCGGGCATCCTTCCAAAGCTTCCATGCACAACGCCACGTCTTCTTCCGTAGCCGGTTGCTTGTGCACGTAGGAATACCCACCTTCATCATGGCGGGTGAAGAACCCCGGCGCCGTCTCGCGGCAAAGATCGCAGTCGATGCATTGCTGATCGACGTAGAATTTACCCGGCGCGTTGTTCGCCCACTTGTCCGCTTTGTTGGCCATGATTTCCGCGAACAAAGAGTAATTAAAAGGGGTGTCAAGCGGCCAGCCACCCCTCGGAAAAACGAGTGAAAAACGGGTGACGGCTTGTGTTTGCGAAGGCGCATTCCTAGCTTGCGAACAATGCTGTCCGACCGGCCCTACATGCGGGGCGATTATCCCCGCAACGGAACCAGCGCCGTCACGTGGCTCATCTCGGCCATCGTCGCGGTGGTCGTGCTGCAATACGTGTTTCTGCGGGTCTTTAGCGGCAATCCGACCCTCGAACGCCTGCTGATGCTCACCACAGAGAGCATCCGTTCCGGCAAGATCTGGACGCTGTTCACCTATAGCTTCCTCCACTCGACCGACAACCTGCTCCACGTTGTCACCAACCTCCTCGGCCTCTATTTTCTCGGTCGCGCCCTGCAACCCGTGCTCGGCTCGAAGCGTCTGATGTGGCTCTACTCCGGCGCGGTGATCACCGGCGGTATCCTGTGGGTCGCAACCCACTGGGATGGCGCCGGCGCTGCGATCGGCGCTTCGGCCGGCGTCCTCGGCCTGCTGGTCGTTTTCGCCTGCTTGTATCCCAACCGGCCGATGACGTTCCTGTTGTTCTTTGTCCTGCCCGTGACGTTGAAACCAAAACACGTCGCCATCGGCCTCCTGATTTTCGAACTGCTCGGCTTTCTCTTCTACGAAATCATGGGCGCGGTTTCGCCGTTCGGCTCCTCTATCGCTTACTCGGCCCACCTCGGAGGCATGCTGGCCGGCTGGCTGTTCTTCCGCTACGTGCACGAAGCCAACTGGAGCTTCGCCTCCCCGCGCAACGATATCGAGCCCCCACGCTGGTTTCGCAAAGCTCCGAAATCCACGCCGCCGCCCGTGTATCAAGTTCAAGTGGACGTTACCCGCCGAGAGGATCTCCGCGCCGAGGTCGATCGCATCCTCGACAAGATCAACAGCGAGGGCTTCGGCGCGCTGACCGCGGACGAAAAACGCCTGCTGGATGAAGCGCGTGATTTGCTCAGCCGTCGTTGATCACAACGATTCTTGCCTCCAGCCGCGCCCGACGCCGGTGCCGCCACCAGCCCGGCCCGCGCTGAAACTTCCCCAGTTTTCTCCGATCTAAATCTTTTGAGATGACCACACGTTTCTCCCCCTTCCGCCGCTTCTTCGTCGTCGCTTTCCTCGCGGCGGCTTCCGTCGCGGTCGCCGCCGCCCCCCGGGATCGCAAGTTCGTCACATCCCCGACCCTTTCCACCGAAGCACGCACGCTCGTGAATCTGCTCGAGCAGGCGCACTACAATCGCGACGCCGTTCGGAGCGCCGACTACGCCGAGGTCATCCCGAATTACATGAGCGATCTCGACGGCCAGAAGCTGTTCTTCCTCGAGACCGACAAGAAATCCTTCAACGACCTCTACGGCAAAAACATCTACTGGAATCTCAGCGCCCTCGGTAACATCGACGCCGCCTACGAGATCTTCAAAGTCTACGAAACCCGCACCCGCGACCGCATCAACTGGATCTTCGAGGAGCTGACCACGGAGTTCGATTTCAACGTCAACGAGAGCTACCGCGCCGACCGCACCAAGTCGGAATGGCCCGCCACCATGGCAGACGCCGACAACCTCTGGCGCCAGCGCCTCAAGTTCGAGCTCATCACCGAGCTGATGAACAAAAAGGAAATCGCCGAGGCGAAGGAAACGATCCGCAAGCGCTACGAACGCATGCTCAAGAATGTCGCGGACCTCGAGACCAACGATCTCGCCGAACTCTTCCTTTCGAACGTCGCGCGCATCTACGATCCGCACTCGACGTATTTTTCCGCGGATACGTTTGAGGATTTCGGCATCCAGATGAAGCTCCAGCTCGTCGGCATCGGCGCGCTGCTCGGCATCGAGGAAGACTACTGCCTCGTGAAGGAAATCGTCCCCGGCGGCCCCGCTGACAAACACAACGAGCTCAAACCCAACGACAAGATCGTCGCCGTCGGCCAGGGTGACGCCGAACCGGTCGAGGTCATTGGCATGAAACTGCGCAAAGTCGTCGAAATGATCCGCGGCGAAAAAGGTTCGCAGGTGAAGCTCATCGTAAAGCCCGCCGTCGCCGCCGACGAATCTGTCCGCCGGGAAATCGTCATCACGCGCGATGTGGTCAAACTCAGCGACAAACGCGCCCACGGCGCCGTTTTCGACGTCCCTAACCCCGAAGGCACCGGCACCATTCCTCTCGGCGTCATCACCCTGCCCGCGTTCTACGGCCCCGCCGACAACGACGATCCTGAGGCCGAGAAGACGACCGCCACCAAGGACGTCGCCCGCCTCATCGATCAACTCAAGGAAGCCGGCATCAAGGGCCTCGTCCTCGACCTCCGTCGTAACGGCGGCGGCTACCTGTCCGAAGCGGTCGAGCTCACCGGTCTCTTCATTCCTCAAGGTCCCGTCGTTCAGGTGAAGAACTACGCGGGCGAAATCCAAATCGACAACGATAACGATTCCTCCGTCGCCTACTCCGGGCCGCTCGCCGTTCTCGTCGACCGCTTCAGCGCTTCCGCATCGGAAATCGTCACCGGAGCTCTCCAGAACTACGGCCGCGCTGTCGTCATCGGTGACACTTCGACTCACGGCAAGGGCAGCGTTCAAACCGTGCTCGAAATGAAGAATATCGTGCCGCAACTCGCTCGGGCTCCCGACAAAAGCGGCGCGGCGAAATTCACCGTCCAGAAATACTACCTGCCCAACGGAGCGTCCACCCAGCTGAAGGGCATCACGCCCGACATCGTTCTGCCGTCGATCGATGAGTTTCTGCCGATCGGCGAAAGCAGCCTTCCGCACGCTCTGGTTTGGGACGAAATCCCGACGAGCTTCTTCGACGGCGAACCGCTCGACAAAAAAGTGCTCACGTCACTCCGCGACGCCAGCGTCGCTCGACAGGGCACGCTCGACGAATTCCTCTACCTGAAGAAGAACGTCGACTGGTTCAAAACCCGCCAGGAGCAGAAATTGGTCTCTCTCAACCTCGACGTTCGCCGCCAGCAGAAGGAAGCCGACGAAGCCTTCCGCAAGGAAATGAACGAAGAGAAGGAACGCCTCGCAAAGTCCGACTTCCCCTTCCGGGAATTCCGCCTGGGCCCGCCGCCCCCGCCAAAACCCGTCGCCGAAAAACCCGCCGAAAACTCCGACGAGGCGCCTGACGATCTCGAGACCGAACTCAGCACCGACGATGATCAATCCTACGGCAAGGTCGACGTGCATCTCCGCGAAACCCTCCGCGTTCTCGGCGATGCCATCGCGCTCGCCAGCGACCAGCAATACTGGGCGAGCAACCAGCCCCCGCTCACCGTCGCGGTCAATCAACCCAAGAGCTGAGTCGCCTGTAGGGCGGGGTCTCCCGACCCCGCCGCGCTAAGTCCCTCATCCGCTCTTCCGCGCGATCACATATCGATCGCGCTTCGTCAAATCCTGCAGCGATTCGATCGCCGTAAGCCCCGCGCGCTCACACGCCGCCCCCAGCAGCGAGTGCTGCGCAATGCCCGTCTCCAGCGCGAGCATTCCATTCGGCGCCAAATACCGGGGCGCGGCGTCGATGAGAGTGAGCAAATCGCCGGAGCCGTCGTCACCTTTGCCCGTCAGCGCTGCGATCGGTTCGAAGTCTTTTACCTCCGGCGCAGCCTCCGCCGTTTCCGACGCGGTCAGATAAGGCGGATTCGAGACAATGAGGTCGAAGGTCGCCTCCGCCGGCACGCCTTCGAACCAATCGGAAATCACCAGACTGACTCGCGCCTCCAAGTTTTGGATACGGACATTCTCGGTCGCGAGCGCGATCGCGCCCTCGCTCGAATCCACCGCCACCACGACCGCGTCCGGGAACGCTTTCGCCAGGCTGAGCGCGAGCGCTCCCGTTCCCGTCCCCAAATCCAGGATACGCGCGGGTGGTGTGGGCCAGCGCGCGGTCACGAGTTCAACGAGATACTCGGTCTCCGGTCGCGGAATCAGCGCGCGACGATCCACCTTCAGCGTCAATCCGCCGAACTCCGCCTCGCCCACGATGTATTGCAGCGGCTCCCGGGCCCCTCGGCGCCGCACCAACGGACGGATCCGCTCCAACTCTTGCTCCGTCAACGGACGCTCGAACTGGAGATAAAGCTGCATCCGCTTCAGCCCCAAACCGTGCCCGATCAGCAACTCCGCGTTCAACCGCGGATTTTCGACGCCCTTCCCGGCGAGGAAATCAGTGGTGCGCTTGATGATCTCGAGGACCGTCAGCATGTCATTCGTCACCGCCGTGCATCGCGCGACCCGCCCCGCCCGGAAGCACCAAACCGGTCAGCGCGGCCAGCTTCTCCTCGTAGTCGGCCTTCTGTAGAGCGGACACGATTTCCTCGATCTCACCCTCCATCACTTGGGGAAGATTGTAGAGAGTCAGGCCGATGCGATGATCGGTCATGCGGTTCTGCGGAAAATTGTAGGTGCGAATCCGTTCGCTCCGATCTCCGGATCCGATCTGGCTGCGCCGGGTCGCCGCATACTTCGCCCGTTCCTCGTCTTCGCGTTGTTTGAGCAAACGCGAGCGCAGCACCGTCATCGCCCGAGCCTTGTTCTTGATTTGCGAACGCTCGTCGGCGCAGGTGACAATCAACCCCGTCGGCTTGTGCACGATCTGCACCGCCGAATCCGTCGTATTTACCCCCTGCCCTCCCGGTCCGCTCGCGCGGGTGACCGTGACCTCGAGATCCTGCGGATCGATCTGCACATCCACCTCCTCCGCCTCCGGCAGCACGGCGACTGTCACGGTCGATGTGTGGATCCGTCCATTCGCTTCCGTCACCGGGATGCGTTGCACCCGATGGACGCCGCTTTCGAACTTCAGCTGTTTGTAAACGTCCGAACCCGTGATCAGGAAAATCACTTCCTTGTATCCGCCACGGTCGGACGTGCTGCTGCTCATCGGCTGAATCTTCCAACCCTGACCGTCCGCATAACGTGAATACATCCGAAAAAGCTCCGCGGCAAACAGGCCCGCCTCGTCGCCTCCGGTTCCCGCGCGAATTTCCATGACCGTGTTGCGCGAATCCGTCGGATCCGGAGGAATCATCTCCAACAGCACCGTTTGCCGGCAGGCTTGGAGCTTCTGTTCCAATTCCGGCAACTCCGCTTGCGCCAACTCGCGCAGATCCGGATCCGCGGCCGCCTCTCGGCTCAACGCCCGTGCTTCCTCCACATCGCGAGCGAGGCGTTCATGCTCCCGATAATTTGCGACCAACTGCTGCACCCGCTGCTGCTCGCGCGAAATCTCCGCCGCCCGCCGCGGATTCGCATAAAAGGAAGGCTCCGCCATCTGCGCATCGAGTTCTTCGAGTCGCCGTTGGAAGGGAGCAATGTCGGGAAGTTCGTCCATGTGGTGCAGCGGAGCCGCGGGGGGCATTTGCGAATTGCGCGCACTGCAGCATGCAGCTTGGCTGACGGCAATCGAGCGCTAGGCGAAACTCGCCTAACTGTGCCGATCAGCAATGGCCACCACGCTTTTCACTCAGAACACCATCGCCTGCATCTGGGACTTCGACAAGACTCTTATCCCCGAATACATGCAGTCTCCGCTCTTTCGTCGCTACGCGATCGACGAAACGAACTTCTGGGAGGAAACCAACAAGCTTGCCGAGCACTACCGCCGTCGCGGTTACCACCTCTCGCCGGAAATCAGCTATCTCAATCACCTCCTCACCCATGTTCTCGCCGGTCCGATGGCCGGATTGAACAACAAGATCCTCCGCGACTGCGGCAAGGAAATCGAATTCTACCCCGGACTGCCGGAGTTTTTTGGGCGCGCCAAGAAATTCGCCCGCGAAAAACCCGAATACGAAAAACACGACATCGCGCTCGAGCATTACATCGTAAGCACCGGCATCGCCCCCATGATCCGCGGCAGCGCCATCGCGCCGCATGTCGACGGCGTTTGGGCCTGCGAATTCATCGAAAACCCCCTTCAGCCCGGCTTCCTCAAGCAAAAGGAATTTCAGATCGAAGAGACCGCGGCCATCGCTCAGATCGGCATGGTCATCGATAACACCACGAAGACCCGCGCCATTTTCGAAATCAACAAGGGCACGAACAAAAACCCCGCTATCGACGTAAACTCGAAGATGGCCGCGGAAGACCGGCGCATCCCTTTTCAAAATATGATCTACATCGCCGACGGCCCGAGCGATGTGCCGAGCTTCTCGGTCGTCAAATCCGGCGGCGGCAAAGCCTACGCCGTCTACAACCCCGAAAAATCCGAAGAGTTCGCGCAAAACGATCGCCTGCTCCAATCCGGCCGCATCCACGGCTACGGCCCCGCCGACTACACGGAAAAAAGCAGCACATCACAGTGGCTGCGTATGCACATCCACCAAATCTGCGACCGCATCGTCGCGGATCGTGAAGCCGCCGTCGCGCTGAAAGCTTCGAAGCCCCCCCGCCACCTCAACGCCACCGCCGAAGAACTCGCCGCCCGCCGGACCACCCGGATCCCCAAGCAGCAATCCTTCCTCGAGGAAAGCTGACCGCTCCGCGAGCAGCGCGTCTCTCGTTTCGTTGAGCCAATAAAAAAGCGCCGCTCGAGAGCGGCGCTTGGAAATTTCGTTCGGTTCAACTCACAGATTCGAACCGCTCGGGCTCACCGGCGGCAGATCGACCGGCGTCGGCGGGATTACGGTCACCGTTTCCACAATCGTCGTGTCTCCGGTAGGAGACTCGGTTTGCACGACCGCAGTCGTCGTGATGGCAGTGTCGCCGCGGTCAACCGCAGCTTGGGCCGCATTCGCGACCGTGGTCGCGTTGAGATTCAACCCGGCGGTGTTATTCGCGGTGCCGGTAAGAGTTGTGGCCAATGTCGCCACCGGCGTGCCGGTGGTGGTCGCCACCGCGACCGTCGTGGTCGCGACAATCGTGCCCGCGCTCGCGCTATTGCCTGCCGTCGCTGAGCCGCTCACCGCCGCGCCCACGATGGTGCTTGCAACATTCGCCGCCCCACCCGAGCTGCCGGCAATGTTGGTATTCGTCGCGGCGGTCGCGGCCGCCGCAGCCGTCGCGCTCGCGACTGCATTGGTCGCCGCTGCGCCCGTGCCGGCGGAACTCGCGATGGTATTGATGACCGCCGCAACATCATTGACGTCCGACGAAACCGACGCGACCGCCGACGCAAGGAGCGCCAGACCGTCGGCCATACTCGGATTGCTGGCCACCGCTTCAGCGAGCGTCTGCGTCGTCGCACCGCTGCCAGTGTCCGAGACGACCTGTCCAATCGTGACGTTGGTTCCGATACCGCTAGCCGAGAAGGACTGCACCACACCGGCAACCACGGTGACGGAATAAAGCATACCGTCGTAGGCCACCGTGTAAGTCGTGCCACGCGCCGCCGCAACGCCCTTCGGCGTGCGAACGCTGTAGTTGTTCTGATTCTTCCGGGCCGGATCGAGAGATGACGCCAGCTTACCCGATTTCAAATCGATGATGGCGTTGCGCACGCCGTCCGCGCTCACACTCAGCTTCTCCACCTGCACCGTGGTCTTTTCACCCGCGACTGCGACGATACCGTCGTGCGCCTGGATCGTGACCTGGGACCCCGCCTGTGTGGTGATTTCCGCGCCCTGCGGAATCTTGGTCCCGACAGCGATCGCCTGTGCGGCGCCGTTGCCCACTCTGAAGGTCGCCGAGCCCTCTAAGCGTGTAATAGTGGCCTCGGTGGTTTGTTCCTGCCCCTGTGCCTGTGCGGAGGCACAAAGGCCAAGCGCAAGCAGGGTGAAAGAAAGAGTCCTGATCAGTTTATTCATGTTAGCTGGATAATGGATTCGGGGGATTCCCCTAAGAAGTGGGCCCGAGATACCCTGAACCGTGAATGCAAGGCAATGCCTAATTTGACCGATGTTGCCCGCCATCGGTTGACGACCCCACCAACTCACAAATCTCTACCGGCCTCGCCTTGCCTTTGGCCGGATGAGAGCCGCGCGACCGCAACCGAAACGCAGAGCTCAGCAACTCTCGCATGCTTTCACCCACAAGTATGCTCGTCCCCAGCTCCTTGTTCAGGCTCTCCAAGCGCGACGCTAGGTTCACCGCATCTCCAATCGCGGTAAACTCCATCCGCCGCGGCGATCCGATGTTTCCGACCAGCACTATCCCGTGATTGATGCCGATGCCCATGCGCAATGCCGGCTGCCCGGCTGCCCGCCATTTTCCGTTCAATCGCTCCAGTGTGGCTTGCATCGCCAAAGCCGCGCGCGCCGCTCTTTGCGCATCGTTTTCTTTTCCTGCACTCTCGAGATCGCCCCACACCGCCATCACAGCATCGCCAATAAATTTGTGCAGCGTCCCCCCTTCGCGATGAATGCACTCCACCATGGCGGCCAGATATTCGTTGAGCTGCGCGATCAATGCATCGTCCTCCAACGTCTCAGCCAAGCTCGTGAAGTCCCGCAGGTCCGAGAATAGGATCGTCACAGCACGGCGTTCGCTGCTCACCGCAGCGATATTGCGCCCGTTTTTCATCATCCTCGTCAGCAACTCGGGCGACAGATACGACCCGAACATCTGCTTCACCTGCTCGCGAGCCTGCTGCTCGCGCAAAATCCGGCCGCCAATCACGATAAACTGCAACGCCACAAACCCCAGCACCGGCCACACCAACGGCAGCCAAAGGCTCCACTTGATCCACGCCACGAACGTCGCCGCCACATAACACACCACGGCAACCACCCCGAATGCGGCGATCGCCCACACGGGTCTCCGCTGCCCTACCAAAACGCCACCATAACCCAACAGCACCGCCCCTAGAAAAACCATCCACGAAGGCGCCCGCCGTGCATAATCGGACGCCAACACATTGTTGACCAGATTGGCATGGATCAGCACCAGCGGTGACATCGGGCTGCGCGGCGTCGGTCCCGCGTCGGCTTTGCCCGTCACCGTCTGACCAAGGAAAACAATTCCGCCCTCGAGAGGCGGCAGGTCGGAAACGTCGGTATTCTCCACGAAGCGCTCGTGCAGTTTCACCATCGCCCCGAAATAATTTATCGCCCCGAAATCCAGCCCGCTTTCGTTTTGATCGTAGCGGTAATTCAGCAGAAAAAGACCCGCCGCTGAAACCGGCACTCGCAGCTCTCCGTGCTTCGGCGTGGAAAGATAAATCGCGTCGCCCAGATTTACGCGGACCGCTTCCGCGGAAACGTCGAAATACGCCATCAGCGTCTGGAGCGACAGCGAGGCATACACCGCCTCCCCGACGCGCACGACCAGCGGTATCTCGCGCCTGAATCCATCCTCGCCCGGTGGCGTATCCACAAAACCATACAAGCTCTCCTCGCGCAGCGCGGGAAAAGGCAGCAGCGCATGCGCATCGCCGGCCAGCTTTGTGATGTCTCCCGTCACATGGGTGAGCGGCCGGGTCGGACCGCGAACGTCATCGTCACCCCCGCTCGGATCCGGAGCAGTCACACTTCCGGTGATCACCTTGACTCCCATCTTCTGCGCCATCGCCGCGGCGCGTCCCATCTCGGCGTCGCCGTCCCCCTCACGTGTCGCGTCGAAAAGGACGTCCCACGTGACCACGGACGGCCGCGCGAGCGCGAGGAGCTTGATCATATCCGCATGCACCGCCCGATCGGGTGGCCAGGGCGTGAGATTTAGTTCGGTGTTATCCTCGAACAGGATCACACTGATGCGCGGATCCGGCGGCGCTTGATAACGAACTCTGAGATTTGTCCGCCAATCCAAGGTCACCCACCCGAGTCTTTCCACCAGCGACAGGTTGCCGACAAACCACGCCACGCCGAAGCACAGCAGAGGCAATGCGCGAAAACGCGAAAGGGGCCGAAGCGCTGGACTCTTCATCCTCGGCGCCACCTTGCCGATTGTAAGCCAACAACCAAGCGCTTTTCCGCAGCGCCGGCGCCAACCTTCGTTCGTTACCGGTTCGCCGCGACGCGCTGCGCTCGCTCCGCCACCAGATTGTGGACGCGCTCCGCATAATTGTGCGCCGCCTTCGAAGCTCGCCCCCGAACCGTCGCACTAAGCCCGCCGTTCCAAGCCAGCGCAATATTGTAGGGAGTCGCCGGCAATCCATTCCGCACCAATCCCCGCTTCACCCACTCGTAGTGCTTCAACGCCACCTGCTCGGCCGCATCCCGATCGACGGCGCGCTCGAACGGCATGTCCGTATGCATCCGCCACGTCACCCGTCGAAATTGATACACACCCAACTCCCCGTGTTTGCCCGGCCGCATCGTGTTGCGCGGATTCTCCACCGCGCGGATCGCCTCGAGCGTCTCCGCTCGCGTGCCCGCGCGCATCGTGCCGGGCGCAATCTGCAATGCCACAATCGCCACCCCGCCAAGCAGCAGCAGCCGTCCTAACCCGCAAACGCCTGGCCGGATTTTCACGCCGCTCCTGACCCTCCTCCCCACGACTAGGTTCGATTCCGCCACCAACTTTTCCCGGAAAATGGAGGGAACTCTTGCAATCATGCGAATCGCAACCCCGGCCGCGGGTGCGTCGTTCCACTCTCCGCCGACATTTGTCTGGACACCCCGACCCTTTCCCGCCGATCCCTCTCGCAACCCCGCCCCTTTCGTGAGCCCCCCCGACTCCGAATACGCCCGTTGGTTTGCCGAAGAAGTTCATCCCCACGAGGCTTCGCTTCGCGCCTACCTCCGCGGAATGTTTCCCACGCTCCGCGACGTCGACGACCTCATCCAGGAATCCTACACGCGCCTGCTCCGCGCCAAACAGGCCGGCCGCGTCACCTACGCGAAAGCCTTCCTCTTCGCCACCGCGCGCAACGCCGCCCTCGATCTCTTCCGCCGGCGAAAAATCGTTTCCATCGACGCCGTAGGCGATTTGTCCGCCCTGTCCGTCCTAGAAGAGAGTCCCAGTGCGCCCGACACCATCAACAAACAACAGGAACTCGAACTGCTCGCCCAAGCGGTTCGCACGCTTCCCGACCGCTGCCGACAGGTGCTCACGCTTCGTCTGCTGTATGGTCTCTCGCACAAGGAAATCGCCGCCGACCTCCGCATTTCGGAACACACCGTCAAAGCCCAGCTCGCCAAAGGCATGCGCCGCTGCACCGCGTTCTTCGAGGAACGCGGCCTGCTCCCTCTCTCCGGAAAGGATCCTTCGTCGTGAAAACCTTTCCCGGTAAACGTCCTTCCGATGACGATGCCATCGAGAGCTGCGCCGCCGCGTGGCTCGCCGAACGCGACGACGGGTTCACGGAAAAACGTCAGCGAGAATTCGACGCCTGGCGCGCCGCCGACCCGCGCCACGCCGCCGCCATCGCGCGGCTCGACGCCACCTGGTCCGCCCTCCTTCAACTTCGCGATTATCGTCCCACGGCGCGCGCGCATCCGGACCCCGATATCCTCGCACCGCGACGCCTCCCTCGCCTGCTCGCCTTTTCCCGCCCGCTGCTCTTCGCCGCCGCCGCGGCCGTTGCCATCGTTGCCCTCTGGCAGTGGCCGCACACGAAGTCTCCGCCGTCCGTCGTCTCCACCGAAGTTTACTCGACCACCGTCGGCGGTTACGAACGCGTCACGCTTGCCGACGGCTCTGTTCTCCAACTCAACGACAGCAGCGAGGTCCGTGTCCAATTCACGGATACAGAACGTCGCCTGCACCTGCTTCGTGGACAAGCCCACTTCACGGTCGCGAAAAACAAATCCCGTCCGTTCATCGTCTCCACGCCGACCGTCGCCGTTCGCGCCGTCGGCACCGCCTTCGATGTTCGCCTCAGCGCAAAGGATGTCGAAGTGCTCGTCACCGCAGGCGTCGTTCAACTGGATCGCGCCGCGCCCGTCAGTCCCTCCGCCGAACCTTCGAACTCGCCCCTCGTCAGCGCAGGCTGGCTCGCCGTCGTCCCTCACGAAGCCGCCACCGCTCCGACTCTCACGCAGGTGGACGCCGCTGCGCTCCACGAAGCGCTTTCCTGGCAGGGCCCGCGCCTCGTCTTCGTCGAAAGTCCGTTGTCCGACGTCATCGCCCAGTTCAACCGCCGCAATCAGATTCAAATCTCCCTCGGCGATCCATCGCTCGCCAGCCTCCCCGTCGGCGGAAGTTTCCGCGCCGAAAACGTCGATGCTTTCGTCCGTCTCCTCACCAGCTCCGGCGACATCACCGCGGACTACTCGGGTGATCGGGTGATCTTGCGTCCCGCTCGTTGATTCGCCGCTCACCGCGCCCGCGCGACCGAAATGTCGTCGTTCGGATAACCGCCTTTCTTCGCTGCTTCGTCTACAACCCTGACGATCGCTCGCCGTTCGCTGTTCATGCCTCCCCACTCCGACCTCCGCCGCCTGCCGCCCTGCCGCATCCGCTGGTCGCTGCTTTTCTTCGTCACCGTCGCTCTGCTCTTCACTCACGCTCCGGTCTGCGCCGCACCGAAGTTCTACAACATCCCTCGCGGCGACGCCGCCACCACGCTCCCCAAGTTCGTCGACCAATCCGGCGAACAAGTGGTCTATCTCGTCAACAACGTCCGCGGTGTCACCACTCACGCCGTCCGCGGCGAATTCGAAGCCCGCGCCGCCCTCGATCGCATGCTCGCCGGCACCGAGCTCTACGCCGTTCAAGACGAACGCACCCGCGCGCTCGTCATCAACCGTCACACGCCCACCGCCCAAAGCACACCCATCCTCCCGCCGAGCGCAGCCACCTCCACCCCACCACGCACGCCAACCGATCGGACTTCCACCGCCGACGATATCATCCACCTCCCATCCTTCACCGTGCAGTCCGGCCGCGACGTCAGCTATGTCGGCAAACAAGCCCTCTCCACCACGCGCACCGGCGTCGAACTCCTCGATCTCGCCCAGTCCGTAAAGGTCATCAACCGCGCGCTCATCGACGACCTCAACCCTTCGCTCATCGTCGACACCCTCAAATACGTCGGTGGCGGCCAGGCGGGTAACATCAACTTCGCCGACGACCGTTTCGTTCTCCGCGGCTTCAACAGCCCCGCCGACATCGGCGACTTCGTCGACGGCTTTCGCGGCAAAACCGACTCCAACACCGACACCGCTCTCATCGAACGTCTCGAAATCATCAAAGGCCCGTCCGCCATCTTCGTCGCCAACGGTCCCGTCGGCGGCGTCATCAACAAGATCATCAAAGGCCCGGTCTCCTACGATCTTCGCTCATTCAAAGTCCAACTCGGTCGCTGGGACAGCAATCGCGCCGAGTTCGATCTCGGCGGTCCCGTCACCCGCGACGGCAAACTCCTCTACCGCCTCGTCCTCGCCGGCCAATACGCCGACGGCTTCTACGACGAAACCTTTTCCAACCGCCTCATCTTCGCTCCCTCCCTCGCCTACGACTTCAACGAACACTCCCGCCTCACGCTCAAATACAATTTCCTCCTGTATCGATTTTCCTCCTACAACGGCCTGCCCTTCGACGAGCGCGTCGGCCGACGACTCGATCTCCACCCGCGAAGTCACTTCGGCGAGCGATCTCCACGCAACTGGCGCAAGGATATCATCCACCGCGCGTTCCTCGAATACACGAACCGCCTAAACGACAACCTCGCGATGCGCCTCGCGGGGTTTGCCAATTATAACAACGCCGCCCGCATCGAATCCGTGAACGGCACCTCGATCCCGCCCACGTTCACCGCCGGCGATCTCATTTCCCGCAGCACCACCGCCCAGGATCGCGAACACCACCGCCGTCAAATTCAGGCTGATCTCGTCGCCACCTTCGACACCGGCCCCATCAGCCATCGACTCCTCGTCGGCGGCGACTGGGGCGACGCCCCCGATATCGTCGCCAGCTTCACCGGCACCAGCACACCGATCGATCCGCTCCGCCACCGCTACGCCGCGGGCGTGATCGTCAACACCTCCACCCCCACCAACAAAACCCGCACCAACAACCGTCAGCTAAAAGGCTTCGTCCTCGAAACCCTCAGCCTCGCCAACAACCGCCTTCTCCTCTCCGCCGGCCTCTCGCGCGTAAAAGCCTCCACCTCCTCGCGCAACTTCCTCACCGGCGCCAGCACGCCCCAGCTTTCCGTCACCGAAAACCTCCGCCAATACGGCGCCGTCTTCAAAATCACGCCCGCGACTTCACTCTTCGCCGGCTTCAACGAAAACTTCGCCCCCAACTTCACCGCCCAGGGCCAGGTGCTCCCCAGCCAGATCGGCGAACAAACCGAAATCGGCCTCAAAACCGATCTCCTCGGCGGACGCCTCGCGATGAGCATCGCCGCCTTCGACATCAAGCAGGCCAACGTCCCCGTTCTTTCCTTCCCGCAAACGATGCCACCGAGTTTCATCCTCATGCCCGGCCAAACTTCGGAAGGCTGGGACGCCGACATCACTTGGGAAGCGACCAAGAACATCGACCTCATCGCCACCTACGCAAACCTCACCGCTCGCGCCCGCTCCCAAGCCCACTCCGCCGCCCCCGTCCTCATCAATCCCGTCAACAACGTCGCCGAAGAAACCTGGGGTCTCTGGCTTCGCTACAAGGTCACCGACGGTCCGCTCAAAGGCCTCTCCACCGGCATCGGCCTCAGCCACCTCTCTCGCCGCGCCATCACCGATAACAGCAACGCCCGCGTTTACGGCTGGCTCGATCCTTACACCACCACCGACATCGCCCTCACCTACGACGGCGAGTCCTTTCGCTACGCCCTCAACATCGAAAACCTCGGCGACATCGATTACGACGCCGCCGTCCGCAACCAAAGCATCATCATCCCCGGCGCCGGCACCAACGTGAAAGCCTCCATCACCTGGAAGTTCTGAATTTGTTAGTCGATCGATCATCGTGCAGAGCCGGCGGCTTGGTCTCCGCCGGCTCTTTTTTTTTCGCCTCCAAATATCTCCACTTCCCACTCGCCCCACCCGCAATCCCGCCCATCTCTTCCGCCCATGCTCCGCCTTCACCTTCCGCCGAACTTCATCGCCGCCGCCGCCCGCGATGCGATTCCGCTCAAGGTCGATCTCGATCTCTCCACCGCGCCCGCGCCCGAACTCTTTCCCGTCCTCGCCGTCCTCCAACGTCTCTGCGGCACGCCCACTCCACCCAAATTCCTCCAGCTCACCCGCGCCCAACTCCGCGAGCTCACCACCGCCGCCGGTCCCCAACCCATCTTCCTCGAAAACAACCAACTCACCTACTTCCGCCACCAAAACCTCCTCAATCCCTCGCCCGCTCCTCAGGCGTCCGCCACCGAACCCAAAACCCAAAACTCAAAACCCAAAACCTCGGCCAGCGGCGAACCGCCGCTCATCGTCGACGGCTCCGAACACTTCCTCGCCGTCACGCTCCCTTCGCGCGAACACCCGTCCTACGCCGCCGCCCTCGATCTCGTCAAAACCCACGGCTTCATCCTCGAACCGTCCAATCGCAAGTGGTGGCTCCGCGACCGCCACAAAACCCTCAACTTCCTCGCCGAACACGGCCCGCGCCTCCGCGACGAATTCCACGCTCAGTTCACCCCCAACTTCGAACGCAACACCGCGCGTATCCGTCCCGCGGATATCGTCGCCGAAGCCACCGAGCTCGGCCACGACTTCAACGTCACCCTCGCCGTTCGCGCCGGCTCCGCCTCCGACGAAGCCATCCGCTCCGCCGTCAACTCCCGCAGCCACTACCTCGAAACCGACGGACGCGTTTTCCTCCTCGAGCCCGCGCGTCTCCAAAAACTCGCTACCGCCCAACGCGCCCTCGACGGCGCTCCGTCCTCCGCCCTCTCCACCCGCCGCACGCATCGCGTTTCTTCCGCCCGCCTCGCCGACGCCCACGAGATCCTCGAAACCCTCTCCCCCGGCTTTCAACCACCGGAAACCTGGCGCACCCGCAGCGAAGCCTTGCGCAACCTTTCCCATCTCGCCCCCGCCCCGCTCCCGCGCGCGCTCGAATCGCAACTCCGCCCTTACCAGCGCCTCGGCGTCGCGTGGCTTCACCACCTTCACCGTGACGAGCTCGGCGGCATCCTCGCCGACGAAATGGGCCTCGGCAAAACCCTCCAAGCCCTCGCCCTCCTCACCGCTATCACGTCTCAAATTTCAAATCCCAAATTTCAAATCCCCTCCCTCGTAGTTTGTCCTGCATCCTTGTTGGAAAACTGGCGCCGCGAATCCGCCCGCTTCGCCCCGCAACTCCGCGTCTTCGTCCACCACGGCGACCGCCGCCTCACCTCCGCCGCCGATTTTTCCGCGCACGACCTGATCATCACCTCCTACGGCACGCTCACCCGCGACTGGGAACTCTTCTCCTCCGTTCCCTTCACCACCGTCATCGCCGACGAAGCCCAGCACATCAAAAACCGTCGCTCCCAAAACGCCGCCGCCCTCCGCTCCCTCCGCTCCCGCAGCCGCTTCCTTCTCACCGGCACACCCGTCGAAAACTCCCTCGACGATCTCCGCTCGCTCTTCGAATTCCTCCTCCCCGGCTACCTCGACAAAGTCCCCGCTGGCACGACCGCCGCCGAACGCACCTGGTTCGACGATCGCCTCCGCGCCAAAACCGCCCCCTACATCCTCCGGCGCACCAAGCGCTCCGTTGCCCCCGAACTCCCCGCGCGTATCGAACAAATCATTTGGTGCGAGCTCAGCCCGTCCCAAGCCGCCCTTTACCGCGACGTCCAACAGCGCACCGAGCGCGAGCTCTTCGATCTCGAAGCCTCCGGCGCCAGCGAATCGAAACTCCGCCTCGCCGCCCTCACCCAACTTCTCCGCCTCCGCCAAATCTGCTGCGACCCCCGTCTGCTCCCCAACTCTCAACTCTCAACCCTCAACTCTCAACTCGCGTCAGCGAAGCTCGACGCCCTCAACGAACTTCTCGCCGAAGCCGTCGACGACGGCCATCGCCTCCTCATCTTCTCCCAATTCACTTCTCTCCTCGGACTCCTCCGCGAAGAACTCTCCTCCCAAGAAATCCCCCACTGCTACCTCGACGGCTCGCTCCCACCCCGAGCCCGCCAGGCCGAGGTCGATCGCTTTCAATCCTCGCCCGACATCCCCGTTTTCCTCATCTCGCTCAAAGCCGGCGGCACCGGCCTCAATCTCACCGCCGCCGATACCGTCGTTCACTTCGACCCGTGGTGGAATCCCGCCGCCGAAGCTCAGGCCACCGATCGCGCCCACCGCATCGGTCAGACCCGCGTCGTGACCAGCTACAAGCTGATCGCCAGCGGCACCGTCGAAGAAAAGGTCCTCGCTTTGCAGGACGAAAAACGCGCGCTCCTCGCCGACGTCTTCGAAGCCTCCGACGCCGCCGCCGCGAAGCTCTCCCTCGCCGACCTGAAGTCCCTCCTCTCGTAGGTTGCGCGCTCGCCGCGCAACCCATCGCCTCCCGCAACCCTCTGCGGCCGCAACCGCCACTCCCTAACGATCCCACAACCCCCGAATCGATTCTTCCTCCGCTTCGTCATCTCCTCCAACCTCACCCACCCCTCTTCGATCCCCCAATGTCTTTTCCCGCTCTCTCTCGCCGCGCGTTCGTCAAAACCGCCGCTCTCGCCTCCGCCTCGTTCGCGCTTCCCCAAATCCTGCGCGCCCAGTCCGGCCTCTCGCCCAGCAACCGCCTCAACGTCGCCCTCATCGGCAACGGCCTCATCTGCAACCAACACATCGGCGGCCTCCTGCCGCGCGACGACATCCGCATCGTCGCCGTCTGCGACGTCAATCTCCCCAAAGCCCGTCGCATGGCCGAGCGCGCCGAAAAATTCTACGGCGCCGAATCCGCCTCCGGCACCTACCGCGGCGTGTCCGTGTATCAATATCCCGAGGACGTCTTCGCGCTCCCGGAAGTCGACGTCGTCTTCATCTGCACGCCCGACCATTGGCACGTGCCGCTCTCGCACGCCGCGATCCGCGCCGGCAAGGATGTTTACTGCGAAAAACCCCTTTCCCTCACCGTCCGCGAGGGTCGCACCCTCGTCGAAGCCGCCCGCAAACACGGCCGTATCCTCCAAACGGGCACACAACAACGCTCCGAACGCGCCTTCCGCCGCGCCGCCGAAATCATCCGCAACAATCTCATCGGCGACCTAAAACACATCCGCACGCGCCTCGGCACTTTCCCCCACGCTCCCATCCTCGACGAGCAACCCCTCCCACCCGAGTTCGACTACGATCGTTGGCTCGGCCCCACGCCCTGGCGCCCGTATCACCCTGATCGCGTCGTCGGCAATTACGGCGGCGGCTGGCGCTGCTTCTACGAATACGGCGGCCGCAAAAACGGCGACTGGGGCGCCCACCACTTCGACATCATCCAATGGGCGCTCGGCATGGATAACTCCGGCCCCGTCGAATTCATCCCGAAGGGCTACGACGGCACGCCTTACCAAACCCACATCTACGCCAACGGCGTCCGCGTCGAACGCGTCGACGAGGGTCTCCGCGCCATGATCGAGTTCACCGGCACCAAGGGCACCGTCTTCGTCGGTCGCGACGACTTCCTCGAAACCAATCCACCCGAACTCGCCACTCGCCCGCTCCGCGCCAGCGAAACGCACCTTTACGTCAGCAACGATCACCACGACGACTTCTTCAACTGCGTCCGCACCCGCCAGCATCCGATCGCCGATGTCGAGGTCGGCCATCGCAGCGCGTCCGTCGGCCACCTCTGCAACATCGCCCAATTCCTCCAACGCCCAATCCGCTGGGATCCAGCCAAAGAGGAAATCGTCGGCGACCCCGTCGCGTCCACCCACCTCGACCGCCCCCGCCGCGCCCCCTACAACACGCTCTGACCTCGAATCTCATGTCGTCCTGAGCGCAGCGAAGTATCCACGGGTCCATCCCTCCACTCGCTTCTCAACTTTGCTTCACCCTTTACCCTCTTTCCGCCTCATGCATTCGGCCCTCCTTCGCCGTCCCGCCTTTACCCTCACGTCCGCCGCGCTCGCGCTTCTCCTCGCGTCCTGCACCACCCCGACCGAGCCGTCCGCGACCGACACCCGGCAAACCACCACCGCATCGAAGGCACCCGTTGCCGGCGAAATCGATGTCGCCATCCCGCCTGCGCCAACCCCCGTCCCTCTCGAATCCATCGTCAGCTACACGTTCGACGGCGACCAACAGCCGATCGTCACACTCGAGCGCGAGATCGCCGCCGCCGGCACCGACTCCGCCAAACTCAACGCCCTCGCCGCCCGCCTTCTCACGTTTTTCCGGGATCCTTCCGCCAGCTTCGCCGCGCGCCAAGCGATCGCCCAGCGCCTCGCTCAGTTTCCAGCTTCCGCGCTTCTTCGCGACGACAATGACGACTATTTCGCCGCATCCCTGATCGACCCCACCAGCGTTTCGATCGCTCAACTCGCGCTCGAACCCGTCCCCGGTTCCGCCGTCGACGAGCTCTTCCTCAACGCATTCGGCAAATCCACCGGCGCCCCGCGGCTCGCGATCGTCCAATCCATCGGCAAACGCCGCATCGCCGCCGCCGTTCCCCAACTCACTCCGCTCCTCACCAACTCCGACGCCGCTCTGGCCACCGCCGCCGCCAACGCTCTTGGCCAAATCGGCAACGCCCGCGCCCTCGAAGCCCTCCTTGCCGCCCCCGCGTCGCCGGCCATTCGCCTCGCTACCATCAACGCCGCCGAACAGGTCGGCGGCCGCGCTGCCGTCCGCGCTCTTTCCGAAATCGCCAACGCCCCCGATATCCCCGCCCACCTCCGCGCCTCCGCGCATCGCACACTCCTCCTCGTCGAACCGTCCTCCGCTCCCGTTCGCATCCTCGAGATTCTGACCGGAAACGACGCCGCCCTCAAAGCCGTCGCGATCGAGGCGATCGCCACCAATCCCGCGCGATCCCTCGACACCGACCTCGCCACTAATCTCGCGAAATTCGACGCACCCACCCAAGCTGCCGTCATCGCCGGTCTCTCGCATCGCAAAAACACGCGCCTCGTTCCCGCGATCACCACGGCCTCCCAGCACACCGACCCGGCCGTTCGAGCCGCCGCCATCGCCGCTCTCGGCAAACTCCCCGGCAAACCCGAGACCGCGCAACATCTGGCGCAAATCGCCGCCTCCGAAAACTCCGCCGACGCCAAACTCGCCCGCGAAGCGCTCTCCCGTCTCGAAGGGCCAGGCGTTGCCGACGCCATCCTCGCTAGCGCCCGCACCGGCGACGCCAAACTCCGCGCCGTCTTCCTCGAACAGATCGCGTCGCGCTACATGATCGAGTCGATTCCGCTCCTCCTCGAAACGCGCAACGACTCCAACCCGTCACTCCGCGCCACCGCCCTCGACGCCCTCGCCCTCATCGCGCCCGCGTCCACGCAGGCCGCCGTTCTCGACTGGGCTGTCGCCGCGCAAAACTCGACCGAACAATCCCGCGCCCTCCGCGCTCTCGCCGAAATCACGCTCCGCAACCCGGACGTCGAAGCCCGCGCGCAGCCGATCGCCGCCGTCCTCGCGAAAGCCGAGCCCGCCGTCGCTACGCGCCTCGTGCCCGTTCTTCAGCGCATCAGCGGCTCCACCGCCGCCAACTCCGCCGCCCGTCTCGCGTTAAGCGACAACACCGCCCTCGCCAACGCCGCCACCAACACCCTCTCGCGCTGGACCGATCGCACCGGTCTTGCCCCGCTCATCTCCGTCGCCCAAGACGCCCCCTCCGACGCCGCGCGCACCCGCGCCATCCAAGCTTCGATCCGCTTCCTCGAAAACTATCGCCAACTCCCCTCCGCGGAGCTGACCGACAGCATTTCGCGCCTGCTCGGCGTCGCTCGCGAGCACGCCGACCGCGAACGCCTCGCCCTTCTCCTTTCGCGCGCCAACGACGACGCCGCTCTCGCCCTCGCCCGCAAACTCTCCTCCGACGAAGCGCTCGCCGCCACCGCCGCCAACACTCTCCTCGTCATCGAATCCAATCTCGCCGGCAAACCCGCCGTGAAAACGTCCTCTGGCAACTGGGGCGTGCCCAACATGATGGATGGAAAATTGGACACCCGCTGGATCACCTCCGTCGAAGCCGGCCGCACCATCGAGATCGACTTCCACCGCTCCCGCCCAATCCGCCGCCTCGTCTTCGATCAAGGCGCCCGCGGAGAAAACTATCCCGAACACCTCGAAATCTTCGTCAGCGACGATCCCAACAATTTCGGCACCGCCGTCGCTTCCGTTTCTGGCACCCCCAATCAAACCGTCGTCGACCTCCCCGCCAACACCCGCGGCCGCCACCTGCTGATCAAGAACACCGCCGACCGCAACAACGGTTGGTGGACCATCTGCGAACTCTACGTCGACTAATCCCACCCGCCCGATGTAGGGCGGGGTCTCCCGACCCCGCCGCCCCCGTAGCACGGTCAACCTGACCGTGCTTTTTTTTGCTCACGTTGCGTTCCCCTCGCTCACCCCCATCACACCAACCCCCATGGCCCGCGCATCGCCCGATCGCGCATCCGATTCGCGACGACGTCGTCGACAAACTCCTCGCGCGCTACATCCCACTTCAACTTCCGATCCAGCAGCATCGCGATATCGCCGAGATTGCACACCGTCGTCGTTCGATGCCCGATCTCCACATCCGAGATCGGCAGCTCCCGCGTCCGCACACACCGGATGAAATTGTCGTGATGATTGTTGCTCACCGCCAACTTCACCGCGCCGCTGCCGGTGGTTATTTCACGCAACAACTCCGCATCCGACGCCCGCGTGTTCGTTCGTGAAACATCGATCCACCCGCGCGGCCCGAAGAAGCGCACGTTTCCGTCGGAAACCCCGTCGTAACGCGTCCGACATCTCAGCTCCACGCCGCTCGCATACCGGCACGTGAAATCCACCTTCGTCGCCGTGGTGAACAACCCGCTCGACGGAAACTCACCGTGCCCGACCACCTCGACCGGACCGCCCGCATCCGCATCGAGCGCCCACTGCGCGATGTCGATGTAATGCGTCCCCCAATTCGTCACCTGGCCTGCCGCGAAGTCGCGGATGAACCGGAAGTTGTAGTGGCACGCCTGCCGATTAAACGGCCGCCACGCCGCCGGTCCCAGCCACATATCCCAATCGAGTCCTTCCGGCACCGGTTCCTCCAGCCACGTCGCCCCCGTGAACTTGTTGTTGGCCGGAATTGCGATCTCGATCCGCTCCAACTCCCCGAGTCCGCCATTCCGCACGAACTGCGCCACGTCGCGAAACCGTTTCGACGACCGCTGCTGCGTGCCCGTCTGCACCACGCGATCATAACGCCGCGCCGCATTCACCAGCTCGCGCCCTTCGCGAATCGTCAGCGTCAACGGCTTCTCCACATAGACATCCTTCCCGTTCCGAATCGCTTCAATCGCGGCCAACGCATGCCAGTGATCCGGCGTGCACACCCAAACCGCGTCGAGATCCGCCTGCGCCGCCAACTCGCGAAAATCGCTATACGTCCGGCAATCCCGGTTCCCGTAAAACGCGTTGATCTTCTCCGCCGACGCGTCCCGCCGCACCCGATCCACGTCGCACACGGCCGCGATCCGCACATCCTGAAACCCGAGCAGCGTCTCGATGTGCATTTGCGCAATGCTCCCGGTCCCGATGAACCCCACCGCGATCCGCTCAGTCGCGGCCACCTGCCCCCGAATTCTGGAAGGCAAAATCAAAGGCGCCGCCGCGACCACCCCCGCCCATGCCGATTTTTTCAGAAAGTCTCGGCGATTCATACCGCTCTGATTCATCGCACCTCCTCCTCGCCCCGGGCCATTCTCTCCAGCCGTTGCACGGCGCGCTCCGCCGCCGTTTTCACCATCGAACTTTCTCGCGCATCCTTCGCGATCTCGCTCAACGCTCCCAACGCCGCCCGATCTCCCCGCATCGCCATGCTCCCAATCAATCCCGCTTTCGCCGCCCCGCGCAACGCATCCAACGCCCTACGATACGCCGCATCCACGCTCGCATCCGCAATTCCATCGAGCGCCACCCGCGCATTGTCCGCCGTGCGTTCGCTCTCGAGCAACCGCGCCACCACCGGCACGCACGCCGCCGACCCCACCAACGCCAGCATCCGGCAGACAAACAGCCGCCCCGCACCGGTCAGCTCCGGTCGCTCCAGCACCGCGATCAGCCTCTGCTCCAACTCCCGATGCTGCGCCGGCTCCGCACTCGTCACCCGCCGCTCCAACGCCGACGCATGCGACCGATCTCCACCGTGGGACATTGTCACGACCTCCTCCCAAAGATCCGGCGTCCTCGTAAACCACTCATTCCGCTGCCGCGGATTGTTGAAATCAATGGGGGTGCTGGCGGGGGCTTCCGTGTCCATGAAACGCGTAATGCCCAACAAAGCTCATTCGTCACGTTGCGCACGAAAAAACTCTCCGTCTTTACACGGTCCGACGCCAACCCGCGCTCGTGAAGCTCCGCTCGGCACCACCAAAACTTTTCTAATTGCCGTTGAAACCCGTTCTCTTCGCTCGACCATGGTTGCTGTCACGCAAGGATCGCTTTTCGTAAACAACCCCGGTTTTCGTCGACTACGCCTCTTCCCCATCGCCACCTCATTCCGCTCTCGCTTCAATCCCGTCCTCGCTTTCGCTTTTTTCCACCCATGAACGACACCCCGTCCAACCTGCGCTGCCGCTGCGAATACACCTACGCCTTCCTCTTGCTCCGCCTGTTCCTCGGGCTGCGCACCTTGCTCGCCGGGATCGAGAAATGGGAATCCCGCGGCACGTATTCGTTCGAAAACTACTACAACAACATGGGCCGCATGGCCGAAGGCATCACCGGCGCCTCCTTCCTGCCGCTCTGGATGACCAAGTCCTACGCCCACTCCCTCGGCTATATTCTGCTGATTCTGGGCGTCCTCCTCCTCCTCGGCGTCAAAACCCGCCTCACGCTCTTCGTGAGCGGTCTCGTCTACGTCGGCCTCTCGTTCGGCATGATGGCCGTGCAGGAGGGCGAAGGCATCGCCTGGCTCGCCATCCACGTCATCATGTTCGTCGGCGCGCTCCTCCTCGTCCGCCACAACCGCTTCTCGGTCTGGCCCGACAAGTTCGAGTAATCGCCTTTCGTCGTCACGCTAAGCCCTGCCGAAGCGTCTCTGCTCTTTCAGGGCTTTCCAGTCTCCGCTCACCGACCGCCCGTCCGCCCTCCTATCATGAACGACTCTCCGTCTCCTCTCTCCTCCCTCACGCGGCGCAACTTCCTCTTCACTGGCGCAAAACTCGGCGCCGCTGTCCTCGCCGCCCCTTACATCGCCCGCGCCCAAGCTCCCGGCGCCGGCGGCACGCGCACGCTCAACGTCGGGCTCATCGGCTGCGGCGAACAGGGCCGCGTCCTCCTCAACGCGTCGCTGAAAATCCCCGACATCCGCTACCGCGCCGTCTGCGACATCTGGCCCTACAACCGCACCTACGGCGAACGGCTCCTCAAGAAGTTCGACCACGACGCCCGCCCGTTCGAAGACTATCGCGAGATGCTCGCCCAGGTCCCCGACCTCGATGCCGTCATCGTCGCCACGCCCGACTTCGTCCACGCCGAGCACACCAACGCCGCTCTCCGCGCCGGCAAACACGTTTACTGCGAGAAACTCATGTCCAACACCATCGAGGGCGCGCGCTCGATGGTTCACGCGGCCCGCGAAACCGGGAAACTCCTCCAAGTCGGACACCAGCGCCGCAGCAATCCGCGCTATCTCCACGCCCGCGACAAGATCGTCCGCGACGCCAAACTCCTCGGCCGCATCACCAACGCTTCCGGCCAGTGGAACCGCGCCGTCACCGAAGACCTCGGCTACCCCGCCCGCTACGCGCTGCCCGAAGCCAAGCTCAACGAATACGGCTACGCCAACATGCACGAGTTCCGCAATTGGCGCTGGTTCAAACGCTACGCCGGCGGCCCCATCTCCGACCTCGGCGCGCACCAGATCGACATCTTCAACTGGATGCTCGGCGTAAACCCCAGTTCCGTCATGGCCGGCGGCGGCGTCGACTACTACACCACTCACGAGTGGTATGATAACGTCAGCGCCATCTACGAATTCCCCACCCCCGCCGGTATGGTCCGCGCCACTTACGGCGTGCTCACCACCACCAGCGCCGGCGGCGGTTACCACGAATACTTCATGGGCGACGAGGGCGCGCTGAAGATTTCGGAAAACCCGAAATACACGAAGCTCTACCGCGAAGCCCGCGCGCCCGAGTGGGACATCTGGGCCGAACGCGGCCTCGTCGCCTCCCCGACCTCCGGCGAAGGCGCTCCGCCTCCCGTCAAGCCCTGGGAAAAACCCCGCAAGAAACTCGGCGGCCCTTCCCGCGCCGCGACGGTCGACGTCCGCGAAACCGCCGAGCTCTCCGCCTGGGACATCCCGGTCACGCTCGACAAAGCCATTCACCAACCGCACCTCGAGAACTTCTTCGACGCCATCCGCGACGGCGCGCAGCTCAACTGCCCCGCCGACGAAGCCTTCGCCAGCGCGATCACCGTCCTCCGCGTCAACGAAGCCGTCGCTGCCCAAAAAATGCTCAAATTCACCCCCGAAGACTTCATCGCGTAATCGTGGCGCGGCAGCGCCGGTAGGGCGCGCTCTCCGAGCG
>JAEWBF010000082.1 GCA_023391285.1 Verrucomicrobiota bacterium
GGCCCCCCCCCCCCCCCGGCCCCCGCCGTAGCACGGTCAACCTGACCGTGCTCCTCCGCCGCCCCACCCGCACAGTTTGGTTGAAAACCTGCTTCCCCTGTCCTTCTGTGCCGCTTCTCGAACATCCTAACTTCTTCGTGATGTCGTTTCTTTCCCCGCGCCCGTTCCCGCGCCCTTTCCGCGCCCTCGCATCCGTCCTAACCTTCACCTTCGCCGCCGTCGCGTCCGCGCCGCTTTCCGCCGCCGAAGCTCCCATCAAGATCGGCGAGTTCGCCTCCCTCACCGGCAAGGAAGCCACTTATGGCCAGGCCGCCCACCGCGGCACCCTCCTCGCCATCGAGGAAGCCAACGCCGCTGGCGGCGTCCTCGGCCGCCCGCTCCAACTCATCACCGAAGACGACCAGTCCAAAGCCGGCGAAGCCGCCACCATCGCCAAAAAACTTATCTCCCGCGACAAGGTCGTCGCCCTCCTCGGCGAAATCACCTCCGGCCGCACCCTCGAAGCCGCCCCCATCGCCCAAAACGCCAAAATCCCGCTCATTTCCCCCGGCGCCACCGCCCCCGCCGTCACCGCCCGCGGCAACTACATTTTCCGCGTCTGCTTCGTCGATTCCTTCCAAGGCAATGTCATGGCCAAATTCGCGCGCGAATCTCTGAAGCTCTCGCGCACCGCCATCCTCTCGTCCGCCTCCTCCGCCCAAAGCGTCGGCCTCGCCAAAATCTTCCGCGAACGCTTCACCGCCCTCGGCGGCACCATCGTCCTCGAACAGAAATACTCCGAGGGCGACAAAGACTTCCGCGCCCAACTCACCGCCATCCGCGGCGCCAACGTCGAGGGCATCTTCGTCCCCGGCTACTACGCCGAAGCCGCCCTCATCTGCAAACAGGCCCGCGACCTCGGCATCACCGCCCCGCTCTTTGGCATCGACGGCTGGGAATCCGCCGAACTCATCAACATCGGCGGCGACGCCGTCGAAGGCGCCTACTTCTCCACCCACTTTTCCCCCGAAAGCGACGACCCCGACGTCCGCTCTTTCAACAATCGCTTCCGCGCCCGCTGGGGCACCGGCACCGACGCGCTCAGCGCCCTCGGCTACGACTCCGCCAAACTCCTCATCGACGCCCTCCGCCGCGCCGGCACCACCGACGGCGCCAAACTCCGCGACGCCCTCGCCGCCACGAAAGACTTCAAAGGCGTCACCGGCACCATCTCCTTCGACGCCCAACGCAATCCCACCAAATCCGCCGTCGTCCTGCAGGTCCGCAACGGCCAGTTCACTTTCGTCCAATCCATCGATCCCTGACCCGTAGCCGCGAGCGCCAGCGAGTGGCCGCTACCTGCTCTCAACTCTCATCCCTCAACTCTCAACTGCCTCCCCCCCCTCCCGCTTCCCATGACCCGCCGCACCTCCCTCCCCCGCCTCCTCGCCGTCGCCGCCGCCCTCCTCCTCGGCTCCTGCGCCAAGCAATCCGAGACCATCAAGATCGGCGAATACGGCTCCCTCACCGGCAAGGAAGCCACCTTCGGCCAATCGTCGCACAAGGGCATCATCATGGCCCTCGAGGAGATCAACGCCGCCGGCGGCGTCCTCGGCCAACAGCTCGAGCTTCTCGCCGAAGACAACCAGACCCGCCCCGGCGAATCCGCCACCGTTGCCAAGAAACTCCTCACCCGCGACAAGGTCGTCGCCCTCCTCGGCGAGGTCTCCTCCGGCCGTTCCCTCGAAGCCGCGCCCATCGCCCAAGCGAACAAGATCCCCATGATCGCCCCTGCCGCCACCAACCCGCGCGTCACCGAGGTTGGCGATTACATTTTCCGCGTCTGCTTCATCGACGACTTCCAAGGCACCGCGATGGCCAACTTCGCGTTGAACGACCTCAAAGCCAAAAACGTCGCCATCATCTCCAGCGTCTCCAACGCCTACTCCGTCGGCCTCGCGAAATTCTTCCGCGACACCTTCGAAGCCGCCGGCGGCACCATCGCCGTCGAACAGAAATACTCCGAAGGCGACAAAGACTTCCGCGCCCAACTCACCGCCGTCAAAGCCGCCAACGTCGAAGCCGTCTTCCTCCCCGGCTACTACACCGAATCCGCCCTCATCGTCCGCCAGGCCCGCGAACTCGGCATCACCATTCCGTTCCTCGGCGGCGACGGCTGGGAATCCGACAAGCTCCTCGAAATCGGCGGCGACGCCCTCAACGGCTGCTTCTACTCCACGCACTTCTCCCCGGAAAACCAGGATCCGAAGGTCGCCGAGTTCGTCCAGAAGTTCAAAGCCCGCTGGAACAACGAAACCCCCGACGCCTTCGCCGCCCTCGGCTACGACGCCGCCCTCGTCCTCGCCGACGCCATCAAGCGCGCCGGCACCACCGACGGCCCCGCCCTCCGCGACGCCCTCGCCGCCACCAAGGATTTCCCCGGCGCCAGCGGCCGCACCACGATCGACGCCCAGCGCAACGCCAAGAAGGGCGCCACCATCATCGCCATCCGCGACGCCAAACTCACCTTCCACAAAACCGTCGCCCCATGAAACGCTCTTCCGCCCGTAGCACGGGCAACCTGCCCGTGCTCCGCCGATGGAGGCGCGGTGCCCTCACCGCGCTTTCTATAACGTTTTCCGTTCTCCTCCTCTCCACCTCAACACACACGCTCACCGCCGCCGCCCAACCCATCCGCATCGGCGAAATCGAACCCCTCACCGGCAAGGAAGCCGCCTTCGGCCAATCCTCCCACCGCGGCGTCCTCCTCGCCATCGACGAAATCAATTCCCGCGGTGGCGTCCTCGGCCGCCCGCTCGAACTCGTCACCGAAGACAACCAGTCCAAACCCGGCGAGTCCGCCACCATCGCCAAGAAACTCATCGGCCGCGACAAAGTCGTCGCGCTCATCCACGGCGGCACGTCCTCCCAAACCCTCGAAGTCGCCCCCTTCGCCCAAAACGCCCGCATTCCCCTCCTCGCCAGCACCGCCACCACGCCCCAACTCACCACGATGGGCACCTACATTTTCCGCACGTGCTTCATCGATCCATTCCAAGGCGGCGTCCTCGCCAAGTTCGCCCACAATTCCCTTAACGCTCGCCGCGCCGCCCTCCTCACCTCCGCTTCCTCCCCCTTCAGCGTCGGCCTCGCCCGCGTCTTCCGCGAGGCTTTCACGGACGCCGGCGGCACCGTCGTCGGCGAACAAAAATACTCCGAAGGCGACAAGGATTTCCGCGCCCAACTCACCGCCATTCGCGGCACCGCGCCCGACGTCATCGTGGCCATGGGCTACTACACCGAGGGCGGACTCATCTGCCGCCAGGCCCGCGACCTCGGCCTCACCATGCCGATCCTCAGCGCCGACGGCTGGGAAGCCCCCGAACTCATCGAAATCGGCGGCGACGCCGTCGACGGCGCGTATTACTCCGCCCACTACTCCTCCGAAAGCGCCGCCCCCGAGGTGCAGGAATTCCTCAAAAAATTCCGTGCCAAATTCGACAACCTCACGCCCGACTCCCTCGCCCCGCTCGCCTACGACGCCGTCATGATCCTCGCCGACGCCATCGAACGCGCCGGCACGACGGAAGGCCCGAAACTCCGCGACGCCCTCGCCGCCACGAAGGATTTCCCCGGCGTCACCGGTCGCACCACGATCGACGCCAACCGCAACGCCTCCAAACCCGCCGTCATCATCGCCGTAAAAGACGGCCATCCCACCTACGTCGAAACCGTCACTCCATGATCGTTTCCCTTTTCCGCATCCGCTCCTGGAGGCGCGGTGCCCTCACCGCGCTCTTTCTCGCCATCCCCTCCTCTCCAGCCCACGCCCATCCCCGCCCACGCCCCCGCACCCGAAGTCCCCTCTCGAGAGGGGTGCCCGAAGGGCGGGGTGTGTTCCTCACCGTCCGCTCCACCCTCCTCCTCACGCTCCTCCTCCTCGCCTCCCTCCTCCACCCCACGCCTGCCTCCGCCGCCACCCCCTCCGGCGACCCCATCAAACTCGGCCACTTCGGCTCCCTCACCGGCAAAGACGCCGCCTTCGGCGTCGCCACCCGCAAAGGCATTCTCCTCGCCGTCGAAGAGCTCAACGCCAAAGGCGGCATCCTCGGCCGCCCCGTCGAATACCTCGTCGAAGACATCCAGTCGAAACAGGGCGAGTCCGCCACCGCCGTCAAAAAACTCATCTCGCGCGACAAGGTCGTCGCCATCCTGGGCGCCAACGCCTCCGCCAACTCCCTCGAAGCCGCACCCATCTGCCAACGCGCCAAGATCCCGATGATGGCGATCTCCTCGACCGCCCCGCGCGTCACCGAAATCGGCGATTACATTTTCCGCATCTGCTTCATCGATCCGTTCCAGGGCGCCGTCCTCGCCAAATTCTCCCACGACTCTCTCCGCGCCAAACGCCTCGCGCTCCTCACTTCGATCAACTCCCCTTACAGCGTCGGTCTCTCCAACGTCCTCCGCGAGCGCTTCACCACGCTCGGCGGCGAAATCGTCGCCGAGCAAAAATTCGCCGAAGGCGACAAGGATTTCCGCGCCCAACTCACCGCCATTCGCGCCGCCAAGCCCGACGTCATCGCCGCCACCGGTTTCTACACCGAAGCCGCGCTCATCAGCATCCAAGCCCGCTCGCTCGGCCTCGATATTCCCATCATCGGCGGCGACGGCTGGGAAGCCCCGCAACTCATCGAACTCGGCGGCAAGTCCGTAGAGAACACCTACTACTCCACCTACTTTTCCGCCGAAAACACCGCGCCCGAAGTTCAATCTTTCGTCGAACGCTACCGCGCCCGCTGGAACAACGAAGTTCCCGAAGCCGTGTCCGCCCTCGGCTACGACGCCGTGTATCTGATCGCCGCGGCGATCGAAACAACCGGCTCCACCGACGGCCCCAAACTCCGCGACGCCATTGCCGCCACGAAAGATTTCCCCGGTGTCACCGGCCGCACCACCATCGACTCAAACCGCAACTCCGAAAAAGCCGCCGTCATCCTCACCGTCAAAAACGGCCGCACCGAATTCTTCGAAGCGGTGACTCCTTAGTTGAGAGTTGAGTGTTGAGAGCTGAGAGACATCAAACCTCTCATGTTCAACTTCGAACGTCTCGAGGTTTGGCAAAAAGCCGTGCTCTATGCGGGTCTCGTCTATCGGAGCACGAAGGGCTTTCCGTCCGACGAGCTTTTCGGGCTGACCACGCAGATTCGCGCCGCAGCCAATTCCATCTCCTCGAACATCGCCGAAGGCTCCGCTCGCCCGCGTGCAGATTTCGCCAAATTCCTTGGTTACGCCGCCGGCTCGCTTTTTGAGGTGATAACACAGGCCATCATCGCGCGAAATGAAGGCTTCCTTTCCCCGCCGGATTTCGAAGCAATCTACCGCGACGGTGAGGAGATCAGCCGCATGCTCAGCGGACTCCGAGGTTCTCTCGGCAGCTGATCGTCTCTCAACTCTCAACCCTCAACTCTCAACTACACTGTCCGAATTCTTACAGCAATTGCTCAACGGCCTCAGCCTCGGCGCCATCTACGCGCTCATCGCGCTCGGCTACACGATGGTCTACGGCGTCCTGCGCTTCATCAATTTCGCGCACGCCGACGTCTTCATGGTCGGCGCCTTCATCGGCTACTACATGGGCAAGATCGTTCCCGAGGGCACCATCTGGGGCGGCCTGCTCACGATCTTCGTCGCCATGATCGGTTGCGCCATCCTCGGCATGACCATCGAGCGCGTCGCCTATCGCCGCCTCCGCGGCGGCCCCACGCTCAATGTCCTCATCACCGCCATCGGCGTGTCACTGCTTCTTGAATACAGCGGTCAGGTCTTCTTCGGCGCCGCGCCGCGCACGTTTCCCGCGCTCCTCCCTTCCCTCAATTTCGAAGTCCGCGGCCTCGTCATCTCCACCAACCAACTCGCCGTCATCGTCCTCGCCGCCATCCTCGTCCTCGGCCTGCAGCTCATCGTTTACCGCACCAAGATCGGCACCGCCATGCGCGCCGTCTCGCTCAATCCCAAGGCCGCCCAACTCGTCGGCGTGAACAACGACATCGTCATCTCGTTCACCTTCGCGCTCGGTTCCGCCCTCGCCGCCGCCGGCGGCATCCTCTACGCGCTCAACTACCCGTCGATCGACCCGCTCATGGGCGTCATGCCCGGCCTGAAAGCCTTCGTCGCCGCGATCCTCGGCGGCATCGGCAACATCCCCGGCGCCGCCCTTGGCGGGCTCATCCTCGGGACCGTCGAAACCTTCGTGAGCGGCTCCCAATGGTCGACCTACAAAGACGCCATCGCCTTCGCGATCCTCATCGTGATCCTCCTCTTCCGCCCCGCCGGCCTCCTCGGCAAGTTCACCGTCGAAAAAGTCTGAGCCGCCCGCTAAACACGCCAATGGCCGCGAAACCACGCCTTCCCGTTCTGACAATCGCAGTCCTTTGGGTGCAGTGTCGCCGCGACCGTTCGCGCCCTTTCGCGTGTTTCGCGGGCAACAATCTCGCTCGATGATCCCTAAGCCGCATATCGCGCTCATCACCGCGCTGCTGGTCGCCTTCGGCATCTCGCACTTTTCCGACCACATCGATCCCTACCACCTCGATGTGCTCATCGGCATCGGCATCAATATCATCCTCGCCGTCTCCCTGAATCTGGTAAACGGATACACCGGCCAGTTCTCCCTCGGCCATGCCGGCTTCATGTCCGTCGGTGCCTACTTCTCTGCCGCCGTCAGCATGAACCTCGCCCTCCGCCTTTTCGGCGACGCCGACGGCTCCGCCTCCCAACACTTTCTCCTCTTCCTCGGCGCGCTCCTCGCCGGCGGTCTCGCCGCCGCCTGCACCGGCCTCCTCGTCGGCGTTCCCTCGCTCCGCCTCAAAGGCGATTACCTCGCTCTCGTCACGCTCGGCTTCGGCGAAATCATCCGCGTCATCTTTCAAAACGTCGAATTCCTCGGCGGCGCCCTCGGCCTCAACGGCATCGCGCCCTACACCACCATCGGCTGGGTCCTCTCCGTCGTCGCGATCACCATCTTCGTCGTCACCTGCCTCGTCCACTCCACCTACGGCCGCGGCTTCCTCGCCACCCACGACGACGAAATCGCCTCCGAAGCCGTCGGCCTCAACACCACCCGCTACAAGATCGTCGCCTTCGTCATCGGCGCCTTCTTCGCCGGCATCGCCGGCGGCCTCTACGGCCATTTCAAACTCACCATCACGCCCACCGGTTTCGATTTCACCAAATCCATCGAGATCGTCGTCATGGTCATCCTCGGCGGCATGGGCAACACCATCGGCGTCATCCTCGCCGCCATCCTCCTCACGCTCCTTCCCGAACTGCTCCGTCCCATCGCGGAATACCGTATGGTGATCTACTCCTTCCTGCTGATCGTCCTCATGCTCGCCCGCCCCCAAGGGCTCTTCAACCTCCGCTTCCCGGCCTTCGGTAAAAAGCCCACGTCGTAACGTCCGTTTCGCCTCCAACCAGAAGAACATGACACGCCTCCTGCCCTCCTTGGTTGATCTGCCCTCCGCGCCTGTTCGCTTTTCTTCGTTTCGTGTCTTTCGCGTGGTTCGCGGGAGAATCCGAATCCTTCTCCGAATCGCGGCATGACCCCTCTCCTCCAACTCGACCAAGCCACCATCCGCTTCGGCGGCCTCACCGCCGTCAACGCCGTGGACTTCGTCGTGGGCGAGGACGAACTCGTCGGCCTCATCGGCCCCAACGGTGCCGGCAAAACCACCGTCTTCAACCTCATCACCGGTGTCTATCAACCCACCGACGGCGCCGTGATCTTCTGCGGCGAAAACCTCGCCGGCCTCCGCGTCAATCAGATCGTCGAACGCGGCATCGCGCGCACCTTCCAAAATATCCGCCTCTTCGGCTCGCTCTCCGTCTTCGACAACGTCCGCGTCGCCTGCAACCTCCACCGCGCCACCTCGCCCGTCCAATCGCTGATCCGACTCGGACGCTTCCGCCGCGACGAAGCCGCCATCACCCGTCGCGCGGAGGAACTCCTCGAAATTTTCAATCTCCGCCGTTTCCGCGACACCCCCGCGAAGAGTCTTCCCTACGGCGAACAGCGCCGCCTCGAAATCGTCCGCGGCCTCGCCACTCAACCCAAGCTCCTCCTCCTCGACGAGCCCGCCGCCGGCATGAACCCGACGGAAAAAGCCGACCTCGTCCGCCTGATCCAGCGCATCCAGAAGGAATTCAAGCTCTCCATCCTCCTCGTCGAACACTCGATGAAGGTCGTCATGAGCTGCTGTCAGCGCATCGCCGTCCTCGATTACGGCGTGAAGATCGCCGAAGGCACCCCCGCCGAAATCCAGGCCAACCCGAAGGTCATCGAAGCCTACCTCGGCGAAGACCACCACAAGCTCGCGCACCACTGATCCCATTTTCGATTCTCGATTTTCGATTTTCGAATTCCGCCCGCGCTCCAATCGAAAATCGAAAATCCAAAATCGAAAATCAAAGATGCTCTCCGTCACCGATCTCCACGTCTCCTACGGCGCCATCGCCGCCCTCTCCGGCATCTCCTTCGAAATTCCGCAGGGCTCAATCGTCACGCTTATCGGCGGCAACGGCGCCGGCAAAACCACCTCGCTCCGCACCATCTCCGGACTCCTCCGCGCGAAAACCGGACGCATCACTTTCCTCAACGAAGACATCACCCAATCCCCTTCGCACCGCATCGTCGCCCGCGGCCTCTCCCAAGTCCCCGAGGGCCGCATGATTTTCTCGAACCTCACCGTCGACGAAAACCTCACGATGGGCGCCTTCCTCCTCTCCGACTCCGCGCTCATCGCCAAAAACCGCGACTACGTCTTCAGCGTTTTTCCCCGCCTCAAGGAACGCCTCAAACAAATGGCCGGCACGCTCTCCGGCGGCGAACAACAGATGCTCGCCATCGGCCGCGCGCTCATGGGCAACCCGAAGTTCCTCATGCTCGACGAGCCCTCCCTCGGCATCGCCCCGCGGCTCATCAGCACGATTTTCGAGAAGATCGTGGAGATCAACAAGACCCACGGCATCACGATCCTCCTCGTCGAACAGAACGCGAACCTCGCGCTCGAGGTCTCCTCCTACGCCTACGTCCTCGAAACGGGCCGCATCGTGATGCAGGGCGAGAGCAAACAGCTCCGCACCGACCCCCGCCTCAAAGCCACCTACCTCGGCGGCTAACCAATGTAGGGCGGGGTCTCCCGCCCCCGCCGCCAAACGCCCCAGCCGTTAGG
>JAEWBF010000015.1 GCA_023391285.1 Verrucomicrobiota bacterium
CCCCCCCCCCCCCCCATCGGCGCCCCCGCCGGCTATTACACCGCCGGCAGTGCCGCCGGCGACGGCGGCGGTCTCGGCTTCCAAGCGCTCATCTATTCCAGCCGCGCCCAATACCCCGCCCTCTTCGCCACCGCCGTCGCCACCTGCATCCTCGGCTTCCTCTTCGTCGCCATCGTGATCGCCCTCGCCCACCTCACGCTTCGCCAGTGGCACGACTCTTTCGACATGTCTGATCGTTGACTCCCTTCGCGTCCTTTGCGCCCTTCGCGCGAGGCCTTCTCACCATGAAACCCTTCCTCATCTCCTTTTTCCTCACCGCCTTCGCCTCGCTGCTCGCCGGCGCCGAAAAATCCCCCTTCAAGCTCACCGTCCAACTCGACTGGGTCGCCGAACCCGAGCACGGCGGCTTCTATCAAGCTCAAGCCCGCGGCTTTTTCGCCGACGAAAACCTCGACGTCACCCTCATCCCCGGTAGCCCCAACGCGCTCGTCATGCCCAAGGTCGCCACCGGCCAAGCTCACATTGGCCAAGCCGACAGCACCAACACCCTCCTTCAACAAGCCGAAGGCCTCCCCGTCGTCCAGTTCGCCGCCGTCTTCCAGGACGACCCCTCCGGCCTCCTCGTCAACGCCGACTCCTCCGTCCACCGCTTCGAAGATCTCGCCGGCAAAACCCTCATCGCCCGACCCGAATGGGCGTTCCTTCCGTATCTACGAAAAAAATACAGCATCGATTTCAACATCGTCCCCCAAAACTTCTCCGTCGCCGCCTTCCTCGGAAACAAGGAAGCCATCCAACAGGGCTACTACATCGCCGAGCCCTACCACATCGTGAAAGCCGGCGGCAAAGAACCGCGCTTCCTTTCGACCTGGGACGCCGGCTTCCGCGCCTACGCCGTCCTCGTCACCTCCCGCAAATTCGCCCGCGAACACCCCGACGTCCTCCGCGCCTTCACCCGCGCCTACATCAAGGGCTGGCGCGACTACCTCGAAGGCGATCCCGCCCCCGCCCACGCCGCGATGAAAGCCGCCAACGCCAACAACACCGACGAATTCATGATGGCTTCCCGGCAACTCATCATCGACGGGAAACTCGTCACCGGCCGCGACTCCGACAGCGGCCCCGAAAAAATCGGCCACCTCGACCCCGCCCGCTACGCCACCCAAATCTCCCAACTCGAATCTCTCGGAATTCTAAAGAAAAACAAAGTCACCCCCACCACCGCCCTCACCCACGACTTCCTCCCCACCGAGTAGCCCAAAGCTAGGGGACCGCCTTTACGCCCCGACCCTCGGGCCTTCGGACATTCGCTCGGCCCGATTTTCCCTTTGTCATTCTGAGCGAAGCGAAGAATCCAGTTGCGCGTCCGCATGCACTTGCCGCGCTGGATCCCCTTCACCCCTTTGGCATCCCACGCTACTGCCTCGTCTCCCGCTCCATCCTTCGCCTTCAGCACCGCGATTTTCCTCCGCGCCCTCGCCCTCATCCACGCAATCGCCTTCGCCTCCTTCTGGACGCAACTCTCCGGCCTGATCGGCCCCCACGGCATTCTCCCCGCCGCGCACTATCTCGAAGCCGTCCGCGAACACCTCGGCGCCTCCGCCTACCTTCAACTCCCCACACTCGCCTGGCTCTTCGGCGCCGACACTTCTCTCCACGTCCTCTGCGCCTTCGGCCTCCTCTCCGCCTCCCTCCTCTTCCTCGGCATCGCCCCGCTCCTCAATCTGATCGCCCTCTGGCTCGCCTACCTCTCCCTCGTCAACGTCGGCCAGCTCTTCCTCGGTTTCCAGTGGGACGCCCTTCTCCTCGAAACCACCTTCCTCTCCATCTTCCTCGCTCTCCCCTTCCGATGGAGGCGCGGTGCCCCCACCGCGCAATCAAACGCCCCCACCGCGCGGCCCGAGCCTCCGCCCCTCGCCCGCTACCTCCTCCGCTGGCTCCTCTTCCGCCTCATGCTGCTTTCCGGCATCGTGAAACTCACCAGCGGCGACGCCACCTGGCGCGACCTCACCGCCCTCACGTTTCACTTCGAAACCCAACCGCTCCCCAACCCGCTCGCTTATTTCGTTCACCACCTCCCCGCCTCCTTCCATCGCGCCACCTGTGCCGGCATGTTCTTTCTCGAACTCGTCGTCCCCTTCTTCCTCTTCGCCCCACGCCGCATCCGCCACAACGCCGCCCTCCTCCTCGCCGCCCTCCAAATCGCCATCTTCCTCACCGGCAACTACACCTTCTTCAACCTCCTCACCCTCGCCCTCTGTCTCCTCAACCTCGACGACCGCTTCTATCAAACCCTCCTCCGTCGCCCCGCAAAGTGTCATATTATGTATGACACTTCCATTCCCCCTCCCCCGCGTCCGCTCCGCCTCCTCGCCCTCACCGCCGCCGCCCTCCTCGTCCTCTTTACCTCCGTCCAAGCCCTCCCTTCGCTCCACCGCTCATTCCATCCACCCGACTGGTTCAACTCCCTCGCCGCCCACGTCGCTCCGTTCCGCACGTTCAACAACTACGGCCTCTTCGCCGTCATGACCACGTCGCGTCCCGAACTCATCATCGAGGGCAGCGACGACCGCCGCACCTGGCACGCCTACGAACTTCCCTACAAGCCCGGCGACCTCTCCCGCCCGCCCCCGATCGTCGCCCCGCATCAACCCCGCCTCGACTGGCAACTCTGGTTCGCCGCCCTCGGCTCCCCCGACCAAAACCGCTGGCTCCTCCCCCTCTGCGAACACCTCCTTCGCGGCACGCCCGAAGTCCTCGCCCTCTTCTCCCACAACCCGTTCCCCGACCGCCCGCCGCGCCACCTCCGCATCGTCCGCTACGACTACCGCTTCACCTCTCCGGACCAACACGCCGCCACCGCCCGCTGGTGGGACCGCACGCCCCTCGATTTCTACATCCCTCCCATCTCCCTCCAATAACCACCGCGCCACACCCGCCCCTCGCGCCCACGCGCATTTTCCTTTTTGCGCCTTCTGCGCCTTTTTGCGGCCATCTCCGTTCGCTCATGTCCACGCCCGCCCGCGATCGTTTCCTTCTCCTCGTCCGCACCGCCGTCGAAACCGACACGCTGCAAAAACTCACCCTCGGCAAATACCGCGGCGCCGACACCACCCTGCGCAACCTCTTCATCCGCCCCGTCGCCCTCAAATCCGGCCCGCATCTCTCCTTTCTCTGGCGCCACGCCACCCGCGACATCACCAAAAACCGGATACACGCCGACGCCCTCGCCGAAATCGACGCTCTCCTCGGCCGCGATTTCCTCGACGCCCATCTCTTCACCACCACCAGCTCCGCCCAGTTCGAATCCGATTCCAACCGCCTCAAAATCAAAGAAGCCGCCACCGATGGAGGCGCGGTGCCCCCACCGCGCGATTCCCACAACCGCCCCAAATCCCACCTCATCCCCGCCGACGCCCCCTGGCTCCGCGCCCTCGGCGTCACCAACGACCGCGGCCACCCCCGCGAGGGCATGTCCGACAAATTTCGCCAAATCCAAAAATTCGCCGAACTCCTCACCCACCTCCTCGCCGAGGCCTTTCCCTCCGCCGCGCTCTCAACTCTCAACCCTCAACCCTCAACTTCCCTCCCCCCCCTCCACATCCTCGATGCCGGCTCCGGCAAAGGCTATCTCACTTTCGCCCTCGCCGACCTTCTCCGCGGCCGCGCCCACATCGCCGGCATCGAAGCCCGCCCCGATCTTGTCGATCTCTGCAACCGCATCGCCCGCGAACAAAACTTCCCCCACCTCACCTTCACCGCCGGCCAAATCGCCCATTCTCAAATCTCAAATCTCGAATCCGAAATCCCCCTTCCTCTCGCCGCCCCCGAAATCGAAAATCCAAAATCGAAAATCGAAAATCCCCCCTCGCCCCTCTCCGTTCTCATCGCTCTCCACGCCTGCGACACCGCCACCGACGACGCTCTCGCCCGCGGCATCGCCTCCGGCGCCCGACTCCTCGTCGTCGCGCCCTGCTGCCAAAAAGAAATCCGTCGCCAGCTCACCGCCCCGCCCGTCCTCGCCGACGCCCTTCGGCACGGCATTTTCCAGGAGCGTCAGGCCGAATTCGTCACCGACGCCCTTCGCGCCCAGCTCCTCGAATGGGCCGGTTACCGCACCAAGGTCTTCGAATTCATCTCCACCGAGCACACCGCGAAAAACCTCATGATCGCCGCGATCAAATCGCCCACACCCGACACCCCCGCCGCCCGCGAATCCCGCGCCCAACACGTCCGCACCTTCGCCTCGTTCTACGGCATCCACACTCAGCGCCTCGCCACCCACCTCCACTTTTCCCTCTCCTCCGCCCAAGCCGATCAGTAATCCACTTCTCCATGACTTGGTCCGACCTCGATTGGTCCGCTCTCGACCGCCTCCGCGACGGCTTTCTCTCCGGCTCCGCCGCCGCCGGCGCCTACTGGCAATCCCCCTCCGATCTCGCGTCCTACGATTTCACCTACGGCGAACGCATCGGTTGGAAATGGGACCACGTCCTCCGCGAGCTCCGCCTCCGCGGCTGGCAACCTTCCTCCCGCTCCATTCTCGACTGGGGTTGCGGCAGCGGCATCGCGTCACGCCGCGTCATCGAATTCTTCGGTCCCCAAACTTTCGATACGCTCACCGTCTGGGACCACTCCGCCGCCGCCTGCGACTTCGCCGCCGAACGCGCCTCCGTCTCCTTTCCTAATCTCCACGTCGCCTCCGCCACCCCCAGCTTTCTTTCCTCTTCGGAACCGCTCGGCCTCCTCGTCATCAGCCACGTCCTCAACGAGCTCTCCCCTGCCGACCTCGCCTCCCTCCGCACCCTCATCGATCGCGCCGCCGAGGTCCTCTGGGTCGAACCCGGCACGCACGCCGTCAGCCGCCAGCTCGGACGCATCCGCGACGAACTCCGCCCCTCCTTCCGCCTCGTCGCGCCCTGCACGCACCAACTCACCTGCCCGATGTTCCTCGAAGGCAACGACCGCCACTGGTGCCACTTCTTCGCTCCGCCGCCCGCTGAAATCTTCGCCGACTCCAACTGGGTCAAATTCGGCCAGCGCGCCGGCATCGATCTCCGCAGCCTCCCCTACGCTTTCCTCGCGCTCGACCAGGCACACACGCAAACGCCCGCCGCCGACGCACCGTCCACCGATCTCTCGCGCGTCATCGGCCGCCCCGAATTCTTCAAACCCTACGCGCGGCTCCTCAATTGCGACGCCACCGGCCTCACGGAACTCGAAATCCCCAAACGTTCCGCGCCCGCCCTCTTCAAACAGCTCGATCGCACCCGCGCCCCCCTCGTCTACCGCTGGCAGCGCGACGCCACCAGAATCACCTCCGGCGAGCCCCTCGCCTGACCAGTCAATCGCTCATCCTGCGCCCGATCGTTCCTCGGCTCCTTCTCTCGAACTCACCACGTCGAATTACGGAGAGCCGAGAACCAAATGAACGCCATAGGTTTTCTCTGTGTCCTCTGCGTCTCCGTGGTTCACCCTATGGCAACAGCCCTTTACTCCAACTCCCTCACGCGAATCGCCCGAAACCATACACGATCCCCGTGATCCTGCAGCGCGACGTGCCCGCGCAATAACGTCGCAAACTTCTCCCACCCCTTGAACTTGCTGCGCGCGATCAACGCTTTCCCTTCCGCACTCGCCAGATCCACGTCCACCGTCTTCTCACCATTCAGCCAGTGCTCGACTCGCCACCCGCGCACGCGAATCCGACCTTCGTTCCACTCGCCCACCGGTCGCGTGAAATCCCGCGGCGGCGCCACGAGATCATATAGTCCCGCCGCCGTGTGACTCGGCGGCTTGTTGTCCGATGCCTTCTCGTTGTCGAGCACCTGATACTCCGGCCCCGTTAGAAACGTGTTCTTCTCGCCGAGCCCCACGCGATAAATCACCCCGCTGTTCGCCGCCTCGCTCACCTTCCACTCGAAGCTCACCTCGAAATCCCCAAACGCCTCCACACTCACCAAATCGCCCGCCTTCCCCTCCAGCACAATCGCTCCATCACGCACCTTCCACCCCGCGCCCGGCTGCTCCGTCTGCAAGCTCCGCCATCCCGCAAGTGTCTTCCCATCGAACAACTCCCGCCATTCCCCCGTCGCCGCCTCTCTCTCCGCCGCGAAACCTCCCGCCGCCATCGTCACGCCCATCAGCACCATCAAGGTCGTTTTCATCGTTTGGAAATCTCGCCCAACCCCGCCCAAAATTCCACCCGCAACCCGCCCGAACCCTCGCTTGACTCCCCCGCGCCATCCCGAATGCTCGGCCCCTTCTCTCTCCTCCTATGGGCCAACAATTGAACAAGACCATCAAACGCAAACGCCGCGTCGCCTACCTGAAGCGCAAAAAAGCCGCCGCTAAGACCACCGCGAAAAAGAAGTAAGTTCGCCCGCGCACGTTGCTCCGCTGACGCGGCCCCGAATACTCGGGGCCGTTTTTCTTTCCGCCAAATTTGCCGATTTCCTCGCTCGTCTCGCCCATCGCATCCGCACCTCTCAGTTATCCTGACGCCGCCCCGCCCGTTCGCCCAATGATCAAAGTCAGTCTCATCTCTCTCGGCTGCGCCAAGAACCTCGTCGATAGCGAGATCATGGTCGGCCACCTGCATAAAGCCGGCATGGCCGTCATCCCCGAAGCGGAAAAAGCCGACGTCGTCATCGTCAACACCTGCTCCTTCATCGACTCCTCCAAGGAGGAATCGATCGGCCACATCCTCGAGGTTCACCAAAACCGCGGCATGAAAAAACGCCGCAAGGAACAGAAACTCATCGTCGCCGGCTGCATGTCGCAGCGCTTTTCCAAGGACCTCTCCTCCGAGCTCCACGACGAAGTCGACGCCTTCATCGGCCTCGATCAGGTCACCAAGGTCGCTCCGATCATCGAGGAAATCTACGCCAAGGAACGCGGCCTCATCAAAGCCGCCCCCGCCAATTTCATCGAGGGCAAATCCACCTACATCCCCGACTACGACACGCCCCGCTTCCGACTCACGCCGAAGCATTTCGCCTACGTCAAAATCGCCGAGGGCTGCAACCATCCGTGCACGTTCTGCATCATCCCGCAGATCCGCGGCCGCCATCGCAGTCGCACCGTCGAGAGCGTCGTCGCCGAGGTCCGCCAGCTCGTCAAGGAGGGCGTGAAGGAGATCAATCTCATCTCCCAGGACACCACGTTCTTCGGCATGGACACTTGGGAACAGCGCCCCAACCCGCGCACGCCCGTCGATTCCTCCCGCGGCACCGCCCTCACCACGCTCCTCCGTCAGCTCAACGCCATCGAAGGGGATTTCTGGATACGCCTGCTCTACACGCATCCGGCGCACTGGTCCGACGAACTCATCCGCACCATCGCCGAATGCCCCAAGGTCGCTCGCTACATCGACATCCCGCTCCAGCACATCAGCGATCACATGCTGGGTAAGATGCAGCGCGAAACCTCCGGCGATTACATCCGCAACCTCATCGCCCGCATCCGCGCCGGCATTCCTGGCATCGCCATCCGCACCACTTTCATTGTCGGCTTCCCCGGCGAAACCGACGCCGATGTCGACGAGCTCTGCGACTTCATCCGCGAAACCAAATTCGAACGTCTCGGCGTCTTCCGCTACTCGCAGGAAGAAGGCACCCGCGCCGCGAAGATGGAAGAACAGCTTCCCGCCAAGATGAAGGAAACCCGCTGGCATCGCACGATGGCCCTCCAAAGGACCATCGCCGCCGACGTCAGCAAATCCTACGTCGGCCGCACGCTGCGCGTCCTCGTCGAGGAACCCGGCGTCGCCCGCGGCGAAGCCGACGCCCCCGATATCGACGGCCGCGTCTACGTTCCGCGCGAGCTCCCCGTCGGCGAATTCGTCGACGTGAAGATCACCGGCTACCAGGACTACGACCTCCTCGCCCTCCCCGCCGGCGAGCAGCCCCTCGTCCGCAAGGTCGCCAAACAAGCCCAATAGCCCGCTTTCCCCGGATCCACGCGCGCACGCATCTGACGCGTCGCTGCCCCTTCCCCGATGGAGGCGCGGTGCCCCCACCGCGCAACACAACGGCCGCATGCGATTGCCGCCGCCGCCCGTTGTCGGCCTGCCGATCTAAACCACGGAGACACGGAGACACAGAGGGAGGCCGGGGTATTCCTCCGTGTCCTCTGCGCCTCTGTGGTTCACCAAGCTGCTCCGCCGCGCCTACTCCCCGGACGCTCGCGCCGCCTGCGCCTGCTTCGCCACTTCCGCGATATCCCCCGCCGGCAGCACCACGATCCCCACCCGTCGGCCGCCCGCGAAATGCTGCAGCGTCAACCCCAACAATTTGCCTGCGCCATTGAACACCGGGCTGCCGAGCGACACATCGCGCATCAGATAGATCCGTCGCGGTCTCTCCACGATGCCAGTCACCGTCGTTTCCGTAATGATCGGCACCCGCTGCAACGCCTTCGGCGCCCGCGTGACCGAGTAAAATTGATCCAGAATCGCCGCCTCCGTCTGCGCCTCCAGATCCACGTGCGCAAACACCTCGCCCGCGCCATCGGCCGCCTCGGGCGCAATGAACGCCAGATCGAGATCCGCATCCTTCAACACGAACTTCGCCGGCACCTCCGTCCCATTCGCCCGCCGCAACTTCACCTCCTTGAAGTCCGCGCCCAACAACTCCAGCTGCCGCCCCGGCTGCGCCATCTGCGCCGCTTCGATCTCCGATGCCGGATCGACTTGAGCCAGTGAGGTCACCGTGAGCCCGTCGGGCGTCAGCACCGTCCCGTTCACCTCCACCCGTCGCTCCTGCGCCGGCCGCTCGCGATCACCCACCTTCACTTTCACCGTCACCACCATTTCGATACCGATCACGGCATCGACCTGACGCAACAGCATCGCGCGCTCGTCCGCCGCCACCTGCGTCGCGCCCGTCGACGTCGACACCAGGAACGCCGACCCCACGCCCAACATCACTGCGCCCGCGCGAACACCACGCCCAAACTTCAGCCGATTGAATTTCATGACGACACCTTCGCTGCCTTGAGGTTGATTTCTACAAACAGAGTCTGCCCGCGGCGCCGCACCTGCAGCACCCACCATTCGCCTCCCTTATCCACCACTGCCTCGCGCGCCTTCTTCAACTCCTCCAAGCGGCTCACCGCAACCCCGCCCGCGGCCTCCACCACGTCGTCGCTGCGCAATCCCGCCAGCGCCGCCCAGCCCGCCGGCATCGCACTTTCGACCAACACACCGCGCGTCTCGGGCGACAACTGCAGCCGCACGCGATCTTCAAATGCGATATCCCGCGCGGAAAACTCCAGCTCCCGATCCTCCCACCACGGCATCTCCGGTGCCGGCGTCGGCTGCTGTTCGAGCACGACGTTCAACGTCCGCGTTTCTCCGTCCCGCCACAGCGAAAACTCCGCACTCGTTCCGGAACGATACTGCCGTATCTGACGCGCCAATACATCCGTATCCTCCGGCCGCCGCGCCGGCACTTCCACTCCGTCGAGCGCCAGCACCACGTCGCCCACGCGCAATCCCGCCTTCTCCGCTTCGGTCCCCGGATAAATTCGCGTCAACCGCGCCCCGCCTTCCGCCTTGATCCCAAGTCTCGCCGCCAGCTTCGGCGTCAACGGTTGCGACGCCGCCCCGAGCCACGCCTTCCGCGCCAGCGGTGTCACCGTGCGATCGTCCACGTCGCGCAATTCCACGACCGCGTTCAACACCGCTCCATCTCGCCGCACGCTCGCGAGCACGAGCCGTTTTCCGTTCGGCGCATCCTTCAACAAATTCGCCGTCAACTCGCGCAACTCCGCCACAGTTTCCACCGGAGTTCCTTCAACCGCCACCACCACATCCTGCCGCCGCAACACCGGCTCCGCCTGCCCGCTCGGCCCCGCCGGCCGGATATTCTCCAGCCACACGCCTCGCGTGTCCGGCAGCCGCTCCTCCCGCGCGAGCTTCGTAGTCAAATCGCGCACTACCGCGCCCCAGCTCTTCAACTCCACATCGTCCGCCTGCGCCGGTTCGCGCGTCGCCAGCGTCATCGTTGTCGTCCGCTTGTCTCCATTTCTCGAATACTCGACTTCGAACGCCTCGCCCGGCAGCCGGCTCATCTCGAGCCGGTTGTAATGCGACACCGCCTTCTCCTCCGCTCCTTCCACCGCCTGTCCATCGCAGGCCAACACCAGATCGCCCGCCCGCACCCCGGCCTGCTCCGCCGGCGATCCCGCCGCCACGTCCGCCACCAACACCCCGGGCCCGCGTCCGCTCGATTCGAGCCGCGGCTGGACCGTGATGCCCGACCAGCCGCGCAGCACGCGTCCGCGCTTGATCAAATTCTCCGCCACCACCCGCCCGAGATTTCCCGGGATCGCGCCGCTCAGATTGAACACTCCGATTTCATTGATGCCGACGATCTCACCCCGCGCATTCACGAGCGGCCCACCGCTGTTCCCGCCAAAAATCCGCGCATCGTGCAGGATCCACCGCACCAGCATCCCCACGTCTTCGCCGCGCAGCATCATCTTCCCCGCCGTCTGCTCCGGCAGCACCAACGAGGGATTCGACACGATTCCCCGCGTCACCGACTGCGCCAAGAATCCCGGACTGCCTAACGCATACACCACGTCGCCCGCCACCAACCGATCCGAATCGCCAAACTCCGCCACCACGAGCGCCGGCGCATCCGCTCGGCGTTGCGAAAGGTCCAGCTTCAACACCGCCAAATCCGTCAGCGCATCCTGTCCCACCAACTCCGCATCCACGTGCGAGCCGTCATAAAGATAACACCGAAAATAATCCCCATCTTCCGTCACATGGCAGTTCGTCAGCACGTGACCTTCGGCCGAAATGATCACTCCGCTCCCGCCGGTCCATTGCTTCGTGAGCCGCCCATCGCTCGGACGCAACCGGATCGCCTCGATCCGCACAATCGACGGAAACACCCGCGCCAGCATCGGATCATGCGTCGGCGTTGCCACCGCGCCGCTCGTCGGTTCCACCCCCGGCGCCTGTGCCCACAACCCGCCTCCTGCTGCCGCCAACAACACCAAAATCACTCCGATCGCCCGCAGTCCGCGCCGAGATGCACATTTCATGAGGTGCTTCGGAAAGAGGGCAACTCGTTGGCAGACGCAAGCGGCAAACCCCTTCTGCCGCTCTCAACTCTCAACCCTCAACTCTCAACCCCTCCTCAATCCCCCCTCACCACCCCCACATACTTCCCGATAATCCCGTCGAACGACCCATTCGTGAAAAACACCACCACGCGCCGCGCCGCCTGCTCCCCACACGTGTTCTCCACCAGCTTCTCGAACAACACCGCGTTCGTCGGCGCACTGTGTGCCTCCACGCCCAACGCCTCCAGATGTTCCGCCACCGCCGCCGTGTCGAAGCGCTCCCCCACGGCCAGCTTCTCTCCGCGATTCACCGCGCCGATGTAAACTTCATCCGCCATCGCGAGCGCCCGCATGAAACCCGCCTCCAACGTCTTTGTCCGCGCCGTGTTGCTCCGCGGCTCGAACACCGCCGTCAACGTCGCCCCGGGAAACTGCGCGCGCAGCGAATGCAGCGTCTCCGCCAGCGCCGTCGGATGATGCCCAAAATCCTCGATCACCGTCGCCGTCGCGCTTTCGCACAACAACTCCTGCCGCCGCTTCACACCGCGAAACCTCTCGAGCGCGTCCAACTTGAGCGCCGTCGGATCCGCCGCACTCAACGCCAGCCCCGCCGCCGTCGCCGCCATCGCCGCATTTCGCGCATTGAACATCCCGCGCTGCTTCCAACTCACCCGCCCCCACAGCGCCCCGCGCCACCTCAACGCGAATTCCACCCGCTCCGGCGTCTCCGCAAAGTCCACGATCCGCACGTCGTTCCTCTCGCCCGTTCCGACGCGCACCACCTGCGTCCACGGCAGCGCGCCGAGCGCCCGCAGGTTCTCATCGTCGCCATTCATCACCACGAATCCATTCCGCGGCACAATCCGCGTCAGATGCGAAAACGTCCGTTGCACGTCCGCCAAATCGCGAAAGATGTCCGCGTGATCGAACTCCAGATTGTTCAACACCGCCACGTGCGGCGCGTAATGGATGAACTTGCTCCGCTTGTCGAAGAACGCGCTGTCATACTCGTCGCCTTCGATCACGAACGGATCCTCCGCCGCTCCCAAATGATTCCCCACCGGCGGATCCAGCGGCACGCCTCCAATCAAAAACCCCGGATCGCGCCCGTTCTCCCTCAGCAAATACGCCGCCAGCGCCGTCGTCGTCGTTTTGCCATGCGTCCCGCCCACCACGATATTCTTCCGCCGCTTCAGCACCAAATCGTGCAACATCGCCGGCAGCGACGTGAACGGAATCGCCTTCGTTTCCAACAACCACTCCACCTCCGGATTCCCCCGCGACATCGCATTTCCGATCACCACCAGATCCGGCGCCAACCGCTCCAATCTCGCCGGATCGTAACCTTCATGCACCGCTACCTTCGCCTGCGCGAGCACGTCACACATCGGCGGATACACCCCCGTGTCCGCCCCGATCGCCTCATGCCCTGCCGCGCGCGTCAGCAACGCGGCATTGCCCATCGCCGTCCCGCACACGCCCATGAAATAAACTTTCATCGCCCGCCAACAAATCCGAACCCCGTCCCGCCTCAACAGCGAACCTCACGATCCGCCCTAACATAAAAGCGCCCGCCCCGAGTCCTCGGGGTGAGTTTTCGCCTGTTTCGCCTTTCCCCCTCTACCGCTCGACCGTCAAGATCCGCCCGATCGCTGCATGCAGCCGCTGCATGTCCACCGGCTTCGTCAGATGCTCCGAGAAACCCGCCGCGCGACAGGCCTGCAGGTCTTCCTCTGACCCATAACCCGTCAGGCAAATCCCCGGCAGATCCGGCCGCCGCGCCTTCATCTTCCGAATCAACTCCAGCCCGCTCTCATCCGGCAGCCCCAAATCGGAAATCACCAGCGTGTAATCCGTTTTCTGAAACAGCTCCCACGCTGCGCCCGCCGACCGCGCGTAGTCCACCGAGTGACCGCTGTTTCGCAACAATCGCGCCAGCACTCGCCCCGTATCTTCGTGGTCTTCCACCAACAAGATCCGGACTCCCTTTCCCGCTTCGCCGCGGAACGGACTCCGCGTCGCCTGCATCCTCGACAGGTCCGGCGAGTGCTCGTCCAAAACCGGCAGCTCCACCGAAAAGGTCGCACCCTGCCCCGAACCGTCCGACGCCACCGCGATGGTTCCGCGATGCAGCTCCACGAGCGCCTTCGCAATCGCCAGCCCCAAACCCAGGCCGCCGTCGCTCCCGCGCTGCTTCCCCATCCGTTCCACTTGCTCGAAGGGTTTGAAGATTCGCTTCAGATCATTCGGCTCGATCCCCAGCCCGGCATCTTTCACCTCCACCCGCACGCGCGGCGTCGCTCCCGTCACACGATGAGCTTTCATCGAGATCACGCTTTGCCGCGGGCTGAACTTGTTGGCGTTTTTCAACAGATTCCAGAACACCTGCTGCAGCCGCGGTCCGTCGCCGTCGACGCGACATCCGCGCGCGCCATCGAGATGCAGCTCCACCCGCTGATCCTTCGCATCCAGATCCCCGGCTACGATCGAGGTCGTCTCTTGCAACAGCGTCGCGAGGTCCAGCGCACTTGTATCCAATTTCAGCTTACCGCGCTCCAGCCGGGTGAGATCCAGCAGGTCATCGATCAACCGGCTCTGGATCGCCACATTTCGCCGGATCATTTGCAGATCCTCTCTCACATCGGGCGGGATTCGTTCGTCGCGTTCCAACACCCCCGCCGCCGCGAGCACCGGCGTCAACGGCGTCCGCAACTCGTGCGATAGCATCGCGAGAAACTGATCCTTCGCTCGATTCGCCGCTTCGATCTCGCGCGTCCGCTCCGCCAGCACGCGCTGCCACCGGATGCCTTCCGCAATCATTCCACACTGCGCCGCAATCCATTCGAGCACGTGAAACTGCTCCTCCGACCAATGCGCCGCCTGCGAGCTGCACGCGAGCACCACGCCATACGGCGCGCCGCCCACCCGCAGCGGCGTCGCCAGCACGGATCTCACCGGACCATTCTCGCCAAAGGGCGCGCGCAATTCCGGCTGCAACGCCAAATCCGAAACATAGGCCGTCTTCTCCGCCGCCAACACCACGCTCGCGATCGAACCTTCCTTCGGCCATTCCGACGGCACCGGCATCCCTCCCGGCGCCACCGCTTGCGATTTCAAACGCAGTTTATCCGGATCCATCCGCAACACCGCCACACATTCGGCCGGCCGGCCGATCGCATGCAGCGACCGCTGACACACGTCCGCCAGCGCCTCCAATCCCGATCCGGGCTTACGCGTCACCTCGAGCAGGCTCTGCAGAATCTCCTCGCGGATCGCCAGGCGGTCGTTCGTCCGCTGCAACTCCTCGTTCTGTCCACCAAGTTCCTCCGACTGCGATTCGATCTCCTCGTTCTGCTGCGCGAGTTCTTCCGACTGCTCCTTGATCTCTTCGTTCTGCCGCGCCAGCTCCTCCGACTGCGCCTCGAGCTCCGCATACTGCTCCCGCAGCCGCTCTTTCCGCGCATCGAGTTTGTTTCGCAAAACGAGGATCGCCTGCACCACCACCCCGCCCGCGATCACATTCACCATCGTCGTTCCGAAGAAAATGCGCGCGTCCTCCACGACCATCACGCCATCGCCCACGATTTGCTGATAGCGCAAGATCGTCACCCCCGCGAACACCGCCGCCATTCCCCACAATTGCCACACCCGCCGCGACCACACACACACCAGCATCGGCAACACGAAGGTCAGCGGCAACGGCACCTCCTTGAACGCAAACAGGCGCAACCAGGTCCACACCACCGTCAGTCCCACCACCACCAGAGTCGACACCACCAGGGAGGTTTGCTTCTCGTTTCGCGCGTTCATTTCCCTCGCTTCCGATAGATGCACGGCGCCACCCGGACGAGCCGCAGCCATTTCGGCGGGTGATCCGCTTTTCCTGCCACCAAAAAGCCGCCCGGCGCGAGTTGATCGAACAACCGCGTCCAGACCTCCTCCGCCCGCTCTCTTTCCAGATAGATCGCCATGTTGCGCCACAAAATCAGATGCCATGGGCCGCGCTCGATCGCACCGAAGAGGTTCGCCACTTTCCAACGCGTTGCCTGCTGCAACTGGGGATCGATGGTCGCGAATTCTCCCGCCGTCTGGAAGAAGGCCTCTCGCCACGCCGCGTCCATCCGCCCCACCTCGTCCGCTCGAAACACACCGCCGCGCGCCTCTTCGATCGCATCCAGCCGACAATCCGTCCCCAACAACTCGCATTCCGATAACCGCCCCATCCGCGCCAGGATCATCGCGACCGAGTAAAGCTCCGCACCACTCGAACACGCCGCGCTCCACACCCGCAGCCTTCCGTTCCGTGAGCACAGCTCGGGCAACACCGACCGTTGCAGCTCCTCGAACACCGGCCGGTCCCGGAAGAAATCCGTCACCCCCAGCAACACGACACTCAACAAGCGCTTCGTCGTCTCCGGCCGCGCCGTGATCGCGCGGGACGCCTCCGTCGCATCGGCCACGCGCAACATTCGCAAACACGCCGGAAGCCGTCGCACCAGCGCCCGCCGACGATACGCCGCCACCGGCAACTCCGCCCCGCCCAACAGCCGGTCGAAAAACTCCCGATCGGCGCCATCGCCTGGCGTTATCTCCTCCTTCCGATTCGGCGTCCAATTTCGAGTCCACGCGCGCTTCGCCCGACTGCTCGCGGTCGGGGTGCCGTGGAAATACAAATGCTCGAACTTCATCACTTCTGGCGGGACATGTGTGGCGCGCGAAACGATCGCGGAAGGGTGCAGAAAAAATTTCCCGTCGGGACGAGTCAAACCCCGAGTCCCTTCGTTGCAGCGTGTCTGCAGAAAAAGCTCACCCCCGCCCCAAGTCGCCCGCTCGCCTTCATTTCCCCTGAACGCGCGCCGAAATGTGCCGATGAAGGCAGCGGTGCGCCACGCCGGCATTACCCCACCTCTCGCCGGACGCACTGACCTCGAATGACGAAACTCTCCGGACTTCGCCGCTCCATGCTGCTAATAGTATTGGCGCCGCTCCTCGGCGCCACGCTGTTTGCCATTTACCAGGTCCGCCAGCTCTCCGGCAAAGCCAGCGAGCTCACGCGCATCGCCGATCTCATCGCCATCGCCACCGATGTCGCCCGTTTCGACATCCTCATGGGCATCGAATACAATTCGTCCTGGGCCCAATACATCGACGCCAACAACTCGCCCAAATACCAAGCCATCATCGCGGAGAGCGAACAACTCGTCGCCCAGCTTCGCGCCAACCTTCCTCGGGCCAAGGCCTCCGTCCGCAACCAGGCTTTCACGACCCATATCGAGGAAGCATTGAAACTTTACGAACAGGTGCCCGCCGTCCGCACCTACTACCTCGCCCGCCGCCCCGGCGACGACCGCGAGGCCCGCACCATCAACAACAGCGTCTACACCGCGCTCACCACCCCGCTCGCCAACACCATCCGCGCGCTCGTCAACGAATCCGCCGAACTCCCCATTCGCCTCCGTATCCAGACGCTCATCTGGTGCGCCGACCTCAACAGCAACGCCACCACCGAAACCGGCATGTATTGCTGGGGCCACGAGCTCGGCAGCTTCAAATCCCTCGAGAACTGCGCCAACGCCGAACTCGCCACCGACATGCGCCGCCGCGTCGAGCGCCACCTGCTCGCCAACACCGTTCCGGAACTCCGCCCCTACTTCGAAAAGATCTTCTCCGATCCCATCTACCTCGAAGCCGACCGCATGGTCCGCACGTTCGCCCAGGAAAATTCTGGCCAGAAACACGTCTTCGACCCCGCCAACCTTCCCGTCTGGCGCGAGCTCACCGAGGTCAAACGCTACGGCCTCCTCGTCGCCATGCAGCCCTACGTCCTCTCGGAGCTGCAATCCTTCGCCCACGACTACATCGATCGCGTCCACCGCGAGCGCCGCTGGATGATCGGCCTCCTGGCCGGCGTTCTCATCGTCTCGGGCATCGTCGTCTGGCTCCTCGGGCGCGCCGTCTTCAACGCCGTCACCCGCGCCGTCCTCTCGCTCAAACAAAGCATCCACCACATGCTTCAGGTCACGACCCAGAGCACCGGCGCCTCCAAGCAGCTCGCCGACGTCGTCTCGCAACAGGCCGCCGCCCTCGAGGAAACCGCCGCCTCGCTCGAAGAACTCACCACCACCAACCGCCAGAACTCCGACAACGCCCGCGCCATCGCCGCGCGTATGAAGGAAACCGATACGCTCGTCCAGCGCGCCACCGAATCGATGCGCCACCTCGTCGCCGCCGTGCAACAAATCGCCACCACCAGCGGCCAGACCAAACACATCGCCAGCACGATCGACGAAATCTCCTTCCAGACCAATCTGCTCGCTCTCAACGCCTCCATCGAAGCCGCCCGCGCCGGCGAAGCCGGAGCCGGTTTCGCCGTCGTCGCCGAGGAGGTCCGGCAAATGGCCATGCGCGCCGCCGCCGAATCCGCCTCCATCGCCAAACTCATCGAGGGCGCTCATCAACTCACCGGCGAAGGCGTCGTCCTCAGCGAAAAGGTAAACGCCATCTTCCAGCAGGTCGAAACCCAGGCGCGCACCGCCACCGGTTGCATGACCGGCATCCAATCTTCCACCGAAGAACTCGTTCGCGGCATCGAAGAAATCAACGCCGCCACCCGCAATCTCGACGCCCAAACCCAACAAACCGCCGCCATCGCCCAGGAAAACGCATCCACCGCCGAGTTCATCGATCACCAAACCGCCGCCCTCGGCTCCAGCATCGCGCTCCTCGAAACGCTCATCGCACTCGACCACGCCGCCCCCGCCTCAGCGTCCACCGCCGAAGGCACACCCGTCCCCGCCTCGAATTCTCAACCCGTCTTCGACTCCGCCCGCGAGCCGGACCTCGTCCCCGCGGCACGTGAATAATCCGGTCCCCATGCGACTCCACCTTTCGCTCCGCCGCCAGCTCATCCTCCTCGTCGCGCTCCCGCTCGCCGGCGCGTTGCTCTTTTCCGGTGTCGCAATCGTCCGCCTCGCCTTGGACGCGCGCGCGTTGCGTCACACCGCCGGGTTAGTCGAACTCACGTCCGACATCGTCTCACTGCGCCGCGCCTTGCTCGCCGAATTGGCCGCCACCTGGGATCGCTATGATCCCGGTGCGCAAATCTCCCTGAGCCAGCTCACGCAGGAAACCGACGCCGCCGCTCAGCGCCTGTCCGCTCATCTCGTTTCACCGCCCATCGCTTCGCTCGTCTCCGATCAGGTTCGCACCGACGCCGCCGCGCTTCACCGGCTCGTCGGAAGCCTTTCCACCTCCCGCAGCTTTTTCGCCACTCACGATCGCACCGCCTCGCGCTTCGCCTCCGACGCCTCCGCCCATCGCGCTCGCTACGACGAGGTCTTCGAGCAGCTGTTCGCGCTCATGACCACGGTCAGCACCCACACCGATTCCGCCTCGCTGCGTTCGCGGCTCGACGGGCTCGTCTGGTCCGGCCGCCTCGCCGTCGCCGCCGAGATCGAACGCACGCGCTACGCTCACGGTTTCGAGGTCCCGCAACTCACCGTGCTCGAAATCATGCGCGTCCTCCACGCGTCCTCGCAGGTGCGCTACTTCGAATCCAACGCCGCTCTCATGGCGCCTCCCGAATTGCGCGAGTTCTGGCAGGAGACGCTCTCCGATCCCGCCTACTCCGTCATCCAGAATCTCAGGACGGCCGCGTTCAACAACACCGCCACCGATCCCGTCCCGCTGGACCGCGCCATTCGCAGTCGTTGGGCCGCCGCGACCGTCGAACGCCGCGATCTCCTCGCTCGCGTCGAACCCCACCTGCTCGCCGAACTGCGCAATGTCCTCGCCAGCCAGCGGACCGCCGTCTCGCGCGACCTTCGCCAGCGGCTCCTGTTTGTCGGCGGACTCGCGCTCGTTTCCATCTGCGTCGCTGCCGTCTCGATCCGTCGGATCGACCGCCTCGTTCGCTCCGCCCTCGCCGGTCTCCGCGATGGCGCCAAAGCCATCTCCGAAGCCGTGAAATCCTCGACCACCGCCGCCCATCGTCTGGCGCAAGGCGCTTCCAGCGAGGCCGCCGGTCTCGAGGAAACCGGCGCAGCCCTCGTCACGCTCACTTCGGTCAACCAGCAAAACGTCGACGCCGCCCGCCAATCCGTCGACCACATGCGCCAGACCGGCACCCTCGTCGCCGAGTCGCGTCAAACCATGACAGCTCTCACCGAGACGATGCAGAAGATTTCGGACTCGAGCAACGCGACTCATCGCATCGTAAAAACGATGAACGAGATCTCGTTTCAAACGAGCATCCTCGCCCTCAACGCTTCGATCGAAGCCGCCAGCGCCGGCGCGGCCGGCACCGGTTTCGCCGTCGTCGCCGACGAGGTCCGCAACCTCGCCAAACGCGCCGCCGACGCCACCGCCGAAACCGGCCGCCTCGTCGACGAATCCCGGGCCGCGATTTCACAGGGCGACACCCTCACGAAGGAAGTGGCCGAAGCCCTCCGCGAACTGGAATCCAATGCCGCCGTATCCGCCGATGCGATGCGCCTCATTCAAGCTTCCTCCGAGCAGATGCTGACCAACATGCAGCACATCAACACCGGCAGTCGCTCGATGGAAAATGTCACGCAGCAAAACGCCGCCATCGCCGAGCACAACGCCTCCAGCTCCGCCGCCATCGCCGCCGAGACCGAGCACCTTGCTCAAACCATCGGCGCCCTCGAACACGTCCTCCTCGGCCGCCCCGCCTAACCAGAAAAAAATGTAGGGCGGGGTCTCCCGACCCCGCCGC
>JAEWBF010000016.1 GCA_023391285.1 Verrucomicrobiota bacterium
GGGGGGGGGGGGGGCGCCCCCGCCCCCCCCCCCGAGGGCGTAGCCGGAGAGGATGGGACCGCGGGGGCTGTTGGTGGGGCCTTCGCTGGCGGCGCGGTGGGCGGTGAGGACGGTTTGGAGGCCGGGAGATCGAGCGGCGTCGGCGATGGGTTGGCCGGGCTTGCGGGTGTGCCGGGCGTCGGGCGGTTCCGATCCGGCGAGGAAAACGACCTGCTGATTGGGCAGGATGCGATAGAGTTCGAGCGACTGGATGGAAGGCGAAATGCGCTGAAGGCGGAGGAGGCGCTGCTGGGTGCGGGTGTAGAGCGGCGTATCCAGATCTTCGGTATGCGCACCGAGTTCGGCGAGCTGGGCGGGATCGAACGCTGCGGCGGAGCGCTGGGTTTCGATGAGAAGGGCCTCCAGGCGGTCGGCCCGGGCCTGGAAGTAGCGCCAGCTGCCCGCGGCCACGCCGAAGAGGAAGATGCAGGCGATCGCGACGGTGAGGAAGGAGCGGCGTTGAAGGAAGGAGGGCATGCGCAGGCACCGCGGCGCGGCAGCGGGGTGGAGGTAACGCGCTCCGTGGTAGGGGCGCAATCTCGAAGGGAGTCGCTCGGCAGGGCGGGCTGCGTTTCGCGACGGCTAGGAGGGAGAGACGGGCGCAAAAAAAGACCGCCGCGGGATGCGCGGCGGTCGAAAGAGTGAAACTCGAGGCTCGCGTTAGGAGACGTGGCTGGAGACCAGCTTCGTCATTTCGAACATCGAAACCGACTTCTTGCCGTTGAAGATCGGCTTCAGTTTGTCGTCGGCGTTGATCTGGGTCTTGGTCTTCTTGTCCTGCAGACCGTTCTTCTTGATGTAGGCCCAGAGCTTCTTGGTCAGCTCCGTGCGGGGGAGCGGGTTCGAGCCAACGACGGCGGCGAGAGCGGCGTCGGGCGTAACCGGTTTCATGAAGGCGGCGTTCGGTTTGCGAGCGGATTTTTTAGCCATGATTTGGTTTTGGGTTGTGTGCTTTCCCTCGAAAGCGAGCCCCTTCTAGAGGGAAAACGGCCGCTTTGCCTAGGAGAATCTTAACATTTTCAGAGGGAGAACGCCTGCGTAAGTCGCCGTTTTTTGCTTGTGTCGATGAAGGGTGACGGCTGGTGCGCGCGGGCGTTTTCGGCGCGAGCGAGCGCGCGGCCTACGGGGAGTCGAGCTGGACGAACTGGCCGTAGAGCGCGGCGTAGTGCCCGCGCTGAGACAGGAGCTCGGCGTGCGTGCCGCGTTCGATGATGCGGCCCTGGTCGAGCACGAGCACGAGATCGGCGTGACGAATGGTGCTGAGGCGATGGGCGACGACGAAACTCGTGCGGCCGCGGAGAAGTTCGACGAGCGCTTTCTGCAGGCGGGCTTCGGTGAGGGCGTCGATGGAACTGGTGGCTTCGTCGAGGATGACGAGACGCGGATCGGCGAGGAGCGCGCGGACGAAGCAGACGAGCTGGCGCTGGCCGATGGAGAGGCCGGAGCCGCGTTCGCCGACTTCGGTGAGAAGGCCGTTGGGCAATGCTTCGAGGAGATCGAGGCAATCGAGGCGGCGGGCGGCGTCGCGGATTTCGGCGTCGGTGGCTTCGGGTTTGGAGAAGCGGATATTGTCGAGGAGGGTGCCGCTGAAGAGGAAGTTGGTTTGCTGGACCATGCCGGTCTGGCGATGGAGCGAGCGGCTGGTGATCGTGCGGATGTCGCGACCGTCGAGGAGGAGTTCGCCGGACGTGGGTAGGTAGAACTTGGATACGAGATTGATGATCGAGCTTTTGCCGCTGCCGGTGTGGCCGACGAGGGCGATGGTTTGTCCGGGTTCGGCGGTGAAGGTGACGTCGTGGAGGACGGGGCGGGCGGGGTCGTAGCCGAAGGTGACAGAGCGGAATTCGGCGCGGATGCCGGATGGGTTTGGGGTTTTGAGTTTTGGGTTTTGGGTGGCGTCGGCCATGCGCGGTGGGGGCACCGCGCCTCCATGGGAGGAGTGGCGCGGGTCGGGGAGGTCGGTGGCGTTCGGGTCGTCTTCCCAGTCGGGCTTCGCGTCGATCATGCGGAAGACGCGTTCGGCGCCGGCCATGGCGACGAGGGCCTGGTTGTATTGGGTGCCAATGGACGCGATCGGGGAGAAGAACTGGTTGGCGAGGAAGAAAAACGTGATGAGCCCGTCGAGGGTCATGCTGCCGTTGAACACGCGCCAGCCGCCGAGCATGAGGAGGACGGCGATGAAGAACTGGCTGTTGAGTTCGAGGAGCGGCGTGAGTTTCGCGGAGGTGCGGGCGAGGGCGATGTTGTAGCGGGCGTGGTCGGCGAGGAGGCTGCGAAAGAGACCGAGGTTGGTTTCCTGGCGGACGAAGCCCTGGGTGACGCGCATGCCGCCGACCGATTCGGCGAGCGTGGCGGTGACGCGGCTGAAGCTTTCGCTGGCGGAGCGCGATTGCTGGCTGAGCTGCATGCGAAAGTGGTTGTTGATGAGCCAGAGGACGGGCGCCATGCCCGCGACGACGAGGAACATGGGCCAGTCCTTCCAGGCCATCACGATGGCGGCGACGACCATGCCGCCGAATTGGACGATGGAAACGAATGCGACATCCTGGATGCCGGTGCGGAGCGATTCGATGTCGCTGGTGGCGCGGCTGATGATGCGGCCGAGTTTAACGCGGTGGAAGAAACTCATCGGCTGGCGTTGGACGCGCGCGAAGAGTTCGGAGCGAAGCTGGTTGACGACGGACTCGCCGATTTCGAGGGCGAAGCGTTGGCGGAAGTGGAAGAGACCGTCGGTGAGAATCGCGAGCAGCGCGTAGGCGCCGATGGCGTAGCCGAGGGCGGAGAGGTCGCGTTGGGCGATGGGGCCGTTGATGATTTCGGCGGCGAACCAGACGAGGGCGGCGAGCTGGGTGGAGCGGACGGCGGAGAGGAAGATGAGCCAATTGCGTTTGGCGGAGACGGCGCGGGTGTAGCCGAAAAGACGGCGGATGAGCCCCCACTCGAGCGGGCGGAACTGCTCGTCGTCTTCGTCGTCGCGGGAGCGATGAACGAGGAGGTTGGAAGGTTTTGGCGCGGGAGATTTCACCGGGGAGAGGGGGGCGGGGGGGGGGGGCCCCGCCCCACCTCGGGATGGGCGGGGGGAGGGGGGA
>JAEWBF010000035.1 GCA_023391285.1 Verrucomicrobiota bacterium
GCCCCGCCCCCACGAACGCCACCAAAGCTACGATCTTTCCGTTCATCCACCACGCCGCGCCCCCCATCCCCACGGCCGCCAACGCCAGCGCATGCCCATACACCCCCGCCGCCACCGCGATCCTCCACGGCACCCAATCCGGCACCGGCAACCACGTGAGCAACCCCACCCCCGCCAGCCCCACCGCCAAAAGCAGCAAACTCCACGTCACCATTCCTCCCTCGCCGCAAAGCCTCCGCCTCTCCGCCACATCTTTCCTCTTCCCCCTTCCACCTGCTTCCTTTTTCGCGCCCTTTCGCGTGTTTCGCGGGCCACAAACCCGCTTTCCTCTTGGCGCCTCCTGCGCCTCCTTGCGGCCAATAACTCCTTCGCCCCTTGGCCGTTTGAAGCTTGGACATTCCCTGGAGCTTGGATCTTGGTCCTTGGATCTTCCCCCATGCGCCGCCTCGACCAACTTCTCTCCAGCCTCGGCTACTGCACCCGCAGCGAAGCCCGCGACTGGGTCGCCTCCGGCGCCGTCACGATCCGCGGCGAACCCGCCCGCAACGTCTCGCAAAAAGCGCACCCCGCCGACGTCCAGGTCGACGGCCAACCTCTTGATCACCCCGACGGCCTTTTGCTTCTCCTGCACAAACCCCTCGGTCTCGTCTGCTCCCACGACGAACGCGAAGGCCCCAACATCTACTCGCTGCTCCCCGACCGCTGGCGTCGCCGCAATCCGCAGATCACCTCCATCGGCCGCCTCGACAAAGACACCTCCGGCCTCCTCCTCCTCACCGATCAAACGCAGCTCGTCCACCGCCTCACCTCCCCCAAACACAAGGTTCCCAAAACCTACCGCGCCACGCTCGATCGCGACGTATCCGAAAACACGATTCAACTCTTCGCCAACGGCACGCTCCTGCTCGAAGGCGAAGACAAACCCTGCGCTCCCGCCACGCTCCAACTCCTCTCCCCCCGCGAAGCCGACCTCATCCTCACCGAGGGCCGCTACCACCAGGTCCGCCGCATGTTCGCCGCCGCCGGCGCCACCGTCCTCACCCTCCACCGCACCACCTTCGGCTCCCTCCCACTTCCCGCCGATCTCGCTCCCGGTCACTGGCGCGAACTCCCCCTCAACACCTTCGCCTGAACCGCCTTTCCTCCCAGGTCTCTCGCGGGATTTCTCCTCTAAATTCGTGTGCATTCGTGTCCATTCGTGATTCGTGGATTGCATTTCCCTCCTCAGGAAAACCCGCACCATCCCATCGGGCATTCTCTGCGCCCGCCTTTCCAGTTGAACCCTCCGCCTCGCGCGCCTGACTGATTGGCCCCGAGATCGCTCCAGCTCCGCTGCATGAAAATTCGCAAAGCCCTCGTCACCGCCGCCAACCCGCGCCAGCGCACGCTTCCGCTCCAATCCCTCATCGACCCGCACGGCGAAACCAAAACCGCCCTGCAACTCGTCCTCGAGGAGGCCGCGGCCGCCGGCATCGAAGAGTTCTGCGTCATCGTCTGCGCCGGCGACGAAGCCGCCTACGCCGAAGCCTGCGGCGATCTCCGCTCCCGCATCCGCTTCATCCCGCAAACCGAAGCGCGCGGCTACGGCCACGCCGTCCTGCTCGGCCACGACTTCATCGGCGACGAACCGTTCCTTCACCTCGTCGGCGACCATCTCCACGTTTCGAATACAAAAATCAGCTGCGCCCGCCAGCTGATCGACATCGCCACCGCCGAACACGCCTCCGTCTCCGCCGTCCAGCCCACGCGCGAAAGCCAGATCACGTCCTACGGCGCCATCGGCGGCCGCCTCGTCGGCGGCGAAAAACCGCTCTACCAAATCGAGTCCGTCCTCGAAAAACCCACGCCGTCCGTCGCCGAGCAACAGCTCATCGTCCCCGGCCTCCGCGCCGGCTTCTATCTCTGCTTCTTCGGCCTCCACGTCCTCGGCGCCGAAATCTTTTCGATTCTCGAAAAACAGCGCGCCGCCGCGCCCGACAAAAATCTCGGCCTCTCGCCCGCGCTCCACGAACTCGCCAGCCGCGAGCGCTACCTCGCCTTCAACGTCTCCGGCCGCCGCTACGACATCGGCGCGCCCTACGGTCTGCTCTTCGCCCAGCTCGCCCTCTCCCTCTCCGGCCCCGAGCGCGACCGCGTCCTCACCCAGCTCGTCGAACTCCTCGCCCTCCGTCCCGAATAACCTCCCCGCCAACCACGCCAATCACACGAATCCACCTTTCGCCTTTCGTGTCTTTCGCGTGTTTCGCGGGCTCCTCTTCAATGTCTCTCCGCGTCACTGACATCATCGACTCCGCCGACGCCGCCACGCGCGACCTCGCCCTCGATCGCTGGGCCACCGGCAAATCCGTCGACGAACTTCTCGCCGCCTGCGCCGAACTCGACGCCTACCGCCGCCGCGAAACCAATCTCTACAAACGCGTCCGCGCGCTCTTCTTCATCACCGCGCTCCATCGCTACCACCTCCCCGCGCGCCCCGACCTCCCTCGCACCGGCCGCGTCCCGTTCACCGGTTTTCGCCACCTTCTCGAACGCCGCTTCGAGGAAGCCATCGGCGTCTTCTCCTCCGCCCTCGCCGAACACGGCCCCAGCGAAACGCTTTCCTCCGCCCTCGCCTCCGCCCATCACGCGCTCGCGTTCCAAACTCTCGCCGACCAAGTCCGCCGCACCGTCCGCTCCACCCGCGGCAATGCCTGGATGTTCCGTCTCGGCCATCCGCTCGATCAGCCGCTTCGCGTCCGCCCCGAGCTCCTCGCCCGCGATTCCGCTGAATCCAATTTTCCACTACTCCGCGAACGCACGCCCGTTCGCATGGACCTCACCCACTGCGGCTGGTCCGACATCTTTTTCCTCGGGATGGATTTCCCCGAGGGCGCGCGCGTCCTCAACATCTCCGTCGATCTCGGCGTCCACGGCCGCGACACCGCTCCGCGCCCGCCCGTCGAAGCTTACTTCCGCGTCATCGACGAACCCGTCATCCGTCTCGCCAGCGTCGATCTAGGTGCCACCACCACGATCTCCGACCTCGACGAGGTCTTCGACTTCGGTCGCGACTACCTCGGCCTCCTCAAAGCCGCCGTCATCGCCGCGGGCATCGTCCCGCCCGGCATCGAACGCTCCGGCGCCTCGCTCGCCCAACTCCTCGCCGCCATCTTCGGACCCGGCCGCGGTTTCGAAATCGTCTCCAACGTCAACCGCATCCCCAAGGGCTCCCGCCTCGCCGTCTCCACCAATCTACTCGGCGCGCTCATCGCCGTCTGCATGCGCGCCACGCACCAGATCAAATCCCTCACCGGTCCGCTCGACGAACCCGAGCGCCGCATCGTCGCCGCCCGCGCCATCCTCGGCGAATGGCTCGGCGGCTCCGGCGGCGGTTGGCAGGACTCCGGCGGCGTCTGGCCCGGCATCAAATTGATCGAGGGCACTCTCGCGAATCCCGGCGACCCCGAACACGGCATCTCCCGCGGCACGCTCCTCCCGCGTCACACCCTTCTCGGCGCAGATCGCATCTCGCCCGAGGCTCGCCAAAAACTCCAGGACTCCCTCGTCCTCGTCCACGGCGGCATGGCCCAAAACGTCGGCCCCATCCTCGAGATGGCCACGGAGAAATACCTTCTCCGCAACGAAGCCGAATTCGCCTCGCGCCTCAAAGCCGTCGCCACCCTCGACGAAATCCTCGGCTACCTCGCCGCCGGCGACATCAAACAACTCGGCGCCGCCCTCACCCAAAACTTCTTCGGCCCGCTCCAAACCATCATCCCCTGGGTCAGCAATCTCTACACCGAGCGCCTCATCGAGCGCACGCGCGCCGCGTTCGGCGACGACTTCTGGGGCTTCTGGATGCTCGGCGGCATGTCCGGCGGCGGCATGGGCTTCATCTTCGCCCCGCACCGCAAACGCGAGGGCCAGGAAAAACTCCGCGAGATCATGCTCGCCACCAAGCGCGAGCTCGAATCCTCCCTGCCGTTCGCGATGGACCCCGTCGTCTACGACTTCGCTATCAACGAACACGGCACCGTCGCCGCGCTCCTCACCGGCGACGACGCCCTTCTCCCCGTCGATTTCTACCGCGCCGCCGTCCCGCCGCTCCTCCGCCGCTCCGCCCGCGAGCTCACGCCGCGCGAACGCGCCGACCTCCAACATTTCACCCGCGCCGCGCGCAATAATCCCGACTTCGCCTCCGCGCTCCCCACCCTTCTCGACCAGCTCCTCCCCTCCGGCGATTCGCGCAACAACCACGCCCAGCGCCTCGCCGAGCTCCTGGCTCAAAACGGTTTCGATCGCGCGCAACACGAACAGATCCGCGCCGACCTCCGCAACGGCCGCATCGGCCTCGCGATGAACCGTCTCCCCGCCAACACCAAAATCGAAGACGTTCCCGCGTCCGCCCTCTTCAACTACTCGACTGCCAACAACCCGGAACTCCGAACTCGGAACTCGGAACTGCCGCGCTTCCGCGCCGCCGGCGAAGCCGCTCTGAAACGCGGCGAACTCGCCGTCATCACCTACGCCGCCGGCGTCGGCTCCCGCTGGACGCAAGGCGCCGGCGTCGTCAAAGGCCTGCACCCGTTCGCCAAGCTCGCCGGCCGCCACCGCAGCTTCATCGAAACCCATCTCGGCCGCACCCGCCGCACCGCGCGCGAATTCAACACGACGATTCCTCACGTCTTCACGACGAGCCATCTCACGCACGCCCCCATCGAGCACTGGCTCCGCGCCACCTTCCCCGATTCTTTCCTCTCACCGACTCTCAACTCTCAACCCTCAACTCTCAACTCCTCCTCCCCCGTCCCCGTCTTTCTCTCCCCCGGCCGCTCCATCGGCCTCCGCCTCGTCCCCGCCGTCCGCGACCTCATCTTCGCCTGGGAGGAAACTGCCCAGCAAAAACTCGACGAGCAGAAGGAAAAGATGCGCGACAGCATCCGCGCCGCCCTCACGAACTGGGCGCGCACCGTCGGCGAGGGCTCCGACTACACCGACAACGTTCCCGAACAGTGCCTCCACCCCGTCGGTCACTGGTTCGAAATCCCCAACCTTCTCAAGAACGGCACGCTCGCCCGCCTCCTCGCCGCCCAACCGAATCTCCGCACGCTCGTCGTCCACAACATCGACACCCTCGGCGCCTCGCCCGATCCCACGCTCCTCGGCTGGTTCCAATCCACCGGCGCCACGCTCGGCTGGGAAGTCATCCCGAAACGCATCGAAGACCATGGCGGCGGTCTCGCGCGCGTCGACGGACGCCTACGCATCGTCGAAGGCCTCGCGCTCCCACGCGAAGACGACGAGTTCAATCTCACTTACTACAACAGCAACACCTGCTGGATCGACATCGACCGGCTCCTCGCCGGCTTCGGACTCACCCGCGCCGATCTCTCCGACGCCGAACTCACCGCCGCCGCCGTCCGCCGTCTTGCCGCGCGCGTCCCGACTTACGTCACGCTCAAAGACGTGAAAAAACGCTGGGGCCACGGCCAGGAAGACATCTTCCCCGTCGCCCAATTCGAAAAACTCTGGGGCGACATGACCGCTCTCTCCGAGATCGAAAGCGTCTTCGCCGTCGTCCCCCGTCAGCGCGGCCAGCAGTTGAAAGATCAGGCCCAACTCGACGCCTGGCAACGCGACGGCTCCGCCGCCCACATCGAATCCCTCTCCACCTGGTAGCGGAATTGTTGGGCGGGGCCTCCCGACCCCGCCGATACCACGTCCGCTTAGCCTGCGCGCCACCAGCTCCTCCGAATTCCTGTCCATTCGTGGTTCCTCATCTGCACAATCCGGGTTGGCCCCTCCGGCAGTCACCTGCCAAATCCGTGTTTATCCGTGTCCATCCGTGGTTAAAAAACCCGCCTGATTTTTTGTTTGGCCCCACGCCCGTCGAGGTCTTCAACGACCGCACCAAATGGGCCTTCGCTTCAGCATTCTCGGCAGCGGCAGTTCCGGCAACGCCGCCCTCCTCGTCACCGAGGAAACGCGCGTGCTCGTCGACGCCGGCTTCTCCGCGCGGAAACTTTCCCAACTCCTCGCCGCGATCGGCGAATCCCTCGATCGCATCGATGCCGTTTTTCTCACGCACGAACACAGCGATCACGCCGCCGGCATCGAGGGCCTGAAAAAATTCCCGCACCTCAAGATCTTCGCCAACGCCGCCACCGCCGCCGCCGTCCAATCCGCCCTCGAACACCGCCCCGATTGGCAGATCTTCCACACCGGCACGTCCTTCCGCTTTCGCGATCTCGAGATCCGCTCCTTCGCCGTCCCGCACGACGCGCAAGAACCCGTCGGCTTCCGCTTCACCACCGGACACGAAGACGACCTCTTCTCACCTCGCCGCGCGCTCACCTACCTCACCGATCTCGGCCACGCCCCGCTGCACATCCGCGAACACATCCGCGGCTGCAACATCCTCGTCGTCGAATCCAACCACTGCCCCGAGTTGCTGAAAAACGACCTGAAACGTCCGTGGTCGCTCAAGCAGCGCATCAGCGGCCGCCACGGACACCTCTCCAACGCCGCCACCTGCGCGCTCCTCGCCGAGGTCGCCTGCCCCGAGTGGCGCCGCATTTTCCTGACGCACCTCTCGCGCGACTGCAACTCACGCACCGCCGTCGAAACCGCCTTCGCCCCGCTCCGCACCACCCTCGCCCGCTGCGAGTTCTCCATCATCGAGCAAGGCCAAAGCACCCCGCTCTACGACTGCGGGTAGGGCGCGTTGTCCCCAACGCGCCGCTCCGCGCCCGCCTCCCTCTTAGGCGCCCCCCTCCGATTTCACCCTCACACCCACGCGTGCGCCCCCTCACGCCGCCGCTCGCACCCGCCCTTTCCGCAAATCCTTCTGCTTCGCCATCGAAAACATCAGCAGCGCTCCCACCGCCGCCCACGGAATCATGAAATAAAAGAAATATTGGTAGCCCGTCCGATCCAGCAGCCGTCCCAATATCTGCATCGCGACTCCCGCGCCAATATACTGAAACGAATTGATGCACCCCGACGCGAACGCCGCCGCTTTCCGTCCGCCAATATCCATCGCCGCCGCCGGCCCCAACAGCGAATGCGTCGAATTCACCGTGAACGCGATCGCCACAAACGCCGTCGCGATCGCCACCGGCCCGCTCGCCTGCGACGCCGCCAAAATCACCAGCATCTCGAGGCAGTAAATCGCCGCCGCCACCGGCGCCCGCCGCCCCGCGAAAAACACGTCCGACACGATCCCGGAAACAAACGATCCCGTCGACGCCACGAACGGAATCAAAAACACCACCGTCAGAAACAGCCCCGAATCCAAATCGATGTGCTGCACATCCTGCAGGTAGCGCGGAAACCATTGATCCACCGTCTGCCGCACCGCACCCGTGCACGCATACGCGCACGCCATGATCCACACGAACTTGTTCGTCACGATGTTCCAGAACACGTCCTTCATGCTCCCGTGCACGTCCTTGTCGTCGTGGTCCGCTTCACCCTTGTAGATGTTGTGATAACCCGCCTCTTCCGGCGTGTCCTTCACCAACAACGCCACGGCCAGCGCCACGACAAATGCGATCCCCGCCGGCACCCAAAACAGCCACCGCCAATGCTGCGGCGGCACCTGCCACAACCCCACCAGCGTAAACCCCGCCAAGATCTTCGGCCCGAGTTGCCCGATCGCCACCCGCCCGAAATTGATCATGAAGCCAAACACGCCGGCGAATGTCCCGCGCTCCCGCTGACTGAACCACGCCGCGTTCACTTTGATGAAACCCGGCGCACCGAACGCCTGCAGGTATCCATTTAATCCCCACAACAACGCGAACAACCACAGCAGCCCCACGAACGACGCCGCCCCAAACGCCACATTCGCCACCACCGTCCCCGCCGCGCCGATCAACAACGCCCGCTTCCCGCCCAGCCGATCCGCCAGCAACCCGTTCAACACCTGGCCAAACGCATACGCGTAAAACGCGCCGCCCAGGATATCGCCCATGTTCTGGTTCGTGAACCCAAACTCCTGCGCAATCGACTTGTTCGCGATCGGCATGTTGTAGCGACACATGTAGAAGCTCGCATACATGAAGCCGACCGTCGCCCAGTTCATCCCGCGGCGCGCCCCGTATCCACGCGGCAATACGCGCTTCGTCACGCTCTCGTTCGGAGCACCGGCAGGAAAATTCATCGGGCCGGCGTTGTAGCCGTTCTGTCATAACCTGCACGGAAATTCGCCACTGCGCCGGGTAGGGCGAGCCGTCCCCGGCGAGCCGCAACGCCACGCCTTCCACCGGTCTCACCTCACCGTCCAACCACCCACGATTCGCCTCCCCTCCCAAAACGCGACCAGCCTTTCCCACAAAACGCCCACGCACCGCCCTTGCTCCCTTCCGCCTCCCTCCCGCTCAATTATCCCGCCGATCTCTCCATGCTTCTCCTCCAGTCTACAGCGTGACCCGCGTTCCCGTTGCCCGCTCCCCGCCCGCTCTCTTGCAAAATCCTTCGCCTATGACCGTTCCCGCCGACCCGTTTCGCCGCACCAAGATCATCTTCACCCTCGGTCCCGCGACCGAAAGCGAAGCGATGCTGGAGAAGCTCATCGCCGGCGGCGCCGACATCGTCCGCCTCAACATGGCGCACGCGAAACACGAATGGACCCGCACCATCATCCGGCGTATCCGCGAAGTCAGCACACGCGTCGGCCGCGAGGTCGGCGTGATGATGGACATCAAGGGTCCTGAAATCCGCACCGGCGACGTCGCCACGCCCATCGATCTCAAGCCCGGCGAAATCTTCGACTTCACCGTCCAACCCGCCGCCGGGGGCGACATCGCCCACGAGGTCCGCTCCGTCGACGTCAACTACCGCGACCTCGTCAACGACATCAAGGTCGGCGACACCGTTCTGGTCGACAACGGCCTCATCCGCCTCGAGGTCCTCGAAAAAGACGCCGCCCACATCCGCTGCCGCGTGCTCATCCCCGGCCAGCTCAGCTCGCGCCGTCACATCAATCTTCCCGGCGTCCGCGTAAACCTTCCTTCCTTCACCGAAAAGGACCGCGGCGACACCCTCGTCGGCATCGAAGAAGGCATCGACTTCGTCGCCCTTTCCTTCGTGCGCGAGGCCAAGGACATCGATGACCTCCGCGGCTTCCTCCACCAAAACAACTCCCGCGCCCGCATCATCGCCAAAATCGAGGATCAATCCGCCATCTCCAACCTCGACGAAATCGTCCAAGCCTGCGACGGCCTCATGGTCGCCCGCGGCGATCTCGGCATCGAGTGCCCGTTCGAAGACCTTCCCGTCATCCAGCGCCGAGCCGTCCGCGCCTGCCTCACCCAGGGCCGCCCCGTCATCGTCGCCACGCACATGCTCGAGTCGATGATCTCGCAGCCGGTCCCCACGCGCGCCGAAATCACCGACGTCGCCAACGCCGTCTACGAGCGCGCCGACTGCGTCATGCTCTCCGGCGAAACCACCGTCGGCAAATACCCGTTCGAATGCGTGCAGATGCTCGACAAGATCGCCCGCCGCATCGAATCCGAAAACGATCCCAACCGCGACGAACCCGCCGTGTTCGCCACGGAGAAGATGAAACTCCTCCACTCGGCCGCCGTCCTCGCGAACGAAATCCCGCATTCGAAGATCCTCACCTTCACCCGCCACGGCTTCATGGCCCACGGCCTCGCCGCCCTCCGCCCCAACGCCGCGCCGATCTTCGCATTCACGCCGCACGTTCAACTCCTCCGCCAGCTCCGCATCCTCCGCGCCGTCGAGCCGTTTCAACTCCACTTCGATACCGACCCCAACGTCACCATCGAAAACGCCATCTCCCTGCTGCGCCACGCCGGCCGCATCACGCCCGGCGACAAACTCATCGTCGCCACCGACATCCTCGCCCAAGACCGCCTCATCGACGCGATCCAACTCCGCACCGTCCGCTAAGGTGGAGCCCGCCGTCCCCGTCGGGCTGGTAGGGCGAGCCGTCCCCGGCGGGCCGTTTTCGCGCGCGCTCGCATCCATCGCGCAACACCCACTAAACGCTTGCGCCGCCGCCTCTCCCGGATTCGTTCGCGACACCTTCGCACGTTCATGCGCCGCCGCATCTCCCTGATCCTCACGCTCGCCGCCTGGCTCCTCGCCACCGGCAGCCACTGGGATTTGGTGCAGACGTTCGCCTGGGGCCGGATGATCGCGACCTACTCGCAGACCGTTCCCCTCGCCGAAGCCATCCGGCTCACGTTCACGCCGGAAAACATGTGCGGCGTCTGCTCCGCCGTATCCACGGCGAAACAACAAACGTCCGCCGCCGCCATCCCCGGCGGTAAACTCGACGGCAAAGTCCTTCTGGTCTTCGCGCCCGTTCCCACCCCCGTCGTCGCCGCTCCCTCTTTCTCCTCGTCGGTTTTCGACCACGCCGCCGTTCCGTTCTCCGAACGCGCCGCCCCGCCCGTCCCGCCACCGCGCGCCGCCTAAGCCGCGCCGCCTTTGTAGGGCGGGGTCTCCCGACCCCGCCGCTCCGCGTGCGCACCATCGCAATGCTTCGAGCCCGCGCACCCCCGCACTCGCACATCCGTGCGCACCCACCACACACCCGTGCATCTCATGAAATCTTTCTCCTCCTTCCTTCTCTTCCCTCTCGCCCTCACGCCCCTCGTCAACGCCAGCGAACCTCTCGTCCAACTCGCGCCCCTCGACGTCATCGCCGAACGCACGCCCAGCCTCACCGTCAACACCTTCGCCGCGACCGCCGCCGAACTTCGCCTCACCCCCGGCGCCACCGAACTCGTGGACGCCGCCCGCTTCCTCCGCGGCCGCGCCTCCACGCTCGAGGACACATTTTTTCTCTCGCCCGGCGTGATCGCGCAATCCCGCTTCGGCTCCGACGAAGCCCGCCTCTCCATTCGCGGCTCCGGCCTCCAACGCACGTTCCACGGCCGCGGCCTTCGCATCCTTCAGGACGGCATCCCGCTCAACCTCGCCGACGGCGGTTTCGACATGCAAGCGATCGAACCTCTCGCCGCCGCCCACGTCAGCGTGTGGCGCGGCGCCAACGCCCTCGCCCTCGGCGCCTCCACCCTCGGCGGCGCCATCGACTACGTCTCCCGCACCGGCCGTCTCGATCCACCCTACTTCGCCCGCCTCGAACTCGGCTCCTGGAACTACCTCCGCACCGGCCTCGCGGTCGGCGGCATCCGCGGCGACCTCGACGCCTACGCATCCTTCACTCGCTCTTCGCAGGACAGTTTTCGCGACCACGCCCGCCAGGAAAATTACCGCCTCTTCTCCAACTTCGGATTCCGCCACTCGCCGACCGCCGAAACGCGCCTCTTCCTCACCGCCGTCCGCACCGATTCCGAACTTCCCGGCAACCTCACCAAAGCCCAGCTCAACACCACCCCTTCCCAAGCCAACCCTGGCAACATCGCCCTCCACCAAAAACGCGACTTCGACCTTCTCCGGCTCGCCAGCAAAACCACCGTTCGCACCGGGGACACGACGTGGAACATCACCGCCGCCTGGTCCTACAAGGATCTCGATCACCCGATCTTCCAAGTCATCGACCAGCTCTCCAACGACGTCCTCCTCGGCGCCTTCATCACCCACACCGGTCATTTCGCCGACCACGCCCACCTCCTCCGCGCCGGCGTCCTCTTCAACCGCGGCGAAACCCAAGCCGCCAACTTCACCAACACCGCCGGTCGCCGCACCACGCTCGTCTCCTCCGCCACCCAAACCGCCACCAACCTCGAAGCCTTCATCGAAGATCAACTCACGCTCGCCCGCGGCTTCACTTTTGTCTTCGGCGCCAGCGCCGCCGCCAACCGACGCGAGAACGCCCATACCTTCGGCCCCACTCCCGACTACGCCTTCGATTACCACCGCCTCATGCCGAAACTCGGCCTCCGCTACGACACCGCCAATCTTCAACTCTACACGAACATCTCCTCCAGCTACGAACCGCCATCCTTCAGCGAAACGCTCACGCTCAACACCGCCCGCCACGCCCAAACCGCCACGACCTTCGAACTCGGCACCCGCGGCACCCACGGCCCGCTCCGTTGGGACCTCTCCCTCTATCACGCCGCCCTCGAACACGAACTCCTCGCGCTCGATCACGACAACAACCCCGCCACTCCCGCCGCCACCGTCAACGCCCGCGACACGCTCCACCAAGGCATCGAACTCGCCGTCGAACTCGACCTCCTCGGCACCTCCTGGATCTCGCCCCCCTCTTCCGTCCACCGCCTCGTCTTCCGCACCGCCTGGACCTACAACCGCCTCAAATTCGACAACGACCCCCTCTACGCCAACAACACCCTCGCCGGCCTCCCGCCCCACCTCCTCCGCGGCGAACTCACCTGGGAAACCCCTTCTCACTTCTACGCCGGCCCCACCTTTGAGTGGTCTCCAAAAAAAACCTACATTGATTTCCGCAACACCTTCGCCGCCGACGCCTATGCGATCGCCGGCTTCCGCTGCGGCTATCGCCCGTCCCGCGGCGTCGCCTGCTTCCTCGAAGCCCGCAACGTATTCAACAAGCACTACGCCGCCACCACCGGCGTGATCGAATCCGCCGCGTCCACCGACCAACCGCAATTTCTCCCCGGCGACACCCGCTCCCTCTACGCCGGCCTCGAATACCGCTGGTAGGTAGGGCGGGTTGTCCCCAACCCGCCGTTCCTCCCGCCTTCTCAACTTCCCCCAAATCTCCCCCTCACCTCCCCCCGCCAAAGTCCCCTCTATCAAGAGGGGTGCCCGAAGGGCGGGGTGTGTTCAAAACGCCTCCCCTCTCCATGCCTTCCCCCACTCCCTCCCCGCCTAACTCGCCCGCCCCCTCCGCCCTCTACCGCGCCGGCTGGCGCTGGCACTTTTTCGCCGGCCTCCTCGTTGCCCCATTCGCCACCTTCCTCGCGATCACCGGCGCGATCTACCTCTGGCAACCGCAATACGAAGCCCCCCGCTACCCCGACCTTCTCGCCGCTTCCACCATCCCCCCACCCTCCA